>CAZXLH010000007.1:22365-68524 GCA_964641455.1 uncultured Eubacteriales bacterium | reverse complement strand
GGTTAGATCCATAGGCCAAGGGCTCAAACTCACTGATTATCCTGACATAAAGTGCATGAACCTGGACCCGGGCTTAGTAAACACAATGGGCATTGTTGAAAAAGAAGGAGTGCTTGAAGTTCCGGTAACTGCAATGATACCCCCGGAATTCATGGGAAGCGGATTAGGGGCATCGTCTGCCGAATCAGGAGACTATGACATTACTTCTATGGAAGAAGAGAGGCTTAAAGAACTGGGGCTTGACAAGATCAGGCTTGGCGACATAGTCGCGATTATGGATTCCTCGTCCTATTACGGCAGAAGTTATAGGCGCGGCGCAGTTATCATAGGAATAGTTGTCCACGGTGACTCGTTTGTATCAGGCCACGGCCCAGGCGTAACATCGCTGATGACATCGCTTAAAGGCAAGATAAAGCCTGTAAAAGCAGAGAAGGCTAACATAGCAGGCTATCTCAATCTAAGTTAATGCAAACTGCCTGAATTAGATCCCAATAGGATCCGAACAGCAAAAGGCGGGGACACTGAGAGCGGCAAGTGTCCCTGCTTTTGGCTCGATTTTCGATACTGGCTGAATTTACAAAACGAAATCTAAATCTCTGGATTAGGTGATTCTAATGACTAAACAAGTTGTTCCCTTGTACCAACCGGAATATTGGTTTTACGAAAAACTTGCCACGCATTGCGTTGAATCGTTAAACGCTAAGGGTTTCGTTGCTCATTATGCCAAAACCAAACAAGAGGCAATTGAGCTTGTCTTAAGCGAAATCCCAGACAGATGCTCTGTTGGAGTAGGAGGATCGGTAACCTTGCGAGATCTTGGTATCCCCAGGATTTTAAAGCAAAAGGGTTATACCTTATATGACCACTGGGACGATACATTAACCCCGGATCAAAAGATTGAAACCAGAAACAAACAGGTTACAGCCGACGTTTTTCTGTCTGGAACCAACGCTGTGTGCCTTGACGGAACTCTCGTAAACACAGATGGTTCCGGCAACAGGGTAGGTTCAATGATCTTTGGGCCCAAAATAACATTAGTAGTGTGTGGAGTAAACAAATTAGTTCGCAATGTAAATGAAGCTCTTGAGCGTATCCGGCGACATGCCGCTCCTATTAACGCTCGAAGGCTCGGTGCATCTATGCCATGTCAGAACATTGCCGGGTGTATGTCTTGTTCAGGCCCGGATTTAGGTTGCAGGGTTACTACTATTATTGAAGCTCCTCCTACGGGAAAAGAAAAATTCGTCGTGGTAGTGGTCAATCAAAACATGGGTTACTAAACAATCAAATATTGTAAGCAAGCCTGGATCGTCTTTGAAGCCAAAACCTGAATAAAACCTCAGATATCATGGCTTACAATAAGCCGGTTCCTGTAACCACTTACCTCCCGCCACATATTATGTAAAGACTCCTAAACCATGCGGGAGGTGAAACAAAGGTGCACAGGAACTTGATCAAAGCGGCAAGGGAGATCTCTGAGGTTCCGGAAAACGGAGGCAATTGCAATAACAATGATTGCTGCTGCCCGAACCATGTGACGTATATTATCTTCACCAAGTGTCTAACAATCAATAATGGCGCATGCCCTGATTGGGAATTTTGCCAGACTTGCCCGGACAGTGACCCCATAGACGATCTTTCCTGCAAAGGATAATGGCCTGACTTAAAAGTGCCAAACGAAGGTGGCCAAACAGTAGGCTGTACCTTGTACGCCACGCCTGGCCTCCTTCGTTTTTTCATCATCCTTAATTAGCGTTGGCTCCATCCTTTTCTTGCTTCTCATAAACCACAAGCCTTGGATATGGAATTTCGATACCTGCAGCATGAAGCGCCTCTTTGGCCCTAAGCCGCAGTTCTCTTTCCACACTCCACTGGCCCAAAGGTTCAGTTCTTGCCCAAACAAGAAGCACTACCCCTGACTCACCTAATTGCTTCACACCCAATACTTTGGGGCCTTCGCGAATAACAGGCAATTCCTTGGCTGCCTGGGCGCAAACCCGTTCCAAAATATCTATCACCTGGCGTAAATCCGCTGTGTAAGAAACAGGCACTTCCACAAGAGCTCTGGCTCCCCTTCTGCTGCTGTTCGTGGTCTTCTCTACCAACCCGTTTGGCACTGTATGAACATCCCCTGACCAATCGCGCAAAACTGTGGTTCGAAGCCCAATTTGCTCAACAACGCCTGAAACTCCGGCTATAGTCACATAATCCCCAACATCGTATTGCCGCTCATATATTAGAAAGAAGCCTGTAATAATATCCCGCACCAAATTCTGAGCGCCGAAACCAACAGCAAGCCCCAGTACGGCTGCGCCTCCCAAAAGCGCCTTGGTGTCTATGCCAAGAAGATCCAAAATCATGAGAAGCGCAACTATTCCGGTTACATACCTAAGAGTACTGCGCAAAAGACTGGAAAGTGTCCTGGCACGAGTCTCGTCAATTGCCAACCCCGGAACTTTACCTTTGGGCTCAGAAAACAGCTTTCTTATTATTGAGTTGCCAATCTTGATAACTATCAGTGCCATGACGATAACTGCCCCGATCCTAATTACCACGCCTCCGGCATTGATCCAAAATTCAGTCTCGAGAAGGTTTGCACCATACGAAACACCTTGCATCCCCATAACCATCCATCCCTTCTCCGGTATGTTGCATGGCATAATCCGGAATCCTGCAAAATGGTATCAGATTCGCCCAATTAAGGAAAGATTGATTTGGATGGGACTCTTACAGTGACTGGCTTTCTTCAAAATCGATCGGAAAAAGGTTAAAGCAATCCCTATGAAGAAATAGTATTCCTTAGGAATTGGACTATCATTAACCATTCAGTTATCAATCCGGGAACCTGCAAATGTGAAAATCTCCGAAAAGTGGGCATTGTGCTTCCCAGGTTCCCTAAAAGCAAAAAAGACAAATTAATTCAGCAAAACCAAGGGAGGTACACATTTGAACATACAACAAACAGAATCAGAATTCATAGACAGCAATTTCGAGGCTTTTGTTCAAGAACTGCAAGAGGCAGTAAGGCAACCTAGCATTGCTGCCCAAAATATTGGTATGAACGAAGCAGCAGAACATTTTCGAGCCCTTATGGAAAGTTACGGAATCAGTGCCAGGCTTATTCCAACCAGGGGTGGCTACCCGTGTATATACGGAGAAATTAAGGGCAAATCAAATAAGACGGTACTCTTTTATGATCACTATGACGTGCAGCCACCGGATCCTTTGAACGAATGGAAGTCAGAACCCTTTGGGGGCGATATAAGAAACGGTAAGATTTATGCCAGGGGAGTCTCAGATAATAAGGGTAACGCCTGTGCACGAATTCAGGCTGTAGGTACAATGCTAAAGTTAAGGAAAGAGCTACCTTTAACAGTCAAATTCCTTATTGAAGGCGAGGAAGAAATAGGAAGCCCTCATCTTGGTGAATTCATCAAAGACAATGCCGATCTGCTCAGGGCCGATTACGGGGTCTGGGAATCAGGTTACATGAACCCGAACGGAAGACCTGGCATGTACCTTGGCGTAAAAGGCATGCTATATGTAGAACTCATAGCCCGCGGCGCGTCAAACGATATGCACTCAGGCTCAGCGACTACTATTCCAAATCCTGCATGGAGGCTTATTTGGGCTCTTTCCACCATAAAAGGCCAAGACGAAAAGATTCTCATCCCAGGGTTTTATGATGACGTGCTTTCCCCAACAGATGAAGAAATGGAATTGCTTAAAGATGCTATTGATGACAAAGAAATGAATGACGGTAAAGCACATGAACTTGCCAGGAAAAATGCCCGCGCCCTTGGACTGGAAAGTTATCTTCTTGATCTTTATGGCCTCGAACTTCGTAAACGGTCCCTTTTCAGCCCTACAGCCAATATTTGCGGCTTCAAAGCAGGGTACATCGGTGAAGGACAGAAAACCGTGCTCCCTGCACGCGCGCTGGCCAAAATGGACTTCAGGTTAGTGCCTGATCAAGACCCTAACGACATATTGGATAAACTGCAAAACCATCTTAACGATCAGGGTTTTGGCGATATTGAAGTGCGGGTAGTAAGCCTGGATTACCCTGTGAAAACTCCTGTTGGCCTTCCAATGGTAAGCGCTGCAAAGCAAGCTGCGCTTGAGGTGTATGGAAAGCCGCCTGTCATTTCCCCTACTCAAGGAGGTTCAGGGCCCATGTACCCCTTTAAGAAGTACCTTGGCCTACCCATGATAGGTCTTGGAGTGGGATACTGGAATTCATCAAACCATGCTCCCAACGAAAATATTAGGCTTGAGGATTACAAAGCAGGCATCAAAATGGTTGTGCAGTTTATAGATAATCTGGCAAAGATAAAATAGGCCATAGGGGTGCAACAACAGCAACTCCAGGAGTATAGCACAAATATAGCGCAAACACCCAGACCAGGCTCTGTGCTCTAAAGGGTTTGAGCTAAGATCTTGTCATATACAATCTTGAACGTATAGTAACAAAACTCTCGTTCAAGATTGTTTCTTTTCCGGCGCAAATTCCGGAAACCCTGCTGCAACACACTAATCAAAGCATCCTTAATTAACAACATCGAGATTATGCCATATAAATTATCGTCACCGGGCTGCAACACACTCATCAAAGAGATAAAACTGCAGTAATGGTAGTTTGCTGCGATTCCAAATTTCCTTTCTGCCAATGCATACCGGCCAGCCAAATGTCACATTACTATCCATAAGATGGATCGCATGGCGTGTTTTACAATGAGCCCAAGCAAATCTAATACTGATGTTTGCCAATGAGAACATTTTTGGGGAAACGAGGACACTTAATGCTTAGAAGGCTTATGAGGGTGATTACCAGGAAATTTGGGCGCACAGACGGTCCTGGGCATGATAAGAATCCTATATCACCTAACGTGGATATAAATGAAAAAAGAATCAGAAAAGCTTTTGGCAACAGCCCTGACCTGGCAGTTCGACGTGTAAAGATCGGCGTTGAAGGACGGGTTCCGGCGCTGGTTGTTCACCTGGATGCAGTCGTAGATGCTGAAATGGTCAGTGGTGCCATACTAAAACAAGTTCTTAACAAGACTGTGGATTTAGACGATCCAAGTGAAATATACAAAAGTCTTAGGGACCGGTACTTGGAACTGACCGGGGTTTCTGAAGAATATAATTTTGATAAACTTCTCGACGAGATTGCAAACGGTAATACTTGTATCATTGTTGACGGCATTCCCAAAGCAATCGTATGCCAGACTCAAGGATATGCACAAAGAAACGTATCAGAACCTACTACAGAAGCTACTATCAGAGGTTCAAAAGAAGGATTTATTGAGTCCTTGCCCACTAACCTAAGTTTGCTAAGACGAAAAATCAGAAATCCAAAGCTTATAGTAAAGCAATATACTCTTGGAAGTGTATCTAAAACACCTGTAGCTCTTCTGTACATAGAAGGAATTGCCAACACCCAGATTACTCAAGAAGCCAAAAAGAGGCTTTCACAAATTCGCGTAGACTCTATTCAAGAAAGTGGGCAACTTGAAGAATTGATAGAAGATGCACCCCTGTCTCCATTCCCCACTATTTTGCGAACTGAGCGCCCTGACAGGGTAACAGGTAATCTTCTTGAGGGCAGGATTGCTATACTTACAGATGGTTCTCCTTTTGCCCTTGTAGCGCCGGCTACCTTTACAATGTTTCTCACCGCCCCTGAAGATTATTTTGAACGATTTTACGCAGGAAGTGTTATTCGAATTCTAAGATATTTAGCATTTTTCATCTCACTTACTTTACCTGCATTATACATAGCAATCACCACGTTTCACCAAGAACTGCTGCCCACTCCCTTAATTCTCAGCATTGCGGCGCAAAGAGAGCAAATCCCATTCCCTGCAGTGGTTGAAGCTACCATTATGGAAGTCGTGTTTGAGATATTAAGAGAAGCAGGGCTTCGCTTACCAAGGATTGTGGGGCAAGCAGTAAGTATTATAGGAGCTTTGGTCATAGGCGAAGCAGCTATGAGAGCAGGGCTCGTATCAGCAGCAATGGTTGTGGTCGTGGCCCTCACAGGCATATCTTCCTTTGCCACACCCATCTTCAGTCTTGGTATTTCAATCCGCCTTTTAAGATTTCCTTTAATGCTGCTCGCGTCAGCTCTGGGGCTGTTTGGCATATTGACAGGGCTTTCGGCATTGGCGATACACCTTTTCTCACTCAGATCCTTTGGCGTTGCGTACATGGAACCCCTTTGGCCATTTGTAGCAAGAGAACAGCAAGATACTATTTTAAGAGCACCGTGGTGGGCTATGGATAGACGCCCCAGGTTCATAGGAGAAAAAGATGCCACAAGAAGTGCCCCTGGGCAAATGCCTAAAGCCCCCACACCTGATAAAAAATGAGTACGCTGCTTAAAGGGGGGCAAACGGTGATATGCAGAAACTAGACGGCGGTAGAATATCATCGTTCCAAATCATGTGTTTGCTGTTTCTGGTACGCGTGACTGCCACCACCATTTCATTTCCGTTCATAATGGGAAACGAATCTCCTACTGATGCGTGGATTGGGATTATTATAGGTATTATCGCGTCTTTGTTTTTCTTGGAACTGATTATACGGTTAGGAATGAAATTCCCTGACATGACAATAATACAATACAGCCAGGCTGTGCTGGGCAAAGTTCTGGGAAAGGCAGTTGGGTTGCTGCTCATATGGTTCTGGGTTTCAGATGCAGCCACAACCATAAGAGCTTTAGGAGCCGCGATTGTCTCGAGTTTTATGCCCGAGACACCCATGATTGTATTCATAATTTTGGTAGTGTTGCTTGCTGCCAATGCAGCTCGGAACGGTATTGAAGTAATAGCGCGTTGGAGTGAACTTGTAGCCATAGGAGTTATTGCATCTGGATTAGTACTGGTATTGCCATACCCGGCCATGGACTTTAAGAACCTTAAGCCCATATTACCTTATGGCCTTCTTCCCCACCTCAAAAGTTCATTAACAATCATAGCATTTTATATGAGATTAAACATTGTTGGAATGATCATACCTCTGGCCCACAACAGAAAAGAGGTGCTCAGGTATTCCAGGTATGCAGTCTTTCTCAGCGGAATTCTTCTTTTGGGACATACCATAGCTCTTGTAGCAGTATTTGGCTCCCAAGCCACCACATTGGCAGTACCCGGATTCACTTTAGCCAGGCAAATTTTTATAGGCCAATTCTTCGAAAGAATCGAAACAATACCGGTGTCTGTCTGGGTATTGAATGCACTGGTCAAGATCGCACTGGATTTTTGGGCTGCCGCTACAGGGCTGGCCCAGGTGTTCGGGCTCAGAAACTTTAAGCCGCTTACGTATCCAATTGGAGCCTTGGCTGCTTCATTCACCATGCTGTTTTTTGAAAGTCTCGTTGATGAAATGCAATTCATCAAAAATATCTGGCCTATATATTCGATTCTAATTATTCTTGGCGTGACGCTGGTTTTGTATTTAGCCTCTGTCGTCAACAAAAATCATATGCTAGAGGTTAAGCCAAAAGACACTTACTCAAAAGGATGATGCAATGAAAATCAAACATTCTTCTTTCTTGACAGTTTATGCTGTAACAGCCGTTCTTTTGCTTAGCCTTACTACAGGCTGTTGGAACCGGAGAGAAATTGAAACTTTAGGGTTCGTGATGGCAATCGGTGTAGACAAATCACCATCAGGTAAAATCCAGCTTACAGTGCAATTTGCCAAACCAGGAGCATTCATGGGCGGTACTGAAAGCAAAGCAACTTCAGAAAAACCCTTTTGGATATCGACTGTTGAAGGAGATACAGTGTTTGAGAGTTTCAGAAAACTAGGATCTATATCGCCCAGGCGCCCGTACTTACAACACAACCGGTTTTTGATCTTTGGAGAGGAATTGCTCAAAGATAAGGGCATTATGCCTGTCATGGATTTTTTCGACAGAGACGCAGAATCGCGTCTAGCATCGCAGGTTCTGGTAGTTAAAGGTGCAACTGCAAAAGAATTTCTTCAAGCTGAATTTGAGGGAACGTCAATGCCGTCAGAAGCGGAGCAAAGCATTATACTCTATCTTGAAAGTTCTCGTGGGACTATTCCGGCCATCACTCTCAGAGAATTTCAAGATCGCATGGGAAGCGAAGGGATTGAACCAATTGCCATGGGAGTCGAAGTAATTCCTCTTAAACCTGATACTTCGATTATAGGACAGCTCTCTCATGAAGAAGTCAAATCCACAGCGCAACTTGGAGGCACAGGAGTGATTAAAGGCAATTATCTGGTAGGCTGGCTTGACGAACTGGAAACCAGGGGCCTTAACTGGATTCTAGGTAAAATCAAGAGCACCTTAGTGGTATTCCCGCAACCTGGATTTGAAGATAAGCTTACTACTGTAGAGATTTTACGTTCAACCGGCAAGTTTAAGGTAGAGGTACAGGAAGGCTTGATAATCGCATCCATCCAGGTAGACACAATAGGAAACCTAGGTGACGTGCAAGAGCCTGTAGACCTTATCAAACACCCGGAGCTTTGGAGACAATTCGAAAAAGGGCTTGAAACCACAATTGAACACGAAATCAGGCAAACAGTCACTAAACTTCAAGAATTAGGAGCCGATGCAATTGGTTTCGGCCAAGACATTTTCAGGCAAAAACCCAAGGACTGGGCCAAAATCCGGAAGCAGTGGGATGAGTTATTTCCTACCGTAAAAGTTCGTGTCCAAGTAAGCGCCAGTCTACGAACTTCAGGCATGATACTCAAGAGCGCTGAAACAAGATAGCAATCGGCTTGCAAAGCATGCTCATCCGGAGGGCATATTGCTCCAGTTCACACAGCGTGAGCACTTAAAACATCATCTATATTTGCAAGGCACGGGGCATACGAAAGGTATATTGTTCCTTTCCACTGCAAAAAACTAGTCTGATGGATAACAGGTAAATGGCTGCAAAACACTGGCAATTGGAGGGTTTACTTTATTGAACATGCTACATCTTGTTTTGCTGGTATCAGGGTTTGGCTTAATTGCACTGTACGATGTGCCCCAAATGACCGGCAAACAACAGTGGAGAGAGCTGACGGTCTTCGTCTTTGTTTTGCTCACCGGTTTTTCAATAAGCCTATTGTTGTTCATGAAAGTCAATGTTCCTAACCCTATGAAGTTCATAGAAGCCCTTGTCAGGTATTTAATGGAACTAACATCGAGCCTTGCGGATTAACCCCCCTCTGTTGCCGCAAAACCCCACCCAGTAAGACTTTGCATTTCATCAATTCGGGTACCTTGGAAAAACTATTCTGCCAACCCATAATTCATTCATTTCCGTCAATGTTCTGTATTGTTATACTGTTCAATACGTTTTAGAGTACAAAAACCCAGGTAGAATGCGTTTTTATTCTCACAGGAGGTGAGGTTTTTGACACTTGTAGAAGGAAGAGTATTTTCATTTTGGCTGCTCCTTATAATCATTGGGTGCCTTGTGTACTCAATGTGGAGAGCCAAGAAAGGCAAGCCAATTAGCATCCGAAAAATAGCAGGGCTTGATGCTATTGAAGAAGCCATAGGGCGCAGCACTGAGATGGGCAGGCCGGTACACTATTGCCCTGGCATAGGCGGTATAGGTGCAGTTGAAGCGCCCCAGACTTTTGCAGGGCTTGCCATCCTTAGTTATGTGTCAAGGCTTACTGCCAGGTTTGACGTGCCGGAAATAGTAACTATCCGGCAACCGGAGGTCTTTCCAATGGCAGAAGAGACTGTCCGCCAAGCATATCTGGAAGAAGGCAAAAGTGATGCTTACGAACCTGGAAATATACGATTTCTTTCATCTCAGCAATTTGCCTATGCCGCAGCATTGTTTGGCATAATCGCCCGTGAAAAACCTGCAGCTAACTTCATGATGGGGGCTTTTTGGGCTGAAGCTTTGATGCTGGCTGAAGTAGGCTCCGAAGTTGGAGCGCTTCAAATAACCGGTACGGCCCAGTTGTCACAGGTGCCATTCTTTGTGGCTTCGTCTGATTACACCCTTATCGGAGAAGAACTTTTTGCTGCAGCGGCCTATCTTTCACAAGACAGAATGCAGCTAGGCTCAATCTTAGGGCAGGACATGGCAAAAGCGGTTGTTGCCGCACTTATCATTGCGGGCGTAATTTCTCGAAGTTTTGGCTCATCCTATTTCGTTAGGCTCTTGAGCAAGTGAAAGGGGTGACAGTTTCATGAGGCGCGAATTACCGATAGCAGTGGCTTTTATAGTCGGCATGTTGATGATTGTTTCGTTTTTCTTTACGTCTGAACCTCTTTTGGAAGCTGCAAAAACTGTCCAAAATTGGGGAGTAATAATAGCTGCCTTTGCACTGGGGTTGGCATCAGTCAACCTGGTCCAAATCCATGCAAAAAAGATTACCAGAGGCAAAGGGCTTGACTGGCTGTATTCAGGGTCTTTGATATTCTCAATGGTCGGCATGGCTCTTTTGGGGATAATCAAAGGGCCAACTCATACAACTTACCAGTTCTGGTTCGATGCTCTGTTCGTACCTGGACAATCGACAGTCTATGCCATGACAGGGTTCTTTATTGCATCGGCAGCTTACAGGGCTTTTAGGGTAAGAAACCTTGATGCCGCCATCTTGCTAATATCAGCAGCAATCCTGATGCTAGGGAATGTGCCTATTGGCGAAAGGATATGGCGTCAGTTTCCTGTAATAAGTAGCTGGCTTATGGATATTCCTAACCTTGCAGGCCAAAGAGGCATGCTTATTGGTGCAGGTATAGGCGGAATTGCATCAGGCCTGAGAGTGCTTCTCGGAATCGAAAAATCGTATCTTGGCGGTTCAAGTTCATAAAGGAGGGACAATCATTGTTTGAAAAACTGGCACAAATGGATCGACGTATTATTTACGCATTGGTATTTCTGTCCCTCTCTATCCCCCTTATTTGGCCCATAGGGCTGGGGGTAACAGTAGGGCCGGAAACCCAGGAACTTTATAACACTGTAGAGGCTCTGCCTCCGGGCAGTGCAGTCATCCTATCAATGGATACATCCCCCGGGGGCTACGGAGAACTGGCCTCAGGTGCAGCAGCATTGCTAAACCACCTTTCCAGGAAAGGTATAAGGGTAATTGGAATGGGCTTTTTCGATACAGGCCCTAGCCTGCTGGAAACTGCTTTTGGAGGCTCAGATTATAAAAATAAGGAATATGGTGTGGACTATGTTAACTTGGGCTATCTTGCCGGCGCTGAAACTGCCATAGCCCGAATGGCTAAAGATATTCCCGGCAGTTTTCCGAGAGACTACAGAGGTAATCTAACATCATCCCTTCCTGCAATGGAAGGTATAACTTCAGCCCAAGATGCCACATTGGTTATATGTATATCATCAGGAACACCTGGAGTTCCTGAATGGATAAGGCAAGTCGGAGATCCAATGGGCGTTCCCATTGCAACAGCCATCGTCGCAGTAAACGTGCCTAATATGACTCCTTACATGCAGTCCGGGCAGCTTAGCGGAATGATTCCGAGCATGAAAGGAGCCGCCGGCTACGAAAGCCTTATGGGAATCTCAGGGTTGGGAATCAGAGGCATGGATGCACAGTCTATTTCGCACCTGACCATACTCGGGCTGGTGATACTGGGCAATATCGTATATCTGGGAACCAAATCTCAGGCCTCCCAGGGAGGTGGACGTTAATGCAGATTAGCACCAATCTTGGAACATGGATTGCAGCAATCGCTACCATTGGAATTATGAGCTTTGCTTTTAAGGATAATCCGTTATACAAACTAGTCGAAAACGTGTATGTTGGCGTATCGGCTGGGCATGCTCTGGTTCTGGGATGGATCAATATAAGAGACCAAGGAATAGAACCGCTTGCCTCAAAAGGTAACTGGCAAGTTCTTATTCCCTTGGTGCTTGGCATGCTGCTTTATACCAGATACTCTAAGAAACTTGCATGGTTATCCAGGTTTCCGCTTGCAGTCTTGGTAGGCATAGGAACCGGCCTTGCAATACGTGGGACAATAGGATCTCAAATAGTAAGCCAGGTAAAAAGCACAGTGCTGCCGCTTAACAGCATAAACAACATTGTGATAGTACTTGGCACATTAGGTGTTCTCACTTACTTCTTCTTCTCTGTGGAACACAAAGGTGCCCTTAAACACGTTTCGGTGTTCGGACGGTATATCATGATGGTGTCCTTCGGCGCAGCGTTCGGAAGCACTGTAATGGGCCGTATGGCGCTATTTATCGGCAGGCTTCACTTTCTGTACGCCAACTGGTTGGGGATCATAAAGTAGAAAATAGGGCACATTAAATAAATAGGGGCCGAAAGGCCCCTTCTAAAATGGCAACCCCGGAGGCCTCCGGCCCTAAGCTATTCCACCGCCGTCAACCACAATGGTGGCCCCAGTAATCCAACTGGACAAATCGCTTGCAAGGAACAAGACTGCATGGGCAATATCCTGTGGAACACCTATCCTTTGGAGAGGCCTATCCACACCCGACGACTCAAGAAAACTCTCTTCATCAAATCCCAGCTGGCGGGCTTCGCCCCTGAGCATAGGCGTATCTGTATCACCGGGGCACACACAATTGACTCTGATATTTTGTTTTCCATGATCTATAGCCATAGCCTTGGTAAGGTTTACAACCCCCGCCTTAGCAGCGCAGTAAGAAGCAGCATTGTCTCCGCCTTTGAGGCCCCATCCGGAACCTGTAGTGATTATGCTGCCACCACCGTTTTTGGCCATAACCGGAATTACATACTTCGACATCAAATATGTACCCTTCAATGTCACGTCTATCACCAGGTCCCATTCGGCTTCTTCATGGCTTACCACATCTTTTCTTACAATCACTCCTGCATTGTTGAAAAGAATATCTATACGCCCGTACCTAGCCTCTGTCAGTTCCACAACCTCACGGCAATTTTGATTCGATGTAACATCGCATTTCATAAACTCAGCTTTCCCGCCATTCTCCAAAATTGAAGATACAGCATCTTTTCCGTTTTGTTCATTTATGTCTAAGATAACAGCCTGGGCGCCATATTGAGCCAAAACTTCGGCAGTAGCCAGCCCAATACCGGATGCCCCTCCTGTTATCATTGCCACCTTGCCTTCAAGCACAAGTGGATTACTGTACTTTGACACAAAACTCCCTCCCGCACGTAACTGTTTCAACCCCTAAGCAACCCAACAAGTTATTAAGTCACATGAAACACAAACCGCTTGGTTACCCCAATTCACTTTTGGGCCTGAGCCCCTTTGTGCTTTCTCAAGTACGACCTCCAGCTGATTGCCCACTTGTCAGGGTCATCCAACCAGTCCTGGCAAATCTTATGAACCACACTTCTATGAGGAGCGTTCTTTACAATTTCAGGAGATTCGTAAGCTTCTCGGGAAATTTGCTCCAAAGCCTCAATGTACTCATCAAGATCCTGTTTAGAGTAAGACTCTGTTGGTTCAAGGGTGAAAGGTTCAGGCACAATCCACGGATGATGGCTGGTCCAGTAATGAAGCCCAAAATCGCACATTCTTCTCTGAACATCTTCAGTGGTAATACCTGTCTCTTCTAAAAGAGGCCCCCAGCTGTACCTCACTTGCTCAAACCGGTGCTTTCCAGGAGCATAAGGTACGTCAACTCCTCTTATCTTCTTAATTCTGGACAAAAGATAATTGCTATTAAGCACAGCAGTTTTGGCCACCTGTTTCAACCCCTCTTCGCCCAAACTCATTATCCATGCATAAGCCCGAACTACAGCCTGGACACCCCCGTAAAACATCTTGATTTTACCTATTGAATCAGGCAGATCATAGTTAAGGCTATATTTTCCCCCATCAAAATCAACCACCGGAACAGGCAAGAACCTCTCAAGTTGCTTGGTAACTCCAACGGCCCCCGCTCCGGGCCCTCCGCACCCATGGGGCGAAGAAAACGTCTTATGTAGGTTGAAAAAGCAAATATCAAAATCTGCCTCCTTGGCCCTTGTAATTCCTAAAATGCCGTTGGCATTTGCCTGGTCATAGCTGCAAATCCCTCCGGCTTCGTGAACAATACGGGTAAACTCCTTAATATGGGGGTTAAATACGCCTGTATCCTCAGGATTGGTTATCATTAACCCAGCCGTCCGCTCAGATACGGCATGCTTTAGGGCTTCAAGATCAGGGTATCCATCTTGGCCCGGATAAATAGTTATGATTTTAAACCCTTTCACCGCAGCAGTTGCTGCGTTACACGGATGGGAAAATATGGTGGTTATGATCTCGTCCCTCTGCTCTCCCTCCCCCCTTGACTCATGATATGCCCTGATTATTGAAGCAATGGTAAGTGCGGCCTGAGAACCTCCGCCTGGCTGGAACGAAAACCGGTCAAGCCCTGATATCTCCCTCAGAAACTTGTCAGTGCTATATATAATCTCGAGTATGCCCTGGGCCGTCTCATCATCTTGGAACGGATGAAGGTAAGCGACTTTAGCAGACGATGCAAATTTTTCGTTTATCTTCGGGCTGTACTTCATGGTACATGTACCCTGGCCAATTTCTACGTTAATATCGGCACCTAAAGTTGCCTGGGAAAGACGGAGGTAATGACGCAAGACCCGTGCCTGAGATAGTTGAGGCAAAGCCGGCAGGGTTTTTCTTACCATGTTTTCGGGCAAATCATTCCAAACTTCACCGGTTTCAGCCTTAACAGAGTCACCGGCTTCAGGCGTCAGGACGCCACGCTCACCTGGTTGGCTAAGTTCAAATATAATAGGTTCATCCCACTTGGCTTGATGAAAACCCCGCCTCAAAAGTGATTTTCTGGTTACCATTATGCTCTCTCCCCTTTCCTTTCTAAGATGATCTCCTCCAGAGCCTCACAAAGACTTAATATGTCTTCTTTTGTATGGATTTCCGTTACACAATAAAGTGAGCTTTGGCCAAGTTCAGGGAATTCGGTGGAAATGTCCTTGCCCCCCCAGATGGCTTTTTGCCTTAAGGCATTATTCACCTGAGCAACAGTCAAACCGGCCTCATCAAAATTAACAACGAACTCTCTGAAAAAAGGCCTTCTAAAACCTCTTATTCTGATTCCCTCAATGCCGGAAAGTTTTCTGGCAGCATAAGAAGTGTTTTGCATAATGGCCCTTCCGACATCCTGTATCCCTTTCGGGCCTATAAGTGCGAGGTACACACCTGCAACTATTCCCCAAAGCGCCGATGCTGTGCCTACAAATTCTTTGCCTAATTCTCTTTTGGCAAAAGATGTTCGATCGTAGTACACATCGCCAAAGCCCCATTCACCTTCCACTTCAGTTTTAGCTATGCCAAACAGCCTAAACGGGTATTCGGCCACAAAGTCTTCAGTGTCCCGGGTGGCAACAAAACCGGCAACACCACCGCCGTAGTTCATGTGTATACCCAAGGACTGAATATCTCCACATGCAATGTCCGCCCCGTAATGTGAAGGCGGCGCCAATATTCCCAGACTAATTGGATCGACTCCGGCAACAAAAAGCGACCCGTTTTGATGAGCAATGTCTGAAATTTCATCGCCCTGAACCTCTACGACTCCAAAATAATTCGGGGCCTCCAGGTAAATGGCAGCAACATTATCTGTTAACTTAGCTTTGAAGTCTCCAATGTCCAAGCATCCTGTTTCAGTGTCGTATTCCAAAAGGCTTACTTTCATTGCAGGATGGCAGTAATTTTTGATGGTAAGCAACCTTTGAGGATTGATGCTCCTGGCAACAAGCACTTCATTCCGCCCAGTAATCCTACCTGCCATCCGTACTGCAGTTGCAGCCGCCTGGCACCAGTCATAAGTAGGTACATTAACTACATCCATGTCTAACAGTTCAGCCATCATGCTTTGATATTCAAACAGTGCTTGAAACCTTCCATGATCTTCATAAGGTTCGCCGGCATACGCAGTCAGAAACTCTGATCTGTTAGCAATTTCATCACATATTGCAGGGACATAGTGTTGATAGCAACCTGCCCCTAAGAAACTTAAGTTTTCCTTGACAGTCTCATTTTTCGAAAGAATACTTTCCATGTGACGTTCAAGCTGCCATTCTGAAACAAGGGGCTTAGGAAGATTCGTTTTGCCTTTGAGCCTCAATTCTTCCGGAATTTCAGAATACAGTTCTTCAATATCGGTTATGCCTATCTCTTCCATCATCTTTTCTTGAACCTCAGGAACTAAGTTGGGGATATAAGGGTGAACAAGCTTGCTCTTGGTCATACCAACCGCCCTTTCATCATGATATGCAGTTTCCTAAACCAACACATAGGCAAATTTGCAAACAAATTCGGCCTGTACTACCTGCTTCTCTGTGCCTTACAGCAAACCTAGGTTTCACTTTGCGGCATACAACATGGGCTAAAGCGATACCACATTTCTCAAAGCCCCTTCAACCCAAAAAACAAATGGCCTTCTTCATCCCGGTCCAATTTCGCCATTTGGTACCGTTTTGGTACCATTCCGGTAACGTCTATAAGACAAGTAGTTACTGTCCTTCACCGGCAATGGCGCTGCCGGTATTTGATGGTTGTTTTGGTTGTTTGCTCACAGGGATTTCTGAAATAAGCATTCCCGCCAAAATAAGTACTGCTCCGGCCATTTCACGGGGGCTAAGAACCTCACCTAACATAATCCATGCAAACAATGCGCCGAAGACAGGCTCAGCGGAGAATATCAGCGCAGTATGCGTAGCCGATGTGTATCTTTGAACAGCAGACTGTATTAAGACAGTAATTGCAGTGGCCAAGATAGCAGTGTAGATAATCGCGCCCCAGGTTTGTCCCGGAACAGACAGCGGACGTTCCCATAAAAGCGCTGCACCAAACGAACCTATTGATACCACAATCAACTGAATGGCCGTAAAAACTACAGGATCATTACCTTTTGAATACCGTCCTACCAGGAGAATATGTGCAGCAAATCCGATTGCGCATAGAAATATCAGCAAATCTCCTATTTCGATTTTGAGCGGGAAAACCAGCGACATAAGCCCTAACCCTATTGTTGCCAAAACCACCCCAACAGTAGTGCCTCGATCAGGTATTGATTTAAGTAAAAACGCTGAAGCAACAGGGACCATCACTACTGACATCCCTGTGATAAAAGCTGCTTTTCCTGCAGGCACAGTGAGCAATCCGAAAGTCTGGGTAGCATAAGCTAAGAACAAGGTAATTCCTGTAATTAAAGAATCTTTCAAAGTATCTTTTGGTAAGCGCTTGCCAACGTGGGAATTACCAGAAGCGCAGGCTTGTTTCTCAAAAGCGGAACCGTTAGCCGTACCGGTTTTTGCCGCCTTGGGAAACCAATAATTTCTTGCAACCAACCACAGCAGCAAGAATAACCCGCCAATGAAAAATCTCACCGCCAAAAATGTGAACGGCTTTATAGATGAGATTGCCTCTTTGACCAAAACAAAAGTTGTGCCCCAAATAATAGTTACCAGGAGCAGTAGCAAATTCGCAAATATCTGTGGCATATACTTTACTCCATTTCAATAGTGCTAAATTTGTTTTAGCAGCAGCCCCAGCATCAACATCCATTGGAGCTGCATCGCAAACGTCCTGAATCCAAACTCACAGCCGCAAAAACGATCACAAACCGGCAGACCATGACATCGAAACTGCTTTGTCCGCTTTGTTCTGAATTGACTGGTTTAGGACTGCTTATTTATTTCTATCCCCGGTATCATCTATCCTGTTAAAACCTTAAAAACTCTTTGCTTGCCAGACCTAAGAATTGAAATCTGCCGCAAACACAAATGCACTCTGCGCCATGGGCAGAGCGGGCCCAGTACAAGACTTAAGAATTGAAATCTGCCCTTGTAGTACCATGTATCCTATAAAAGTTTTGAAACTTTTTGGGGCTTCACTCAATTTCGGAAAAGCAAAAGAGCCCTGTACATACCTGGGTTGCCAGGCCTGTCTGCCAAACGTGCCCGTTTTGTTTCCACTCTACCAGTAGAGTACCGCCAGGTAAATTGACCTCAATAGGTGTAGCCCTGTCTGCCTTCCCATTGAGAATGGTAGCGACAACTGATGCAGAAGACCCGGTACCTGAGGCTAGAGTGATACCTGAACCCCTCTCCCAAATGCGCATATCTATCGAGTCTCTGGATTTCACGGCCACAAACTCAATATTGGCACGTTGGGGAAATATGGGGTGGTGTTCGAGTACTGGGCCTATCTTTTCAAGTTCAACTTCATATACATCATCAACAAAAAACACACAGTGAGGGTTCCCCATAGACACACATGTTGCAAAAAGCACCTGGCCATCGTATTCTATAGGCTCGTTAACTACAGGCTCAGGCCCATCAAGCCTGGCCAAAGGAATTTGAGCTCTCTTGAGGCGCGGAATGCCCATGTCCACCGAAACCGATTCTACTTTACCTTTCTTTACTGTAAGATGAGGCCTTATGAGCCCTGCCTTGGTTTCTACAACCAGCGAAGTTTTGTCTGTCAAATCGTTTTCGTACACATACTTGGCAAAGCAACGCATCCCATTACCGCACATCTCGCCTTCCAGCCCATCTGCATTGAACATTCTCATTCGGAAATCTGCTATCTCCGAAGGTTCTATTAGGATTAAGCCATCAGACCCTACTCCAAAATGACGGTCTGCCATTTGACGGGTAAGTTTCGGCCAATCGTGCTCAGAATCATACGAAAACCTGTTGATATAAAGATAATCATTGCCTAATCCATGCATTTTAGTAAAAGGAATTTCGCTCACTGTACCACCCCTTCTTTTCCGTATGTACTTACCAGGCAAATCTCCCAAATTGACATAATCCTTAATATCACTACTCCAAGTGTACCTGTAAAATATTCTTATGCAATCAACTCAGTATCAAGTTTCAATACATCTACCTTAATATTGCCTAACTTATATCTAGGGTCCTGCTTTATGACAACTATGGTACTTATCTAACCTTAATAAGCCTGACCGCTGGGGACTTTCGGGTACAATATACGACTACGAGATAAAATATTTACCTTCTCTTAAGCGCGATGAAACCGCGGAAATATCAATGAAGCCAACCAAAAATTACGATTCGGCAGACAGCTATGCATCTACTTTTATTTTTTTGGTAACAGATTACTACTGCAAAACTCAAGATAAGCATTTTGTCCGAGCCAACCTGGAAGATATTAACCTGGTGGCTCAGGTGATCGTGGAACTTCAGGATAAAGACGGCTTGGTCTTTGTCAAACCCGGTTCACGAACTAAATATCTTATGGACAATGCGGAAAATTACCGCGGCCTGATGGATTGGTCTCAGGTTCTGGAAGAGGAAGGTTATGTTGACGAAGCCATTCGGCTCAGGCATGTATCTGACAGAATCAAAGCCGGTATTATGGATACCTTTACGACCCTGAAAGAGAATCCTTTGCGTGGTCTCTATCTCTCTTTGGCAGACGGTTTCCCAGACGTAGCAAGTGGTATCCTGATGGAGTATCTCAGCTTTATCTCATAACCTGCGGGATAATTGCTCCCGATGATCCAAGAGCCCTCAAGATATGGCATGATTTTACTTCGCACTTCCCGGGATGGGAAACAGGAATCAGAGTTTCCAGATCGTCGGCAGGGTAAATAGTTGCATCTAAATCTTCACCACAAAGGCAACCTACCGAAAACTAGATGACTTTTTGAACCGCAGCATGTAGAAAGAGTAGTCTCTTCAAGTTTAAGCCTATCGAGCAAGACTCAGGGCCAAGGTAGTGCACAGGGATTTTCACCCTGTATGGCTCTATTCATCTGGAGATGGTATAAACCAAAGATCCTTCAGAGGCTGAGTGGCTCGCCTGCAGAGCCAGTCCGATGGGTTTTCAGGCTTTTCTAAGGCTCAGTGGCTCGGCTACAGAGCCAGTCCGCCGGGTTTTCGGGCTTCTCGGAGGCTGAGTGGCTCGCCTGCAGAGCCAGTCCGGCGGATTCCTCAAAATTCTGTCTGTCGGCCATCACACAAATGCAAAATCTTCGCGTCTGGCTAGCATCCAACACGTCCCACACTTAATACAAACAGCAGGAATCCCCGATGGAGAAAAGCACACCTATTCTTGGTGCCAAAAGCGCACTCTTCGTTCTGAAATATTGTTGATTTGAAACCAAATGAGCTCATTTGGTCTCATAATAGATAAGTGCGCCTATGAATTCCACTACGTTGGGTTAGCCACCAAAAAAGTTACCCGGGTACTCGGTATGCCTGTGTTCCAAACCTCAAACCTGCCGCTATTATCAACCCTGAAGAATGCTAAGCATCGCATTGTTCAATATTTATCTCCATGTTGCCAATCGGCACCAGAGCTCTTAACCATCACACGAACACAAACACACACGGCTTTCGGCTTGTTTCATTTACTACTCTGGCTTGGAATATCAAAATCCCAATATGACCTCACACCTCACAAAATCTTACTCAGAAAAGCTTTGGTTCTAACATGTTTGGGATTGGCAAAGAATTCTGACGGTGTTCCCTCTTCTACCAGTGTTCCTTCATCCATAAACACAACCCTGTCTGCAACTTCTCTGGCAAAACCCATCTCATGGCTTACAACAATCATGGTCATACCCTCAAGAGCCAGTTCTTTCATCACCATGAGCACCTCTCCTATCATCTCAGGATCCAGGGCAGAAGTAGGCTCGTCAAACAGCATAAGTTTAGGTTTCATTGCAAGCGCCCTTGCAATGGCTGCTCTTTGCTGTTGACCACCTGAAAGCTGGTGCGGATATACTGCCGCCTTATCTGCCAAACCTACTTTTCTAAGCAGCTCATGGGCTAATTTTTCGGCTTCCCTAACCGGCAGATGCAACACCTTTACAGGGGCAAGGCTGATATTGGCCATCACAGTAAGATGGGGAAACAAATTGAATTGCTGAAACACCATTCCCGCAGTTTGCCTGATCAGATTTATATTTACATTCCCGTCATCCAAATTCACACCATCAATATGAACCTCGCCTGAAGTTGGCTGCTCCAAATGGTTTATGCACCTTAGAAACGTGCTTTTGCCGGAACCGCTCGGCCCAATTACCACCACAACCTCACCTTTCTTCACTTCAAGGTCTATGCCGCGAAGTACATGAAGATCTCCAAAATTCTTATGGAGATTCTTAACTTTCACCACTTCCCTTTAGCCTCCCTTCTAACCTTCCCAAGACTCTGCTAAAGGTAAAAGTCATAGCAAGGTAAATAAGAGCAGTCGTAAAGTACGCTTCAAAAGGCCTGAAACTCTGACCTGCCATCATTTTTGACCGCATCATCAAATCTTCCATGCCGATAACAGACACAAGGGATGACTCTTTCAGCAAAGTTATGAATTCGTTCCCCATAGGAGGAATCACTCGCCTAAAAGCCTGAGGAAGAATTACATACCGCATGGCCTGGCCATACGTCATCCCCAAAGATCTGGCGGCTTCCATCTGGCCGGCTTCTATAGACTCAATCCCACCCCTGTAAATCTCAGCCATGTACGCAGACGAATTCAGAGTCAGGGCCACCAGGGCATCAATATATCCGACAGGCCTGTAATGAAATATCTGGGGCAGACCGAAATGTACCAAGTAAATTTGGGCCAAAAGTGGCGTACCCCTGATAAAATCAATATATATCTGACAAGGAATACGGATAATCTTGTTACCGCTAATCCGGCCAAGGGCAATTATGAGGCCAACCACAACTGCGAGCAAGAACGATATGAAAGTGAACCGAACTGTAATTCCAACCCCTTTTACCAGAAATGGGAAGTACCTAGACACTACATTCAAATCAAACAGATCTGCTCCCCCCCTTAAGAAATTCCCTTCAGCATTGCTGCACACACTCGCCTATTTGAGCCTGGCCCTGGTTTTCATCCAACCTTAACAGACGCTCGGTTGACTGCTTCGCCGTCAGGGTTGAAGCCATAGGGCCCTTGCATACCTTTGCATACGAATCACAAAGACAAAATGCGTCTTTGGAAGTTCACGGCAAGCCATAAGGCCCTTGCAACGCAAGGGCTTTAGGTTGCTCAAGGCGTGTTTTGAATGACAGGTTAGTGCTTGCACCTTGCTTCTTAGATTTGCCGCATCACCGCGTGCCGAAGTACTTTTCATAGAGTTCATCATACACACCGCTTGCTTTGATTTTGGCAAGGCCCTTGTTCACAAGAACATGTATCTCTTTGTCTTGCTTGCGCATGGCAATACCGTAGTACTCAACAGTAAAGGCCGGTTCTGGAATTATTACACCTGAATCAGGATTGTTCTTTAAGTACTCCTGAATCACCGGTATGTCTGATATCACTGCGTCTACTCCTTTGACCTTAAGCTCATTGAATACATCTGCAGCCTGTTCCAGCCTCTTGATACCCAAGCCAGAGTGGCCCTCTTCTTTGAATTTCTCATCAAGCCTCTGAGCAGCATAGTCCGCAGTAGTGTTTATTTGAACCGCTACTGTCTTACCTGAAAGGTCATCTAAAGTTTTGATAGGCGAATCCTCTTCTACACACCAAGCCTGGCCGGACTCAAAATAAGGATCTGAGAACTTAACTTCAAGAGCTCTTTCATCGGTGATGGTCATTCCGGAAACTACAAGGTCGGCTTCTTTCGTCTGAAGGGCAGCAATTAGGCTGTTCCAATCCAAGTTCTTGTACTCAACTTCGAAATTAGATGCTTCTGCTATAGCCTTGATAAGATCAACGTCAAATCCGGCAGGCTCACCTGTTTCTTCATCCACATACTCAAATGGCGCAAATGTACACTCGCCGACTGCGACTAATTTCATGACAGGCTCCTGTGGTTCTGCTTCACCATTGGTTACTACTGCGGGCTCAGGTTCTTGGGTACACCCGGCTACAAAAACCGTAACTGACACGAGAACAATCAAACAAATCAATCCAAACCGTTTTTTCACTTAAGTCTCTCCTCTCTTTGGAATCCTTGAAGCCTCTTCAGATTAGCTGCCTTTTCAATAAAGCCATTTGGTACGAATCCAGGCTAGGGTGGCAACCAATGCACCGTTTGACATAAAACCACATAGACATTCACAAATTCGGTGCCATGTCCGAAGCAAATCGGGCCTAATGCTATCTACGGATCACCTCTTTCCCAGCATGGCCGGCCATGTCTGTTTGCATTTTCAGTTTCAGTTCCGACACCGGTTGGCAAAATCTGCATTTGTTTGAGTTACTGTGTATGTTCATGCATTCGCGAGGATATAAGAACTTGTAGTCAAAATGATGATAACACTTCTTACAGACACTCATCAACCAAATCCATCCAATTATTCCTATTATTTAACAATTCTCTTAATGCGGCGGCACGCCCTCCAAACGCCGCTTTTAGATAATTAGCATGAGTTTGGCATATAGCAGAAATCTCCCGCGCCTTATCCGGCCCAGTGATTTTACAACTTACATCAGTTTCGCATAGCCAGAAATCTCCCGCAGTACAAGTCCTATGATAGGCTCCTTTGGTTCTCCTTGGCCTTCGATTGCTGCTGCAAACCTACCAAACAAGTATGATAGACATGCTTATAACAGTACAGACAGCGCACATAACCGGGCACGCTAACAGAAAAGGCAACAAGCAGGTAACAGTACAGGTAACAGGGAAAATAACAATACAAACTTCCACCAAACCGCTAACCTGCATTGAAAATGCGCCTGTTGAAAATCGGTAGCCTGTGCGGGCCAATGGCAGGTGGCTTTGTGGCTTACCTGTCGATGATGTAAGATAAGCTAGGGTTCTACACTCATACATACTGAGAACCCGGCTGATTCAATATAACCGGAATATGTTGTTGGAGGTTATGTATCAAATGGAACCTAAAATAGTGGAATGTATCCCAAACTTCAGCGAAGGCAAAGACCAATCAGTAGTAGATCAGATTCTTAAGGCAATCAAAGATTCAGGCTGCAAAATACTGGATGCATCTTCAGATCCCAGCCACAACCGGTCAGTTGTCACATTTATAGGCACCCTGGAAACCGTTGAACAAGCTGCTTTTGCCGCTACAAAGAAGGCCAGTGAACTCATAGACATGGAAAATCATCATGGCGAACACCCAAGGATCGGTGCCACAGATGTAATACCGTTTGTGCCTATTCAAGGAGTTACCATGGAAGAATGTGTGGAACTGGCCAAACGAGTTGGCCAAAGAATCGGCACTGAACTTTCAATACCTGTGTATCTTTACGCAAAAGCTGCCACAACGCCAAAGCGGGTGCGTTTGCCTAGCATAAGAAAAGGCGAATATGAAGGGCTCAAACAAGCCGTAAAAACCGACCCCGACAGAAAGCCCGACTTCGGGCCATCTGAACTACATCCCAAAGCAGGAGCCACAGCAGTAGGAGCCAGGCCTCCTCTTATAGCGTACAATGTCAACCTCAACACAACTGACGTGAAGATCGCGCGTTCAATTGCCAGGCGCATTAGGGAGTCTTCAGGAGGGCTGCCCCACGTACAAGCAAAAGGCATAACCATGGAAGACACCGGGCTTGCCCAAGTTACCATGAATCTTTTGGATTACAAAACCACCCCTATCGAACTTGTTTTTAGCAAAATCGAAGAGGAAGCTGCAAACAAAGGCGTTGAGATTACAGATTCAGAAATTATTGGCTTGATTCCCCTGGACGCACTGTTGGACGTAGCGTTTGCCCGGCTCAAACTTAAAGACTTCTCCAGGCAAAGAATTTTGGATTTGATTGTCTAGATTCACAAAACTTAGCCGTGCTTTTACGGCACGAATTTGACAAGGAGTGATACCGTATGGATTTATCCAACTTTATGGATGGCCTGAGAGCTCCTACCGGAACCCCAGGCGGAGGAGCGGCAGCAGCTGTAGCAGGCGCCATGGGTTGTGCACTTTTTCAAATGGTAGCCGGAGTAACGTTAAGCCTGCCTAGGTTTACCGAAGGCCGTGAAAGGCTGGAGGAAATACGGCAGGCTTCGGAAACCTTACATAAGAAATTTCTTGCGCTGGCAGATGAAGATGCCAATGCATATAAGCAAGTCGAAACCGCCTTAAAAATGCCCCGAGCCACGCCAGAGCAAAAGGCTCAAAGGCGGAATTCAATGCAAGAAGCTTTTGTCGGGGCAACTAAATCTCCTCTCAAGATAGTAGATGCATGTGCTCAAGCAATGAAACTCCTGCCAGGCCTGCTCAAGTACGGAAACCCGAACACAATTACTGATGTAGGCGTAGGTTTTCTAATGCTGGACTCAGCTATGCGCGGGGCGGCTATGAATGCAGAAATCAACCTTGGTTCTATTAAAAATAGAGATTTTAAGGCGTCAAGCAGTGCCAAACTTGAGGAAGCGAGAAAACTCAAAGCCCAATATGCACCTCTATTGGAAACAGCCATGAAAGAGGCTGGGTTAACAGTATAAAGATTGTTATAGCAAGAATAAACGATGCAACTGCAATTTTGAGCAACATCATCTGAATGTGCCAGGGGACGGGTATCTTCCGCCGTCCCCTCTTACTCTTCTAAATCAGTTAGATCATACTCAACGAACTCATTGCTTAGTTTATTGATCAGAAGAACATATTGACACTTTAAGGATACCGATTTCCACCGTATGTCTCTGGTAATTTTGATCGGCAGACAGTACCTACATCCCAGGCAACGAGACCCATCACTGTGTTGCTGCAATCCGCATGATGTGGCGAACGAGACAAAGATTCTCAGTGCAGAGCAACAAATCTTTTACGGCCACTATTTTGCATCTAGAGCGAAGTTTGTACTCAAATTTTCTGTTGCCCGGTTCATATATAGACACAATAATTTTCTGTTGACATAAACTGCAATAGTATTATTTCCAAACAAGGAGGACCTGCATATGCGAAGGCAATTGCCAAATGATCAAAGGCCTTTCAGGCTGTTTCGCGACACTGAACTCGAACATGCACGCGAGCAGGCAAGATTGCGGCTTGGCCGTCAAGATTCAGAAACTGTTGAAGATACTAAATTTGATAATAAGCCGTTCCCTGTAGACAATACCGACAAGGCCACTGATAAACCGGTTTCCAATGAGCCTACCCCTACTGTAGGCTTCGTCCAAGAACACAATGGATTCTCTCAACCCGATTGGCCCTTTACCGACAAAGAACCAGAAGCAGAGCAGATGAAACTACAAACACCTTCCAGGATGATTTTCGGAGAACTGGCCACAGCCTATGTACCCTGGCAAACTTTTTCGCAAACACTCGACCTTCGGGAAGCGCTTAGGGTCGGAACACTTTTCCCAGAACTGATACGAACTCCACCTCTTTACAAAAAACCAGGGGCTTAAGGAGGGATACGACAATGAATGCACGACAAAAAGAAATGCTTCTTAGAATCATGGAATTGCAATTTGCGGCTACGGAACTCAACCTGTATCTGGATACTCATCCAGATGATATGCGTGCGCTACAGGAATTCCGTATGAGATCACAAGAACTTATGAGCGCCAAAATGGAATATGAGCGTGTTTACGGGCCGCTGCTTAACTACGGCCTTGGAATGACAGGCCGCACATGGCAATGGATCGAGGACCCGTGGCCATGGGAAGTAAACTGGAGAAGGAGTTGAGAAAAGCATGTGGGTTTATCAAAAGATGCTCCAATATCCAGCCAGGGTCAGGTCAACTAACCCAAGGCTGGCAAAAGCAGTGATTACACAATATGGCGGTCCTGACGGCGAATTGGCCGCTTCATTACGGTATCTCACCCAAAGATACACAATGCCCATTCCAGAGGCCAAAGCTACATTAACGGATATCGGCACGGAAGAGCTTGCTCATCTGGAAATTGTTGCCACTTTAGTATATAACTTGATAAGGGATGCAAGCATTGCCGACATTAAAAGGGCGGGGATGGACGGATACTATGCAGACCACGACAAAGCCCTGTATTTTGTAAATGCAGAAGGGGCTCCCTGGGTAGCTTCATATATCCAGTCAAAAGGGGATCCTATCACTGACATCCACGAAAACATGGCAGCAGAGCAAAAAGCAAGATCAACTTACGAGTACCTGATACAACTTTCAGATGACCCTGATGTCACAGACACATTGAGGTTCCTGTGGCAAAGGGAAATCGTACACTTCCAAAGATTTGGGGAGATACTCAACCTGCTCCACGACTACTACGGAAGACAGCATGTATTCGACATGAAGGGCTGGGATCCCAAAGGCGGGCAATAACCTGAAGGCAAACGCGAAATGATATCAGATGCGGAGCTAATTGAAATCACAGAATCGAACAACAAGATGCATGAAAAAAGCCTGCTACAACTTGACACGCGAAGGGAAACATTGAAGTGGTTATAAGAACCTGCAAGACGCCCCGATGGTAATTTAACCCTCGGGGCTGTTGTTATTCTCCTCGCCTTCCGCCGATGTTCAGTTATGAGTTTATCTGAAATATTTCACCCGGCCCAACGGGTTCCACTGGCATGCTTTCGCCCTCCCTTGAACCAGGCTGCTTCCTCACCTCAAAACACTTATCTAATTTTCTTATGTTTATGTATTTGGTTCCCGGGCTGATTCAGAAAGAATTTGGCGTGCCAGTTCCAGGTCCTTTTTAGGCACAAGAACTTTGATTGATGTCAAACCCGGGTACACGCTTGACGGCAGAAATGACCGGAACAATACCTCTATACCGTAAGATTCAAGAGCTGAACGAACGAGCTCTCGTTCTAATTCGGTTGCCACTGTACGAACCTCGACAAACTTTTCTTCGGCCATGGCCCTCGCCCCTTCTTGCCCGTCCGTACATATTACTGCATAGCCGGGCGTTGTTACCTAATTATAGCATTTTGTGAGGAGACGCTGTGAAAGTATTCCAAATTCCTAACGAATAGTCACCCTTAAGAAGAATGCCTCCCTTCTCTCTAAGGTACTGCGAAGCTCAAGAAAGTGATATGTTCGGGGAATGATCTTGTTATGAGGAGGCGATGCTTTATGATAAACTGGATTCTCATGAAAATGATGAACCCGTTAACAGACGATGTAACCCGTGCAATGCTAACCCAGGACTACCCTACCAACCCGTTTGAAATCGTGACTGTGGCCGATAAATTGGGCCCACGAGCCATAATCGAAGCCGGCATGCGATCTCAAACAGGTAAAGCGCTGCAAAGGCCCTTTGGAAGCCCGGTTGTACGCTCGCCCTGGGATGATATTTTGTTGACTCCCAAACAGCTCTTTCAATTACCCACAGCAACCCTTAACAAAATCAGTACAACCACCGTAATTGGCAGAAGCGCCAAAAAACCCCTCAATCTTGATATACCTATAATGATAACAGGCATGTCTTATGGAGGGTCTCTTAGCCTCAAATTGAAAATGGCTCTGGCCAAGGGCTCAGCCATGGCAGGCACTTCAACCAATACAGGGGAATCAGCCGTCACCGATGAAACGCGCTCTTTGGCGAAATACCTCATAGGCCAGTACAACAGGGGCGGGTGGTTGATGTCCCGCGAGCAGCTCAACTTGCTGGATGCTATAGAGATTCAGCTGGGACAGGGAGCCTTCGGCGGAGCCGTTGAATCCTCGATGCAAAGCGACACTATAGGCAAACACTTAAGGGAAACATGGCATCTGAAGAAAGGCCAGGACGCTACAGTGCGGGCCCGTATGCCCGGTGTTTCCTCGCCAAAAGACATCATAGACCTTGTCAACAGTCTCAAATCTGCTCACGACATCCCTGTAGGAGTCAAAATAGCGGCCAGCGATTTCATTGAAAAAGAGTTTCAAGTGATTGCCCAAACAAACGCAGATTTCATTGTGATCGATGGAGCCGAAGGCGGAACCGCAGTGGCCCCCCCTACTTTGGAAGACGATTTGGGTCTGCCAACCCTGTATGGGCTTGTCCGTGCCCTCGACTGGCTGGACGAACAAGGAATACGCGACCGCTTCAGCGTTATCGCAGCAGGCGGGCTAAGAACCCCAGGCCAGTTTCTCAAAGCGCTGGCCATAGGGGCCGACGCTGTATATATCGGAACGATTGCAGTTCTGGCTGCGGTACATACCCAAGTGGTTAAGATCCTGCCAAAGGCCGTGCCTGCGCAAATGGTCCTCTACGACGGCAAGTACTCAGATAAGCTAGATGTAGACCATGCCGCAACCAGTCTGGCCAACTTCCTGAACTCCTGCACGGAAGAGATGAAACTTGCACTTCAGGCACTGGGGAAGAAATCCATAGGCGAACTGTCCCGTGCAGACCTGGTGGCCACCTGCAAGAATCTGGCGGAGTTCATGAACATACGTTATGCCGGCAGTCCTCGGAGGTAACCCGCCTTGCCTGCCCATCGAGTTCACCAGGGAAACGGGGGCCATAGCAAGATTCCTGCCGCCACCAAGACACCTATGATATGAACTCATCTGATCCGTTTATACGCATAGCCACTACTCTCCCACGCTTCAGCCTGATTTTCGCACGATTGCTGCTTTGATTGGTACACCCTGCGTACCAATTACCCTCGTTTTCGATGGAAGAGCACACCGGGTGGTACGCCACGTGTACCATTCAGCCTGATTTTCGCACGAGTTCAGCTTTGATTGGTACACCCTGCGTACCAAGAAGCCATGGTTGAGACTTTTTTGCACCTAGCTCTCCAGGCGAGGCCGGCCTTGGCATATTAAGAGACTATTAAGAGTAGCTAAGTGACACTGTCATTGACAGTGGAAAGTGATACGGCAATCCCACCACAGGCCACAATACGGCCGCTGTGATATGCGGTGCTCTCCACCGGGTTTGCACAGCACCGGCCAAAATAGTCGCTGGCGAGATAATCTTCCAATCTCTTGCGATGGGAATGACAGAAACTTCCCTTAAGCTCCGACACTGCTACAGATTGGCCCTCACCCCTCGTACCGGTGGGCTTGCTCGGAGTGGAAAAGGGCGTACCGTGGTGGCAAAACCGCTCCACTTGCAAAACACAGCAAAACTTCTATGATAAGTGCAAGCAGATCCTTGATGTCATGGAAGAGAACTTTTTGAACAAAGATGTCTCCTGCTCCATCTTTTCGGTTCAGACCAGAACGTCATAAACGCCACTCGTAGGTAAGCAATATCATCTCCACCGGCATCGTGCATTTGGCTGTCAGAATGCCAAAGGTTTGGCAAATGAGGCGTGGGATAGCTTTCCCAGCAATTGCAGCGCACACAGACAAATAGAAATTTGACAAGGGATGTTAACTTTTCTCCAAGCATATCAAGTTACAACGTTGCCGGCAGATATGTCATCCCATACTTTCACTTCTATATTTAATCTTTTGTTTACGTCAAACTCTTCACCCAAAACAACCTCTACTTTGGCAGATAATGCTGCCCCTTTCTTCATCCTGGGAATTAAGCTGTGGGCGATGTTTTTTCTAAGGTAGCCAAGGTCTTCCCCGTTTGAATTCAACACTTTGATTGCCTTGGAATCGTATGGGTTTAGTGGCTCCCAGACAAGGCTAACCGGTTGGCCCGGTACAAGACTCTCGATTCTATCGAGCCTGTCTTCATAGCCAACTCCTACTACCCTTGTTATGAACTCAGGAGCCTCCTCGTAAAACTTATCTATGCAGCCGGCCAAATCTCCCAAAATAGCGCCCCACGCCAACCCGGCAGGGCCGTGGCTCTTGGATTTGCTAAAACTTCCGTGAAAATCTTCAGCCACAACATTAAGAAGCCTGGCCGGTTCAACTGTGTTCCTAAGTAACTGGATTTCAGATTTACCCCATGTATGCACAGAACCAAGAACTTCGGCTCCGGCGCAAAGCGCTCCCTTCCTTACAAGTACAATACCGGCCAAAAGAAAAGGCAACTGCAGTTCGTCACCTTCAAAAGCCTCAAGGCTCCCATTTTCCAACAACTCTTTTATCAATTGCTTCAAGATCTCACCTCCCATCACCAAGTTCTGTTAGATCCTTTGTTTGGCTTCCCTTCTACGCCACACTAAAAACCCGGCTACCGCCAGAACGGCCAATGCGCCCCCAATAGCCATGAGGGGGCTGAACATGCTTCCAGGCTCAACAATCACCACTGTGAATTGAAGCCTTTCCCTATACCTGGACACAGTGTCCCTGAGAGCCGCTGTAAGTTCTTCTTCTGACATGCCTTTCATTGGGGTTTGAAATGGTTGCATGCCTATTCCGGGTATCTCACGGATCCCCCGCAACCATGCCTCAAACAGTGTTCGGGGCAGATGACCCGGCACATCAAATTCAGCGCCCTCTTCCACTAACCCGGCTGACAGCTCCGCCACTTCCTCGCGGGCCGGCCCTTCAGCAGCCAAACTGCTGAAAATAACCCTGGCAGCCTGGGAAAGCATTTCTGCCTGTGCTTCAAGCTCGCTCCGTCCAATTCTCCGGGTTGCTTCATAACTAACCATTAATCCTTGACTAGCAGCTGTTTGAAGGGTGCCCGACAGAGATTCTGAAACGCAAAACCCGTCAGGAGGATGAGACCATAACCTACCTGAGGCAATGCTCATGATGGCGGAGACAAAGGGTACATCATCGTCATCTATCGCATCGACTCCAACTCCCAACATGCACACGGCGCGCTTCGCTTGCTCACACTTAAAGGAAGTAACCGGCGGAAGGTTTAGACGTACTTTTGGGACAACAGGTACCGGTTCCAACGGAACCTCCTTGATAGCGTCGGAAATGGCATTAAGCGCCGCTTCTTTGTCGAAATCGCCCACTAAGGTAATTACGAGACGGCTTGAAGAATACTCTCGCTTCATATAGTCCAATACATTGCCACGTTTCACCTGGCCTACCCAAACGTCGAAAATCGGCTCGCAGTAAACCGTCGACCGGTAAAACTGAGCGTTGAACGCATTTAACGGTGCCGCAACCGGATTTGTTGTCATATACCCTAGTTCCGGTTTCAAACGGGTGTTCATTTCGTCGCTATACGCTGCAGGTTCGATGCTGTCCGGAAACATGCCTGCAACCAGGCGCGTCAAAGCCTCCGGAAAGTGCTCACCTGGAACCGTTATCTCAAAGTGAGTATGATCAGGCCCTGTCCATCCATTGTATATTGCCTGTACCTCTCCATTTCCGGTGCCCAACTCACTCACCCAGTCACCGAGGGCGATTCCGTCCAGGGTAGGATTTCGGAAAACCATATGCTCAGCCACATGAGCACAGTGAGTCTCATCTGGCTTTTGATGGCCGTGGCCCGCCAACATAACTGCAAATACAGACGCCTCACCGTTATATTCATCTGACATACAAATCAGTATCTTGGTATCACCAATCATTACTGTTTCGAATTCACCTGATGCAGTGGCTTTTCCCGGAAACATAACTTGAATCAAGGTGGCCGAAACAATCAGCAAAGCCAACAACAACAACTTAACCCTGTGAACCTTCCGTGGCAATCTGCATCTCCTCCCCCGTCAACATTCAACATGATCCTGCTTCGCGAACAAAAACCCAATTACACACAAGCACGCTGGGATATACTCCAAGATCATATTCATGTGGGCTCCTTTATTTGTGACCATTACTGTGAAGAAACTTCGGAATACCGCTTTAATAGAAACTTCAACTTTCTATTCGCTGACAATCATGATTTTTCCTTTCAACCGGAGGAAATGCAAAGCAAAGGTAGAGGCCAGGCTCAAAGCTATGTCATTTTTTACTGGTTCAACGGAAAACTGTGTATTTTCTATACAGGTTAGCCGCAAAGCTGTATCAATTCAGATACCCGTATCATAAAACTACTGCTTAACCGCTGCTTGGCGTGCTGCCACACCAACAATACAAGTAGGGAGCAAAAATAAGCGGGTGAGAAGCGCCACAAATCGGAAGTCAAGAGGTTTGGCCGGCTCCGCACATAGGAACCGGCCTTCCCATATGGAAATCAAGTCTTATCAGAACAATCGTATAATCAATCGCCAGTCAATCATGTCGGCAGCTACTTCATAACCGCCACCTACTTCATAGCCGCTAACTACTTCATGATCCCCAGCCAATCTCCCAGCACAAACTGGATTCGCCCTATAAGCAGCGCCATTCTACCCATTACCGTTGTACCAAATGCAGCGCCAAAAGCTACCATTAAGACCAAACGTCCTGATTTCGGCAACATACTCATAGGCCCCCTCAATTCCCTGGAAAAGAAAAAGTAACTCAAAGAGGCAACCACAAATAGCATCAGTAGAATATCGTTTACACCGGCTACTTTGATAGTGGCCGCAACTTGCTGGGTAAAATCGCCGTGTATAGCTCCCCGAACTGCAACCCCTGTTCCAATGCCTACAAGCACTGAGACAGGATACCTGGCAAGCCAGGATATTTTTCTGAAATACCTTGTGTAAAGAAGCACACCTAGTACCAATGGAACGATCCACATAGATTTACCTTCTTGAATTGGCTTAACCGCTGTATCCCTTATATTGCCATATGCCATGACCACGGCATGCCCTGCACTTACACCCACGTATAAGTGCTCTGCTGAACGATAAAAGGGGTTCTCTTTCCACACAAGACTCAGTATGGCTATGGTAACCAAACCTGCTATCCAGGTGCCAGTACTAAGGCTCATCTAATGCACTCCCTTTCCTATGGCATCTCCGGCATCCCCTAGGGCCTCTAACCTGGCTTCTAACCTGGCTTCAGACAAAGTTCCTGCCGAAACCGGCTTCGCACCGATAACATCAGCGATATTGGGAATATTTCTTAATATGATAAGAACTATGATAAGCAGATGCGCCAAGGACTGCGCATCCATGGCGGCTACTGCCTTACCGGGCTGGTTCATGAGAAGTTCGTACTCGGCAGCGCCTGGAAGGCCACCTAATATACCTTCTACCTGCCGGGCTTGAACATACGGCGCCACCTGAGTAATGGCAACCGCCGGTACGCCGCAGACCAAACGAGTCTTGTACGTGCTGTACACCTGGCGTACATAGTCTTCAGGCCCAGGTGTCCCAGGCGCTATGGTAATTATCATGTCTACGTCGCCTGCGGTTTTGATCCCTTTCATAATTGGAAGAGACGAACTGGGATTCCCGGAATAGTCAGTATTGAATGTGCCAACAACATCTGCAGCGAAAGCCGCTACTGCCCCCTGGCCTCCGGCCCTATAACCCAAGTTTACGTAATCCACTCCATATTCCCTATCAGACCAACCTGTAATTGCAAGAGCTTTTTCAGCCAACATAGGCCCCTGAGCCAAAAATGAAATCCCAATCACCTTAACGTCCTTGGTAAGAAGATGCTTCAAAACTGCCAGAGCCTGCGGTTCCATCTCAGCTGCATTACCGGGAGTGTAATCAAACCCGAATACAACAACTGAACCAGGGGCCAGGCTATCGATCACTTTATACGAATTTTCAGTTTCATTGCTAATCCTTATGGGTATTCCAATAGGCTTCAAAAGAGGGCCTGCCAATACCACCAGCAAAATCACGTACATCCACGTCTTTGGTATTGATTGCAAACTTTTCATTATGATCTATCCCCCCTCAATCCCGCTGGCCCAAATAACTTCTGTCCAAGCCAAGAAACATCTTTATTGCACTGGATACAACCCCCAGCGCTGCACCCATCATAATAGCCCTCATACCGGCTGTATTAGGCACAGTTTGTATCCAGTTGCTGGCCACAGGAAAGAACTCCGAGATTACGCTACCGATAGGCGCCTTACCTAACATAACGATTATCGCAGTTACAAGAAGAACCCACCCCTCTAAATTCCTTGCAGAAAAAGACCTGTAAGCAGCGGTAACAATGTAAAAAGCAATCGAAGCATACATGGTGCTTGAGGCAGGTGAAAGAATATTCGAGAACATAAAGTCATATGCCGGGCTCTTGGTCCCGAACCCGATTCCAATAAATGTCATACCTATCATTGAGCCAACTAAAAGCACACTGTAAAAGGCATCTCGGTCACCTTTCATAATAGCCCCGGTATGCCTGCGCAAAAGGTTTACGGCACCAAGGCCCATGGCAAAGGCTGCAATCACAATTCCCCACGACCTGAGAACAAGTGCTGATTGCTTAATCCACTCGATTGATGGAATATCGGCTACAAAAAAATCCAATATCATAATAAGAGCTATTGCAGTCATGATTATCACAGGCAGTGTGTTTTTCAAATAACTTCACCTCCACACTTCTATTGAATAACCCTATAGGATGAAAGGAAGATTTCAACTGTCGGATGCTACTTGTTTACTTTTTGTTTACTTATTGATCAAATTCACAATTGCATCGCTTCCGAAAATCAGGAATACAGCACCCAGCCCAATAATCCCAATGGTCAACACTTTCGCTATATCCTGGCCCATAACAACTGCAAGTTGCACCTGATCTTTTGAAAGGTAAGCACTGGCTGCATATATCTCTTCGCCAATAAGGCAATAGTCAGACGCCACAACCAAAAACGGCAATTGCGCCACTGTGGCTGAGCCTGTCACCTGAATACCGCCGGTTTGAGCGCCTGCTTCAGTAAGCAATAGCGCCTCGGCCAACCAGGACCCTATCATGATGTTGGCCGCGACCTGCTCACGGTACATGATTCCCACAGCAGCCGCAGCATAAGCGAACTGCTCTGCACCGATAAAGCGCACCATATCCGCTTTGAACCGCTCCGCCTTGCCCTCTGCAATGAAACTTTGTCTTACAACTTCCTCAGCCACTACATACACATCAGGCTTGGTAATAGTGGTTACAAGCCCGGTATCATACTCGGCACATAATTTCGCCACGTAAGACAGCACCGATAAACCGGCTAAAGTCTGAGGTGATCTTTCGTGAGTCAGGTCCACAATGCCCGGGCTGAAATGAACAGGCCGGCCCATCTCAGTAGCCCTGCCTACAGCTTCTTCAATAGCGTCCAAAGCAGGTAATCTTCTAATCTGGGGTATCTTTCCCCGTTTGGCTATGGTCATAAAGTAGCCAAACAAAAAGAAAAGCAATAGCAATACCGTAAACGAAAACTGTTTGCCAGCTACTATCATGAATACACCTCCTGAATATCTGGATAGCCTAGAAACCAACGGGAACCAGCCGAAAAAGAACTAGGTTCTTAACCTATTCCCATTAACCACATCCACTGGACAATGCCAAACACCGGGAGCAGCAATAATAAACCGCTTATCAGTAATTCATTATTTGGAAGCAAAACATAGATACGGTTAACTAACAATATTAGCAACAAGTGGTTTTGATGCGTATTGATACATCTGATGCAAAATCAAATCGGCCCAGGGCAGTAATTGCCGGCGACACTCCAATATGGACATTTAATCAACGTATGGATACAACTGCGGCCTGCCCTTTTATTTTGGAGTTATGGCAAAAGGCAGCTAGAAGAGTACAAGTAAGGCCTGGCCACATTATCGGGGTAAGATCGTATCGGTGCGAAAAACCTTATAACCAAGACAGTCCACCTTGTTTGCCGTCATACGCCTAGGTACCATTTGGCAGTGAAAAAATAAATGAGCACTCCAAAAATATCTGCTATTGATGTAACCAAAGGCGAACTTGCAGAAGCAGGGTCCCAGCCTATCTTGCTGAGCAAAAACGGAATCATAGCGCCCAGCAAACAAGTAATTACAACGGTTATGAGCATCGTAAGCCCAACAACCACGGCCACATCAAGGCCTACTGAAGCAGCGCCTACCACTGATACAGTTATGCCCATTATGGCCCCGAGCATGGCAGAAACCCCCAGTTCCCTAATTAAAACCTCTCCCCAGTCTGAGGCGGTCACGTCACCTACGCCAATAGCCCTTACCATGAGTACTGCCGATTGAGAACCAGCATTTCCCGCACAGTCAATTATGAGAGGAAGGAAAAATACCAACGATACCGCCGTAGCAATAGTCTCTTCAAAAGATGCCATGATTCTCCCTGAAAGTAGGTAGACGGTAACCAAAGCCAAAAGCCAAACAATACGGTTTTTGTAAAGAAGCATGGGGCTGGCGTCGTTGAGGCTGACCCTAATTGGCGCAACACCGGCACCTTTGTGAAAATCCTCAGTAGTCTCTTCTCTTGCAACTTCGAAAACGTCATCACCGGTAACAATTCCTACAAGTGCCCCCTGTGAATCAATAACCGGAAGCACCCATAGCCCATAACGTTCCATGAGTTCGGCAGCCTTTAACCGATCGTCAAAAGCTTTGACGCTGACTGTTGAGGTCCGCATAATATCCTTTATCAGCGTTGCAGGGCTATCAAGAACCAGCTGGCGAAGAGACACTGCGCCAAGCAACATTCCCTGATTATCTTTAACATAAACCATGTTCACAGTCTCGCTGTCCTTACCCCGCTTCCGAACGTAAATTAAGGCCTGCTCTACGGTCCAATCAGGAAGCACAGCCACATAATCAGGCGTCATCAGCCGGCCTATGCTTTTTTCCGGGTAGCCCAAAAGCCACCTTGCTTCTTTAAGGTCCTCAGGCCGCAAAAGATCAAAGAGCCTGGTTGTAATCTGGGCAGGAAGTTCTTCAAGCAATTCAGTACGATCATCAGGCGCCAAGTTAGCAATGATGTGCCTGGTTTCTTCATCAGTAAGCTCTTTTAGGAGTTCGTCTTGCTCAAAAGCCTCAAGGTAGGAAAACACTTCAGTGGCTACATACCTGGGAAGCACGCGAAACAAAAGCACTCTGTCAGGCTTATCCAGTTCCGAAAGAAAATCTGCTATTTCAGCAATCGGCCACTTAACAACATGCTTCCGAAGAGAAACCCAATCGCGATGCCCAATCATATCTTTTACAACTTTCATTTCCATACTTTCATTAAACATAGCTTCCTGTTCGGCCTTCCCTTTGCTTTTGCTCAGATTATCTACGTCACTTAGGTTTTCATTATCTGTAGGGCCGTTTCCGTGGCTTCTCACTTTGTTTCTCATTTCATCATCCATCTCATCATCAATCTCGTTATCCATTCGTCTCCCCTCCCTACCCTTAGTGTTCCATTCAGCCGCAACTTCAAGCAACATTTCCGCCTGTTGGCGATTCTGTCTATTTTACCGGGGCCGTTTATGCCCAGCATAAGCGCGGTAACCGCCTGTGTGTTTCAGATACCTTCAACTACTCCCATTCTGTGAACCGTAAACACTCAATGCTACAGTTTCAAAAATCGGCTGGCCAAAGAAAAATAGATCATAACGCCTAAAATATCGGCTATTGATGTAATAAGGGGTGAGCTCGAAGTGGCAGGGTCAAATCCCAGTTTACTTAGCAGGAACGGAGTAACCATTCCTACCATGCCACCCACTGTTACAACAAGAACAGCGCTAAGGGCAACCACCGCCCCCACCCCGGCTCCTCCTTGAGCAAATGCAGGCCCCCAAACTACCAGCGCTATGGTTGCACCCAAAGCCAGAGATACCCCCATCTCTTTGAATGTGAGTTTTCGCCAGTCTCCAACTTCTGCCTCTCCTAAGGCCAAATCCCTAACTGCCAAAGTAGACGATTGAGAACCTGTGTTTCCGCTACAACCAATGATAAGCGGTAAGAAGAATACCAGGGGCAAAACCGTAGCAATCATATTCTCATACCCTGCCAGCACCCGAGCAGCTATGAGATCCACGGCGATAAGGGCAAGAAGCCATCCCAATCTGCTTTTGAGCAAGAGCCACAAACTTGCTTCTTTGTAACCGGTCTTTAGCGGAGTAACAGCGGCAGACTTGTGGAAGTCCTCAGTTGCTTCTTCCTGAGATACTTCAAATATGTCGTCAGACGTAACAATGCCCACCATAACCCCGTCAGACGCAATCACAGGCAATACAGACAAGTCGTATTTGTCCATCACTCGAGCCGCTTCTTCCCGATCATCGAAAGCAGACAAAGAAATGGCAGGGGACGTCATAATATCGTCAACTGTCTGATTTGGCTCGGCCAGAATCAACTGCCTCAATGAAACCGCACCTAACAATTTCCAACCCGGGTCAACCACATAAATGGTGTCAATAGTCTCACTGTCCCGGCCTCTTTGCCTTACATGCTCCATAGATCGGGAAACTGCCCAATCCGGGCGAATTGCCACATAGTCAGGGGTCATAAGCCGCCCGGTGCTTCTTTCAGGATATCCTAGAAGACTCCTGGCCTCTTTCATGTCTTCAGGGCTGAGTAAGTTCAACAGTCGTTGGGTAACCTGCCCGGGAAGTTCCTCGAGAAGTTCAGTCCTATCGTCAGGACGCATATATGCAAGCAAAAAGCGGGTCTCTTCATCTGTAAGTTCTCTAAGCAGCAGATCAGTGTCTTCACCCTCAAGTTCAGAGAAAACGTCAGCCGCCGTTTTCCTGGGAAGACACCTGAAAAGAAGCACCCGGCTTGTTTTGTCGAGTTGCACAAGTAAATCAGCAATATCAGGAGCACGCCAATCAGACAGTAAGTTCCTCAAAGCTGCCCAATTGTGGGCAAGAATCATTGCGGCCACCTGAGTTACAACACTCTGGTCCAAGGGAATCGCCCCCTTCCGTATATTTTGTGTAACTATTTCACGGAGCAACCCATCTAAACAAAACATAGACAAAAACTACATACATCTACCGTGCGAAACTTACGCGAATGCTCCTATGCGCTGAACAGTGAATGAAGGGGATTATCTGCTAAGACAGTCGGCCAGGAAAGCAGACCCCTCTTCGCTATTAATGATGTACCGCCTAGGTCCAGGGTCATTACTCGCACCGGAATCCACTTTCCTCACCTACCTCTTTAAAAAGAAACTAAATTTGCGGAGCAATTTGCTTTCTATTCCAGTTTACTCCTGTATCTCATGAAATGGAAGCAATCTTGAGCTTAAGTACAGATAATTTGGCTTAACAATACATGTTTAAGGCATAAACCTCAAGTTCATAGTCGGTTTGACCGGTATACTTCACAAGAGCCGCCTCCAATTCCCGCTATCGTTTCTACCTCTGTTCTTATTTTGGTTTCAATTTCATGATATCTCTTTCTTGCTGCATTTGCATCAAACCCGGCCAACCCCCATCAGGCCGTCCCTTGACACCATCTGGCTTTAAGTAATACTCTTACTGCATAGTAGTTCAATTACAAGCTACGTTGTACAATGGAACCGGCCTGGCTAATTCCTGCAATCAACCCAACCAATTCACCGACAATGATAGAATTTGAGAAACCGGGTGAATAACTAAGGTGAATAACTGAGTAGTAGTTGACTAAAATATCGATGCCATAGGCCGCTGTTTCAGAAGCGTGATCAAAAACTTTAAGTGAATGCCGAGGCGAATAACATGGAGTTATCCGGTAGTAAAGCAACTGTAGATGCAATGATGGAATTAGGTTTTACTGAATACGAGGCCAAAACCTACTTAGCCCTTCTCAAGGATAGCCCTGCAACAGGTTACCAAGTGAGCAAAGATGCAGGAATTCCACGCTCAATGGTTTACGAAGCCCTGGGACGGCTTGCAAACAAAGGGGCAATTATGTCGCTTCCTATGGGCGATACCACGAAATATGCACCGGTACCTGTCGCTGAACTCTTAGATAATTTGCGCCACAAGTACGAAGGCGCCCTGGACACGGCACATGAACTGCTAGCGGAAGCAGAAGCCCAAACACCGGTTGAACAGGTATGGAACCTGGTGGGCCACGATTCAATCATCGCCCGGGCCAGAGAAATGATAGATACCTCGAAAAAGGAGATTCTGGCTTCTCTTGATGATGAAACCCTGGTGGAAATATTTTCTAACCTTGAAGACGCCTGGCACAGAGGCATATCAATACGCCTGATTCTGTCAGGCGTGGCCGAGGTAGAATTTGGCCAGGTAATACGCCACCCAATTGAAGAAAGCCAACTCCAACAAACAGAAGAGAGCCTGGTACTGGTTTCTGACAATGCCCAAGTGCTCATAGGCGGAACAGGCACATCTGATAATTGCATATGGACAGGTAACAAGCACGTGGTATTCATTACACGCCAGTTCATATGGCAAGAGATATTTACCCAAAAGGCAATGGAGCATTTAGGCAAGGAGATTTTGTCAATATTAACTGAAGATGAGCGTAATGCCATACTGGGGAAATAATGATAAACAAGTTACTCCCGGGCTTGCTTTTGCGAACAGAATCAAAAATTTTTGCTGAAAACTTTTTTCTAAGGATCATGGATAGTTAATCACAAAACAGGAACACTTGTTATGAGCCCATTAGCATCATTGGAACGTCAACGTCAAAAGAGGGTTCGCATTAGTGAGTGCCGAATTGGAAAACTATCTTTCTAAAGGACTAACAGATAAGCAAGTTATTGAAAAGCGAAAGCAGTACGGCGAGAATATGTTACCTAAAGCTAAGCCCATCTCGCCTATCACTATATTGCTCTCTCAGTTCAAAAGCCCCCTTATCTACGTCATTCTTGGAGCGGCTCTGGTCTCGCTAATAATGGGTGAACGGAAAGACTTCGCCATCATCATGGCCGTGGTTGTATTCGACGTCATCCTCGGCTTCTTCCAGGAATATCAGGCGCATGAAACATACGAAAGCCTGAAGGCCCTGGTTAAACCGGTAGCCACAGTCATGAGAAACGGCCGGCGTACTCATGTGGAAGCCCGCGAACTAGTCCCCGGAGATATCGTGCTTATAACTACCGGAGACAAAATATCGGCAGACGGTAACCTTGTAGAAGCTAAAAGCCTTTCCCTTAATGAGGCAATCCTCACAGGAGAAAGTGAACCTGTGCGAAAGAAGAACTCTAACCCTGTGTACATGGGTACAACAGTTGTGGCCGGAAGAGGCATCATGGAAATCACCGCCACCGGCAGAAACACCAAACTGGGAGAAATCGCCCACAGCATCACCCAGGCCGATGATGAGGAAACTCCTCTTCAGAAAAGGTTGGCGGCCTTCAGCGGTACTTTGACCAAATTGGTCATTGCAGTAACAGGAATTATGTACATTATCGGAATTCTCAGCGGAAAGAATCCATTGGATATGGTCAGAGTAGCCATTATCCTTGCAGTAGCCGCCATTCCCGAAGGATTGCTCATCGCGGTAACTGTTATTTTGGTTCTGGGCATGAAGAGAGTCTTGAAGAGGCGGGGCTTGGTTAAGCGGCTCCTGGCAGTAGAAACCCTGGGCTCGGTAACAGTTATATGTACTGACAAGACAGGTACTTTGACAGCAGGCCAAATGACTGCCACCCACTGGGAAATGTCTGACGAAGACATGGCATTCAAAATAATGGCTCTTAACAACAACCTGTCTGATGCACTTGAACTAGCCATATGGGACCTGGTTAAACGTCAAAAGCAAACAGACACTGACCGATGGATCCGGGAATATCCACGTCTGGATGAAGAACCGTTTTCCAGTGAAAAGAAATATATGAGGACTCTGCACTCAGTCCCTGGTAAGGTTGCTGACGGAAGCGGTAGTGATAAAAGCAACCAAAGTGAAGAAGATCGTGAAGGCAAATGCACAAACGGTGGCAAGCAGATAGTTTTCCTCAAAGGAGCGCCGGAAATCGTCCTTACAAAATGTAAAACAGATGATAACACCGCATCAGACTACCGACTGCTAATGGATAAGTGGGCAGACCAAGGGCTAAGGCTGCTAGGCCTTGCCTACAAGGCAATCTCGCCTGAGGAAATTTCGCCGGAGGCAGACCCTGAACAGATGCTCGATGATCCCAAATCTGAAACAGGGTTTACTTTCGCAGGCCTGGTAGGGCTTCAGGATCCTGTGCGTACCGAAGTTCCGGAAGCCATAGAAACCTGCCATAAAGCCGGAATCCAGGTCAAGATGATCACGGGTGATCACAAAAGAACCGCCCTACGCGTTGCTAGAATCATCGGACTGGATATTGGCCCTTCCCAGGTTACTGAAGGTAAAGACTTGGATGCTATGGGTGATGAAGAACTCAAACGCAGGGTTAGAGATATTATGGTCTTTTCGAGGATACTCCCCCATCAAAAACTGCGGATAGTATCAGCACTACAGTCCTTGGAAGAAGTGGTTGCAATGATAGGAGACGGTGTCAACGACGCCCCTGCCTTGAAGAAGGCTGATATCGGTGTAGTCGTTGGGACTGCCAGTGACATTGCCAAGGAAACGGCTGACCTTGTACTTCTAGACTCCAATTTCAAAACTATAGTAGCCGCTGTCGAAGAAGGCCGGGTAGTATTCCAGAACATCAAGAAAGTTGTATCTTATACCCTTTCTAACTCATTTGCTGAGATACTGCTTGTGTTTGTATCTATGTTGCTTGGCTGGCCTGCACCGCTTACAGTGGCGCAAATTCTATGGATTCACCTGATATGTGATGGCCCGGTGGACATCGTCCTCGGATTCGAGCCTAAAGAAGAAGGCATAATGGAAGAAAAACCGAGGCGGGTTACAGAGCCAATACTGGATCGCCTGGGAATGGGGCTTATCGCTTCTATAAGCGGCACCGCAGCCCTAGGCTGCCTGTTGATGTTTAACCACTACATGAGCCGGCACGGCAACGTTGATCTTGCCAGAACAATAACGTTTGAAACTCTGGCCATCATCTCACTGGTATATGTTTTTGCCTACCGGAGCATGCGACGAAGCATTTTCCATACAGGGCACCTTACAGAAAACAAACCATTGCTGTGGTCTGTTGTCTTTGGATTTGTAGTTGCGCTGTCGGGAGTCCTGGTATCATATTTCAGAACGGTTTTAGGGGTTGTTCCTCTTGAACCCCAGCATTGGATGTTTATATTCGGCCTTAGTTTCCTCTTGCTTATAATTGTGGAAGCAGGAAAATACCTTGCCTTAAGCCGCAGTGGATCACGACAAGCATAGGTTATCAGTACAGCATACCTAGGATATCAATACATCCGCTCGTACACGGTGCGTGAAGAACGTGGCCGAAAAACCGTTAGCGATGTAAAACCTTGACACAGTAAATGTTAGCCAGTTAGATAGAGTATGATAGAAAAAAGCAATATGCAATTACCGGTCAAGTCGATTAGGTTTATGATATCTATGCAGCAGGTATCTTCACCACTTCGTCCTTTAGTACCCACCACAGCCCAGCTGCTGCAATAATCCCCATAACCCCGCCAAACACGAAGGGAGCCTGGGGGCCAAAGGCGTTCCAAAGAAATCCGGCAAAAGTAGAGGCAGGCAGAAGCCCTATCCCAACCAAAGTCGAATGAAGGCCTATCAGCGTTGCTTTTTGATCAGCAGGAGCTATATCAGCCACCAAAGCCTTTTCCACACCCTCGGTGAAACCAATATATAACCCGTATAAGCCGAAAAGCCACCATAGGGCAGAAGGAGTCTTGAAGAACGCAAAGCCCAGGTAAACCAACCCGTAAGCCAGGTATCCAAATACAAGCAGTGTACGACGGCCTATCCTGTCAGAAAGTTTCCCTGCAGGATAGGACACTGCAGCATAAACTATGTTGTACGTCAAGTAAAGCAAAATCACTGTTGAAGAATCAAAACCAGCACTTTTGGCACGAAGCAGCAAAAACTGGTTTGATGAATTTCCGAGAGTGAAAATAAACGTAACTACCAAAAACCGCCTTAACTTGGGGTCCAGTGACCTCCAGTTAAGCGATACGCCCCTAGCCTTTTTGGGTGCTTGGGTAACGCCCCCAACGCCCCCTTTTTCCTTAATGAAAAACAAACATGCCACTCCCAAAGCGGCCGGAATAATGGAATAAACAAACACCTTGGTAAAATCGCCGCTATAGGCTGTAATGAAGTAGTATGACAGAATTATTCCTATACTGGCTCCCAAAGTATCAAAGAGCCTATGCAAGCCGAAAGCTGCGCCCCTCTTGCCTTCTTCCGATGACTCGGCTATAAGAGCATCTCGGGGCGCAGTCCGGATCCCCTTGCCAAACCTGTCTGCCACACGGCCCAAGAGCACCATTGGCCATGTCCCGGCGAACATAAGCGCAACTTTTCCAAGCATAGAAAACGAATAGCCTCCTATGGCGAGCGGTTTGCGCTTCCCGGTCCTATCCGACAGGGCCCCAGAGAACACCTTCAGAATGCTGGCTAAACTCTCGGCTATACCCTCTATTATTCCTACAATAGCAGGGGTTGCACCCAGCCTTGTTGTAAGAAACAAAGGCAAAAGCGGATAGACCATTTCAGTAGATATATCTGTTAAAAAACTGGTAAGTCCGGTAATTATTATATTGAACATCAGTTAGTTCTCCTCTCGCCACATGGCCGGAACAGTTCAAGTTGTACAGCACTGTAAATACAGCTACTACGGCTACGCCAGGGCCAGGAGGTGAAAAAAATATGAGGTGCCGCTAAACTGCGGCAAATCAGATCACCCGGCACCTGTCCGGCTGGAATCACAGTTGCATAGCGCGGTAGCTGAATGCTGCGGCAACATAAAGGTTCTCATGCCGCCGCCAGAGCAATTTTTTTTGGGGGGACAAACACCTACCTAGGATTTTCGAGACTCTGGGCACTTAGGCTTGTGGGGTACCCAGGGGTTAAGCACCTATTCAACATGAAACTCATATACCGTGGCTGCGAACCGTTCAAAGATATCCCTGCACTTTGCCAGCTTTTGCCCTGCCTCTACTCCTAAAGAGCTCCTGAAAAAGTCCCGCTTCTTCACCTTATCCATCCAGGTAGTAAGCCTTTCCAGATTTCCCTCGTTTTCCTCGAGTTCCGCGAAAATGAAGTTCTGAGCCTTGGTTTCCATCTCTATCTCACCTAGGAAATTCTCGAGCCCCTCAATTACCTCTTTATACTCAAGGTCCCGTTCTTCATTAAACCTGGATACCACTTTTTGATCTTCCTCTTCATCAGCGCCTTGAGCCGCAAACAGCATAAATTCTCCACCATATTGACTAGTTCTTTGCCCGAGGTTTCTGAATTCCTCTCTATGCCGAGGAAGATCCGGAAGAATGCATACCGAATTCTGAATATATACAGAACCCATTTGCTTGAGGCTTCTCCATATTGCCACCCGGTATCTCGATGGTTCCGGCGGTATCTTGTAGGCAAGAATTATCCATTCCATAATAGTAGTCGGGTCACCTCCGTAGGATAGATTTGGAGTCAAAACTTTCCTACCTTCAAATCGGACCTACCGGTTCACCAAGCCCGTTTAGACTATGCCATCACCAGATAGAATTTAGCTCCGATGTAACAGCCGTTACTATCTAGCCTACAGTAGCATGTAACCGCTGTTACGTCAATGCAATCATCTAACCGGTAGATAATTCATATCTTAACGCTGTGGCGTGGCTCTGTAGGCGAGCCAGTCAAGCACCGAAAGGCCCTCAAACCCGCCAGAGT
>CAZXLH010000007.1:0-22265 GCA_964641455.1 uncultured Eubacteriales bacterium | reverse complement strand
GGGATAGGTTACATCTAGCATCGGCTGAAATAGTAAAAAAACAATAGTCACTGCAAATACAGACTGGGATAGGTTACATCTAGCATCGGCTGAAATAGTAAAAAAACAATAGTCACTGCAGTGCTACTTGGTTAGGCTAAATTTTAATTTACCGGCCAGGGCCAAACTGAGAAAACGGCTGCAAGAACCGTCATGGACATGCGTACCGATGTGTCTATTTAGAGGAAGGGTATCCCCGTTTCTGGCGACCTTAGAAGAGAAATATCCGGTTAAATCTTGGTAATTACTATGGGTATCATGACAAAGGATAAATGTATGTGACAAAGGAGTTGAGTTTCCACAATGTCTTTTGATGGCGAAAGAGCAATGAAGTTTCTCGAAAAGATTGCGTTTACACGTTGCGCAGGCTCGCCTGAAGAGGAAAAGGCAGCAAACATAATTTGTGACGAGCTGGGAAGTTTCGGGCTTGAACCCAAAGTGGAAGAGTTTGACCTGTTCGCCTATGCAAATGATAAGGCCTGGGTCGAAGTTTTAGAGCCATACCAGGCAAAATACGAAGGATCCGCTCTTGGGCTCAGCGGCAACACGCCCAAGGAGGGCCTTGAAGCGCCTATCAAATACGTAGAAACCGGAGATCCGGAGTTTTTGCATGATATTGACGGAACCATAATTCTTGCCAGTGGCGGCGGAGGTTTCAAGGGTTTCGAAAAAGCAAAGAAGGAAGGTGCTGTAGGTAGGATATTTGTTGCCGGCGCCGGACGAGACACTCCCTATATTTCAATGAACCGCTGTACCCGTGACCGTTTGGGCACTCTGCCCACTGCCTACATCAAATATGAGCATGCGCTGGAGATGATCAAACGCAGCGCCGCCAAAGTTCGGTTATTTGTGTCACAGGACGAGTTTTGGTCTAAATCAAGAAATGTTATAGCCGAAATACCCGGCACCCTTGAGCCTGGGGAAATTATCCTTATCGGAGCACACTTTGACAGCGTCTTCAGAAACCAGGGCGCCCATGACAATGCAGCAGGCTCAGCCACTATCATGGAAATGGCCAGATACTTCACCCAGAACCCACCCAAGAGAACCTTAAGATTCGTATGGTTTGGCGGAGAAGAAATGGGGCTAATGGGAAGCTGGGATTATGTTGAGCGGCATAAGGACGACCTTGAAAAGTATATATTCATGGTAAACGTTGATGTAGCAGGCGGAATCATAGGCAACAACTCAGCCTCAGTCATCGGCTCTGACAAACTGGTAAATTACCTGGACATACTGGGTAAGGAATTCGGAGTAGGCCTCCGGGTCAGGCAGTCGATTTACTCAGGCGACTGTATACCTGTAGGATACAAGGGAATCCCATCTGTAACATTTGCCCGCGGAGGTGGCGGCACTTCGTTTATCCATGCTCCAGGGGATACCATCGAACACATCGACGGCAAGCACCTTGCAATGCTTGGTGACGTTGTACTTGAGTTCACCCGCCGTATTGTCAACGCCGGAAAATTCCCCTTTGAAAAAGAGATACCGAACAAGATTAAGAGAGACATAAAGGAGTATATGGAACGAGGCGGCCGTCAGCACAAAGAAGATAAAGGCGCTAAGGAAGATAAAGAAGAGAAGAAAAGAAACTGAAGCAACCTGGCCAGTTCCAAACGTTGACACAACAACACCACAATTAGAACAACAGATCAACTGGAACACCAAAATAAGAACAGAGCACCGATAGAGTGCCGGGAACCCGGAACATTGAATCGAACAGCGGGGAATTACCGCTAAGTAACAATTACTGTCCGGTGCTTGCAGCGTTCCGGTAATATTGATCAAATACCGGGGAGTTACCGCAAAAGTGACTCCCCGGGTTCCAAAACAAGAAAATCAATCTCATCTAAATGTTTCAATATCCCATACGAATCCCATACGACTTTACTAATAGTTCCGCCTCGCCCTATCCAATTCCTCTGCAATCTGTTGCCTCAAATCCTCAGGTTCAATAACTTTGGCGTGGCTGCCAAAACTCAAGACCCAGCGCATGATCTCACCAAGGCTTCCGGTAGTCACAGTCATCCTAAAGCCACCATCAGAAAGCGTATTTATTTCTTGACTGTGATGCCACTGTTTTTCACGCAGGTATGGAACTTGGCTGCTGTCAAACTCGATAGAAATTCGCCTGGGGGTGCCTCGCTCTATTACCCAGCTATCACCCAGGTATTCTTCAATCGAAAATGTCTCGGGAATCTCGAATTCCTCATCTGTAATAGCAAGCGATAGTATCCTATCCATGGCAAAAGTACGCACTTCCTGCCTTTCTTGACAAAAGCCGATGCAATACCATGCCCCATCAACCAATCGTAAATGGTAAGGTTCTATTTTCCTCCGCGTGGTTACGTTTCGCCCGGCGCTGTAATACTTCATATCAACGATTCTACGTCCTTCCATGGCCTCAGCCAGCACTTGATATGTTTGCGCCATCTCCACTTCTTCCCCACGCAAAGGATCTACATGAAAGGACACAGCATCTAAAGCTCGTTCCAGGCTCACATCAACTTCTTGCGGCAACAGCGTTCTAATCTTTAACATGGCTCTTTCAACAAACTCTTCTAAGGGCGTACCTTTGCATTGAACAAGAAGTTTCTGGCCCAAAAACAAAGCGATGGCCTCCCCTTCCCTTAACCTTACGGCAGGAAGTGAAAAGCACTCTGTGTAGTAATAGCCTTTGTTGCTTCGATCATATCTAATAGGAGCGCCAAAAAAATCTCGCAGCCTCTCAATATCTCGTTCTACAGTTCTTCGGTGCACTTCGAAAAGTTCTGCCAAGTATGCACAATTAGGGTATGACCCCTGAGATATGAGCCGATCAATTTCGTACAGCCTCCAGAATCCTGTAATATTAGTCCCAAGGCTAGTTCCACTAATCTTTTGCTCGGCTTTGCCACGGCCTTCGCTTTGAGGTTGTTGAGCCTTATTTTCACTCATGCATTTCATACTCCTTTATGAGTGGGGATTAGACCTAATTACATTCAATAAAATTACGGTGAAAATTACGGTACGATAACTGATAACTTTTGTTAGATACGAAGTTCCCAATATATACTCAGGCATAACCAAGGACTGAATGAATTTTGATTGGGGAATCATCTCCTTTTTACTTGCTGTCTGACAAGTGCCACTATACAGTTATATACTCCATACACCAGGCATTTCCTGCTAACAATGAGTGTTGCTTGAGCACTGGCGAAATGTCGTAGAGGCTTTTGGCATACGCCCGGTATTTCCTAATGACGTTGAATGTTAACCCCTACCTGCCGAATTCGGCACTCTATAAGGAGGCCCCAAGCCCACGGCAAAGCCCATGAACCTTTTCAGCAAAACATTGCAAGTGCTGGACTGGCTCGCCTACGGAGCCACTCCGACAGATTTAAGGGCTTTTCAGTACTGCACTGGCTCACCTGCAGAGCCAATCTGGCGGATTTGAGAGTTTCTCGGTAGGTGACTGGCTCACCGAAACTTGGGCACGCCCAGGCGTACAGGTATTGGGATTACATGATGCGCCTGGTTCTTGTATGCTTGACGCGAATCTTCTTTCCCGCGACCAGAAACATTGTCCACGAATTGCTGAACAGGAATCCTAACCGATACTGGAGAATTTACCCAAAGACGCCATGAACTTTAGCCTTACCCGGCTAATCAGCGGCCCGATTCGCGGAACATAAAGCTTGACACTGTGAGGATCTGTTGGCAAACCTACATAAAACACTGTTTAGCACCACTTACTCATACAAGATACAGCCTAGATGCAGCCCTAACATGAACCAGATCCAAATCAAACAAAGTTCAAAAGTTGCTCTTAGGCCTCTTAGGCACTTTGAATCAGCATTTAACAGATTGAAACACAACCAGTAATTGATAACCCAAGGGAGGTAATTCATCATGACAGAGAAGATTGCACTGGTTAACGGAAAGATTTTCACCGCAACCGGCAACCTTGGCCCTGGGCGAGGGCTTAAGTCCGGTAGTTCAACAGAAGTAGAAGCGCTATTGATAGAAGGAAACAAAATCGCTGAGGTAGGAAGTACAGCCCACATAATGAAAATGATCGGCGGCCAGCCAACCGGCAATCGCCCTTCATATATTCCGGTAGTGAATCTTCAAGGCAGAACAGCAATTCCAGGATTCGTCGACTCCCATAACCACATCCTTTCAGCCGCTACCCTAATAGAAGGTGTCAACTGCTTCGGGCTAACAAGCATCGAAGAACTCAAGCAGGCAGTGTCACAAAAAGCAGCCGAGGCAGAGCCAGGCCGATGGATAACAGGAGGAGGATGGATAGAAAGCCAGTTTGCCGAGCGGAGGCTGCCTACCCGCCATGACTTAGACGAAGCCGCACCGGACAATCCCGTTTGGCTTTCACGCTTGTTCGGCATGTCAGTCGCAAACACAAAGGCGCTTGAAGCATCCGGAATTGGCAAAGGATTCATTCCCAAAGCAGGCAGAGTCGATTTGGACGCCTCAGGCAATCCTACAGGAATAGTAAGAGAAGCCGCCCAGGGATTGATAAGCAATGTGATGGCCTCAAGGCAAGCAGATATTATGCAAGATGAACTTGAAAGGCAGATAACTTTAGCGCTAAGGGAACTACTGAAATACGGCATTACGTCGGTACTGGATCCAGGAGTTTCAGGAGAAGTAATGAGGGCATACGCCGGCTTACGGGCAAAGAAGGCGCTGCCCATTAGGGTGACTGCAATGCCCACGTGGCACGGAAAATCTGTAATTTCAGGCGATTATGTAATAAACCCTATGCTTGAGGCAGGTTTGCAGCCTGGCCTGGGAGATGCATGGTTTAGAATCGGCAACTTAAAAATGGCAATAGACGGCGGGCTTGGAGCCCAAACTGCCATGATGCACGAACCTTACAAAAACTGGTCCCGTTCTACGTTGCCTGCAAGAGTCGATTTAAATAAACTGGGTACTTACATCTATAATGCCCATAGGGCCGGATGGGGAGCCGGAATTCACTGCTGTGGAGATCTGGCTCAGGATATTGCTGTATCCCATATGGTTCAGGCAATATCAAAAAAGCAACCTCTCCCTCACCAAAGGCATCACATAATTCACGGATACTTCCCTACCGAATACGCGTTAAGGGCCATGTCCGAGTATGACATAGCCATATCGCTTCAACCTGGATTTATCTATGTTGAAGGGGATATATACCCTGATGCTTTGGATGAAAAACGCCTGCTCCAATTCAAGCCGGCAAAAACATATTTATCCCGTGGGATTCGGGTTGCCATTAACACAGACGTATGGTCTGGGCCCATTAATCCCTTTGTAGCGGTTTACGGTGCAGTTGCCAGAAAAACTATGGGAGGGCTGGACTTTGGCCAAGAAGAGGCACTTACGCCACGGGAAGCAATTGAATGCTTCACTCAAGGCGGAGCGTATCTGGCATACCGAAATACAGAGTGCGGAGCCCTTACTCCAGGACGGTATGCAGACATAGCCATTTTGGACCGGGATGTGCTTGACGGCGTCCATGATGAACTGATAAATGCTAAGGTAGTGGCTACAGTGTTGAATGGAAAGTTCGTGCATCTTACAGAAGATGCCCCAACGGTACCGGAGGAGTTCAAGAAAGTCCAATCTTGATGATTTTGCTCGTTTGCACCAGGGCCTCCGGGTGTTTTTCAAGGTTTTATTTAGCCCCGAATGCAGCTGAGAACGCAAAATCAAATTTTCATATAGAATTGAAACCCGCCGGACGAAACTACGTATTGAATCTATGGTGCTCTGTTTAAAAATAATCAGAGGCCGGTAGATCTCGTACTTGTCTTAGAAAGGACAGGTGAAGCCAAATGTGCTGTCTTTTATGGGCTATACTTTTTGTGTTGAGCTGGCCGGTGGCTCTCTTGTTTGCGGCTGTTTATCCCTTGGTCTGGCTCATAGCGATACCTTTTAAGCTCTTGGGATTCGCTGTGGGCGGCATATTTCAGCTGCTACACAATCTCATTTCTCTGCCATTTCGGCTCATTCCGTGAAAGTGCAAGATTATATCAGCGGAGTAAGCCGGATAATGTTTGCATGCGGCTATTGGCAAAATACCGGTTACAATCTGATTTCTCTGGAAATCTTCATGTAGATTCATAGAATCTATGAATAGCTATTAGCAAATGCTATCGGTGTAACAATTGATGCAACTTTTGCAGGTTGGCCTTTGATACGATGTATTCATAGGGCATATAATCAATTGCACCTTGGTTGTTAATTGTTAATGAATAACATCTGCAACCAATAGTTGACACCCGGTTGGTAGAATATACAAACAGTAACGGTTAAAGTTACCTTGAGGTGATGAATATGACCCTTGGAGAACGCATACAGCAAGTGAGAAAACGACACGGGCTTTCACAGGAAGCGCTTGCTGAGAAATTGGATGTGAGCCGTCAGGCAGTTTCAAAATGGGAAACCGGGTTGTCAAACCCGGATACTCAAAATCTGATACTTTTGGCCGAGTTGTTTGAAATATCTGTCGATGAGCTTGTTGGGGCTAAGCATCAAAAAGCCTCAGGACAATATATAAAGCCCGAAAGAGCAAACAAGAAAAACACTCGTATAGTATCTAGAATAGCTGTTGTTATGCTTTTGATCATAATTGGAACACGTATATGGAGCAACATCCATGAGAGAAGGGCCGCTGATAGAAGAGCCGCAATGATGGGAGGCAAACTTCCCGGCGAATACGCACTGTGTTGGTACAAAGACAGTTCTCACAGAGTAGAAACCGTGAGCTCGAGTTGGAAGCAAAAAGTATACACGCTGCTTGGGTCCAATCCCAGACAGCAACTTGAAATCGGCATACAAGACGGAAGTTTCCCTTGGAATACATCGCTTACCGGCAAAGATACCTCGTATACCTCGGGAGATATGCCCGGTGTAGAGTTCCATACCGTGGAATGCGCAGACATAGTCATCTTCTACAACCGCAATATCGAAACCGGCGAAGAGTTCATTACCTCTATGCAAACTGTTTCCCCAAATTATGCCACAGCGCGTGACATTAGGCCCGGCGATACAGAGATGGAACTTGTTGCTGCATACGATGACGAACTACTCGTTATGCCCGAGATCTATAGCAGCAAAGACGACTTTTGCATGTACAACTCGCTGTACGCTTTTTCAGAAGAAGACGATGGTTACAATTTTGTAGTTTTTTACGTGCTTGACGGACAAATCACCGGTATTAAAGTAAGATTAGCAGATGACGGAGGCCCTGCCTACTTCGTTGACAACATTCATACATTTCATCTTGTGAATGGAAAACCTGATTACAGTCAAAAACAAGAACCGGATCTGGAGACTCTTTCAAAAGAACGCAAAGTTTACGTGGCGCTTCATACTTTGCTTAATCATTCCTTAACTGAACAAGACGCGTTCCCGCACCGCAACACAATTTTTGCGGGGCTAAGATATATTGATTGGATGGCATACGCGAGACTCGGAGAATTCGGCAAGGAAGCGGAAACCATACAGGAACTCTTTACATGGATCAAAACTCAGGAAACATATAGCGACAACGAGATTGCAGGGCTTCAGCTTGCATTACTCTCTAATCTGGACGGAATATACACTGATATGTACTCATCGGTGCTATGCAATGCATTCCTAAAAGAACCGGCGGTTTTTGTTGAATGTCTCAACTATGATCCTGACAATGTGGAAAACAGCAACAATGTAGTCATGTTGACAGTATACGGTGCAGCAGTATCTGATGAAATACTGGAGGAAGTTAAGGCTACGCTTCGCGAGTTGATTGAGTGTGATGCACTTACTGGTGGTGCTGTTCCATGGGCAGAACTGATGCTACGGCGCTGTGATGACCCTTACGGAGAAACAGGCTAAAGTAAGTGTAGTGACGTTGGGTTAGGTAAAAGGGAAGCCAGGGTGCTCAGTCTGATGAGTTTTGAGAGATTGAGAAACTTTTTCTCTGGATACCACTAGATGAGGGGTAGTTATCGATAATGGAGACTATCCCTCTCGTATATGCTGTGTTTACGGGTTTACGCAACGCTCAGAAAGTTGTCTCTTATCTCATCCTCGTTTTTTCCAGTGTTTTTTCATTTATCCTTATACAGTAAAACAAGTTCCATCGACACACACACTCGTAATCAACCAACAAGCCTCTAGTCATTAGGAGTCCAAAACTTTACAATTCTGTTGCGACTCTTGCCAATGCGCCCGTACTCCAGGTTTCTTCCAATTCGCAAGCAAATATTGTCATCTTCTTCATGTGGATCTCTTTCAGGAGATATTTCGAGCACGGTCCAATGTGTTCCAAAACCTTCAAAATGCACTTTTGCAAATAAATACAGGGTCTCACCAGTTTTCTCTTTCCAAGCAATGGACTTGACTTTTCCTAACACAGCGTTCTTGCGGGAGGGCGAGGAATAATATCGCTCCAAACTTGGAGAACCTACTATTTTTCCTCGATGAACCTTAAATTTCTTCAGAAACAGTGTGCGATAACTGATATATTCTCCGCTTTCATATCTCATAAATGGCGTTAAGCCACGGAAAGCGAATAAACGGTCAACACCCTTCTCGTCTAGAAGTTTACACAGTTCTAAGTCTTCTCGTGAAATAAAATCAGGAGCAACCCATAACTTATAGTAGGAGTACGTAGCCAGGCCCGTCAGCAGTTTAGACGGCTCCCTTAACGGAAAGTGTGAGCGAAGAAGTTCTTGGAACTCTTGTCGTTCATATGCACTACGCAACTGATCGTACTTACTGTAAAGTAAACTACTGTAAAGCAAAATAGTCGCCGGCTCACCAGACCTGGCCGCGCGGCCAAAACGTTGTAGCATGCTATCTGCATGAGTCTCTTCAATAACAAAATTTGCTGCGTCAAAATCCACTCCTGCTTCAATTGCAGATGAACCCAAGAGATATCTTTGATCAGGCTTATCTTCAAAACGACGAAAATTGGCAATTCGTTGTTTTTCAGATATTTTGTCCTGACCCACAAAAACACTCTGTGAGGCGATCTTAGGATCAAGATCATACGCCACATCCCACGCTTTACGAGGCGAGTTAAATATACCGACTACGTTTGAAACCATTCCCAATTCATGCATGTCGCTCGTTATGAATTTAGCATTATACTTGTAAGGACGAAGATGAACTTTTACATCACCTGTAAAAGACACTCCTTCAACACGATCATTATCTGTCATCCCGAGATTACTCTGGAGCATTTCCCACAAATCATCAGGAAATGTAGCTGAAAGAAAATAGAAACGGGTGCTTACTGTGTCGGTTTTCGACTGCCAATATTGCACTGACCGAATAAAATACTTTAGTGATGCTTGCATCAAAGAATTATAGCAATGTACTTCGTCGAACACAAAATCATACCCACTCAGCAATGTCATTGCGGCTGCTACACCAGTTCTACCCCCATCAAATAGCGATATTAGTTTATCCGGTGTGATAAGAACGTACGGTTTCGTAATTGCCTGAGCGATCTCAGCATGACTCATTCCACCCCATATACGGGAAAAATCATTCTTTGTTAGGCCAAAAAGAGAACCATACCGAATAAGCTGATTCGTCTGGTCTAATATCAACGCCCTGAAGGGATACACAAAAACAGCCGGCTTTCGACTCTCAAATAATGGTGCCGCAATGGCCAAGGTTTTCCCAGATGATGTTGGAGCCACTAACGCCAAATGTCGGTCCCCTTCTCGTACCATACGGTATGTCTCGGTTTGAAGAGGAGAAAAAAGAACTGGGTACTTCTCTTTGAAAGCTGCACACGGTGAAAGATTCGGGCTGGTATCAGGTTTTTCACCGTATATGGTAATACCGGCAAAATTACTCATGCTATAACCTCAATCTAGCAAGGGTACGATACAATTACCAATTTTCATGCGCTTAGTACCGGACATGAGAGGAACAGACACAATAAAATATCGAGATGTAAACGCTATTGGACGATAAGAAGGCAACTTGCTAATATCGCTCAGTTCCACCTGTATAGGTAAAACAATTGGAGCAGTACTATTCCAATCAGCCTTCGCATCGTCCTCAACAACATATTTTGTAATGACTGCTGGCGCACGTTTCTTGCCAATCAAGAATACTTGGCCAACCTCCAATGCTGGAATATATCCCCAAATAGCAAAATGAAATCTTGAACCCGGTAATATCAGCTCTTGTCTTCCGAATTTCAGTAATCCCTTGTTTGGATCATCTCCTGCCCTATAAAGTACCTCACTAGCGCGAAAATCAACAGATTCCGCAGGAGTACATGCAAAAGGAAACTCTAATGGCTGATACTGTTCGGCTCTATCGCGCTGCAAAATTTCTCCATAGGAAATTGCAGTTGATACGGATTCTTTTGTGAAAAACGTATGCGTGCGAGCATACGCACCATGAAAAGCAGCCATGTTCATAGTCGATGACTCCAGCATAAATTCAACATAAGCGGCTTTCACATTTTTCCTCCTATCCCACGGACCATGCCCATAAAACGAACGCATTAGCCTGTAATTTCTCAAAATTTAGCTGCTAGTTCTGCAATTGCCTTGTTCAGTGTGTCACCGATCATAATATCTTCTTTACCCACGCCTATCGGTTTCTGTGCAAACTCTTTAATCTGAAGTTCTATAGATTTTTCGCTTGATAACGTTTTGAAAACTGAAACATGGGCAAATCCGTTTGCAATCATAAGCCAATCTGTAGAAGCATTTCCTCTAAGTTTCGAGTAATTACCATAACCTAACCCGTCAGCTATTCGATTGCCATGAAATATTAACGTGAGATCCCGCTGGCTAGGCTTAATAAGCCGCATTATAAAAGGAAATTCAGTGCCAGGTGGAACAACAACCTCCTGAAACGGTGTCGGATGCCCTTCCAAATCAGCAGGTAACCTTACACGAAACTTCTCATCGTATTCGTATGGCTGAATCGAAATGAGATCTTGTATCCTCAAACGCGAAAACAAAGCCTTTTTCTCATCAGTGGATAACCCTCCAAGCAGGCCACAGACTTCACATTTAGTACAAGGTGAGTCAACCGTGCAATTTTTCACGTCAAGTTCTGCCAACAGCACCCTACGCAGAACTCCGTTATACTTTCTTGCAAGCCACCAATAGCGCTCTTTACCTGCAAAATCGACCTTTGCTGTTTCACGAAGAGTACCCAGCGCCTCGCTTGAGACAAACAACGCTTCGCTTTCCAAGCGCTTTACACCCACCATTGTTACTGTGCCTTCTCTCATGAGACTAATTCTTTCGTTCTTGAAGTCCTTGGCCGGATTCCATTTAACAGGTAATGTGCTAATGAAATTCATTCAGATTCGCCTCCTATGCCATGGTTATAGTAAAACAATAAATAGAGATCCATATCGGCAATGGTACGCGTAAAAGCCCCAAGTTCACAGCCTTTGTCATTACATGTAGTTACAATATCATTGACAAGCGCAAGGACTGCACTGACCAGTTCCTGATTTGGCCCTCGTTTCTTTTCACGTCGATATCCATTCAGTAAGCGCGTGCCCCATGCCCGAGCCGAATCAGGATCACGTACCATTTTTATGCTGCGAATCCACTTTACAAGTTCAACTCCGGAGTATTGTTCGTTTTTGTTCTTCCAAAAGCTTCTGGCACGTGGACACCAACCACCCTCAACCAACAGTCCAACGATTTTTAAGCCCAAGTCGAATTGCCAATCTTCTTTGATAACAATCTGCTCTGTCAGCTCGATCACCTCCTTGATTTTGTCCTGGCCCAATACGAAACCATCACGTCGCTTTTTGCGAAACATAAAAGCAATAATGTATCGCGGATTGTTAAATAATTCAAGAAACATTGCCTGTTCTAACATATGTCTATTCGTACGTCTATTCACAGTTCTTAGATATTTATCAGCCAATCGGTAGGCGAGCCAGGCTCGTTTGAGTTCCTGTAAGGTAACTTCTTCACCGAAAACGGAAAATTGAAACTCGCTCGGTTTTCCATAATGAAGCGAGCCTCCGGTGAATCTATACAAACTATACATGGTAGCTTTTGCCAGTTGATTCCGTACCGAACCACTTACTCGCTCTTCTCCAACCAACGACTCCACAGGAACTCTGATACCTATAAGATTGCTCATGTAGTTTTGTGTTGGAATGGCAAACCCTTTAAGGTGTGACAATCTCCTATCACTCAGGCCATAAACACCCAATGCATCAGACCCTATGTCGTGGCCAATTAGTTCTTGCAACTCAGCAAACTCAGAAGATTCGTCTGTGGATTTTTGGTTAGCCTTTCCATTAACATCATCAATTTCACCTACTGCCCCGCTTCGAACATAGTCGAGTAAACCTTGGAGCCTATCTCTTGACATTGGACTGTTAATCAACAAATGTTCACGCTGTTTAACACGTCTTTGTCCTTGTATTTGAATTCTGGAAATCGGGATATCCATGTAGCCTGCAAGAAAACACCAGCGGCAAATTTGAATATTAGCGTAGCTCTTTCTGAATATCTGAAACGCACTATCTGTTTTGGGGCTTCCTGTAATTAGGGCCTGGGCTTGAAGCTTATGTGGAAATCGTCTGCACACAGGGCACAATTTTTTATTGGAAGGCATTGATTGTTGAACCATTGGCATTCCATCTAATAGTGCAAAGTCAGCAATCCTTAAACTATAGCAACCTTTTTTGATACGAATAATCATTTTGCGAAACTCAATAATCACATTGGTAAGTGACCGATACGCCGGATCTGAACAATCGAATAACTTAAGCAACTCGGTCACATCTTGCACCGTCCGCTTATCAAGCCCGCTTATTGATTCGGCCAATCCCGCAATTTTCTTTACTTCCTTAATTCCCTCAGACACAATTTTCTTTGGTAAATCCGAAATATTGACTATATCAAAAATTCTTTCGTATACTTTTTCCCAAAGTGCTTCTACCCCTTTGTCCAAACCATCTTCAAAAATATGAAATGCTTGGTCGATTAGATGAGATAAATCATAGCACTCAAATATTTTCCTATACTTCGGGCTGCTGATAATGCGAATCGCTTCCTTAATGGCTACCGTTTCGTTAACAAAAAGAAATTTGAGACTGCTTGGCTGAAATAATAATGGAGGAATTTCATCTAGAATATTGGCAAACACTACATCATCAAACGAAGAGCGATAAAGTGTAATAGGGTCTACTTTAAAATTGGACAGAATATCTCTAATCTCCAACTCATTTCCGACCAACCATAACGTTCCTAACTTTTGAAGCAAGATTTCAACGTTTGTTTGCGATAACTCGGTCGCAAGTTGCTCAAAAATCATATTAGCCAGTAGAACATCTTCAATCGAATGGCCGGGCAAATCAACACGATGTATTTCATTGCTAAATCCTTCTGTAAAACCCAAGGAACGGGTCAACTCCAGATTGATTTGGGTATAAGGATTAGACGACAATAAATCCTCTATCTTACCTACCAACCCATCTTCCAAACAAGATGCAATCACATCGGCAATAGATACTAATATTACTCCTTTACATTGTGCTAACAATGATGGCGAGCACCGGTGATGTTCCTCGCCAATCTTCAGCAACATTGCCCTATCAATATTTGGATCCAGTTTGTTATCTTCCAACAATAACCGGAATCTCTCATCATTAAGTAAATCGTCCAAATGTTTAGATGAATAACGGGTATGTATCCAGCGGTTACCTGTGATATGGTGTTCTATTTTTCCGATATCATGGACAAGAGCACCTATAAGCAATAAGTCCTTTTCATCGCCAACTTGAGATATATTCTTTCTTATCAAGTATTGAGCAACCTGAAATACGTTATTGGAGTGTTCAAAGATACCCAATTTGGGGTTAGTCTTACCTGGATAAGAAAAATACTTGTCATAGGTAGACAGTTCCTGCATCAATACTCAATCCTTCCCCGCAATAGGTGCGCGGCTAAGATGCCACTTTAGGACACAAGTGTCTTACCAAAGCCTGTGGTGTAATGAACTGGTATATGCAAGATTTATTTGGATTGATTATAGGATAGGAATATGGCAGCTACAGTTAGCATTTAATCGCTATGCCTATTATTAACATTCTTATTCTAGTTTTCACTGTGAAGAGTTCAAGTTCCTTCTTTGACAGTTCCCTTTACTTCGGGATGTTCGCTGCAACTTGAGCAACTTTTGGCCACCATCTAGCAAATTTACGCCTTTCAGTTCCCTTTACTTCGGGATGTTCGCTGCAACCTTACGTGCATAAATATTGTAATGCACGCCATACACTTTCAGTTCCCTTTACTTCGGGATGTTCAAAACCACTCTTGAACAGGTACTTAGGAACCATTTCCTCACAGCAAATACGCTTGAATTGTCGAGTGGGCTAAGATCGTCCAAAAACCCCTTCTTCCCTCGAAAAACCAGCGTTTATATTCCCCCTGCTAGAGCCCACAATTTGCTAAGATAAGCCCTCCAGTATGCCAATATATGGATATGGACAACCTATTATTATGTCTTCCCTCGAAACATCTCTCTCATATCACTCACATAAAACCCTTAGCTATTACTCCATACCTTTATCCACACCTTCATCGTCCCAGTTCCAATCCATATTCTTCGCTGTACGGCAACTTTACAATAGGCAGTTTTCCAGATACGTCTAGAATTCTCTCACCTTGATTTCTATTAACCAAGCTTTTTCGTTGAAGAACCAGGTACTGCTTCCATGATATCGGAACACTGAGTGCACACGCTTCCAAAGGCCTACCTGAATCGTATAGGCCGTTATACTCCTGTGCAAGTTCTTCCGGTACAACCTCCAGGCCATCAAACGCCTGATAAAATAATTTCTGTAATTTCGGATCAGAATCGAAAGGCCTAATAGTATCTATACACCACCTTTGAAACATCTCATACGCATCGTCGAAATCCGCCTCCCATTTGCCAGCGAGCTTGCCTGTATAGACTTTATTCAACCATGTGGACACTTGGTCTTCCCGAATCGGACGCTTGGTATTTTGTCTCACAATGTCCACAGATGCCTGCACTAGGTCTTTGTCATATATTCCCTGGCCGTCATCAGGAAGCGTAAATACCTTAACAGGGGCCAAACCAAGCCGTCCTCCTTGTCTGTTAACTCGGCCAAACCGCTGGATAAGAGCCTCAAGGGGTGCAGGATCTGTGTAGCATTCGTCCAAATCAATATCTAAACTCACTTCTACTACTTGAGTCGCAACCAATACTACAGGTTTACGTCTCTCAGTATTGCGTCCCAGCAAATTCTGAATCCGGCGCTCCTTAGCCAACCTATCCCGTCCTGTAAATCGCCCATGAAGCAAAATAACCTCGACATCTTTCCCTTTCAGCACCTTAGATATATGTGTGTAGGCGGTCTGAGCCCTGGATACAGTATTGCAGCAAACAAGTACACTAGTACCATCTGCAGCTTTTCGGCATGTCTCGTTTAACCAAACCTCTTTCAACATGTCTCCTTCCACGCACTCCAGGCGATGCCTGGCAAAACACTCAAACGTTCTGGAATCGGCTTGGACAAGACCGGCTTCACCTAACGTGTCCTTAAGCCTCTTTAACAATATTCCAGGTAAAGTCGCAGTCATTACGAACACCCTGCATCCCAAAGTCTCTCTAAGATACTTAACCGTAGCCAATATTTGGGCTAACCGTTGTGGCTCATATGCATGGATTTCATCGAGAATAACAGTTGATCCAACAAAATCTGAAAGCAAAAGTTCATAACCCTTCAGCCTATAGGGTGCCTTTAGCATCTGATACGGGCTCATAATCTTAACCGGTTGGCAGTGGAGCCGGGTCAACCGTGACTGGATGCGTGCATTGCGAACTGCCGTGGATGGATCGCCACCATCCTCCAAATTATAGCGGTATAGTGCCAGCATGCTTCGGCTATGCTCCAATCCTATTAGCCCGGAAAAAACCTTTTCCAACCGGGTATACATGGCATTCATACTAGCTTGATACGGAAGCATGTACATAATTCTTGAAACAGGATAGCCCCGATCTTTTTGAGAACAAGCCCATATAAGTGCGGCTTCTGTTTTGCCACTACCAGTCGGGGCTACCAATATGCCGGAATCTATTTTGGAAGAATCTATTTGGTGTGAATAAGGTGATTCAAAAACTTTCGGATCTAATACCTTTTTGAGGTGGCCAAGGGAAAAACCATCTATGTCGGTTCCCTGTTCCACATGAGCGGAAGCCGTGTAATCACACCAGTTCACGAGTCCTCCTAAGGCCAAAGCCCCGAGAGAATGCGAGCCATAGGGCCCATTTTTCTGCCTTCTTGACCACATCCTCAAGTTTCGTAAGTAACCAAGGATAAGATCATAAGACTGCTCCTTAATTAGACTTAGTGCTTGGTCTTCGCTCGGCAAATCAGCTAATCGAACACCGGCACCAGCAGGAAAACCTACCTGTTTGACAGTAGCTTCCTGATACTCATCGATCCAACGATAAAGATTTAAGATGACATGGTCATCAGGAATACCCATTGAACCAAACAGATCATCGAGTGTTTCATATACAGCCGGAGGTCGATACCATTTGTGAATCTGGCTTTCATCCCTGTGATGATACGCTATGCCCGCAGAAATCAGTATAAGTTCGTCGGGAGTAGAACAAGTTTCAAGCCAACTAAGAAACGCTAAAGACAGGATTTCATGCCGGTGAGGCCACCTTCCTATACCTCTAAGTTGGCCCTGAAAACCTGGGGCTGCTTTACCGAAATCATGTAGCCAGCATGTCCAGAAAAGGCAGTGCCAAAAGTTCTCAACATTAGCTAATCGGGGAAGATCTTTTCTAAGCCTGTAAGCCTGCCCTGACATTCGTAAGACAGAGAACGTATGCTTAGCAAGACTCTCCCCCGCCGGATTACCGTCTGATGAGCCTTTCGCCCATATATCGTCAAGCCATGAAGGCCACAAAGTCATTGTTGTCATCATCGCCTACGAAACTATGAAAACACAGCCCGAGTTTCGATCCATTTACCTCCTCACTGAGAGGGTCGACCACAAATTTGTCTTTGCCACCTGCAATCCTCATAATATCTTCCGAGAACACTCTTCTACGCAACACATAGTATCTTTCGAAAGTTGGAGAACGGCCCCTATTATAATCTAAGAATCTAGGCATGAGCACCGCATAGCCCGACCCTGTACGTAATCCAAATTCGTATGGAACCAGGGTGTTTTCGTAATAAGCCTTATCGCTGGTTTCCAGTTCAATCACCTGGATATCGGTATAACTGAACAAATCTTGAGATCTTCCCAGTACAACCGGATACACAGGAGAGTGAAATGATTTGTACCATTCTGGCTTGTTTATGTATAGAACCAGCCTGGGATTGAATAAAATCTCTCTTTTAAATGGATTGACACCACCTTGAAGCACCTTGGGAATGCGTGTTCCCTCCAGCCTTCCACGTGATTTGCTAACCAAGTGCAAATGTTCCACATCATGGAACTTGGCTTGGAATGTAAAGCAATAAGCAAACCGGATGCCTTCCGGAGTTACCCACCGGCCCAACGCACTGCATATGTGGCCATAGATGGTGGAAGGCGGTGGCATTTCAAAAGTGGGATGTACCCCATGAATGAAATGCGGATATCGAAAAGACGTTGTGACGCCTTGAGCAACTATCCTTAGAACCTTCATACGATCACCTTATTCCAGCCAGGCCGGATTTTTTCTAAGCGTATCGATCAGCATACCAAATGAATCTCTGGGGTGACTAACCACCACTTTCCCATTACTGCAAGATGAAGCAAACGACACCACTTTCTCGCGTTGATCGTCCATGTATCCTTTGGCCCAACCTATAAACACAGGTGACAATATGTCATCAGAATAAACCTCAAGCACCTCTTCAAAGGCTTCCTGGTTAAAACGAGGTAACCCCTTATTATCTGCGCCTATGACATATGAAAATATGTTATTTCCGCCTTTTGTGACACAAATCATCGCGACAGGTGGGCTAACATCAGTGTAATGAACTGCCTGTTTTGCACCGCCATCAAGCACAGCCAGCCCTTCAAAAAGAGCACATATCCTTTCCAGCCTCTCTTCATCGCTCAACCTATATGACTTTCCAACCTCATCATGGATCAATCCCTTTTCCTCAGCCATTTTCCTTCTGGTTTCATCAAGATTTAAGAACCCTGTCTTCTTCCTATACCAAAACGTTCCTGAACTCCTTAGATCCAATGACATAAGCCCTCTTAAAGTGGCACGATAAAACTGATGTTCATGAGGTACAGGATCTCCTTCATGCCGTGCCATAACCCCAAAGTCACTGGTAATTCTAACCGGGGCAATTGACACCAAAGTACCCATTCTAAAAGGCGCAGCTCGTGTTATTGTTTCGACAGTCTGCGTCTCGTTTTCTCTTGGGCCTTCTTCTTCCCTTTGTTTTCTTGCAGATTCTCGTTTGGATGGGGCTCGCATATAACCAAAAAGATCATCATCCCACCAGAGAAGGGGGTTTGCATCGGTATATGCGACTTTTTGCTCCCGAAAAATTGGCGCAGCTTTCCAGCCAAAGGAGCCTTCCTCTAGTGTAGTTCTTAACCAGTACTTAAAAGCCTGAGCTGATACATAAGGGTAGAAACCTTCCCTCGTACTTATTCCTTTTACGCCTACACTGTTGTCAAATCGCTCACCGGGAATAGCACCCAAGTTGTTAAGAGCAGATGCAGGCGCATCAATAAGAAGCATTCCGGTTACAAACGCCATATAGTTCACTCCTTCTTTTCGGCTTCGGAATCAGGCAATATGTCCTTGTTAGTTCCTAACCAACCGCTTTTGTGAAGTTTCTCAATCATACGGATTAAAACCAAATCTCGGGAGAATCTCCAATCTGCACGTGCTATGTCGTACCCTTCCTCAAATACCGTAATATATGGATCAAGGGTAATAAGCGGGGGGTTCCCGTTTCTGACGTGGCGCAAATTCGCCTTTATGAGTGCGTTTCGAAAGTGGGCATAGTTCATCACACTAAGAAACGCAGTGAAGAATGCCCTGTCGTTTTCCCCGGCTACGTATTCGGCAAGATTGTCGCCAAGTTTACGGATTTCTTCTACTCGCTCCTTATCCATTAGCATCACCCTTTCCAGGAATAATTGTGTGAGTTTCCACGAAACCAGGCCCGACTCGGTGCTAAGAGAGTAGTACTTCCTGGGGTCAGTGGCGTAAGCCCTTCGCCTGGGAATTCGCAGAAAGTACCGCCTCACAAATTGAGGCGCATTATCCGGTAACGAAAACAAGTCTTCGTAAAGATAATTTGTCTTTGGCCTATCAACACGTGCCTTACGCCGCCTCGATGTTTCCTCAAGTTGCCAGGCACGCTCACTTAATGCCCAAAATTCGTCGCGGTACTCAGGACGTGTTGAAACTGTTATTGCAAACGATGTTATCTCCATCGGCAGATGGTAGATCTCCAAAGGAGGGTTTCGACGATCCAACTGATTTGATTGGCCGTGGTTTGTCAGATGGTAAGCCGTAATTGACGGCGAAATGCCTTCCAGGTCCTGCTCATCGGACTTCAGTTCCTCGTATCTCAGCAATATGTCGATTAGCAGGGTTTTCGGTGTCATGCTGGCATCTCTCAATTGTTTCGAACCGGCAGCCTTGGCCAAATTGTGACTCTGCATATTGTACTTAAGAAACCTCCTGGCAAATTCCAAAGTGATGGCATCACTGTCAGAATGAACCCCTAAGACTTTACCTCCGCTCTTTGCGCAACCCAAAGGAAACGCTTGAATGCATAAAATAGCTTTGCCTGAAACAGGGAGGCCAACATCGCCTGATGGATAGAAGTTGATAAGGCCCTCACCGGTCATGAGTGGAATATGGTGGCGAAATGCACGCCCGGGAGGGATTTTTTCGGAAAATGCAATGCCGGTTGCGGGTTCGCCTGTGAAAGCGCAAAGTTCTTCAACATTTTCGGTTGGTTTAGAATAAGCCCTGGTGATGCGCTGCCCATACTCCAGCCTTCTCTCAGGATCTTTTCGAAAAGCAGGCTGAAAGAACCATGCGTTGTTTGTGAACACTACGGCAAAAAACGATCTGAAAGGATCCTCAACATACTCCCGTTCGATAAAGTCTGCGATACGGCTAAGGTCTTCTTGGGTAAGTTCAGAAGGGTTTTGTTTCTTGGAAAAAGCAGTCACCGTAGCAACTCCAATATCATATATGGGGTGACCTGTAAATTTAAGCATTTGCACCTCCTCCAATGTTCTCAATTTTGGTTGCTCGCTTTGCTCAAAGAGAGCATGCTCTCTCTGCGAAAATACGTAAGCTCAATGCCGATTCCAAGTGGGCTGACTAGTGCTTAAATATTGCAATAATGTTTGGTTAAACGTGATGAGTTAGGTATTTGGAAGACAGCTGAGATTAGTGTGTCGAGTTTGGGCCTGCCGGCATTATGTAGATATTTGACCTGATGGTAGTAAAATCCTTCTAACGGTTGGCACATTCGGTAAATATAGGCAATACCGCCGGTCAGAGATTTATCTATGTTTGGTTCCATGCATCACCTCAAGACTGAGAATACTATGTACTTGCGAACCATTGTACTTAGATTATCAAATGCATACCGGCACACAGTGTCGGGGACAAGGTCTACACAGATTCTGCGGATTTATATGGTGAAAGTGTTCTACGGCTATCTGTGTTTGTACATACACACTGCAATAAACCTTATCCATCAAATCCGCTCCAATCATAGTCGGGTGTTTTCACAAACTATTTCTGAGGCATGTCGAATGAACCCAAATCATCCAAGACGCCCTTCCTTTTTTTCACCACATGTAACCGTTACGGGCTTACTTCAAGTGCACCGTGACGACGCGCTTGAGCCCTAACCTGGGAGAGGTTCACGATTTCTGCAACTATGTACTTAGGCATTAAGCTGTCATAACTTTGGCGCCGCCGGACGATTGTAGGAAACTGTCCCATTCTTCCGTGAAGCTCTGCCAGAAGCACTGCCGCCGCCTCGGACCGTCAAGACTTCACTCTGTCAATACGTACCTTGTTACCCACAAACCACTCGTAATTCTTTCCTTCAGGATCGGGTTGTTTGCCAGGTCGTGGATAATGAATAGAAAACTCCGGTGGTCCTCGCAGACGGGCACTCAAGTCAGCAAGAACGAGATTCTCGTAATCCATTCCGTAGTAGTCTCTAATTTAAAAACGACAATTGGAGCGTGCGCCATCCGACTATCGCCAAAGACGGACATACGAAGATTTCCAACAATCTATTAGGGAAAACCCGAAGGTTCCAGTAGTTTGAAATGGACACAAACGAAGAACACAGATTTTTACTGTGCACCCAATACCTCAATTGGGCACGTAATTGAATCTTAGAATCAATTCACTGGAACTTAGTTAGACGAACTATCAGTTGACGCTTGAGCCAGCATGCTTTTTTCGGTTTCACCAATTTTTCAGCTGAAAGAATCTCACATTTCGGAGTACTTTTTGAAGAAAATTAGCAGCTTTTTCCGCTACAAATAGAAGCTACTTTTGCACTTTCTGAAACTCCTGCTGACTGGAAGTTACTTTTTCAATTAACCTTTACCAACCTACCGTTGGGGCATCGTCGCAGTCATCACTATCATCCCAAAGTTTCCACCACTTCTTTTTCTTTTGACTTTTTCTATAAGCCGCCTCTTTTCTTAAACATACTATAAAAGTAACTATTAAAAGAGGTATGCCAACTTCAAGAGAAAATAAGCAAATTAAAAACGCAGTACCCATGCAAAGAAGAATTGCAAGATCGAGAAGCCCTTTTTTAACGCCGTGTTTACTTATTCCAATAATGGTACTAAGAATGAGAAGAACAATAGTTACAAACATTAAAAGCCCTCCATACTTAATCCGGGTCTTTAAATAACCTTAATAAACCAAAGCCTATGAGGGCAAAGAAGCCACCTACCGGGCCTGTTATAACGAATGCTGCGATTACAAGAACAATACCTATCCCAGATGTTAATGCTGACAGAGCAAGAAATAAGAACACTACTACTGCAGTTGCAAGTAGGGCAAGTATAAACATATGGTTTACCTCCCTTTATCTAACCGTACCATTCAACCATGGTACGAATTTCGTCAATCCTTCTATCGATTTCCTCAGATGCAAAGTCCCAGATATATTCGCTGACGTAATCTTCGCAACATGCCCTTTCAGTTCCCTTTACTTAGGGAAGTGTCCTGCAACC
>CAZXLH010000006.1:60646-69784 GCA_964641455.1 uncultured Eubacteriales bacterium | reverse complement strand
AAAAGCCAGCTCAGTTTCCAAAATATTGCGGACAAGTTCAGGTGTAGTGCCGTCAACAACAAGCCTGATTCCCTTTTGCAAAAACAAATCGTCAAGGGCGTCTGCATCTTCATCAAGAGCCAAGAGTCCCTCCCGCCGTGCCTTATCTGCAAATCGAACGATTATATTAATTGTCTCAGGGAGATCCTGTTGTGGAGATATAAACGCATTTTTTGCAATTGAAATAACTTCTAAAAAAGTTGGTAAAGGGTAGCTGATAAGTGTTGCCGTAAGAGTACCGCCTATTGTAATGAGCAGTGAGTTAAAATCCCAGAATGTTGCAAGGCTACCCCCGTTAGTCATTGCCCATATAAGAAGGAAGAAACCCGATACTAATCCAATTACAGACGCCCTATCCATTTCCGTTCACCTCGTAAACTATCTCTTCAGATTAACCAGTTCTTGCAAAAGTTCATCAGATACCGTAATAACCCTTGAGTTTGCCTGAAACCCTCTTTGTGTAATAATCATTTGAGTAAATTCCTCCGCCAAATCCACATTAGACATTTCCAGGGCCGTAGGTGCTACAGTACCTCTTCCTGAAGTCCCAGGCACACCTATGGCATCCTCTGACGTCCCTGAGTTGTTTGATTCAACGAAAAGGTTATTGCCTGTCTTAATAAGCCCTGACGGATTCCGGAAGCCGGCGATTGCAAGTTGCCCCAATACCCTGTGCATACCATTGGAGTAGAATCCTGAGATTACGCCTTGGGAATCAAAAGTAAACGATTCAAGGACACCTGAAGGCCACCCGTCAACTGCTCCTGATTCAACCGTTGTAGGCCCGGCAACCTGGGTTAAGCTGTCGAAGTTCATTGTTACCTCTATAGGTTCAGCTCCCTCAGGGTTGAAACTAAACTTGTCTATATCATCAACGCTCTCGAAAGTTCCATCCAAACCAAAAGTAATGTTCCCTGAGATTGGCGTATCGTCCCCAGGGGGCAAGGCTTCCCATGTCCATTGATTTGAATTTGTCTTGGTAAAGTCCACTTGAACACTGTGAGCTCTTCCAAGGGAATCATAAACTGTCACAGCCGTGGTCTTGGTAAAACCTACATCTGCTTCTGCATCAAGGTTTTTGATCCACTGTATGTTACTTGTTGCCCTGGCAGGAATGTTGGAACCTATCTGTATCGACAGCGGTTCCAGGTTCCGCTTTGAACGATCCACCGGCAACATTCCGGCTGAATCTGCTGACCATCCCAGAACCTTCCTTCCTTCATGGTCAACAAGTATCCCATCAGCATCAGTTGAGAAATTGCCTACCCTGGTATATGCAAGGCTATCACCGTCTTGCACTACGAAGAATCCATTCCCTTCTATAGCGACATCTGTCAGCCGGGATGTGGGCTGCAGGCTTCCGGGAGTCTGAATGGTATCAATGCTTGCCACATTAACGCCCAAGCCAACCTGCATAGGGTTGGTGCCTCCACGTTCTATCCGTGATGTACCTGAAGGTGAACTGGCCCCCCTAAGTGTTTGGCTGAATACTTCCTGAAACGTCACCCTGCTCGATTTATACCCAGGCGTATTCACGTTTGCTATGTTATTTCCAATTACGTCCATGCGGGTCTGGTGCGTCCTTAAACCAGACACTGCGCTAAAAAGCGAACGCATCATTTTCTGAATGCACCCCTCTCTCTTATTGGGTTCCGGCGCTTTGTCCATCATTCAAAAGCGCATGGCCTCCCTGAAAGGGTCCGGCCCGGAACTAAAATTACTTGTCCATAAGTACCGCACTGTCAATCGACGTGAACAAGCTTTGTTTCATTCTGTCTTCTGGAATTACCGTAACAACAGTTCTGCTTTGCGGAGCCACAACGAACGCTACTCCCCTCATAAGAACCAAAGTGGACCTTGCGCCTTTAGACTGAGCAATATCCATTGCGCTTCCCAGTTCATCGATATAATGGTTCTTAGACTCCTGGCTCCAAGCATTGAGCCTTTGCGCTGCATGCTTGGAAAACCTAACATTTACATCCCTATGAGCTTGCTTAAGAGCCTCAAGAAAACCAGGGCCTTGTGCCTTGGACTGCTTTCGAATCTTTTGGGCATGTGTTTCTAAGGTTCTTTGGGTACTTAAAGCATCTACCCTGTTAGTGTTCGTAATCTTCAGATCCACAAGCAGTTCCTCCTATCCAAATCAAGTCCTCAATGGGAATTTCATATTCACCGCTTCGGATTACCAACCTACCCGATGAAAAACCAACGCTTTCAACTACCCCAGTAACGCTGCCATCTGAAGCCATTGCCTCAAATTGTTTGCCTATAAGGTGAACCGCTTCAAACAGGTGCTTTCCTGTTTGGCTTTCCACCATATACCTGCACAGCCAGGAAACATTAGTGTTTAGGTTCTGCATTTGTGTCGCTGTGGTAAATTGGGCCATTTGAGCAAACAAGTCCTTTTCTTTCATAGGCTCCATAGGGTCTTGATATCTTAGCTGGGTAAGAAGGATCTCCATGAAGTAATCCTGGATGGATCCCACTTGGCCGGCAACTTGATTATTCAAGCCTTGGGTTTGGCTTTGCGTTCTTTGAACTGTCAGCGGCATTTTTTCACCTCCATACAATAACGCTCATACCCTGTAATCCAGTATCTGGGAGCCAAGCGCCATATTATTGCTGATTGGCTCACTATCAATACGATAAACAGGCACTTTGTTGTTTCTGTATACAGTCTGTCTTGCCTCGGCAAAATCCCGGTGTGAATGGTTGCTTTGCTCTGCCATACCATGATCAACAAAAAATCCTGTTAGAGAGAGCCCTCTTTCTGATAAAGCTTGTCCAAGGTCATCTTGTGAATTTACCAGAACCTGGTGTGTATTGTGAAAAGAAGCAATGAACTTGACCAGCACTTGCTCTCCCTTGGATGACAACAAGACGGTGATTTTACCCAAACCAGGAGGATCAAGGGTAAACTCTATGCTCTTAGGAAGGTTCGAATTACTCCTCTCTGCGAGAATTTCTGCAATAGTCTCAGGATTCTCCAGTGAAACATTGAATGGTTTTCCTTCAACATTGAGCTCTGCCTTAAGTGTATAAAGCGGCAGCCCGCCATCTTCAATACGTTTACTGTTGCTACTTTGATTGGCAGCTTGAGGTATGCCAGGAGCAAACTCTAATGGCTCAAATCCACTGTCTGTATCAGATTGCTCCAAGGTCACTTCTTGAATTTCAAACTCGGGAATTTGCTCTTGCCCCTCTGCTTTTTTAACACCCAAAGCAGTTTCTCTGGGAATTTCCGTTGATATTTCAAAATCCTTTGATTGATTTACACTTACGCCGCCCACTTTCAAAGTAATTGGTACAGTGTCTCCTGAACCGGAATCAGAGTGCGTCTCTTGAACCCCTTCCATATCCTGGTAGACAAAATCACCGGTTGGAGCCTTCAAAACCATGCCTGCACTTTGATCTTGGGCCGCTACAACAGTTTGAGCCTGTTCATATCCGGCAGATAGTTGATAAGCAGTAGCTTCAAGTTCAACAGGAATTTCCATGTCTGCTTCGTCAAAATATGCATTTTCCGGCACCCATGAGTTAACCTGAGCAATCTTGCCAGGGCCACCGCCGGTAAACAGTACGGGATGTTCACTTAAAGTCAGCTGCGCAGCCAAACAGGGAGATTCAACTCCTGTTCCTGCATCTGGCATGTTCCCTTCAGTTATCAATGCCTCTGTTGCCTCTGTAGGTACCGCCTCTGTTTCCATAGGAGCGCAAAGTAGGCTAACCAGGTTAGCCATGATTATGCTGAACTCACCGTCCGTTAACGGTGTTTTTCGTGACAATGATTTGCTTAGGCCAGACGGGCTTGTGCCTATAGGGCCAATTGTCAGGTTGCCCACATCAATATTGGTTTCCATCGTTTTATCAAATCACCTCCTTGTCTCTTCTCGGTTAAAATACAACGCTCCGATTTGGTCCATTTGCTTGCTGTGCTCCCACCGGTATCTTTTCTTGTAACGCAACTTTTGCTTTTCCCTAAGACGGTGTAGGACTTTCATATCCTGGTTTCTGGCTATTACTTCTTCCTGAACTCTTTGGGCCAAAGACTGCTTTTGAGTAAGTTCCTCCTTCCTTTTGATTATTTCGTGATCAACCGCCTTTCTGAAATTGAGCAAGATATTTACTTCCTGTAAGTCTAAGTTTCCGGCCAGTTGTTGCCGCAAGCGTGCTTCATTCGTGCGTTCTACCGCTCTGGCTTCGTTCAACGCTGTCTCAGTGCGATGCATATCATTAAGCGCAGCAGCCAGTTTCTCCTCAGCAATCAGTTTTCTCAGTTCTCTGACAGCAAGCACCTTTTCCAGAGAAAACGAAAACTTCTTCAATTTGCCCTCCCTCAGTCCTTATCGGCACATTCCTGCTAACTAAACAGGGCCTGTTGCCTTATTCGAATATCTCAGCCATTTTCGATACGGCAGAATCAAATTGTATGGACTCTGTAACATTTTGCTTCAGGAATACATTTACTTTTCCTATGTATTTGATTGCCTCATCAATGTTTGGGTTTGATCCTTCAATATAAGCGCCAATGTTAATCAGGTCTTCGGCTTTACGATAAGATGCAAGTATTGCCCGGATTTGATTGGCTAACTCTAAGTGTTCAATTGGAATTACATTAGGCATCAAACGTGACACAGAACCCAGTACGTCAATTGCAGGATAGTGGCCCAACTGGGCGAGTTCTCTCGACAACACTATGTGGCCGTCTAAAATCCCTCTGGCGGCGTCTGCAATAGGTTCATCCATGTCGTCGCCTTCAACGAGAACCGTATATATTCCGGTAATGCTTCCTTTGTCTGATCTGCCTGCCCGCTCCAAGAGTTTTGGCAAGTTTGCAAATACAGAAGGGGTGTACCCCCGGGCGGTTGGAGGTTCACCTACTGTCAAGCCGACTTCCCTAAGAGCCATGCACCACCGGGTTATTGAGTCCATCATCAGCAATACGCTCAATCCCTGATCTCTGAAATACTCAGCAATTGCAGTAGCCACCCATGCAGCTTTTATTCTTAAAAGCGCAGGCTCGTCTGAAGTAGCAACAACTACAACAGATCTCTTAAGGCCTTCTTCGCCAAGGTCGTTTTCAATAAATTCTCTTACTTCTCTTCCCCGCTCGCCTACAAGCGCTATAACGTTGACATCACCTGACATATTGCGCGCTATCATACCCATTAGAGTTGATTTTCCAACGCCTGATCCCGAGAATATTCCGAGCCGTTGCCCTTTGCCCAGAGTTAGCAATGCATCTATAACTCTTATGCCTGTGGCCAGAGGAGTGTTTATAAGTTCTCTTTCCAAAGGGCTTGGAGGCCTTTCCATAACCGGATAATATGCATCTACAGGCCACAGCGGTTTTTGATCAATAGGAAAGCCCAAGGCATCAGTGACCCTACCTAGCATCTCATAGCCTACCGGAACCTCTAATTCACGGCCTGTAGCTTCAACAGATGATCCAGGCGCTATGCCATCCAGATCTCCAAAAGGCATTAACAAGACCCTGCTGTCTCTAAAACCCACAACCTCGCCTAGGACAGGTGTTCCACAATCCGGTACAAGTTTGCAAATTTCGCCCATCTTGGCTTTAGGGCCTGAAGCTTCAATTAAGAGCCCTATTATGTCCAGAACTGTTCCACGATATGTAAGAGCCCTGGCAGACCTAATAGCTTCTGTATAAGCAGAATACTTCAATTCGGTCATGAAATTTACTCTCCTATATGATTCCTTGCCTCTCCAATGGCTTTGGCAATGTTCTCGATTTGAGTCTCAACAGTAGCATCGATTTGCCCGCAAGATGTTTCCACAATTAGTCCGTCTGAAATAAAATCATCTCCGACAACTTCTATAGACCTAATATTATGCTGTGTTTGAAATTCTTGTTTGCCGCCTTCAATAAGCGCTACCAGTTTAGGATTAACCCGTAGCGTAAACTCGTGCTCATCACCTATGGCGTCTAATCCCTGCCTCAGCATGGAAAAAACCAATTCCGGATCATGGGACAGCGACTCACCAATTATTTTCCTGGCAACCTCCAAAGCCAGCGCAAGTAATTTGGGTTCCATTTGCTCTATATACATGTCATAAGCCTCTTTCGAGGCCTCCAGGACCGCTCTCGCCTGGTTTATAAGTTCTTGTGCCTCGCTGAGCCCTTTGGCTGTCCCTTTCTTATAACCGGCTTCAAACCCCAATCTTTCTGCTTGTTTGCGATACTCAAGCCCCTTCTTTTGGGCATCTTCGATAATCAGGGCAGCTTGCCTTCTAGCCTCCTTTTCCATAGTTAAGGCCTCGGAACTGGCTTTATTCAGAATTTCCTCAGGATCAATCTCAGGAAGATCCTCGTGTTTCTCTTCATAAGCAGGAGGAATCCACACAGTACGACAGCCCTCTACTCTAAACACCCTAGACAATTATTTCGTCGCCTCCTCCCCTGCCGATGATTATTTCGCCTTGTTCTTCAAGCCGGCGTATGAGCGCCACAATACGCTGCTGAGCTTCCTCTACGTCACGTACCCTCACCGGGCCAAGATAATCTATGCTTTCCTTTAGCGTTTCCACAGCACGCGACGACATGTTTCTGTAAAATTTGTTCTTGACCTCTTCTGAAGCAGTTTTCAGTGCAAGAGGAAGGTCTCTGCTTAAGTCAACATCACGCAAAAATCGCTGGACAGATCTGTCATCGAGGTAAACAATGTCTTCAAAGAGAAACATTCTTCGCTTGATCTCTTCAGCAAGATCAGGAGATTCCATCTCCAAAGCACTTAGTATGGTTCTTTCAGTTTGCCTGTCAACATTGTTAAGAATATCAACAATAGCCTCGATTCCCCCGGCTTGGGCATAATCCTGGCCCACCAGAGAAAGAATCTTGCGCTCCAATATTCGTTCAATTTCTTTCACCACATCAGGACTCGTTCGATCCATCAGCGAAATTCTCCTGGCCACTTCTACCTGCAGATCAGGTTCCAGTGACGCCAGAATCGCCGCTGATTGAGATGGGGATAAATAACTCAGCACCAAGGCAATTGTCTGAGGTGATTCACCTTCAAGGAAATTGAGTATCTGAGCTCCGTCAGATTTTCTGACTGTGTCAAACGGCCTCACCTGCAGGGATGAGGTTAGCCTTGTTAAGACTGTCCTTGCCTGATCTTTCCCCAGCGCCTTCTCCAGTAGTTTCTTGGCATATTCAATGCCGCCTTCTTCCAGGTATTCCTGGGCAAGGCACATATCGTTGAACTCTTCAAGCACTTTGTCTTTAACTTCCTGTTCTACCCGCTGGGTAGAGGCAATTTGCAAAGTTACTACATCAATATCTTCTTCGCTTAAATGCTTCATTACCTGTGCTGAGAGATCCGGCCCTAAAGTAATCATAAGTATTGCTGCTTTTTCTCTGCCTGACAGGCCTGCGGTATAACTGCTCATCATCGCTCATCCTCCAATAGCCAGGATTTGACTAAAGTGGCCACGAGTTTCGGGTCTGTGCGGGTAAGCCTTTCAATATTTTCCCGGCTCCTTTGCCGTGCCATTAGTTCAGGAGAAATAGCAGGAGCACTTTCTAAAACCACATCAGGCAAGGGTTCACTGATTTCTTCAAGGGCTGCTTCGCGTCTACGCCTGGCTAAGATCAAGATAATTGTGCCAATGATAAGGGCAGCTGCAATTGCAATGGCATAGATGTATATTCGTGGCAATGGTTTTGAATCCTCAATGGGACGATCAAATGCTCGAGCCAAACTCGTATCAAAAATTAGGCCTGTGACAGATATCTGATCTTGCCTTCCGGGATCCAGGCCCAATGCAGCCGAAACAGTTTCTGTAATAATGTCTCTTTCTGCTTCATCCAAATCTCTGTTAACAACAACTGCAACTGATAGTTTTTGAATTGTTCCCGGAGTTATCAAGGTTTCTGTAACAGTCTCATTGACTTCATAATTTCTAAGGGTTTCACTGCGCTCGTAATGGGATTCTCCTTGCCCTGAGGTCCCATAAGAAGGAACATCAAGTCCACCGGCCTGTCCGCCGGGCGGCTGTCCGGTACCCTGGTAAACTTCTGAAGTTTCTTGAGTGCTTCTGAGAATTCCAGGCGGCTCAGTCTCATATGTAGTGTCTGTTATCTTCACTTTGTCCATATTCAAATCAGCCCGGACTTGGCATACAACATTGCCTGGCCCTAGCACAGAGCTAAGTAAAGTAAGCAAACGGTTTTCCAATTCTCTTTCAGTAGCAAACGTGAGTTCGAGCACTGAGTTTAACGGTAAATCGACGTGTTCACCTTGGCTGTATGCCAGGTCCTGGGATAAGAGTTTGCCTGAAGCATCTACCACCGTAACGTTTTCCGGTGTCAAGCCTTCCACTGACCTTGACACCAAATTTACAACCCCACGCACAGACGCCAGTGAAAGTTCCTGCCCAGGTTTGGTTTTTATAAGCACAGCAGCAGTAGCAGGCTGTTGCTGCGATACAAACACCGTAGGCTCGGGCAGCACAATATGAACCCGTGCGTCATCTACTCCGGATATGGCCTTGATTGTCCTTGTAAGTTCTCCTGAAAGCGCCCTTACATACTGAACTTTGCGTTCAAAATCGGTAGACCAAATCCCACTTGAGTCTATGCTTTCGAATCCTACGATCCCAGAAGACGGAAGCCCCATAGTGGCAAGGGACAGTCTTGTCCTGTGAACCTGGTCTGAAGGTACTTTTATAGTGTTTCCGTTGTCATCCAGTTTGTACGGTATGTTTTGCTTTTCAAGTTCATTTACTATAGCGCCTGCATCAACCGGGTCAAGGTTTGACCACAAAATCTCATATGTTGGGCCTTTAGCCGAGAAAACCACAAGAACAATTAGCAACACAAAAACAACAGTGCCGCCTAGTATGACTGCCACCTTTTGTGGCTTCTCCAAGCCCGCCCATGTGTCTTTGATACCTCTGGTAAGAGATGTAGCAAAGCCTGACATAACCACACCTACCTTTAAGTTATAAGGGCATTCTCATTATTTCTTGGTATGCTTCGATAGCCTTGTTTCTCACAGAAATAATGAGGTCCAGAGTCAGACTCGCTTTTTCGGCCGCAAGAACCGCAGTATGCATATCACGTGCATTACCCATAAC
>CAZXLH010000006.1:29275-60546 GCA_964641455.1 uncultured Eubacteriales bacterium | reverse complement strand
TCACACTCTTAACATGTCCAAAGCTTTTTGCATCATGGCTCTGGCTGCTTCAATAGCAGTAACGTTAGCTTCGTACGATCTTGTTGCCATCATCATGTCAACCATTTCCGTCACAACGTCTACGTTTGGATATGTTACATACCCTGCTTGGTCAGCATCAGGATGGCCTGGCATATAAACCCTGCGCAAAGGCGAATTGTCTTCGGTTACTCCTGTTACTTGAACACCTGTAGGCAAAACTGACAGTTTGGAAGACAGTATGTTCCTAAACGAAGGGCCATTACCTCTTGGCGAGAACAAAGCCACTTTACGACGGTATACTTCTCCGTCCTCGGTACGAGTGCTTTCAGCATTAGCAAGGTTTGAAGCAATAAGATCTAACCGCAATCTTTGAGCCGTAAGCCCTGAAGCACTTGTTTCAATTGAAGAAAACAACTTCACCGACTACCGCCTCCCCTCAGTTATTGCCTTCCTCAACAGCGAAAACTGTGAGGCCAATTGTCGCGAGATTGCCGTATAGTACAATGCGTTTGCCGATACTTCAGCCATTTCTTTGTCGATGTCCACACTGTTGCCATCAGGAGTAACGCTGGATCTATCCTGAGAAATTGCCATAGTGTGCTGATTTGATGCTTGAACATGTAAAGGGTTAGTAGTTGCCATTACCATACGCGGCTTAATTTCCTGTTTCAGGTAATCTTCAAAGTTCAACCTTTTGGCCTTATACCCAGGTGTTTCACTATTGGCAACGTTGCCGGCCAATATCTCATGGCGAAACCACGAACTATCGAGAACCCGTTGCATGATGTTTGATATAGCTGCCATCATACCCCCCCCTTAAGACAGAAACCTTCCGCAAGAAAGCCGGAAGGTTTAAAATAACTACTTGGCAGTAAAACTACCGCCCTTTCGGTAGCCCGGCTGTCATAGTAAGATTGATATTCTCTTACTTTAGACCCGTGGCTTTGCGTCTCTGCCTTTAGACAAATTTGCCTTTATCGTTTTGCGGTAACATTTTCCTTATTTTATTGTTAAATTACTGATTCGACAGAAAAACAGAAAATCCTTCTTCTATATCGAAAAAAGGAAAATTTAACTTAATTTCTTGAGTTCATCCAGAAGTTTATGGTTCAAAACCTTAATATAAGTGCCTTTCATTCCCAGCGAACGGGATTCAATAACCCCAGCCGATTCAAATTTACGCAGTGCATTAACAATTACCGATCGGGTAATTCCAACACGATCTGCAACTTTTGAAGCCACCAGGCAACCCTCAGTGCCTCCAAGTTCTTTGAATATATGCTTCATGGCGTTAAGCTCAGAAAAAGACAAGGTCCCTAGAGCAACTTGCACTGCGGCCAGTTCCCTGGCCTCTTCCTCGACGGTTTCCTGGTTGTACCGTATCATCTCCATAGCAGTTACGGTAGCAGCATGCTCAGCCAGAATAAGATCAGATATCTCTAATCGACCTGATGTTTGAGCTAACACAAGAGTTCCAAGCCTGTCCCCACCGCCAACTACGGGTACTATTGTGGTGACTTTGTTCTTGTATGGACAATCATGTGCTTCTTTGAATACACATTTACCTTTTTCATGCTGTAGGTTTGCAGCCGTGTCTCGGTACATGTACAATCTTTCAATGTACGGAGCCGGAAACTCACTTTGGCGCAACACTTCTGATTGCATTACCTCACAATCAAAATCGTCTAACAGTGAAAAACCCAATACGTAACCGAGTTTATCCAGAATGTAGACGTTGCATTCGAGTGAATCTCTAAGCACTCTTGCGCTTGCCTGAAAGTCAACTTCTGTTGCTGCGATCCTTAGTAGTTGGTTCATCTTGCGTGTTTTATCAAGCAATGTCTGCATTTCTACTCTCCCTTTCCTATATTGCCTACAGGATATACCTGGTTAAGTCTCTATCTGTCACCAAGTCTTTCAATTTATCCTGTACGTATTTCTTATCTATTACAACTTTACCCTGTATGCCGTCAGGCGCCTCAAACAACACATCTTCCAGCAGTTTTTCCATAACGGTGTGAAGGCGCCTGGCACCAATATTCTCGCTTTCCTGATTTACATCAAAGGCCATCTTTGCAATTTCTTGTATACCATCTTTGGTGTATTCAAGCAAAACGCCATCGGTTTCGAGCAATTCCTTATACTGGCGGGTCAGTGAATTCTCAGGTTCTGTCAAGATTCTTGCAAAATCTTCTTCTTCCAGTGCTTCCAATTCAACCCTGATTGGAAACCGGCCCTGTAATTCGGGAATTAGGTCAGAAGGCTTGCTTACGTGAAACGCTCCCGCTCCTATAAACAATATGTGATCGGTTTTGACCGGGCCGTATTTAGTCACAACAGTTGTTCCTTCAACAACCGGAAGCAGATCCCTCTGAACCCCTTCCCTGGAAACATCAGGGCCTGCTCCTTTTTCCCGGCCCGCAATTTTATCTAGTTCATCGAGAAAAACTATACCAAGCCTCTCGCATCGTCTTATCGCCTCTGAAACAATCATATCTTGGTCTACAAGCTTATCCGCCTCTTCTTGAGCCAAAACCTTTCGAGCTTCTTTCACAGACACTCTTCTGGTTTTTGTTCGTTTTGGCAATAACCCACCAAAAACGTCCTGCATATTTAATTCCATTTCTTGCATGCCAAAACCATCGAAAAACTCTACCCTGGGGGCAGTTGTATCTTCAACTTCAATTTCTAATTCCTCATCTTCCAGTTCTCCATTATTAAGCCTTTGGCGAATCACCTTCCTCTTCGCTTTGGCCCGGCGAACTTCTTCATGAAAGTCATCATCGTCTACATTCTGCCGTTGAGGCTCTGGCTTAAATAACATTTCTAACGGATTCGGAGCGGTTTGACGTCTCTTGGGCATAGGGCACAGAATTTCAACCAGTCGTTCTTCTGCCAAAACCTCTGCTCTTTCCTTTACACCTTCTATGCTTTCTTTCCTAACCATACTTACCGCATTTTCGACAAGATCCCGGACTATTGAATCTACATCCCGGCCCACGTACCCCACCTCTGTGAATTTGGAAGCTTCAACCTTTGCAAAAGGGGCATTAACAAGTTTGGCCAGCCGCCGGCAAATCTCAGTCTTGCCGACCCCAGTGGGCCCAATCATCAGAATATTCTTAGGGATGATATCTTCTTGAAGATCACCCATTACTTTCTGCCTTCTAAGCCTGTTTCGAAGCGCCACGGCTACAGAACGTTTAGCATCAGTCTGGCCAACTATATATTTATCCAACTCTGCTACTATCTCACGAGGAGTCATATTTTCCATAGCACACCATCCCTTATGAATTAGGAAAAGTGACTTATCCTAATTCCTCAATAACAATATTATCGTTAGTATATATGCATATGGAAGCAGCTATCTTCAAAGCTTCTTTGGCAATAGAAGCTGCATCCATATCCGTAAACTCTATAAGGGCTTTAGCAGCCGCTGTAGCATAAGCGCCCCCGGAACCTATAGCAATTACCGGCTCATCAGGCTCAATCACTTCTCCTGTTCCGGATACAAGAAGCAAGTGGTTCTTATCCATACAAAGAAGCATAGCTTTAAGCTGTCGCAAAATCCTGTCTGTGCGCCATTCTTTGGCCAAATTAACAGTAGACTTCAGAAGATCTCCTCTCGTTTCTTCAAGATATCCTTCTAACTTATCAAACAGCGTCAAAGCATCTCCTACGGACCCTGCAAATCCGGCAATTACTGAATCTTTGTATATCTTTCTTACTTTCCTGGCAGTTGATTTTAGAATCGTATGGTTTCCCTCGAGCGTGACTTGGCCGTCGCCGGCCATAGCCGCTTTCCCTTTTGCTCTTACTGCCAGTACAGTTGTACTGAGAATGCGTGAATTACAGTCGCAAATCATAGTTATCGCCCCTTTTTAAGATCACTGCGGCCCGTATCAAAATCGTCTGTTGACTGCTGCATACGAGCCCTGGGGTGGGTTTGCCTGTATACTTGCCTTAATCGTTCAGGCATTACATGGGTATATATCTGAGTGGTCTTAATACTTGCGTGTCCCAGCATATCCTGAACCGAACGGAGATCTGCACCACCTGCCAGCAGATGTGTGGCAAAAGAGTGCCTTAACACATGTGGCGAGCAATCTTCAGGGTTAATCCCGGCAAGTAAAGCGTACTTATCAAGTATTCGCCGTATTGACCTAACAGATAACCTACTTCCCCACCTATTAAGAAACAGCGGTTGCTTCATTAACACCCCAGATGGGTTGGTTGGGACTCTATCTTTGTTCGCAAGATGTGGCCTTCCATTGTCAAGATAGTCTCCAAGCGCCTCCAAAGCCTTGGAACCTACCGGCACAAACCTTTCCTTGTCTCCCTTGCCCATTACCTGGACAAATCCCAAGGAATAATCTATGTCACCTATATTGAGGCTTGCCAATTCACTAACTCGTAAGCCGGTTCCGTAAAGAAGTTCAAGCATTGCGCGGTCTCTTATTCCAAATGGAGTGGTTGTATCAATAACGCCAAGAAGCCTCGCCACTTCGTCTTCAGAAAGTACTCTGGGCAAATAGCTATGGGTCTTTCGTGAAGATACTTCTTTGGCAGGGTTCTCCTGGATTGCGCCTCTTCGCGTCAGAAAACGGCAAAAACTCCTTACCGATGAGAGTTTCCTTGAAATTGTTGTGCCCTTGTATTCTTGCTTTCCCAAATAGATGACAAATTCATGTATTAACTTTGGTTTTAGATCGGCAGGAAACATATACTCAGGACCCTTTCCGGTCTTATCGTACACAAAGTCGAAAAACTGGTTCAGGTCCTGAGAGTAAGCCTGAACGGTATTAGGGCTTTGTGTTTTGGATACACCCACTTCTACAAGGAAGTCTTCCTTCCAGTCAAGAATCGAGTACGTCATCAAACCGCCTTCCCACCGATGAATAATCCAATTAGCAGAACAAAGTCCATACGGGCTTATATTATCACTAGCACTAGCAGGTATCAACCAGTTTTCAAAATATTCTCAGCTTTTCTTCGTATAGGTGCATTCAGGATTCCCACATTGATATGCATTGGATTTCTTTCTTGTTTGAACAAGGAAGGTTCCACATACCGGACAACTTTTGTCTGGCACCGGACGGTACCAAGAAGCAAAATCACATTTAGGATAGTTTGAGCAACCATAGAATGTACGCCCTTTTCTGGTTCTGCGAACCACAATATCGCCTTTGCATTTGGGGCATACAGCACCGGTCTTCTCCAAAAACGGCTTTGTGTTTTTGCAATTTGGATACCCTGAACAAGCTATGAATTTGCCGTATCTGCTCCGCTTTATTACCATAGGAGACCCACACTTTTCGCAATCTATTCCGGCAGGCTCATCACGAAGTTCTACTCGCTCAATGTTTTTCTCAGCTTTGTCTATTTGTTCCTTAAACGGTCCCCAGAAACCGCCGATAACCTGATTCCACTCAGAAGAACCATCTTCTATTGCATCAAGTTTCTTTTCCATTTCAGCCGTAAAGCCTACATCCACAATAGACGGGAAATGCTCCCTTAGTATTGAATCTACAAGGCGTCCAAGTTCGGTCGGAAGTAACCGGCGTCTTTCCCGGTTGACATAATCCCTCTCGGTCAGGGTAGCAATAACAGGCGCATAAGTCGAAGGCCTGCCGATCCCATTTTGCTCTAAAGCCTTGACAAGGCTGGCTTCTGTATACCTCTGAGGCGGCTGAGTAAAATGCTGCATAGGATCGATCCGTTCAAGTGATAAGCGTTCATTTTTCGAAAGCGGAATAATTTCTTCCTGCTTGTCTTCAGGAGTATCCTGTCCTTCTTCATACAATTCAGTAAACCCCGGAAACGCAAGTCGTGAGCCAGATGCCCTGAAAGTGTGTCTATTGGCTTCAATATCGCATGAAACTGTATCGTAAATGGCAGGAGACATCTGACTCGATACAAACCTTTCCCATATGAGGGTATAAAGTTTGTATTGATCAGGCTTTAAGTACGGTTTAACCTTGGAAGGAGTGCGTAGGACAAGTGTAGGCCTGATAGCCTCGTGGGCTTCTTGGGCTCCGGGCCTGGCCTTGCTCTTTCTGCCTTTCCCTACGTATTGTTTACCATATTTGGATTCGATATATTTCTTTGCTTCGGTTACAGCTATAGGCGCTACTCGGGTAGAATCGGTTCTCATATAGGTTATCAGCCCTGCGTAACCTTCTTTCCCCAACTCCACACCTTCATATAGGGTTTGGGCTACCCTCATAGTCTTTCTAACAGGAAAACCAAGTTTCCTGGAAGCTTCTTGCTGCAAAGTTGAGGTGGTAAATGGAAACGGAGGGTTCTTGCGCCGCTTCTTCGGTTTTACTGAAACCACAATGAAATTAGCGCCATCAATTGCTTTAAGAACCAGATCTACATCAGAGCGGTTCTTAAGTTCTTTTTTCTTGCCCTCAAACCCGTAGTACTTAGCCGTAACTTTGCCTTTGGCGCCTTTAAGCAGTGCCTCAATAGTCCAGTATTCCTCAGGCTTAAAATTCTCGATCTCAATTTCTCTGTCTACAATTATCCTAAGTGCCGCCGACTGGACTCTGCCGGCTGACAAGCCAGGCCTTATCTTATGCCACAGCAAAGGGCTCAAAGTATAACCTACCAGCCTATCAAGAATGCGCCTTGCCTGCTGAGCATAAACTAAGTTTTGGTTTACCGGCACCGGTTTGATAAAAGCATCTTTTACGGCATTTTCGGTTATCTCGTGAAAGGTTACCCGTTGTGCCTCTTTCGGGTCAATCTTAAGAACATGGCACAAATGCCAGGATATTGCCTCTCCTTCCCTATCAGGGTCAGTAGCCAAGTAAACATCAGACGCCTTCTTGGCAGCGCTTCTAAGGTCTTTGATTATGCTGCCCTTGCCTCTGATAGTTATATATCTGGGCTCAAAACCGTTATCTATATCTACGCCAAGCTTGCTTTTCGGCAGATCCCTTATATGGCCCATAGATGCTTTGACATCGTATTTAGACTTCATAAACCTTGAAATTGTTTTAGCCTTTGTTGGAGACTCAACAATAATTAACGGGCGTTTTGTCTGTTTCTTCATGTTTTGTTCCCACCTTCTTAATTGCTCAACCTTTGCCCGACAGATGTTATGGTATACTTACCACCCGGCAGTGATTTCACAATACCTTTCACCTCAAGAGACGATAATATCGAAATCACTCGATGTACCGGTATTTGACTGAGATTATCACAAATATCTTCAATTGAACCCCATTCACGCAGGGAATTCAGGACCAGCGATTCTTCCAGTGTCATTTTTACCCTTGTTTCCTGAAAATTTAGTTTTGGAACATATTCATTGTCTTTTCTGAGAAAGGATAGCACATCTTCAGCACAAGTTACCAGATATGCCCCATCCTGAATGAGACGGTTTGCCCCTCGGCTTGCAATCGATTTGACACTTCCGGGTACCGCCATGACAGCGCGCCCGTGCTTAAGAGCCCAGTCTGCAGTGATAAGCGCCCCGGATTTTTCGGCTGCTTCTACAACAACCACTCCTAAGGACATACCTGAAATCAGTCTGTTTCTCTTTGGAAAGTGCCAGGGTTTTGGCTCAGTGCCCGGCAGATACTCTGACAGCAAAGCCCCTGACAGAGGAATTTTCTCATAAAGCATACTATTTGCTTTAGGGTAAATATGATCCACCCCCTGGCCAAGGCATGCAACGGTTCTTCCACCTGCTTCCACTGCGGCTTTGTGAACAGATGCATCTATTCCGTAGGCCAAACCCGATACAATTGTTACCCCGGCCCTGGCAATGTCACCTGCTATTTCACCGGCAATGGCCCTTCCAAGACTAGATGGTTTTCTTGTTCCCACCACAGCTACAGCTATCCTATCACGTGGAAGCAAAGAGCCTTTAACGAAGATAACCGGGGGACAATCAGGAATCATTCTTAAATTCTCCGGATACTCAGGATCATCAAGAGTAATTATCTTTATGCCCTGCTTTTTACAATCCTGCAATACTGACCGGGCCTTTTTTATTGACTTCATGCTCAGATTCTGCTCTAAATTGACCGGCCCGCCAAAGGTTCGATAACCATTGTCTTGCAGGTAATAAGCTAACTTGAATAACAATTGGGTCAAAACCAACACACCTCTGTAGAATGGTTTTCAGCGCCTGGCCCATACCCATATTTTTCCATACCACCATAGAATGGTAGCACATTTTGCGGAAAAAAGAAACCTAATGACTGTTGCTGCGATCCGGTTTTGTGTTTTCTCAATATCTATCTTAGATAATGGTCCGATTTGCCATATGCTAAACATTCATAACTCAATGGATTGACGGGAATCATTGAGAATTGAGGCATAGTTTTGGGCTGACAGAGACGGAGTGGTATGGCCTTTGAAAATTCCGAAACCTTGGCAGACAATCAAAAACCTGGTTTTCCCACGGAAAGGACGTTCTGAAAGAACAAGTTTCTCACTGGGTGAACGTCCAATTCCAGGAGAGAAAACCGGTAAAGCAAAGCAAAAACAAGGTGATCCATGGTCAAAAGATCTTGATGCTAATGTATCAAAGGTAAAACAAATATTTCATCTGCCGAATTCCTCGGACGTAGTCATTCGGGAGCTTTCATGCGCCGAACCAAGAGTAAGGATAGCCATCGCCTATATTGAAGGGCTGGCCAATTCCGACAAAATACTTATGTCGGTACTTCAACCCCTTATGCTGCTCTCCTCAATAAGAAAACCACCTGAAGGCGATCCTATCGTTCAGATCAAAGATGCTCTGCTCTTAAGCGGACAGGTTGAAATAAAACACGGAATACAAGAGTCTGTAGGAACTATGCTTCACGGAGATACAATCGTCCTCGTCGAAGGTGACAACAGGTGTCTTACAATTGAAACCAAAGGTTGGGAGCACCGGTCTGTTCAGGATGCAATAAGCGAAAGGATAGTACGAGGGCCACAACAGGCTTTTGTGGAAGTTCTTAGGGTAAACACAGCGCTTCTACGCTCGATGATTCGAACATCTGAACTTGTGGTTGAAAATGTTGAAATAGGACGAAGGTCAAAAACCCAATGTGCAATTATATATATAGCAGGTATAACCAATGAGAAACTGGTTGAGGAAATGAGGCGAAGGCTTTCATCTATAGATGTGGATGCCATATTAAGCAGTGGTAAACTGGAGCAGCTAATAGAAACCAGCCATAGCTTGCTTCCGACCATAATCAGCACTGAGCGTCCGGACAGAGCAGCTCATTTCATACTCGAAGGCTCCATTGCAGTTTTAGTTGCAGGGGATCCTTTTGCACTTCTGGCTCCGGTAACTATTGCCGCTTTTCTTCACAGCCCGGAAGACCATTATGTGCGCTGGCCTTATGGCAACATATTTAGGATAATACGGATTTTGGCCCTTGTGATAGCGATATTCTTGCCAGGAATATATATTGGCATAACAAACTATCACCCTGAAATGATCCCTCCTGTACTTCTCTTATCTTTAGCCGCAGCAAGAGAAATGGTTCCAATACCGCTTCCTTTTGAAGTGCTGCTTATGTATTTTGGGTTTGAACTTATTAGGGAAGCAGGAATAAGGATACCGTCTCCGTTTGGCCCGACCATTGGAATAGTAGGTGCATTGCTTGTTGGAGAAGCTGCCGTGTCTGCATCTTTGGTAAGCCCAATCATGGTGATCGTAATAGCTATAACAGGTGTAGCTTCATTTACTATCCCAAACCAGGAAGTGGGCATGCTCATTCGTGTAGCAACATTAATTTTTATCATTATCGGGTCTTTGCTCGGCCTTTTTGGCATAGTTGCCATGGCCTATGTAGCATGTTGCCGCCTGTTTTCTTTGACCAGTTTGGGAGTTCCGTTTTTTGCACCTGTAGCTCCAAAACAACCAGCCTCAAGCGACGTATTTACAGTAGGCCCGAGTTGGAAAATGGAATTTAGGCCGGCGTTTCTGAGGCCCAAAGATCAACGCAAACAACCTGAGTTTGTCAGGCAGTGGGACATAGGTGAAATGCAAAAGGAAAAAGACGAAACGGAGAGCAATTCCAATGAAGTTAGACGATAAAGCACAGCGGCCGAAACCACTTCAAAAAGCAGAGAAGTTCGATGTGATTAAACTCGGGCATCTGGAATCCGGCCAGGTATCTTTGATGCTCGGATTCCTTTTTGGCACCAAAGTTTTCCTGACCCTTCCTTCTTTTATCACAGCCAGATCAGGAACCGGTGCATGGATTACAATAAGTGGTTCGGCGATTTTGGCATCAGTTGGATTATGGGGATGGCTAAGATGGTCACAACTTACCGGGAATCTGGGTATTGTGCCATCATTAAGGCTAACGCTGGGCAGAGTGCTCGGCGACTTGGTAACTCTTTTCCTGACAGTATATTTCTTGCTGATAACGTCCTTTAGTGTAAGGGTATTCGCAGGAGGAGCCGTAATTGGGCTTTTGCCTGAATTCCCGATTGAGCTGCTGCTTTCCATTGTAATTGTTTCAGCAATACACGCAGCATGGTTGGGGCTTGAACCTGTTGCGAGAGCTGCAACGTTCTTTTTCCCGATTATCGTTGTTTCTATTATACTTGTAGCTTTGGGTTCCTACACTATCTTTGACATCCGCAATATGTACCCGATATTTGGCATGGGCCTTCCTGTATTGCTCAAAGAGTCTATTCTGCACGTAGGTGTGTTCGGAGCGATTTCAGTCACTGCGATCCTAAAATCTTACGTGCGAAACCCGGATACCCTTCCGCGAAGTGCCTACAGCAGCCTTGTAATAACCACGCTTTTTATGATAGGGTTTATTGTTTTGGTCTCTGCAACATTTCCTTACCCTGAAAATACAAGACAAGTAATTCCCCTTGGGGTGGTTGCCAGAGCAGTACATTTGGGACGCTTTGCACAACGGATCGAAGCCCTGTTTATGTTTACATGGTTTTTTGCATCAGCAGTCCATGCCAGCGTGTGTTACATGGTAAGCCTTATTTTGTTATCCCAACTTATGAACACACGCACTTACAGGCCTTTAGTACCAGGGGTTACATTATTGACTTTTGGCATTGCGGCACTTCCAAGATCAATTTTGGCTGCAGGCAGAATTTTGTCTGAACTGTACCTTTCTGTAGGCTCTGTTAATGTAGCGCTTGGTTTGCTTCTTTATGCCGTTGCCCACAAAAGAAACACTGAGAAAGAAGCCTCTCAAATTTCTCAGATGCTTTTGTCATTGAAACAAAGCCCAGGTTATTCAGAAGATATTTCAAAGCCGAATTCGGTAATCCTTGATGAAAGCGCCAATACACACATTTCCAAACAACCCGGCAAACACAAGTAAGGAGTAGAGCGCCATAAACACACATGCCCGAAACCCGATGCAAAAAAAGCATATTCTGTTACCGCTTATCTTGTTAGCCCTAACGGCTGTAATGGCCGGCAGTTGTTATGGAAGGCGCGAACTTGAAGAATTGTCTCTTGTAACAATAATCGGAATAGATAAAGGAGACTACAAGCCTCTGCTGATTACAACTGCCATCGCCCTCCCAAGGCAAACCCGGGGAGGCCGCATGGGCGGAGGAGGAGAAGGCGGCCCGGCTACTCTGGTAGTCGCTGCAGAAGGCAACACTTTACTGGATGCTCTTGCGCAAATTACGACAATGACTTCACGAAGGACCACAACAGCTCATACACAAATCATTATTCTTGGAGAAGAACTGGCACTGGATGATGCAGGTATAGTACTGGATGTGTTCTCGCGCAACCTCGAATTCCGGCACAATACGTTGGTATCGGTCTCACAAGGCAAAGCTTCTGACTTTATAAGCCAATTCAGCTGGCCTGAAGAAACTGAACCTTCAGATTACCTTACTAAACTCCTAATCAGCTGTAACCGCGCGTTAGGAATCTGCCCGGTGGTATCAATTCATGACTTTCTTATAGCTTACAGCACCGGAGAAACAGAACCATGGGCGCCATATCTTGCGCTGGCGTCTCCTAAGGCTACATCTCCACAAGATCAAGATCATAAAGGCAAAGATAATCAATCATCAGACAATGAATCTGGCCGTCCTATAGTAGCTGTGCTTGGAGCAGCTGTTTTCAAAACAGCCGGCCCGAAAATCAAAATGGCAGGAACTCTTGACACAAAAGAAACCATGGCAGTCAACATGTTACGAGGTGAGTTTGCCAAAGGTTTTATGGAAATCGCTATGCCCGAAAAACCAGAACACCAATCCACCCTGGTTTTTCACCACTACTCAATATCTTCTAAGGCCAACGTTTATGGCGGCCAGGCAAGCATTACATTCAAGATAAGGGCAACTGCTTCAATAGAAGAAACCACGGCCAGGGAGCTTGATGTATCTCCTGAGTATCATGAAAAAGTTTCACGAACCAGTGAGCAAGAGTTGGAAGTTTTGCTAAGCAAAACATTGTCGAAACTACAGTCTATGAACACTGACGTAATCAATCTGGGGATGATAGTTCACAAGCACTTCAAAACATGGCCTGAATGGAATAGTTTTGATTGGCCTTCTAAGTTCAAGAACATAAGTGCCGATTACGACATAAGAATATTCGTATTAACTACCGGGTTTACAGTGAGCCCTCCGTCACCGAAATAGATCATAAACCGCTTATCTTGATTTTCGAAATATAGTTTACTATGTTATTGTGTACGAGAGATTTAAAGAGGTGGGCCGGTTGAAATCTCAAGAAAGAGAACACATAAGGGTTAGTAAATTATATGAATGGGAAGAAGCCAGACGGAGTGAAGTAAAGTACATAGCAGGTGTAGACGAGGCAGGCAGAGGGCCAATGGCAGGGCCGGTAGTAGCCGCCGCAGTAATCTTGCCTTCTCAACCTAAGATTCCCAACATAGATGACAGCAAGAAACTTTCTCCGAAGATGAGGGAACGGCTTTTCGATTCGATTCTTGAAGTAAGCATTGCTTTTGGGGTAGGAATCAGATCAGCCCGATTCATAGACCAATTCGGAATAATGGAAGCAACTTATTTAGCAATGAAAATGGCGCTTCAAATGTTAGTACTCAAAGGCTATGAACCCGGATTGGCCGTAGTAGACGGTTATCCAATACCGGATTTGGAAATACGCCAAGAAGCGTTGATAAAAGGTGACAGCAAAGTAGCATCAATTGCCTGCGCTTCAATCACTGCAAAAGTAATAAGAGATCGGATTATGGCCGAATTTGAATCGCTGTACCCGGGATATGGGTTTTCCAACCATAAAGGTTATTGCACCAAAGATCATGTTAACCTTCTAAAGAAGAAAGGCCCTTGTCCCATCCACAGGCGCTCATTTAACCCTGTTCGCAGTATGCTAAATTACCCTGATGGAAAATTTTCATAGCCGAGGTGAAAACATGGAGCAAAATGATGTTTCCCTGTACAGTGGTTTTTTCGCCGAGTTTTATGACATACTACACGCGGGATTATCTGACGTAGATTCATATGTAAAATTTGGCCAAACCTACGGCCCTGACATTCTTGAGCTGGGCTCGGGCACAGGACGAATACTTGTACCTTTGGCAAAAGCCGGTTGCAATGTTACAGGAGTGGACTTATCTGACGATATGATTGCACGTTGCCTTGCCAAAATCAACCTCGAAAATGAAGTATTGAAATCAAGGGTTGCCATTGTAAATCAAGATATCAGCCAACTCGACCTTGGCAAAAAGTTCGACCTCATAATTGCGCCTTGTAATATGATTAACCACTTTTGCGAACCGCCTAAGCTCAAGCAGGCCCTTGGTTGTGTTAAAAACCATCTCAAACCAAAAGGTGTATTTATTCTGGATAATAGCATTCCTGACATTCCGTACATGGTCTATATAAACCGCGTCGAAAGAATATTTACGTTTGAGCATCCACTTACAGGAACTAAAATTGTAAACAGGCTCACAAGCACCTACGATTTTATTCATCAATTGGAACATAACTCTGTTTATCTTAAAGAATATGATAACAAAGGCAACATGCTGAGAAAAGCCAATTGCTCTGCCACTATGGCCTACTTTTTCCCAAGAGAGTTGAAGCTGATTCTCGAATTCTCTGGGCTGGAAGTTTTTCACGAACAAGGAACTTTGCTTGAGAATTCTCCTATAGGGCCTGATTCAACGGAAATGGTATTCTTTTGCAGGTTACCTCGATAAGATCAGTTTGGCATAAGGCTGCTTGAATCTGCAATTCGCATAGGCTAAGATTACGTAGGCAAGCACTAATCAAGGTGAATTGATGAAAGATCTGACTACAGGTAACGAGGCCAAACTCATACTTACCTTTTCTCTTCCGATGTTGCTCGGAAACATTTTTCAGCAATTATACAATACAATAGACAGCATGATAGTCGGGCGATACCTGGGCAAGGAAGCTTTGGCCGCAGTCGGAGCCAGTTTCCCAATAATGTTTATGCTCGTTGCTTTAACTATGGGCATAAGCATGGGAGCGACTATTCTGATTGCCCAATATTACGGTGCAAAAAATATGGAACAGGTCAAAAAAACCGTAGACACTACTTTTATTTTCCTTTTCTTTGCCTCCTTATGCGTAACGGCAATCGGCCTTGCGCTGTCAGGCAAGTTCCTAAGGTTTCTCAAGGTACCCCAAGATGTGTTGCCTCAGGCCCAAACGTACTTGAACATAATTCTTGCAGGATCAATTGTAACGTTCGGATACAATACCATTAGTGCCATATTAAGAGGTTTGGGAGACTCTAAAACTCCCCTCTACTTCTTAATCTTGGCCACCTTGGTCAACATAGCCTTGGACCTGATTTTCATTATTTACTTGGGCTTAGGAGTCGCCGGCGCTGCATGGGCAACCGTTATTGCCCAGAGTGTGTCGTTCATTACGGCTTTATGGTATCTGAGGCGCAAGTTTGACATTTTCGATATCAGTCCCAAAAACATGCAATTCGACACAGAGATCCTGGGCTTGAGCGTCAAAATAGGGCTTCCCTCAGGAGTACAGCAAACCCTTGTATCTATCGGAATGTTATCTCTTCAATCCTTAGTAAATGAGTTTGGCAAAGATGTTCTGGCCGCCTATACCGTAGCAGGTAGAATTGACTCATTTGCATCAATGCCGGCTATGAACTTGTCGGCTGCCTTATCGTCTTTTACTGGCCAAAACCTTGGTGCCAATAAGCCTGACAGAGTACGCAAAGGATACCACGCAGCATTAATCATGGCTTGTTCAATTGCTTTGGTTTTTACAATAGTTGCTTTGATTTTCAAGGAATCGCTAATAGGTATTTTCAACACCGATCCCCAAGTACTCGCTATTGGGGGACGTTACCTTTCGATTGTCAGTTTCTTTTACATCCCCTTTGGTGCAATGTTTGTTACCAACGGAGTTTTACGAGGTGCAGGCGCCACGTCAATCACTATGATCTTTACATTGATCTCACAGCTTATAGTCCGGGTACCTGCAGCGTATCTGTTTTCAAGGCGCCTGATGAGCCCTGACGGGATTTGGTGGGCAATGCCCACAGGATGGATAGCAGGCCTAACGCTAAGCACCGGTTACTACCTAACCGGCAAGTGGAAAGATAAAGTAGTTGTAACCCATGGGCCACAGCGTCAGGAAGAATAACAACGTAGATTACTAAAATCAAGCAATCTCTATAACACCATACCCCAAAATCTTCGATATCAATACAGAAACCATCTCTTGGCGCCAATTTGAAACTGCCATGAAACAATGTACTTTCCGTGGCACCTTTGGAGGAATGATTGTTGAACGAGCCAAGCGCTGCTTCAAAGAATCGTAGGTTTTAACTATAAAATTAGGCAGCCCTCAAAAGCCCAGATACACGCAACGTGGCCTCTTTTGGTTGCAGCGCTTTATTGCCATGGCCTTCCTTTGGCTATGCTTGCAGGCGTACCAGGTATGGTATCTCAGTTTATCTTCGGCTCCAGTGCATTTCTGAATGCCTTGTTTAACGGTGGGCAGTTAGCGTTAAGCCTTGGGTTGGCACAGAAACAGAGTATGCAAAGTTCGAGAGCTCTAGCTAAAGTTGCAATAAGCCCTAAATCAGAACTCAAATATCCCCTTTATTATTTCAAATTCCAGAGGTTTAGGTTCTATCCCGTTATCCCCTATGGTTTGTTTGGAAATTGAGGTTGATACAGCGCATAAGTCCACACGAATACTGTTGCATTGATTGGCAATCTCACTGTACCTAAACAGAAAATCACGTATTGCGAGCTTCAACCGGCGAATTTTCCTTGAATCAATTGATTCTGCAGCCGTTACAAGAGAACCTGGCTTTCTATATCGAACTTCAACAAAAACAAGAGTGGCTGCGTGCATTGCAATAATATCGATTTCACCGTACCGCGAGAAAAAATTTCGATAAAGGATACGGTACTGATTGCGTCTTAGATACTTACATGCTTCTTCTTCTATAATAAAACCAAGATCCCGGGAACTGATTTTGCGGTTGTTTATTGCCTTCCCCCCAAGGTACATTTGCTTTTTGGCCTATCATTCAAGAATCCGCTGCCTGTAAGACAGAGCCTCTGCTACGTGTTCTTCTTCTATTCTTGCAGACCGGGCAAGATCGGCTATTGATGTTGCTACCCGAATCACCCTGTAATATGCCCTGGCAGAAAGCTTCATTTTGCTATAGGCGTCAAGCAACAATTTCCTTGCATCGCTTGAAATGCTAAGCAAAGTTGATAATTCCTTTGGGCCCATCTGGGAGTTGGTTAGCTTCTGTGTGTTTTTAAGCCGCTTTCTTTGTAAATCCCTGGCTATGCTGATTCTTTGTTTTACTGAATCGCTACCCTCTACCGCAGAAGATGCCCTGGCCAGTTCTTCAACATGTACCCTCTGCACCGGTATGTAGATATCGATTCTGTCCAAAAGAGGACCATTGACCTTGGACACATACTGTCTTCTTTGGTATTCAGTGCAGGTGCAGCTTTGCGTATCACTGTTACGGAACCCACATGGGCACGGATTCATTGCTGCCACCAGTAGGATCTGACAAGGGAAACGATATGTTCCCTTGGTTCGGGTAATGGTTACCACCCCGTCTTCCAGGGGTTGCCGAAGTGCATTAATGTTGGCAGGTGAAAATTGGGGAAACTCATCGAGAAACAGCACCCCTCTGTGAGCAAGTGTTATTTCCCCGGGTTTTGGATTGATTCCCCCTCCTATCATAGCAGCAGGTGTTATCGTATGGTGGGGAGACCGAAAGGGCCGCCTCTTTAGAAGCCCGCTACCCTCTGCAAGCAATCCTGCAACACTATGAATTTTGGTTACAGTAATTGCTTCATCTAAAGCCAAATCAGGTATTATTTCAGGCAATGCCCTGGCGAGCAGGCTTTTTCCCGCTCCTGGCGGTCCAACCATAAGTATGTTGTGCTCTCCGGCAGCAGCAACCTCAAGTGACCTTTTGGCTGCAAGTTGGCCCTTAATGTGTTGATAATATGATTGAGTGGTGGCGTTAACTTGATTGCTTGGTGACAATTTTGAAGGGCAAGGCAGAGATGCTTTGTTATTTACAAAATCCGCCACTTGAGCAAGAGTCTTGGCTGCTCTTATGTCGAACCCTTCTAAAAATGATACTTCCCCTTGATTGTCTAATGGAATTACAGCTCCCTTCCGGCCGGATTCATACATAGCCAACACCATTGCAAGCACTCCCGGAACAGGCCTAATGCTTCCATCTAAAGCGAGTTCACCAAGAAAACCGTAATCCCTGGTTCGAGAAGTATCAGAGATTTGACGGGACGCAACCAGGAGAGATACCGCCATTGCCAAATCAAGTTGCGTCCCTTCTTTATGAAGGCCGGCCGGGGCCAAATTCACAATGATTTTTCTTGACGGAATGGTGAAACCTGAGTTTCTAATGGCAGATCGAACCCGGTGTTTGGCTTCCTTTACTGAAACAGCAGGCATACCCACTATTTCAAGGCAGGGCAAACCGCCGGATACGTCAATCTCGACTATTACACAGAACCCCTCTACGCCAGACACAGTTGCACTTAACACGGAAGAAAACAATTAAATATACCCCCGGTCAGTTAATAATATTGCCTGGCTGGTTATTTGATGTTCTATGCTGATGACGCATAGGCTATTGGAAACCTAATACAACGCGCCTCGACAAGATTATATCAAATGTTACAATTCTTGGCAATCTATCTCATGACAATTTCCTGCCAAACGGATCAATCAGCAGTGACAGGCCCATTTTCTGCTTGGCGCGTTTAAGTACACCGGAGCTGACTTGGTTCGCCCGCCCGGCTCCTTGTTTCAATATGTTGCAAAGTTCTCCTGAATCATCATATTGCTTGTATCGCTTTTGTATTGGTGCAAGTTCGTGAATAATTACCTCAGCAAGTTCCTTTTTGAAATCAGCATATCCTCTGCCTTCAAAATGCTTTTCAATCTCAGAAAAACTCTTGCCTGTACACAGCGAAAATATTGTCATGAGATTAGCCACTGCAGGTTTGTCTTCAGGGGTATATACTATGTCACGCCCTGAATCTGTAACCGCCCTTCGCACTTTCTTAACAATTTGATCTTTAGAATCAGAAAGGCTTATATAACCCAATGGATTAGGATCAGACTTAGACATCTTCTTGTGTGGATCTTGAAGCGATTTTATTCTGGCTCCGAACTCTGGTATTAAAGGTTCAGGCACTTTAAAAGTGTGTCCGTAACGGCTGTTAAACCGCTCTGCAACGTCCCTGCAAAGCTCCACGTGTTGCTTTTGATCTTCCCCTACCGGAACAACGTCAGCATCGTACAACAGAATGTCTGCTGCCATTAACACTGGATATGTAAACAGCCCGGCCGATACAGACTCTTTGCCTTCAGACTTATCTTTAAACTGAGTCATTCTCGATAATTCACCGAAAGTAGAAACGCACTGAAGCAGCCATGCAAGTTCTGCATGACAAGACACGTCTGATTGAATAAATAAAGTAGCTTTTTCAGGATCGAGCCCTGCAGCAAGATAGTAAAGCGCAGTCTGCTTAATCTGCCGGCCCAACTGTATCGGATCTTGGTACACGGTTATTGCATGAAGATCCACTATGCAATAGAAGCAATCGTAATTGTCTTGAAGTTGAGTAAATCTTTTGATTGCGCCAAAGTAGTTTCCCAAGTGCAAGTTTCCTGACGGCTGGACGCCCGAAAATGCTTTTTTCAAAGTTTGCCCTCCTATCGCAATGCTAACCTTTAAGTTTTCTTCAGCTGCTGCATATATTTACATTTTACAATAATTGATGAATTTGGTTTCACGTTTAAACACACTATACCATTATGCATGTAATTGGAATTATCATCTCAATTATTATAGGTATCTACACACTGTCTTGGTCCTGGGTATTGCTAAAGCAAGATAACCGGGCAGGCGCTGTTTGGTCATTTGCTCTTGCCGTAAGTTCTACATGCATAGCTCTCTACTATTTCTTTTATCACGGATTTTTCCCATAGTAACCTTACCGTTTTCCAAATTTCCGGCCCAAAACAATCATTCTTATAGTATAGCTCACCAAGTTTGCAGCACAAATACCGATTATACCTAGATTATAGATTACCAAAGAGAAAAAGCCCAGGGATAACCCCTGGGCCCAAATAATTAGCTGTCGCATCTCGGGGGGTGATCTGCGGCAACCATAAACATCTCATTTACATAATCGAACCGAGACACAATTTTATGTAGGACCAAAAGGCCTATTTTTGAATAACAAAAGGCTCTTTACGATCGCCATGGCTGCTTGAGTCCGATCCCGGACTCCCAATTTCTTATATGCGCTGTACAGGTGATTTTTAACGGTTTTTTCACTAATAAACAATTCCTCAGCTATTGACCTATTTGACATGCCACGCGCAACAAGTTTAAGAATTTCCATTTCCCTTTCACTAAGTTTGCCAATATCGCAAACCGTAACTTCGGATTTTTCAAATAGTTCATCAATAAGCGGCGCTGTGTGAGATGGCAATTTCCTGGCAAGTCGTGACGAAATGTATAAATCATTTCTTGCAGCTGCCAAGACAGCTGCAAGAAATTGCTCATTAGTGGCATGTTCATCGACGAACGCAGACACTCCAACGTGATGAAACCTGGCAATACTCCAATATCCAAAATCATCGGCCATTAACACAAATCCCGATTGGGCATATCTTTTTCGAAATTGGGACAGAGTACGCAAAGTTGATTGCATATCATCGTTGCTACAACCAAACACTACAACATCACAATTTATTGCCGGAAATTGTGATAAGTTTGCCTGAGTTGGATTGATGTACCACAGACGAACGCTATCCTTGGCGTGGAAAACAGTTTGAAACCCTTTCCGCCATAAAGGTTTCTCCAGTGCAATTAGAACATTTAGCATAAAATGCCTCCAGTGAAAAGGTCTCATCTGTATAATCGAAGATAAGCCCGCTTAGATAAGCCCTTTTCCGGATAAACATTGTTTGCTGCTTTCCAAAGTCTCCATTCCGTACTTTGCGCCGGCAGGAATCATATCTGCAATCTGTGAAATTTTGCCTGACCTTAGCAGGTTCTTTACCGGTTGAATTCCGATCAAGACTTCGGTAACGGGAACAATCGATTCTGTGCCTTGCATGAGTTCTTGGTAAACTGCACCTTGAAAAACCTGGGACAACTCGTCGAGAAACTCTTGGCGTAAACCGGAGCTTACTGAATTGACAACCATCTCCAACCCTTTAGCAGTACTGGAGCATTGTGTAGTTAAGACAACTTGAGATCCATTGTGAGCAGCCAAAACAGCCTGCCTGACAATAGGTTCGTTTAAGGGTATATCGAGAGCAATAACGTCAGGCCCCAAAACACGAATCAAGTCTGCGGCCTTCGTATCCGGTTTGCGTAAACTTGAAAGGTCTACCTGAGTAACAAAAGATCTATTGGAATCGAACAAATATTCAGCTGTATCAGAAATCCAGAGAATGTATTTGCCTTGGGACAGATTAATCTCGTGCACCAAAGAAGCCATAGTAGTGCTTTTTCCTGAACGAGGTTTCCCGCAAACCAAAAACAAACCTTTGTCCATACCTTTAAAATTGCCAACAGTTTCAGCAAGATGAAGGCTATCAAGAGACGGCAAAGTACCGTGTAACATATGCATGGTGAGCGAAGGGCCTTTTACGCTGTTCACCACATCCACCCTGCATCTGGCTCCTTTTTGCAGAGAAAAGGCAAACCGCGCAAACCCAAAAGAGTCAAAATGTTGCTGCTGGAATGCAGGGGCATTATTGTCAATAAACTGGTGTATTTGCCGTTGGGTGATTACAAGTTCGCCAAAGGGCTCTGGCGGATTTAGCCCTATTCTGGCAAAAGGCCTGCTGTCCCTTATGACATGCAGATACGAAGCACCATGTTCAAATGCAGTGTAAGCAACATGACCGAGTATCTGTGACACGTTCATTTCTCCTCTCAACTTCTTAGGCTACTCTTTCAATTGCGGAATATCAATATGCTTTTTTACTATCCTTTCCAATAGCCTGAAAATTTTGGTGCCTGCAAATTCTCTATGCCCAATACGCTCAACCAAAATAGTATGGCAACCTATTATGTTTCCACCAAGTACATCGGTAAATATCTGATCGCCAATTACACATGTTTCATGAGGCCTTGCATTGAGCGTTTCCAATGCCTTCCTAAAAAAGCGCGAAACAGGCTTTCTCGCCCCTACTACCAATTTTGTATTTAAACTCTTGGATAACTTCGTAATAGTAGGGGCAGGCCTGGCATTGGTAAGAATCAATGTCTTAAAACCATGTTCATGAAGGGAATCAAACCAATCCGAAAGTTCACTCGCTACCCTGTAGTCGCGCCACGGAACAAGCGTATTGTCAAGATCAGTTATCACTGATGTAATTGAATGCTCAGTGAGCCATTCCAAAGGCAAATCATATATTGTCTCCAAGTATAAAGACGGGGTTAAAAGCCGTCTAAAAGGCCTGCGGCTATTTTTGATGTTGTTTGACACATAACCACCCCTCCCCTATATTACCAAACGGTACTTATCGTGTCCCGTCTAGGCTAATACTATAGAGAGAGGCATAGCGTCCGGGCCTGGGATAAAATGCTCAGGTAATATAGGGCTTGCAGGTTTTAGCAAGTTTGGACAATGCCCTTTTTTCTATACGGCTCACATAAGATCGGGAGATACCAAGCATCTTGGCTATTTCCCTTTGAGTTTTTTGGAACCTGCCGTCTAACCCGTAACGAAATTGAAGCACTTTTCTTTCTTTGTCGTCGAGTATATCGAATTGAGCAAGCACATTTTCAGCTTGAACTTTGGAGGTAACTACGTCTGCAACATCTGGTTCTTTGTCTTTGACGATATCAATATATGATACTTCGCCATCGTCTGCATCAGAAGTCAAAGGTTCGAACAAGTGTACTTCCAATTTGATATTCTTGGTTGCTCTTAAGTGCATAAGGATTTCATTTTCAATACACTTTGATGCATAAGTCGCCAATCGTGTTCCTCTGTCTTGACAGTAAGTATTGATGGCTTTTACAAGTCCGATACTTCCGATAGATATGAGATCTTCCAGATCCTGAGGACTGGGGTCAAATTTCTTTACAATATGTGCAACCAGCCTCAAGTTATGCTCTACGAGAATATTTCTGCTTTCCATGTCTCCTTCCCTTACTCCGTCTAAGTGTAACTTCTCTTCGGCCTCAGAAAGAGGTAAGGGAAAATGATTGCCTGTAAGATATCCAACGCAATTTTGGACTACCCTCAAGAGAATACCAGCAATGCCCAACAACAGTCCGTGCATGCTTACGTTCCCTCCGGTCAAAGAGTACTGGGCCTTTTTGAGTACATCCATATACTATGCGTTTAGGCCCTACTCTGTGCCTGTCCTGAGGAAACCCATTTTCAGCCTGCCACTGTTTTTGACATATCCGGTTCTTTCCTTACCAAGACTACAGGAGTTTGCTGCTCTTGATTACCTGCCGGATTGCTTGACATAACTTCTTCAAGCCAGGCAGGATCAACTCCGTCTGAATATCCTACAGCCCATGCCACTCCAAGATCATTGGCATCTATAATAGCAGCCTCACAGCCTACTTCCATAGCTATGTTACGGCAAAGCTGTGTAGGATCTTCCGGGCCCAAAATCACATAATAATCATAGGGCGGCAAACTTCCCAGTACGTCATCAATTTGGCCGGCGTCTTGCCCTGCAACTACATAGAACCAGCCTTTTTGCCCAAGCAGTTTTCCTAAGGCCCCTGCTGCTGCAGCGAACAAAGTCTTTACAGTCCCTATTTCCTCCAACAGCACTTGCATAGATAATGGATTGGCCATTGGAGCAGCACCGCCAAAAGGCACATCTTTTTGATCAACAAATTTTGAAAGCGTATTGGCCCAAAAGCCCGGTTGAACTGCACCCTCCATAAAAATGCGTCCTTCCATAAGCGCTGCTACACATGACGAGAGCGTAGCTACATCATCGGGCCTTGGCTCAATTACATATTCCTTCATGGCTTGAACCGGATCATCATCTTCTACAAATAACCTCGTCTTAATTGGTACAAGTGTAACATCCGGAGGCGGAATCTTGCCTATTACAGGAATTGAGGGCAGGCCCTCCTGTTTTCCAAACCCGAAATCCTCCCATGCCTGCCTTAGGCGAAGGCTTCGGGGATATGCCTTTATCCCAAGCGAAAGAACGTCTCTGGCTTCGTCTCTGCGCCCTTTGCAGATTAACCCCTTGGATAACACAAAAAACTCATGATCATGGAAATTAGACGATTCAAGCTTGATAAACTCACTAAGATGATCTATAAGTTCGTCTTCCATGCCCTTTTCCTCAAGAATACAACATACCCTCTTGTAAGCAACCTTCAGAGGGTTCTTCCGGTTATATTGCTTGCAAACATCAAGGGCTTTGGTAAAAGAAACAAAAGCTGCTTCTCGATCCTTTAAGAAAAAATACTCAATATCGCCTACCAAAAGGTACGGCCAAGGGTTATCAGGTTCCAGTTCTGAAAGGTGCTGAGCTACTCGAAGTGCGCTGTTGTATTGTTTGTCCTTAATGAGGACATGGATCAACAGCCTTCCACATCTAAGAGAAGGCCTTTCTTCCAAAGAACTTGAAAGAAGGCTCTTAGCTGCCTCCCTGTCTCCTGAACGAACAAACTTTTTTGCTGCCTTGTATACAACATAGGGATGGTAACCCGGCTTTGCATGTTTGGCAAACCCACTGGCTGCAACCGATTTGAAACCCAGTACATCCAAAAACCATAGCCCGTAAACTGCTGCTAGTCCCACTAAGAAGAACCCCTTTCTATTCAAGCATGTTCTCACAAATGGTACCATATCAACGTGAAGTGGTCTATCAAGAGATTCAACTGCACTTAAGCAATTGTTCAGCCACATTCTTAAACAGAGGTGCAGCCAACGTAGGGCCGTCGCCTGCTCTTTCAATGAACACACATATCAAGTATTGCGGATCCAAAATAGGGGTCCAGCCTACAAACCACGAATGGTTCAAACCAGATTCACCGGATATTTCGGCAGTTCCGGTTTTGCCTGCACTGCCAAAACAATCTACCCAGGCCTTCTGCCCGGTACCTTCTTGAGTGGCCAGCAATAACGCATCTTCAAGAAAACGGGCAGTGGAAGCCGAAAAGATGGCCCGCTCATAAACTGCCGAACCTTTGACAAGCGCCGGAGTAATCCATTTTCCGTCATCTAAAACCGACCGGAAAAACCCGCATACTTGAAGGGGGGTTGCTGTCAAATACCCCTGGCCTATTGCGTAGTTGGCAACGTCTCCCGGCAACATCAAGTTAGGAGCAGGCAGCACCCCTGGTGACTCTTGAGGAAGGGGAATACGCGTTTTGAACCCAAAACCGCATTGCTTTGCCCAGGTGATCAGTTCCTCAGGCGGTATCCTCAAAGCAATTTGAATCAAGGCACAGTTACACGAATGGGCCACTGCTTGTTTCAATGTAACCTTGCCATGGCCTTTTTCAGAGGAACCGCATTTAACAGTGGTAGAGCCTACATCAATTGAGCCTTCACAAACGAAAATGTCATTTTGCTTTACATATCCTTTTTCAAGAGCAAGAGCAAGAATTATAGGTTTCCAGATTGAACCGGGAGCGAAATCAGAAATCCCGCGGTTCACAAAAGGGGCATCTGCGAGTTCAAAATAGTCTTCAGGATGATTTTGATCGTATTGGGGTCTTGATGCCATAGCCAGAACCTGGCCGCCCTTTACATCCAAAACGACTATGGCTCCTCGTTCAACCTGCTCTTCATCTATAACCTTTTCAATACAATACTGCACATTCGCATCTATCGTGGTTACAAGATCCTTGGGATAGTCTCCAATAGATCCTATTCGTACTCCGGTACCGGGAATTTCCGAGCCTTCTCCTGTCACCAAAGTTCCCGCCCAAGCAGGAACAGATCCCAGAAGTTCAGTCTGATACCAGCTCTCAAGGCCGCTTTCGCCAATATTATCTTTTTGGTTCAAATATGCGTTAGGCCTAATGTGCCCGACTACATGCCTTGCCAAAGACTCACGCCCATACCTTATTTCCTCAGGAACTACGACAAGCCCCGGTATTGCCTGAGACATTACCGTTTCCAGCTCTTGCGCTGAAAGTTCCCTTATGAGTTTAAACGGAGACGATTGTGTCTCCAGCATTGCTCTTAACCTAAATTCATCAATACCGGTTAAAGATGCGGCCTGTTTTACAAATTGATGTTTGTTGTCTACCTTTGAAGGAAACACGGCCAGAGCCGGATGCCAATAAGGGCAGTGCAGCGGAACGCCGTTTCTATCCAGTATCCGGCCTCTGGGCAAACAAACGGGAACGCTTTCCTGCCTCTGAAGGAAAGCCGGCTTTACATACTTAATTCCACTCATTGCATCAATAATTTGGTAGCGGATAAGCAAGCCCAGAAAAAACAGAAACATAAATCCCAACATATAAGCAACATATTCTATTCTTCCATGGACAGTTCTATCCTCACGAGTATGCTTCATTGGCTGTTCCTGAACTTCAGGGCCGGCCTGATTTTCTCAAAAAGCAAGGCCTGCTCGAAAATACCGGTGCTTGCCTTACGCAAACTCATAAACATCTCAAATAACCCCTTTTGAAAACTCACACTATGTTTTGCCATTGTCCTAGGGGTTTTATGCATCTATCAGCATCCAACTGTAAGACTTCTACCTGAGCCTAGGTGTTGGGCAATAAGGCCCAACAGTGGTTTCGGCCTGTGCTGCCGGGCCCGTGTTTGATTAGATTATTTGAGGCATGGGATTCACAATTCGAGCAAATTCCGTTTCTTGACCAGTTGAGCAAGGTATCGTCCAAAATCTTCACCTAAACCTTCCCGGGATAACGCTGTTTCTACAGTAGCAACCAAAAGCCCCCTGGGAGTTCCAACGTCGTATCGTATGCCCTGGAACTCGTAACCGATAATAAGCTCATCGTTTGCCAGTTTCCTTAAAGCATCTGTCAACTGAATTTCCCCGCCGGCTCCCGGTTCCAAACCTTCAAGTAATGGGAATATCTCAGGCGGGAGTATGTAGCGTCCGATAACCGCAAGATCAGACGGAGCCTCGTCGATATCGGGTTTTTCCACCAGATCATTGATTTCCCACAATCCTTGCCCCAATGGCTTGCCGGCTATGATTCCATACGAAGAAACTTCTTCTCTGGGTACCCGTCTCAGGGCTATAACAGGCTTTTTGAATTTCTCATATATTTCAATCATCTGCTTAAGACACGGTTTGCCTGAAACTACTATGTCATCCCCCAAGAGCACTGCGAAGTATTCATCTCCTATGTGCTGCCTGGCACACCAAACTGCATGTCCCAAACCCAAAGGCCTTTTCTGCCTTACGTAATATATTTGGCACATGCACGCAATGTTTTGAACCAGTTCTAAGAGTTCTGTCTTACCTTTACTCTTCAGGTGATATTCAAGTTCGCCGGAATGGTCAAAGTAATCTTCCAAAGGCCTCTTGTCTCTTCCGGTAATGAATAAGAAGTCGTCAATATCAGATTGCACTGCTTCTTCAACTACGTATTGAATTGCAGGTTTGTCGACAATAGGCAACATTTCCTTAGGTTGTGCTTTGGTCACAGGCAAGAATCTAGTACCCAGCCCCGCTACAGGAAAAATAGCTTTTTTAACAGACATTACCTAATGCTCCCTTCCCTAGTGCTAAACTTATTTTAACCCTGTGAGCCGTAAAGGCAAAATTGAATTGGCAACTTTCATGCCCCTTACCTACTACTCAGCTTGTTTTATCCCCGAAAACCGAACATAATAAACATGGTGAAGATCATGAGAATATCTATGTGGACTGACAGTTATTATCCGTATGTTTCAGGCGTTACCCGTTCCGTGGCAACAACCAGGGACACCCTAAAGCGTATGGGGCATGATGTTTCGGTATTTTGCCCTGCATACCCAGGTGCCGTTAAGGAAGAAGGGGTTTACCGTTTTCAGTCAATAAAAGCGCCGACTAAGCCTGACTTCTATGTAGCCATACCTGTAAACCCCAAACACTTAATGGTTTTAAATGATATTTCACCCCAGGTAATTCATATTCATTCACCTTTTAACCTGGGTAAAATGGGGTTGCGGATGGGCGCCCTCTTTGGCATCCCGGTAGTGTTTACTTATCACACCATGTACAATATGTACTCTCATTACATACCGATGATAGGCCAGATGGCATCAGAACTTGTTGAAAGCGGTGCTTTTAGGACTGCTAAAGAAGCCGATGCTGTCATAGCTCCCACCGCGGCAATCAGAGATTATCTTTTGGAACACAATGTAAACAACAAAATATTCGTGATACCTACGGGGATTGATACCAACAAGTTTCGGGAGGGAGATGCCGGCTATATTCGAAAAGCATTTGACATTCCGCCTGAAATTCCTATATTGCTCACTTGCGGCCGTTTAGGCAAGGAAAAGAACCCGGAAACTCTAATCAGAGCTTTTTCGTTAATTCAAAAGCAAATTGATTGCTTCCTTGTGCTCGTCGGAGACGGGCCGCTGAAACAAAGCCTTTCAGAACTTGCAGATGAGTTGAAAGTCGGCCACAGGACTATCTTTACAGGCAGATTGGATCCTGAAGTTATGCCGTATATGTATGCAGGATCTGATATTTTTGTTTTTTCCTCACTTACAGATACCCAGGGATTGGTTATAGCAGAAGCAAAATCTGCGGGGGTACCATGTGTCGCAGTAGGAGCGCTGGGCGTAAAAGATATGGTAGAACACAATATAGACGGATTTTTATGTGAAAACGACCCTAAGGAAATTGCGTTCCGAACGTTGTCACTGCTAGAAAATCCCGGACTGCTTCACACTATGAAAAACAATGCCCTAAACAACGCCGGTAAATTTTCATTAGAGGAAAGTTGCATCAAACTCCTCGACTGCTATACGCAAGTTCAGCGAATCAAGAAAACTGCATTATAATCATGCAGGCCTTTCAATCCGTCCTTTCCTCCCAAGCGACTCCATATAAACTTCAGTATACAAAGCTGCCGACCTATTCCAAGAAAAGTCCTGTTGCATAACATTTCTTACAAGCTTTCTCCAAAGATTTTCATTGTTATATACGCCTACAGCCCGCGATACGGCACCTATCAGATCGTCAGAAGCATAATCAGTAAAAACAAACCCACTTCCGGTACCGCTGGTTTCATCATAATCAAGCACTGTATCTTGTAGCCCTCCGGTCCTGCGGACCACAGGTATTGAACCGTATCTCATTGCAATAAGTTGCCCTAAGCCACAGGGTTCAAATCTTGACGGCATAAGAAACATGTCAGAACCTGCATAGATTTTTTGAGCCAGTACTCCACTGAAGCCTATCACTGACGCCATCTTTTCCGGGTAACGTTGCCTTGTTGAAGAAAATGCCTCTTCGTAATGCCGATCACCTGTTCCCAGCAACACAAACTGTAAATCCATGGACATTATCCCATGTATTGCTTCAAGCAAAATATCCAGGCCTTTTTGATCGACTAATCTGGACACTATTCCAATAAGGGGGCGGTTGGATATTGGCAACCCCAGTTCCCTTTGCAAGGCATGCTTATTTTCCTTCTTACCATTTTCAAAACTTCCTGAATCATACGTCTTAAAAATTCTAGGATCAGTGCTCGGATTGAATTCGTGGTAGTTAATCCCGTTTACAATTCCATAAAGATCCTTTGCACGCTTCCTTAGGATTCCATCGAATCCTTCGCCGAATTCACGTGTCTGGATTTCCCGTGAATAGGTTTCTGACACTGTGTTTACTACATCAGCGTATACGATTCCGGCTTTCATAAAGCTTACCTGGCCGTAAAATTCTACGCCTTCCGGATGAAAATACTTATCCGGTAAGTTTAAAAGGCCTAACACCGAATATGGAAAATTGCCTTGGTATCTCAAGTTATGGATTGTGAAACATGTGGCTACATCTTTCCAAGCAGGATTTTGATCATGTCTTTCCCGTATAAGCAAAGGTATGAAACCTGACTGCCAATCATTGCAGTGAATTACATCAGGAATAAAATTCAATTGTTCACACATTCTCAAAACCGCCAAATTAAAAAAGCCAAACCTTTCTGCTTCATCCGGGAAAACATAATATCCTTCTCTATCAAAATAATGGTAGTTATCCAGGAAATACACAGGCACATTTTTTACACCTTTATCACTCTTTGCTTCAATCTTGCCCTTACGGACAATACATGTTGCTTTCCTATGGCCTACCTGCACAGGAAAATCGGTTACGGTGCCAAAATCAGATATATTCCTGTAGCGGGGCAAAACAACCCGAATGTCATTGCCCTGCAAAGACAGAGCTTTGGGCAACGAACCGGCCACATCAGCAAGCCCTCCGGTCTTGGCAAAGGGTGCAACTTCAGATGATACCAAAAGAATTTTCATACCTGTATCCAGCAATTTAGATTCGTCCTTTCTCAGTAAATTGAGGTGCCGCAAATTCTGGAGGAGTGGGGTTTATCCAAACTGCAGCACCTTTTTCCAAGCCTGCTTCAACATTTAATCTTGGATAAACATGTATATGCCAATGATCGTTGGGAATGTTTTTCCATCGCCTACGAGGAGGGCTGCTATGAAATACTATATTATGGGAAAGTGAGGCAAATATCTCCTCATAGCGCTGAAACACTGAGATTAGCATTTCTGAAAGGCTTTTTGTTGACTCATCATTAAGGTCAGTAAATGTCCCCGAATGTTTCCTTGGGACTATCAATACTTCAAACGAATACCTCGACGCAAACGGGCAAAGAGATACGAACTCGTCGTTGGTTGCAACAATTCTCATGTCCTTTTCCAATTCCCGTTCAATATAATCGCACATTAGGCATCGGCCTGTTTTAGACTCATACTGTTTGAAACGAGACATCTCTAAAGATACCTCAGGTGGTATAAAAGGAAGCCCAATGATTTGAAAATGGGGATGGGTAAGCGACGCACCGCCTTCAGGGCCCCAATTCCGAAAAATTTGCACATACCTTATCACTTTTGTATCATAAAGAATCCTATAACGGCGCTTAAGAGTTTTCAGGATGTCTACCATTTCATCTACGCCGTACATGCCTAACGTTCCATTATGCTTGCTCGACTCTATTACCACTTCATGGGCTCCAACTGCAGGTGTTTGCCAATACATTGATAAATCGTCGACTACAGGCAAATTTTCTGATGCTGTCATTACACGATCAAGTTCAAAACCGCTGCTGTTTTCCACTGGGGATAAAGCCGGAAATTTATTTGGAACTACTCGTACACGCCAACCTGGGCCGTTTTCTGTGCCTTCATTACGTAAAGCATAAATCTCCGGAGGAGTCTTGTCTTCATTACCAGGGCAAAAAGGGCAATTTGGATCAAATTCGACTACGTCGTGTTTGTGTGCTTGGGCAGACCTGAAATCATTAGGCCTTTTTGCCCGTTCTGACGCGATTATGGAGTAATTACCTAATAAAATATCATAGCGTAATTCAGGCAAAGGTATCGTCCTTTCAATATAAGACGTCATCACGGTGGGACTAAAAGGGGTAGATATCTACCCCTTCTTTACATTATTTGGTCAAGAGCCGCCCAATTAGCCCCATTGTCCGCTTCGTGTTCCAAGTTGAGGCTGCATCCAGCTTGGCTGGCCTCCCCATCGGGCCCACTGGGCCAGGCTGCTAGGGCCCATACCGCTTTGCCCTTCACCGGCCTGGGTGCCGGTCCACTGTGGAGTTT
>CAZXLH010000006.1:0-29175 GCA_964641455.1 uncultured Eubacteriales bacterium | reverse complement strand
GTCCACTGTGGAGTTTGGCTGTACGTTGGCTGCCACCCTGTGCCTGTTTGAAATGACTGGGGCTGTGATTGCCATCCACCGGTTATGGTTCCTGCTCCGTAACTGCCATATCCTCCATACCCGGTTGTTTGAGTACCGGTTCCCTGGCTTCCGTAAACACCTGACGGCCTACTGCTACTTTGCATCCAACTTGGCTGACCACCCCACCGTGCCCACTGAGCCAGGCTGCTGGGGCCCATACCGCTTTGCCCTTCACCGGCCTGGGTGCCGGTCCACTGTGGAGTTTGGCTGTACGTTGGCTGCCACCCTGTGCCTGTTTGAAATGGCTGGGGCTGTGATTGCCATCCACTTGTTGTTTGATACGGCTGAGACTGTGATTGTGACTGCCATCCGCTTCCTGGCAGATTAGAAGACGTGCTTTCCGGTGAATAAATGTTTTGACCACTTATCACTCTGCTTTTACCTCCTGTATCGGAAATTTCCCTAGTATCGGTAATTGATGAAAAGACCTGTTTTGACTGTTGTGCTGCATTTCTCAAATCGTTAACAGCCTGAGCATCAGCTTGCCTGGGTTTATACCAACCTTTGGCATTTAAATAATCAAATACCTGTTTTGCTTGTGATTGTGTATTGCTGTGAGCTCGTTCAAACGTGCTTCTAAGGTTGGGATTGCTTGATTCCAATATTGCAGGAGCATAGTAGTAGTTTGATATGTATTTCTGGCTCGTCAAGATGTCTTCTGCAATTTCCCTGTCTGTAAGCACTCCCGGCTCACGGCCGGTTCCAAACGTCTGAGACACTACACCCTTTCCTCCTTTGCATTACCTAACTTATATGGCCGGTAAGCATATCTACACGCTGCTGACCCGTCCTTTGTAAGTCTAAGACTATTCGCCTTAGCTCAGGGTCCTGCACTTGTTCGAGGTAGTTAGCCAGTTTCTGGCACATTAGGGTTTCTCCCTTAATTGATTCAGTAAGATACCAGCTTTCAGTTTGAGTAAGCGCCAAAAACCATCACCTCCTTTCAAGGACCGTCAATATGATTCCTCTAGAAAGTTCTCAGTATTCTTGTAGCCCGGACTTTAGATTGTCAGAGAACCGGTTTCGTCTTTTATCATCTGAAGCACCATTTCTTCTTTGCCCGTCATAGCGTTTATGTAGATAAGATAAGTGTCCTCTTGATGAGTCACTTGAAATTCCCAGGCCATAATCTCCCTTGCGGAAACCAAGGGAATGACAGTCAACCTGGGTTGCCCAACTACGTTCAAATCCGGCTTGAGCATATTTCGGGCTTCACTCATCGAAACAAGAGGGGTCTTGAGCTGCCTGGGCATGTGGTTTGTCAGATAAGCCGTTGCATCGAATCCAATTATGTCGCCTGTATCAAGAGCTACTTCTACTTTGATCATGTCAGGATACAATACCACTGGAACTTGTTTCGAATCGATAATCATACCGGTGGTTTTCACAAACGTAAACACAACCCGGCCGGCTTGGCGGCCTGGTTTTCTCCATCCGGTCTCTATGAAAGATTCGAAGCCCTTTTCTCTTAAGAACCTTTCAGCCGCAGTTCTCGCAGCGTCTACATCGAGCTGAGCGGTACCTCTCATTTTCTGGTCCATGCTCCAGAGCACGGCGCCTCCTGCTTTTCCAACCGAAACTGAAACTTCACTTCCATCCTCTCTTTTCCCGGTGACCAGGAAAGCAGGGATAGTTCCTCCAACATTTTCAATTCGAACTGAGCTGTACTCATCTTTGGAACCCAAGAATTCAAACGCTTTGTTTCCGGCATCTTCTTGGGAGATCTCAGGCCCGGGATTTGCCAGTGATCTTGAAGCAAGGGTACGATCAGAAAAGGGCCCGTCGTAAGCCGGAGACGGAACGCTTTGTATGAGGCTATCGATTTCCGAAAACCCTCTCAACCAGGCATCATCGCCGGCAGACGTAATACCAAAGTTCGTCAAATTGGATATAAATAACTGTATGCCTGCCTTTGGGCCTCTCGTTGAAAAAGCGCTCATTCCGGTTTCTGAGAGGGCCCTGGCCAGATCTTTTACCGCAGCTTCGCGAGTGGCAAGTTCTTGCCATTCGGAATCAGTCACAGTATCGCCCCTGGCAAGTTTCTGAGACAAAACCATGCAATAATCTCCGGTTTGAGCCACAAACTTCTGCATTCCCGAAAGATCTACTGTTGTAATGCCCATCAAAGATATGTTTTCCTGGGCAGCCTGGGCATGAGACCAGCAAGCAGTCAAAAAAGTGCTGCGTTGAGCCGGAGTAGAAGAAACTCTGGCCTTGGAAAGGTTGCCTTCCATGTTTTCAACGTGAGAAATCAGGCTAAACACTGCCCTCTGTCGGGCCGCTTCACCTCGCAATCTGAGTTGGTTGGCTTGTTTGTACTGAGCTGCTCCGAAAATAAGGGCAACGACAGCAACTGCTATAGACGCCCAAAGTACAGTCTTATCCCATTTCCGTCCCACAACAGATCACCCTCCTCTTAGATATTCCCTGAATCTACCGGCCAAAAACATGGGAACCGATTTGGGCGATTATTAACCGTGACCATATCCATGGACTAACCGGTTTCGAAGGATTCCAGAAGAAAAGCGCTCCATAAGTAGGGTCCCACCCGTTTAAGGCAAGCTCAGCGGCCCTTACTTCTGCGGCCGATGGTTCTCGTGTCCATATAAGCCCGTTTTCCACTGATTCAAACGCCCACGGGTCATAAATTACACCGGGTACAGAGTTCGGGAACTCAGGGCTTCTTACCCGGTTAAGTATCACGGCTCCCACTCCTACTTGCCCTGCCAGAGGTTCACTGGTGGCCTCTCCCATAATTAAGCGGGAAATCAGGTTTACTTCGTCCCACCAACTTTGTGGAGCTGCCAAAGCCCAAGGAGGGGCTGCAAGACACTGTGGAGTATCAGCTCTTAAAATCAAACTGCAAAGAACCGAAAAACTTACAATTACTGCTGCTGATAAACATTTAGATAAGATCTCTTTTGCTGACATTGCCATCTCTCCAGTAACTCTGAAGTTGTTTTTCTTAGAGTTCCTGAAAAGGCAGTAGAATTATTCAGAGGATTTCAAATCAGTCAATTTCCTTGATACAAAACTACATTTCTGTTGTGTTCCGAAAGTGTACGGGAAAAAGCGTGGGTTCCGTCATTCTTAGATACAAAATAGAGGTAATCTGCATTAGCAGGGGCTAATACCGCTTCTAACGATGACTTGCCGAAATTTGATATAGGCCCCGGAGGAAATCCGGGATATTTATAAGTGTTGTAAGGAGAGTCAACTTCAAGTTCTTTCCATAACAAAGTTCCGTTAAATCTTCCTAATGCGTAAAGTACGGTAGGGTCGGCATCCAATTTCATACCAATCTTAATTCGATTGCAGTACACCGCTGCAATTACCGGCCTCTCATCGTCTACCACAGCCTCTTTTTCGACAAGCGAAGCGATAGTTGCAACCTGATGCACTGAAAGGCCAATGTCCTCAGCTTTGTCTCGAAGTTCCTCAGTAAAGACCTGTGTAAACCGGCCCAGCATCATGGAAATAAGTTGCTCTTCTGTTATGCCCCTCCATACGTTGTACGTATCGGGAAAAAGATAACCTTCTACAGGGTATATTGTGTTTTCAAGTTCGCCCGGCGATACCAACGAAACCATCAGGTCAGGATTCTTGGCAATTTCCAAGAATCTTTGTTTGTCTCCAAACCCGCTTTGTTCAACAAGGTCAGCTATTTCCTCTACAGACAGCCCTTCCCTCACAGTAAGCGGGTAATGTACAACTCTGCCTTCTACCAGTTTTGAAATGGTATCCCAAACAAATATGCCTGGCCCAAAACGATACTCTCCGGCCTTCATTTGGCCATCAGCTTGAAGTACACGAGACACAATTCTAAACAGGGATTGGCTTCTGATTATTTGAGCTTCGTACAAAACTCTTGATATGTCCCTGGTTGATGCGCCTGGCTCAATCACTACGGTCAACGGGTCCGAATTATCTGGAAGAGGGCACGAACTCAAAAACACAAATAGGCAAACCCCTACCAAACAGAGAAGCATCAACAGCCCCACTGCAATGCCTTTTATCTTTTGTCTTGATTTATGCCCGCTTCCTCCGGATTTCAACTCAAATCATGCCCTTGCTAGCTAAGATTCAGAATCATTGTCTTCAACTTCAATTTCATATTCTCCAAAACTGTCTTCAATTTGCTCAAGCGCCTCAAGAACTTCTTCCCACTCGTCTTCGTCGTCGATAGTGGCCAGTGTTGCTTCATCTTCACCTAATTCTTCTACGCGCAGAATTACTAATTCAGGCTCAAGATTAGCCTCATCGTTAACAGGCATAAGCACTACATACTGCCTCTCTTCTACAAACAGGTCGTCTATTAGAATCTTAAACCTGGCTTCCTTTCCGTCTTCGTCAGACAAAACAACCACATCATCGTCAATCATGTCTTCCTCATCGAAGTTTCTGGGTTTCCCATCATCTCGATTGTTCACGTCCTCACTGCCTTTCGGTCTGTGCCGCGCATTTGATACACGACGCAGATAGTTTTCGAGAATCAGCACCGAAGCCGCCTCATCAATCGATAATCGACGCCTTCGTCTTGACATTCCCAAGCCTATCATTTCCCGCTCCGCTTGGGAAGTAGTTAATCTCTCATCCCAAAGCACTACAGGCAGGCCGCTTCTCGTTTGAAGTTTTCTGGCAAACCGGACTGATCGCCTGGCCGACTCGCCTAACGTCCCATCCATGTTTTTCGGAATTCCAACTACAAACCCAACGGCATTATGTTGAGTAGCAAGATCTATTACTTCTTGTAAGACCTGCAATTGATTGTAGTAACATACTGTATCTAAAGGGTGGGCAAACATTCCTAAATCGTCGCTAATTGATACGCCAACCCGCTTAAGGCCTAAATCTATCCCAATAAGCCGCCCTTTAGGCATGTTGTTCTTGCCCGTTTCCAGAATGATTCACCGCCTTCTTGCTTACACAACCTTAATGCAAAAATGTGGGCAAACTCTGGCGCAGTATCCACACAACATGCACTTAGAGTGATCCACCGTGGCCTGGCCACCTGAAACGGTTATTGCGCCAAACCCACATTTCTCCTCACATCTGCCACATCCCTGGCACCAATCTTCAACCATCAATCGTTTCTCTGTTGTCCCAATGACTGATTCCAGTGTTTCCCTTTCCTCAGCAGAAATATCCGAACTTAGAACCTTAGCTGCAAAATCCAGTTCGGCCTTGTTCTTGACTCCAACGCACACGCTGTGTTTGTAAGGAAAGTCCCTTGCGTAGCAAAAAGCTTCATAACTCTTGCGAAAGAGGTGGCCTCCTCCCAGAGCCTTCATTATGTATATTCCTTTGCCCATATATTGAGCAAATGCAAGAGCCTTTTCCATGTCCGCTCTTGAACCATCGGCAATGCCAAGCCCGTCTATGTTTAGTATGGCAAAAATCACATCCACCTCAGGTAGCATGGCTGCGGATCTGACACACGCTACGTGATGAGTCGATATCGATACAGCATCAATCAATCCTTTTTCCCGTGAATCTGCAAGGTACTCAAGAGCCTGCCTATGGCCTTTTAGGGTAAGCCCTGATTCTTGTTCATGCAGCCCAAAAATCTCAATTCTGTCTCTTTGCATCTCTTTTCTGGCCTTTTCAAGGCTTACTTTCATCTCATTCCGAGAGGCTGCATAACTTCTTGAAGATATCACAATATCAGATTCGTCGCTTAGGCAACGAAAACCGGGATACATTCCGTAAAACTCACTTGTGTCAAAAAAATTAATGCCTCTCGAAACCGCATATTTCAAGAGACGCTGACTCTCCTCACCGGCCAAGTTATACTGAGCAGGCCCCATTGCAAGGGATCCCATACAAAAAACCGACACTTCAAGCCCGGTGTTTCCCAGATTAGAGTACTTCATTCAAATCACCATCTTGATGTGAGGATCCCTTAAAGGGATCCTCACGTTACGTGCCCGCCGTAAATTACTTCATATCCTCAAATCTGTCTGACAGTTTCTTCATAACATTGGGCATGGTAGTATATTCCATTTCATCAAGTCCTAGCCTATGGGGCTCAAAAGGCCCAAGAGTCCTCATATAATCAGCCAGCACGTTAGCCTGCTCCCTCGCCCTGTCAAAAGCAGAATCAGCAAAGAAATCCTGAGGGCCAACGAGCTTGCCGCCACACAACTGGAATCCCAATGCGACTACTCTTGGGGGGCCGTCAAACCTGGTAGGCGTGCTCCGCTTAACACTGCATGGCATCAGCGGCCCGTGATGGGATCCCCGCATCCACCCTGCAACCAGGTGAGGATGTGAAAATGGCTCCAAAACTTCTCCTACAGCCGGCATTCCGCTTTGACATCTTACGATACACACAGGATCGTCTTTTCCAACGTATCTGCCTGCCATCAAGTTAAGCCGCTGAGTAGAAGATGTGGCTGCAATATCATTGAGGGTTCTGGAATAGACTGACTTAATGCAATACCGGCTTGTAGCTCCGATGAAAACCAGCATATCGTAGATCTCTTCAGGACAATGGAAAACAATCTTCTTATGCTCAATAAGATCGTGAACTTCAAAATCAAATCCTTTGTGCATCTTAGGATCAATTACAAGCCCGGCCGTATTAAATGGGTCAGCAAACATCTTATAAAGGGGCAAGTTCCACGCTCCTGGCTCAGTCTTATCTGCCATAAAGACGATTACAGGCTCAGATGGCCTTTCTTCAAATTCCATCTCTGCAACTCCGGGCCCCAACCCTTTGATATTTCCCGAAAACGAATCAGAAAGTAAATCCTGGCCGGCACCGTAAAGTTTCAACTTACGTGCCACTTTGGTGGTTTCCAAAAATGCATCCCAGGCCAACTCATGAATTTCCTCATTGTCCGCTCCACGGTTATGGGTCATGATCAATTCAAGGTCATCGCCTACGTGAGTAACCACGTAATCAATGAGTTGTCCTTTTCCCTTGTCGGCAAGGTAGTTCTTTGCAGTATCCAAAAGATCTGGATGAACGCTTGAGTGCCCAACAAAGCCACCTACGTCTGCCTTAATTACAGAAAGCGTGATTTTAGGCAATTCAATCCCTCCGGCAAATTGATAGAACCTACTTATTTGTATACTTTTTGTTATGAGGTGAATATTCCTCTTATTGATTGTAAGTCATTTAATACTCCATTGCCATGGGCATATAACTCAGTAAAGTGGAACACGAATATAATTGGAGTTCAAAAGTCAGTATCTTATTCGCCTTCGCCGCCATAAAACTGAAAGCAGCATCCCTACAACAAAACCTCCTATATGAGCCCACCAAGCAACTCCGCCTTGCGCTCTGACTCCCAGAGAAGCTACACCGGAAAGCAGGTTAGTGAAGAACCAAAGGAAGAGAAATACTATTGAAGGAACTTCCACCACCGGCAGGAACATTCCAATTGGAATCAAGGCAAGCACTCTTGAACGAGGAAAATTTATGAAATAAGCGCCAAGAACTCCGGCCACTGCACCGCTCGCCCCTACCGTAGGAACCAACGATGCTGGATCTGACACAATATGGGCAATAGAGGCAAAAGCGCCACACGTAAAATAGAAAGCCAAGTATCTGCCATGGCCCAGGAGATCTTCAACGTTGTCACCAAAAATAAAAAGGTAGAGCATGTTGCCTATTAGATGCACCCAGCCTACATGTATGAAAAGCGAAGTAAAAATTCCTGCCACACCTGAGGTTTGCTGCAAAACTGCAGGGGCAAATTTACCTGGGTTTGTAATAACACCGGGAACCACCCCCCACTTAACTATAAAAGCCTGTAGCGCGGGTTCAGAGAGGCTCACTTGAAATGCAAAAACAACGATATTGATAAATATTAATATCCAATTTACAAAAGGCCGTCCATAGGACCTCTGTGTATCTCTAATCGGTATCATGCAGCATCCCTTCTTGGAAATGCAAAGGCAGTATTGTGCCTTTAAACGCATTTTACTTTAGTTTGCTCAGAACTACAAACAAAAAAGGTTATATTTGAAATTTTAACCTGAAGTTAAAGGACTAATCTCTTTTGGTTGCGAACCAATCTGTAAGGGCATAATTCGTTCACATAATTTATTCAATAGAAAAGAGGTATAACAATATGTTTCACAGGGCCTTATATGAAATTAGAAGCGAGTTCTCAGGTGAACGTGCGTTTCAATTTGTAAGCAGGCTTGCGCAATACCACAGAGTTCAGGCGAGCCCGGGTTTTCGTGAAGCAGCCCGATACGTGTGCTCAACTATGAAACATTTTGGGCTGGATGCAGAAGTATTAAGTTTCCCTGCCAAGGCAGGAGTCAAATGGTGGTCTGAACCAAGTTTCCAGGAATGGGACTGTGATGATGCAGAACTCATCCTGCTTGAAAATGACAAAACTCAAAAGCTGTGCAGCTATCACGAAAGCAAACTGTCTCTCATACAAAGAAGTGCAGCCACGGCCCCTCAAGGGATCAAGGCCGGTGTGGTCTATGTAGAAGAAGCCGAAAATCCCGAATCTTACAAAAACATAGACGTAAGAGGCAAGATAGTCTTCTCAAGGGGAAACCCAACTTCAATTGCAAAACAAGCCGTCAGAAAACATGGCGCTTTAGGCATAATCCTGGATAACATGAGCCAAATCCCGTTTGTGAGAAACCGGTTTGACATTCCTGATGCAAGACAGTACAACGCGTTTTGGCCTGTTTCCGGAACAGAGAATTTAGGTTTTGGATTTATGCTCACTCCAAAACAAGGGGAAATGCTCAGGCAAAAGTTTGCCAAAACGAAAGAACTCAAGGTATATGCCAAAGTGAACTCCCGCTTTTACGATGGAGGCCTGGAAGTGGTAACAGCGTGCATTCCTGGGCCCGGCAATAAGGAAACAGTAGCCATGGCTCACTTGTGCCATCCTCAGCCTTCAGCAAACGATAATGCTTCAGGTTCAGCCACCCTCATGGAAACAGCAAGAGTGTTAGCGAACCTTATCGATTCAGGCAAACTGCCCAAACCGTTGCACACAATCAGGTTTTTGTGGGTACCTGAAATGACCGGAACCTACGCTTACTTGAACGCAAACCAAAATACGATTGCCAATACAATATCGGCGATAAACCTCGATATGGTCGGTGAAAACCAGGCATTGTGCAAAGGGCCATTTGTTGTCGAGAAACCTCCCAGGGCAACGCCTGGTTTCGGTGGCCACTTGGCAGAATCAATCCTGCGATATATGACAAAAGAAGCACCCAACTTGTCAGGAACATCTTCCTATGCCTTATTCAAGTGGGCTGTTTCACCTTTTTCAGGAGGAAGCGATCATTGCATTTGGTCAGATCCGAGCATCGGCGTAGCGTGCCCAATGCTTATCCAATGGCCTGATAAATTCTATCATACCAGCGAAGATACGCCGGATAAGGTAGATCCTGATATGCTGAAAGTCGCCGGAACCCTCACCGGTACGTATTTGCATTTTTCGGCAACTATGGAGGCAGAAAAGGCCGAATGGTTGGCAACTGAAATTGTATCCCTGTTCCCATTTGAACTATACGACACAGTTTCAGACATCGTAGCTACTGCCGGCGATATCCCCACTGCCAGGCGCCTGATTACCAAACGAACTACGTTTCTCAAACAGCAAAGGCTCAAAGATCTTCAAACTCTAAAACTTTTTATAGGTTGTGACACTGTCTTCGACGAGATTACATCAAAAGCAAATAAGTATTTTGATGAAAGTGTAAAACAATATCAAACCAAAGGCTTTTGTGATCTTAAAGCCAAACATCAACTGCAAAGCGCAGATTCACAGCATGGCCCCTTCCACACACTGGAAGAACAATGGGAATCACAAGCCAAAAACATGGTTCCGGGCAAACTCCTGGCCGGCCCTGTTTCTTCAAAGTTTAAAGACGGGATGCCCCAGGTTCTGCAAGACAAGTGGAACAGGTTCCACAAATATTGGGGAAAGGCCACTGGAATGTTAACGTATTTCAACTACTGGATCGATGGGAAACGCACCGTTTCAGAAATAGCAGATCTAATTGAAGGCGAAACAGGCATGAGAAGCACACAATTGCTAGTTGAGTATTGCCGCTTAATGCAGCAATCAGGTATTTTTGAGATTATCGAATAACATTACTGCCCGGGTGACGCAATGACATGGCTTGCTTTCATTGCGTCACCTGAAACTCTTAATCACTCATGCCCGTATCGTTCAACATAAACCCGTATTAGCTCCTCAAGAATCTCATCGCGTTCAACTTTTCTTACCAGGCTGCGGGCATTAGCATGACTGGTAATATATGTAGGGTCGCCTGATAGTAAGTATCCGGCTATTTGGCTTACAGGGTTATGTCCTTTTTGCTTGAGTGCATCATACACTTTTAAAATGATCTCTTTGGTTTGGTTTTCCTTTTCGGCCTTAACCTTAAAAAACCTAGTCTCTTCAAACTTAGCCACAGTTAAGTCCCCCCATTCATATAAATTCTCTTCTGTAAGGGGCCTATCCTTTTAAGCCAACGTAAAAACGGCTAAATCCCGGCCAATATTTCGGCCGCTTCACTTGCTGCGATTTGTAAAGCTTCATTTATCTTCTCAAAGTGTTTTCCGCCTGCTTGCGCCAGATGTTTTTTGCCTCCGCCGGAACCACCCAGCACTTTTGCGCCTTTCCTAACAATAGGTACAGCGTCTACACCGAGTGCAACAAGTTCTTCACTAACCATAACTGCAAGGAATGCCCTAGGCCCTTTTCCTGATCCAAGAATTGATATTGAAGCCCCTTGATCTCTAAGAAGATCACCTAAGTGTCGTAATTCATCCGGGTTCATATCATCTTGACGGGACACAACTACAACTTGGTTCCCTACTTTTCTTGCTGAACCACTGTCCTTAAATAGATTTGTGGCGATACTTTTGGCTCTGTCTGCTTTAAGGCCGGACATCTTACGTTCCAAATCGTTAATTGTGTGTTTCATCTCATAGAGTTTGCCGGCGATCTCGTCTGGCCCAACCTTAAGGCTGTTTGAAATATCTCGAAGGTTTTTCATAACCTCCAAGATGTATGACGTTGCATTTTTGCCTGCCACCGCTTCTATACGCCGAGTGCCTGCCGCCACAGACGACTCAGATTTTACCAGAAAACACCCGATTTCACCGGTTCGGGAAACGTGGGTTCCTCCGCACAGTTCAGCTGAAACTCCCGGTACTTCAATTACTCTTACTATGTCGCCATACTTCTCACCAAAAAGGGCAATTACACCCTTATTCTTTGCCTCGTCAAAAGTTGTTTCATAAGCCACAACCGGCAAATCCTGCATAATTATTTCGTTTACCATCACTTGCACCCGCTGAATATCTTCATCTGACACAGCGTTTTGGCATGTGAAATCAAACCTTAGGTAAGTATCATCAACAAAAGAACCGGCTTGCTCAACTTCGTCTCCCAGAACACTCCTTAATGCTTTATGCAACAGGTGGGTGGCAGTATGATGCCGCCTGATACTTTCTCTACGTTGCCGGTTAACCTCTGCAACCACTGCTTGGCCTACCATTATTCCAGGCCCTGAATCAGCAGCCTTGACATGGTGGAATATCACTCCGTAAGGGGTTTTATCAACTCCGCCCACGTGACCCAAAACCTGGCCGTCTTTGGATTTGAGAATACCTGTATCGTGTTCCTGGCCACCGCTTGTAGCATAAAAAGGAGTTTTATCCAAAACCACTAAAGCCTTAGTTCCCGGCTCAAATTCACTCACTCTGAAATTATCAACGACTATGGCCACTACTTCTGCAGAAGCAGTGAGTGATTCGTACCCTGCAAACGCTGTAGGCGGTACCTCTTCTACCAGTTCATGTAATTTGACAGCATCGTAAAGCACATCCTTCCGGGCTCTCCGGCTTCTCTCTCGTTGTTCCTCTAAAGCAGCCTCAAATCCTTCTTCATCAACAGTAAGGTTTTGCTCCCGCGCCATGTCTTTTGTTAGGTCTATAGGGAATCCAAAAGTATCGTACAGCAAGAACGCGTCTTTACCGGATAATACTGTATGCGCTTTCTTCTTTGTAGAATCAATAATCTCCCAGGCCCTGCCCTGCCCATCTTCGAGAGTATTGAGAAACCTCTCTTCATCCTGGGTCAGAATACGCTTCACGTACTCCTCTTTCTCCCTTAGTTCAGGATAAGCATCTCCCATAATGTCTGTAACAACAGGAACCAGTTCTGAAAGAAAAGGTTCCTCAATGCCAAGAACCTTGCCAAACCTAACCGCACGTCTAAGGATACGGCGCATTACATAACCTCTGCCCTCATTGGAAGGGTGAACTCCGTCGGCTGCAAGGAAAGTGCATGCCCGAATATGATCGGCTATTACCCTTGACGGAAATATCCCATTTGGATCTTTTGGGCTTACCTTTGCAATTTGTCTCACTCTATCTATTATCGGTATGAACAGATCTGTGCCATAATTGGTGTCTGCACCCTGAAGCACTGATGCAATTCGAGCCAAACCCATTCCCGTATCGATGCTCGGTTTTTGAAGCGGCGTTAATTTTCCCTGTTCATCCCTTAGATATTGCATAAAAACAAGATTCCAAATTTCAAGCCACCTGTCGCAATCGCAACTGCCTAAGCCGCAATCCGGCCCGCACCTTAGGTGCTCTCCCCTGTCAATTATTATCTCAGAGCAAGGCCCGCAAGGCCCTGTATCACCCATCGCCCAAAAATTATCCTCTTCACCCATTTTGATAATCCTGGATGATGCAATTCCAGCAACCTTTCGCCATAACTGTGTTGCTTCATCATCTTCTTTGAAAACCGTAATCCATAACCGACCCTTAGGCAGCTGCAAAACATTTACTAGAAAATCCCAGGCATACTCAATAGCTTCTTCTTTAAAGTAATCACCGAAAGAGAAATTGCCCAGCATCTCAAAAAACGTATTATGGCGCCCTGTAAAACCTACATTATCTAAGTCGTTATGTTTGCCGCCTGCCCTGACACATTTCTGTGAAGTAGTTGCCCTGGAATAGGGCCTAGTATGAAGCCCCATGAAAACATCCTTGAATTGAACCATTCCTGCATTAGTAAATAAAAGTGTAGGATCACCGTGGGGCACCAGAGACGAGCTTGGGACGATTTCATGCCCCCGACGTTCAAAGTACGTAAGAAAAGATGTTCGAATTTGATTGGCCCCAAGTCTTTTTCCCAATTTCTCTACCATATGTCGTCCTCCTCCGCCTTTGCGTGACCGGGTTGTACAGGCTTCACTTGGGCTCGAAACGTGAAAATTCATGTTTTATGAGTTCAAGCATTTTACCTTCAAAACCATCCAGGCTTACAATTTTCGCCTCCTTATCGCGCCTAAGCTTCACCTCAGCACCACCGGATGTGAGGCTTCGTTTAGAGATTGTTACCCGTATTGGCATACCCAGAAGGTCTGCATCATTAAATTTGACTCCTGCAGATTCATCTCTGTCATCGTACAGCACTTCAATTCCGTTTTGCACAAGTGTTTCATATAACTCTTCAGCAGTTTCCCTAACTCTTTCACTCTTACCCAAACCCACCAGGTGAATCTGGTAAGGAGCTACGGTAATCGGCCATACAATCCCATTTTCATCATGGTTTTCTTCAACAACGCAAGCCAAAAGCCTTCCTACGCCCAAGCCATAGCAACCCATAATAATTGGCTTAAGAGTTCCGTCTTGTGCCTGGAAATTAGCGCCCATGGCCTTTGAGTACCTATTCCCTAGCATAAATGTATTTCCTATTTCAATGCCTCGTTTTACCGCCAGGGGAGCGTTGCATACACAACAGGGGTCTCCTTCCCTGGCAGCTGCAATTTCAACTTCAGAGTCTATTTTGAAATCTCTTCCAGGCACTACGTTAACAAAATGGTAGTCTCGCTCATTGGCACCTGCAACATATGAATATTGTGATGATATGCTGTCGTCAGCAACTACCCTCAAGTGCTCAATCCCGACAGGCGACATAAACCCCTGAACCAATCCATACGACTTTAGTTCCTCAGGCGAAGCTAACCTGACCTCAGGCGTATTTAGATGATTTGCAAGTTTGCGTTCGTTTACGTCAAGATCGCCTCGAATAAGAACCATCACAGGCTCTTTTTGCCCCTGGGCAAAATAGGCCATGGTTTTTATGCTAAAAACCGGATTTGTATCTAAATACCCGGTGACCAGAGAAATTGAATCTTTTCCGGGTGTGTGTATCTTTTCAATGACAGATGCACCACTGTCATTTGATTCATCAAGTATAGCCAAACCCAGGTTTTTATTAAATACGGCTACTTCACGGTTAGCTGCATACCCGCACTCAGGACATAAAATCAAAGTATCTTCTCCTGCATCAGTCACATAAGTAAACTCGTGAGCCATATTTCCACCCATCATACCTACATCAGACAGCACTTTTACCACCGGAACTCCGCATATATTGCATACTCTTTCATATGCACGGCACATGTGCGGATAATATGAATTCAGGCCGGACTGGCCTGTGTGAAAACTGTATGCATCTTTCATAATAAATTCTCTTACCCGTACCAGCCCGCCTCTGGCTCTTGGCTCATCGCGAAACTTGGTCTGGATTTGGTATACCACAGAAGGAAGTTGCTTGTAAGAATCGATAAACCGCCGGGCAAGATCTGTTACAGGTTCTTCGTGAGTCATTGCCAGGCACATGTCTCTTCCTGACCTATCTTTGAACCTCGCCAGTTCAGAACCAATTTCGTCCCACCTGCCTGATTCCCGCCAAATATCTGCAGGGTTTACAACAGGCATGTTTATTTCCTGGCCGCCAATCGCATCCATTTCCTGCCGCAAAACCCCCTGGATTTTCTTCATACTCCGCCAGGCAAAAGGCATGTAGCTGTAAATGCCTGCAGCAAGCTTAGAGATAAGGCCGGCTCTAAGCATTAATTCATGAGAAGCCATTTCAACCTCTGAGGGTTTTTCCCGCAAGGTCTTTCCGAAAGATTTGCTCAATCGCATTAAATATGTACCTCCAGTACCGGCAATGTCACCAACAACAGAAGGCTAGCCCGTTTCCAGTTAGCCATCTGTGTTAAAGGAATTATATCTTTGAAGATATGCAAGGGTCAAACCACAAGGTATGACAAAGCAGGCCTGCCCGTCAAAATCAATTGCATGTTCGGTTGGCCTGCTTTGGCTAACATGTATTAAAATAAGCAGAGAGTCATTTCCGGCTGCAAACCTTAGCGCACATTATCAAAACGCCGGAATGACTCCACCTTTGTACGTCTCCTCAATAAACTGTTTCACCTCAGGCCCTGTCAGCACCTCAACAAGTTTCTGTATCACCGGGTTATCCTTATCTTCATTCCTGACGGCTATTACATTGGCGTATGGAGACTCGCCGTCTTCAAGAAACATAGCATCTTCCGTAGGCGATAGCCCGGCCTGCAAAGCAAAATTTCCGTTAATTACTGCAATATCAAGGTCAGGCAGCAATCTTGGCAGCATAGCAGCCTCAAGTTCACGAAGCTGCAAATTTTTAGGATTGTCTGCAACATCACGGATAGTAGCGGAAACTCCTACGCCTTGCTTTAGTTTCAAAAGCCCTGCGTTTTCCAGAAGCATAAGAGCTCTGCCCCCATTGGTTACGTCATTGGGGATACCGACTTCTGCCCCATCCTCAAGTTGAGTCAAAGCACTTATTCTATCTGAATAGATACCCAATGGCTCAATATGAATTTTTGCCACCCATGTAATATCAAGTTGCTTTTGCTCGGCCATATCCTCAAGATGGGGAATGTGTTGAAAGAAATTGGCATCAAGTTGCTTATCAGCAAGTTGTAAATTTGGTTGAACATAGTCGGAAAATTCTATGATCTCGACCTCAACGCCTTCCTTTTCAAGCAAAGGCTTTGCAAATTCCAATATTTCAGCATGTGGAACCGACGAAGCTCCTATCTTTAATGCTTCTGATTTGCATCCTGAAAACACTACTACGCCCAGCAAGATAACCACTCCCAAGACAAGACTTGCCGGCTTTGAAAAACATTTTGACAAGATGTTACACCTCCGAGTTTTTCTCTAACTACATTCTCTACTGCAATTTCACATTAAGTTTCATTTCCACATAAAACGCCTGGCAAAAACATCACCTCCGTGCTGAATCCCCTGAACCAATGCTATTAGTACAACTACAGAGACTGCCATAATCGTAGGCTCCCATCGCTGGTACCCGTACCTGATAGCTAAATCACCTAAACCGCCTCCTCCTATAGCACCTGCCATAGCAGAATACCCTACAAGGTTTACAGCAGTTATGGCTGCCCCTGATACTAAAGAGGACAAGCATTCAGGAATCAATACATACTTGACTATTTGGTACCATGAAGCCCCCATAGCTACACATGCATCAATTACTCCGGGTTCTACAGTAAGCATTGCAGTTTCGGTAACCCTTGAGACAAAAGGAACCGCTGAAACACTGAGCGGTACAATTGCTGCTGTAGTGCCAATTGATGTGCCTATAATCAGTTTTGTAAGAGGCATAATGCAAAACATAAGAATAATGAATGGGATAGATCTGCCGATATTGACCACAGTGTTTAACATTGAATAGGCAGCATTGTTTTTCTTAAGGCCCCGGGGCCCGGCCAAAACAAGCCAAATCCCTAACGGAGTTCCTATAAGTTCTGCAATTACCAAGGAAACCAACACCATGGCCAGTGTCTCGACAGTTGCCGGAATCACCAATTGCAAAGATTCCTGTACAGACATAAAAGCTTTCGAAGCCAGCATGAACATTTAATTATCTCTCCCTATAATAAGCAGCGGCCGGTGACGCTGGCTCAGGCCTTGTATTTTGGCACGTTTCATTTCCGCCTTGCATAACCAATGCCCCGTTTTCGATAAATACTGCACTGTCACAAATGGCACCTACAAGTTCTATTTGGTGGGTAACGGCCAAGACAGTGATACCTGTCTCATGGTTTACATCCTCAATTACTTCAAGAATCGACTGAGCAGTACGCTTGTCAAGAGCAGACGTAGGCTCATCAAGAATCAATACTTGAGGTTTAGTAACCAAAGCCCGTGCAATAGCCACACGTTGCTTCTCACCGCCTGAAAGAAGTGAAGGCTTGAAATTGCTCCTATGGCAAAGCCCAACCATATTCATAACTTCCAGAGCTTTGCTATAGGCCTGCTTTTTCGAAAAGCCTTGTATTTCCAAGGGAAGCATCACATTTCCCAAAGCCGTTCTCGAGAAAAGCAGATTATACCCCTGGAATACTACGCCAATCTTCATTCTTACCTGGCGAAGTTCCTCGCCTGAAACACAGAGCACGTCCTGGCCGCCTAACCAAATCTCACCTGAATCAGGTTCTTCAAGTAATGCCAGGCACCTTAGCAATGTGGTCTTGCCTGCGCCTGAAGGGCCATAGATTCCTAAGACTTCACCGCTTTTGACTGAAAAGGTTATACCCTTAAGCGCATGAACAGGCCCTGAGGGGGTGTTGAACGTTTTACATAGATCAATCACTGATATCACCTAAGCGAGCACCTCCGACGGGATACAAAAATGCCTCTCTGACAAGAAGAGAGGCATCAATTAATCCCCTTATCTGTCAGAACCGCAATTTTGGACGGGTTCTGTTGGAATTGGCACCTTCGCACTTTATGCAGGTTGCCGCAGGGTCATAGGGCCAAGTCCCTCTCCTGCTCTGGATAAGGTCCAGATTTTATTCAATTGTATTGTTATATATTTAGCACATAATACCACCGTGTGTCAACATCTGCCGCTCAGAAGCCTGACAATCATAAAATTTCTTTAACCGGACATGTCGACACTTGATTGCCTGGACTCGGTTTCAATTCGCTCTTCTAAGCGGTTGACCAAAAGAAACATGAGGCTGCCGGCGATTCTGAATACGGCACAGATGAGAAACGCCCAAAAGAAGCCGAACATGTTGTGCAGCCCCACTCCCACCATAGGCGCAATAATGGCTGAAGCGTTAATTACAGTCGTATAGTATCCAATAAATGTCGCCTTGCTTTCCTCAGGGGTGACTTCAAGCAGCGCGTTGAACAAGGCAAGGTTCACACCGGAAAAGATTGCACCGGTAAGAAGATTGAAAAAGGCTATGGTAGTAAGGCTATTTGAAAAAGCATACACCATAGGCACTATGAAAATCCAAATACTTGACATAAATAAGGTGTTTAGGCTGCCATGCTTGTTTAGCATGTTTGCCCAAAAGCCATAACCTAAGAGTGAACCCCCGGTATTGGCCAAACTCAACAGGCTAACCCACGTATTGTTTGCACCAAGTTCTTTGACTTGATACAAAGTAAATAATGGCCAGGGTGTTTGCCATGAAAAATGAAATGCCAGCGATGCCAGCGTAAATCGTATGAATGATTTATTCTGGACTATTTGGCCAATGTCGCCTACAATTGAATTCAAAATACCCTTTTCCTGTTTAACCGTTGCTTCGCCGGTTGCATCGCCAAAAGCGTTCACAGTGTCCGGTGCACACTCACCGGCCCGTTCTTCTTCTTCGATCCGGTTAAATACCCATATCTCTACCAACGCCATTGCAAAAGATGCTGCAAACACAATCTGATATCCTATAGGAAACTTAACTGCATCAATCACTCTGCCTGCAACAAGCACTACTATTGTACCTGCAAAATTCATAAGCCTGTTTCTGGCCGCAAACGCATCTGCGCGCCTTGACGCCGGAATTATCGTTGATATGTAGGCCTGCCAGCCAACGTTAAAAACAGAACCTGGCATGTTCATAAGCGCAACAGCCGCTACCAATAACCAAGTTCTTTTATCCTCAGTGAAGAATGGCGTCAATGAAATTAGAAAGTAAAACAGCCTGTGCATAAATATGAGCCGGGAAAGTATTTGCTTCTGGTTTGACTTTCTGTCAAGATATTTGCCGCCGGGTATCATCGACAACAGGCTTGCCAAAGCAGGGCCTGAAGACAAGAGGCCAACCTGAAAATTTGAAGCGCCAATCTTGATTGCATAGATACCTATGAACGGAGCAGCTAAGTTAAGCGAAATAATGTTGGCCATTCCATGGTAGATGTTAATTCTGATATTACGTTCATCTCTGGAGACTTCGCCTTCACCGGAAATTTCTTTATAAAATAATCGGTTAGCTATTTTCGAACATAAGCGCCTGAGATGCATCATACCCTACCCCACTCCCCCACCCGCATTGGCTGCTAATTAGGTTAACGAAGAATCATCACTGTACCAGGTAGTTCGTCATCTGAAACAATTAATTCAATCAGCCTTCCCCCCATTTGCATTTTTTGGGCCTCTATAGGGAACGGGAACAAAACTTACCGAAGGCCTCTGCTGGGCAGGTTGTGGATAGAGTTCCATAAGGTTATATACTTCTACAGGCATATCAGTACTCACTGAAAACCCCATGCCCTGAATCATTTGGTAGGTTATGGGATAGTCGTGGGTAAAATAACCTTCTGTCAACAGTGATGCAACCGGCTCAACTTGCTCATCCGGTAAGTTTCGTGCAACAATCGTCTTCACGGTTTTTTTCACCTGGCCTATCGCTTTCTGAGCTACGTCGGCAAGAATCAAGGTCTCATCATCTATCTTATCAACAGGCTTCCTTTTGAGTACGCTCAGAATCGAGGCTGCCGGATAAGAACCAATCTGCGGATCAACAGGCCCGAGCACCGCATTTTCGTCCATAATAATCTCATCTGCTGCCAGAGCCAACAATGTGCCTCCGGACATTGCATAATGTGGCACCAAAACCGTTACCTTGGCTTCATGTTTGGACAGCCCATGTGCAATTTGTTCGGCAGCCAGCACCAACCCCCCTGGAGTATGGACGATTAGATCTATAGGCATATCCGGCGGAGTAAGCCGTATGGCTCGCAATACCTGTTCCGAATCTTCAATATTAATGTATCTGGAAAGTGGAATACCTAAGAAATTAATAGACTCTTGTCTGTGTATGAGTGAAATCACCCTGGTGCCTCGTTTTCTTTGCAAAGCCTTGATTAGCGCGATTCGGCGCACCTCTATGCGCTTTTGCCTAACCACAGGAAGTATAAACGAGACAAAAATGAAGATAAACCAAATAAAGCTGAACCTAATCGGGCTCCCATTCTGATTCACACGCAATCACCTGCCTTTCTAATCGGAAACCTCTTAGACAAGCCTGATAGCAAATTCGGGGCAAACAGGAGCACAGTATCCGCACAATATGCACTTTTCCCTGTCATTGTGAGCCTTGCCATCGACGACCGACATAGCCATATTCGGGCAAATTTCCACACAGCGGCCACATCCCTTGCAAAAGGCCTGTATAATAAGGCGTTTTTCACGAATTGTAGACTTGTCTAATTCCTCAGGAACGCTTTGGCCTTCAAAAACACAAAGATTCATACGAAGTTCATCGTGGCTAACCATGCCAACGGCCACAGAACTTATACCAGGCAGGTTTCTTACATAATTAAACGCTCCTACCCTATCTTCAAGAAGGTTTCCCCCGCCAAGAGCTTTCATTGCATAAAGCCCCTTGCCTTTAAGAGAAGCTTCTTTGATAGCATCTGCCATTTCTTCTTTGGTACCATGCAAAATTCCCAAACCTTCTTTGTTGATTATAGGGAATATTACATCAATTTCACTTATGTCCATGGCTGCACGGACTGCATCTACTGAATGGGTGGATATACCCACTGCCCTGATTATCCCTTTTGCTTTAGAGTCCACAAGGCACTCCAACGCGCCTTCCCGATCTTTAAATACATTTGAGTCTACCCTGGCTGCATGAAGATGGAATATGTCTATTACATCCCTGTCGAGGGCCGCCCTGGCTTCTTCAACCGCTGATTTCATGGTTTCATAGGTTGAAGCAGCAGATTTGGTGGCAATTACAACATCATCTTTGGTTGCTTTCAAACTGTCTAAGGCTTTTCTAATGTGAGGGTACGTATTATAACTCTGGGCGGTATCCAGAAAATTTATGCCGTTCAGAATCCCTTCCCTAATCAATTCGCCGCCTTTGTCAGGCGAAAGGCCAAATTGATTAGGCCCCATTGGAAGCACCCCGAAACAAAGCTGGCTTATCTTTAATCCTGTATCTCCAAGCATATTGTGTTTCATTCATAATACCTCCGGGCGTAATATCTTTTTTACTTTCTTCTGTCTATTATAATGGAATATAGGTATCTGTGTAGTTCTTCCCAGAGGATGATTGTGCGTGGCAAATGTCCCAAACCATGATAAAAGATGTATAGTTCACATTGATGCCGATGCTTTTTTTGCCTCTGTTGAGCAAAAAGACAATCCGGAATTGAAAGGAAAACCCGTTATTATAGGGCACGATCCAAAAAGCAGAGGGGTTGTATCAACCTGCTCTTATGAAGCCCGGGCTTTTGGGATAAAGTCAGCAATGCCTCTTTTCAAAGCTTACCAATTGTGCCCAAACGGCATTTTCGTAAAACCTCGAATGCATAGGTATCAAGAGGTTTCCAATGCCATGTTCCATATCTTCAGCAAGTACTCACCTATTATTGAGCAACTGTCTGTTGATGAGGCATTCATTGATGCTACAGGAGAAGACGGGGTGAAAATAGCCTCAGGTATACGGAAAGAAGTAGAGGAACATCTGGGGATAACCGTATCTGCGGGAATTTCCTATTGTAAGTATCTTGCCAAATTGGCGTCTGATTGGGCAAAACCAGACGGGCTCAAACTCATTCATGAAAAAGATGCCATAGATTTCCTTTCAAAACTGCCGGTATCCAGCCTACCGGGAATTGGCCCGAAAACCCAATCCAAACTGGCTTCCCATGGAATAACCACAGTAGGAATTCTCAGGCAAATGCCTGCAAACTGGTTTACAGACGTTTTCGGAAAATCAGGGCGGCGTTTTCGAGAAATGTGTAATGGCATTGACAATGACCCGGTAACGCCTAACAGAGAAGTAAAGTCCATAAGTGAAGAAACTACTTTTCCTGAGGACATCACAAGCCTGGCAATGCTTAAACCCTATTTGGCAGCACTCAGTCAAAACGTGGCTTTTAGGCTGCGTAAGGCACAACTCAAATGTAAAACCGTGGGGATCAAGATTCGTTTCAGCGATTTTTCCACAATCACAAGAGAACATACAATTTCTCAGCCCATATCGTCTGACCCTGAAATATTTGGACAAACCAAAATGCTTTTGGAAAACGCCCCGTTGACAAAACCAGTAAGGTTACTGGGGGTTTCGGTTAAAGGGCTTGCCTCTAACGTTCCAACTCAAGTTTCGCTCTTCGAACCGCCTGGGCTCCCCTGGGACAGTGTATCTCAATCAATGGACCTATTACGCAAAAAATACGGCAAGCCCGTACTTTTCTTAGGAGCTTCTCTTGGCAAAAACCAAAATCAAATCAAAAAGTAATGCCCCTGCCAATGAGCCAGGGGCATTATAGCAACGTTTGGTTACCTTTCCACTATCATGGCAATTCCCATCCCACCGCCAATACACATGGTAGCCAGGCCTTTTTTCACATCACGCTTTGACATCTCATGCAACAAAGTAACAATAATTCTGGCTCCGCTGGCTCCGATAGGGTGCCCCAGTGCAACAGCGCCGCCATTGACGTTGACTTTGTCTAAATCAAGTTCCAATTCTCTTATACCTGCTAAAGTGGTAGAAGCAAAAGCCTCATTCAACTCTATTAGATCGATATCACCAATGGAAAGCCCGGCTTTTGAAAGAGCTCTGGAGGTTGCGGGCACCGGGCCTGTTCCCATTATTTCAGGGTCTACCCCTGCCGATGCATAGCTTCGAATCGCCGCAATCGGTTCAATGCCCATCTCATTGGCTTTTTGTGAAGACATTACAACTACCGCCGCAGCGCCATCATTGATACCCGACGCATTTCCAGCAGTCACAGTACCGTCTTTCTTGAAAGCCGGCCGAAGCCTTGCAAGCTTATCCACGGTTGTGCCAAATCTTGGATGCTCATCTTGTTTGAAAATCACAGGGTCTCCCTTTCTCTGAGGGACTGTAACAGGGACTATCTCATTTTTGAACCGGCCTGCCTTGATGGCTGCCTCAGCTCTGTTCTGGCTGAGCGCTCCATAGGCATCTTGCTCCTCGCGGGTTATTGACCATTTTTGAGCCACATTTTCTGCTGTAATTCCCATGTGTGTATCGCCAAAAACACACCAAAGCCCATCTGAGATCATTGTATCTATCAGCCTGCCATGGCCCATTCTATAACCATACCTGGCTCTGGGCACCACATAAGGTGCCATGTCCATGCTCTCAGTTCCTCCTGCCACAACTATGTCTGCATCTCCGGCCAAAATAGCTTGAGCTGCCAAAACAACCGCTTTTAGGCCTGATCCGCATACCTTGTTTACAGTCATGCACGGTATCTCAGTAGGCATATCAGCGTAAATAGCTGCCTGGCGGCCAATGTTTTGCCCCTGCCCTGCACCAAGAACATTACCCATGATCACTTCATCTACATGAGAACCATCGATACCTGCTCTTTTTAAAACTTCCCTGATTACAATAGCGCCTAACCGGCTTGCAGGGATTCCTGACAACATACCCCCAAAAGTCCCTATAGCGGTTCTCGCGGCACTTACAATTACTGGTTGCCTCAACGCTATTTCCTCCTTTAACTTGCCTGACGCCCAATTATATATCGCATAGGATCTACTTCTTCTCTGAGTATAGTCAATTCCTTCTCTGTTGGCGCCAAAGATATCTCTATGTGTTTATCCCATAAGATTTCAAATCCTGTATTGTTGACAATATCTTCCCGTGTAATTCCAGGATGCACTGATTCCACCTTCATTTGCTTTGTTTCCTGGTCAAACCCCATTACACACAGATTAGTAATTACTTTGTAAGGGCCTGTGCCAGGCGGAAGCCCTGCTTGCTTCCTTGCACCAGGGCCGGTTAGAAATCCGGGAGTAGTAACAAAATCGATCTTTTCAACAAACCGCCTGGAATCATGGGGCGATATCATCAAAGTTCTCCAGCACAAAGACGCCAGGTCATTAGCGCCTCCTGAACCTGGAAAGCGGACTTTTGGCCTGTGAAACTCACCGATCACTGTGGAATTGATGTTACCGTATTTGTCAATCTGAGCTCCGCCTAAAAAGCAATAGTCGATAAGCCCCCGTTGGCATGTCTCCATTATTTCAGGCATACTTCCTGCCATTATGGCTTTGTGGAATGTCCGCGAGTCGCCTACTGAAATAGGCATAGTCGGCAACAAAGGGCCTACCCCGCCTGCCTCAAACAAAATCATTAGGTTTGGAGCATGTGTCCTTTGCGCCAGCATAGCTGCGGCACAAGGTGCACCTGTTCCAACCACCACTGTAGACCCATCTTCAAGGATTCTCGAGGCAAGGCAGATCATAAGTTCCATTGCATTATAATCCAATAAGGCTCCTCCTTTCTTAACAAGACTGTAGCCAAGCCTGCACTATGCAAGCCGGCTGCTTTCTTCCCATTGCATAAGTTCAAGATTTTGCAATTGCATCATTTTTTGTTCCCCGCCGCAAAGTTCAATATATTCACTAAAATCCTGAGTACCAAAAACATACTTGGCCAAGAATGGCTCCAGGGTGCTAACGTGAGCATCTGATGACAACCACTCTTTCAAATGTTCTTCGTCTGAAAAATATTCGTAAGGCATATTTCCCGGAAAACTTCCATAGGAAACGTGACAAACAGCATCGACGCAATAGTAGGGGATCAGGGTCCGCGAAGGATCCTTTCGTATGTCTGCATTGCCGATTATCCTCTCAGCAGTCAAAATTACTTTTCTGGCAGCCCTTGCCACATCAAAATCTGACACTGTAATCCCATCAATCTGTGCATTTCCGTACTTGTCGGCTCGATGAACATGAATAACAGCAACATCCGGATAAAGAGCCGGAAGGGCCAGCAATTTCTTTCCTGTGAACGGACAGTTGATTTCTCTGGCGGCACTGTACTTAAACGTATCGGTCCCAAACATCACTCTGGCAGGCATAAAAGGAATACCCATTGCGGCTGCCCTGTATCTCCAAGCCAGAGCAGCATTGGTCCATTCACATACTTCTATCCTGGCTTCTTCAAACAACCGCCTTGCAGCTCTTGAAAGCCCTCTCGCTTCTAATCCCACGACATAGGCTACATCAACTCTGTCTAACACTCCTCCGGCAGCCAGAATTTGAAAATCATGGGTGGCCGTATGTCCGGAAAGCCCTAAGCCTTTCTTCCTCTGCCTTAGAATCTCGTGAAGCACTGCAGTTGGAATGCGGTTTGTTCCAAATCCTCCAATAGCCACATAATCCCCATCCTGAACAAATTGAGATACGGCTTCAGCTACATCCATCGTCTTGTCTTTCATGACCTTAGATTTCAACCGAAAATACTCCCTGGCCTCATCAGGATCTGGGTTAGTGAAAAGTTTACCAAGCCCAACCCCACTTTGGATAACATCTGCCATTACGTGCACCTCCTTCAGGTACAATTCAACTAGCAACTTCCGTGCCACAAAAATTCGCTTGCCTTTGGCACAATACATAATCAAGAGGCCACGCATAAACCTCTGCTTGTAAAGCGTTCGGGCTTGGCTTGCCGCTGTATGGCCGAAAGCAAAAAGCGGCCTTCATGGCTTAAAGTTTCTCGGCAGGTGCGAAACACAGTAAGCTATTGTGAAGTTAACTTCACAATAACCTAGATGCCGTACTTTTTTATCTTGGCGTGAAGCGTCCTCCTGGAAATCCCAAGGTGCTCGGCTGTACGTGTTCGATTATTTTCAAACATCGCAAGCGCTTTCGATATGGCCTGCTTTTCAATGTGTGCCCAGGTACGTTGTTTAAGGTCTTTCAAACTTAATCCAGGCCCAACTTCCTGAAAATCCAAGCTATCTATACCGGTCGCATTGCGTGTAGCTGAACCTTCACCGCAAGTATCCACGAGATACCAATCAGGATCGTAGAAAAACGCAGGTAAGTCTTGTTTTGTTGCCACAGGGCCGTCACACAACAGCGAAAGTTGCTGCATGATATTTCTAAGTTCCCTTACATTCCCAGGCCAGGGGTAGGCTACAAGAGTATTTATGGCTTGGGCATCAAGTTTGAGAGGGGCTTTGTTTTGAGCCCTGGCAAACTCCTTTAGGAAATGTCTTGCCAAAACAGGTATATCCTCTTTTCTTTCTCGCAACGGAGGAATGGTTATAGGAAGCACTGCAAGCCTGAAATAGAGATCTTGCCTAAACCGCCCGCTGCGCACTTCCTCACGCAAGTTCTTATTAGATGCGGCTACGATCCGCACATCTATGGGCAACCGGCGGGTACCGCCAAGCCGATCAATTTCTTTCTCCTCGAGCACGCGCAAAATCTTAGGTTGCATGCTTAGGGGCAGTTCACCTACTTCATCCAGGAACACGGTTCCGCCATAGGCAATTTCAAACTTGCCCGGTTTTGGCTTCCGGGCTCCTGAGAACGCACCCTGCTCGTACCCGAAAAGCTCGCTTTCCAGCAGATGTTCCGGTAAAGCAGCGCAATTGACAGGTACAAAAGGTTTGTCTTTCCGAGGCGAAGCATAATGAATCGCTTTGGCAAAAATCTCTTTTCCTGTACCGCTTTCCCCCTCCAACAAAACACAAACGTCGCTTGTTGAAACTCGCTCAATTACAGAAAACAAACTTAGTATTTTAGGAGAGACGGTAATAATGTTTTTCAGATGAAACTTCTCTTCAAGTTCGCGCCTTAGCCTTGTAACCTCTATAGATAACCTCGAATACCGCAATGCGCCTTCGACCACATGCTTGAGTTCCTCAAGATCAAACGGTTTGGTTATATAGTCATGAGCCCCAGACTTCATGGATTTAACTGCAGTCCTGACTTCTCCGTAAGCTGTCATGATTATTACCGGCCTCCGATACCCTTGAGTTCTTAGTTTCTTGAGAGTCTCTAAGCCACTTATGCCAGGCAACCTCAGATCAAGCATAATAAGATGAACTTCTTGAGTTTTTGCAGTTTCAAGCCCTTGTTCCCCGGTTTCTTCGCCCAGTACATCATAGGAGCCACCAAAAATCTCGTGGAATAGCCAAACAATATTGCTTTGGTCGTCAATAACCAGAATCCTCTCTCGCATTAAGCCCTCCACATTGGAAATTACAATTTCCTTGCCTCAAAACCCACAGCAGGCAGCCTGATTAAGAAACAAGTGCCTTGTTCTGGAGTCGATTCAACTTCCAAAAACCCCTGGTGCTCATAAATTATTCTTTGCACCAATGGAAGCCCCAACCCGGTTCCTCCTTTTCTGGTAGTAAAAAACATGTCGAAAATATACTCCCTGTCTTCAGGGGGAATTCCAACGCCGTTATCTTCCACGGCCACTGTCAAATACTTTGAATCAGGGGGCCAATGACCTGTCACTGTAAGTGTTCCACCATAGGGCATAGCTTGAATTCCGTTAAGAAACAAATTCATAAAGGCTTGCACCAAATGGTCTTGATCTCCCATGATTTCAGGAATCAAACCAGGCGTTGAAAAATCAACTTGAATATTGTTCATTTTGGCATACGGTGATATTACATCACATGCTCGCTTAAGGATAGGTGCCACGTCTACCCGAAGCATCTGAGGTTGAGAGAACCTTGAAAAATTGAGCAAAGATTCTATAGTCCTATCTATCCTTTTAATCTCATCACCGGCTATACTTGAGAACTTCTGTAAAAACTCACGGTCACCTAACCGTTCAGGAACCAATGATATGGCCCCTTTTACAACTGTGAGGGGATTTCGGACTTCATGAGCAATTGCAGCGGCTAATTCGCCTACTGCTGCCAGCCTTTCTATGCGTTCCAGGCGTTCTTCCTGAGCTCTTGCCTCTTTCAAATCTTCCAGTATGATAATGTACCCTTGATGCTCATGATTACCGGGTTCCTCAAGCCCGGCAGGCTTAGCGGATGCAGTGACTGCAGTTGAAACCATTGTCACAAGTTTCTCACCGCCGCGCCCAATTACAGGAACATTAACAAACCGGTTCTTAGCACCTTTCACGGCATCATCCAGGGCAAAATAGGGATTTACCCCTATTTGCCGCAGCATATCCCTCACGGGTACTGAAACAAGTTCCCCGGAAGAAACCCCCAAAATATCCTCTATTCCTGATGACGTAAAACTTATCGTTTCATTAGAGTCGACCAAAATCACTGCAAGGCTCAAACTGTCGAGAAACAGTTTGAGGTATCTTTCAAGTTTCTCAAGCCCTGCCACAATGGTGTGCAAACCGTCTGGCCTCAACTCGTCTTGCTTAAAGAGCAGTACTCGTGACGCAAACAGCAAAAGCCCTGTAAGGCCAAGAAGAGGCTCAATACTCTCTGAAAAAAATACGTTCCTCGCACCCATTCTTATCTGGGCATACACATCTTCAAGTGACTCGTTTGCCCAAACGAACCCTATAGCTTCACCATCTCGAATTAGGGGCCTCATGCAATTCATGATTTCACCCCGAACCATGGAACCTACACCTACAGTCTCTTTTCCTGTCTCCATAGCCTGCCATCCGAGATGGCCGGGCCCTAAGTCCCCTCCTACTTTTGCTCCAAAACGCTCACTTGGCCCGTATGCAACTATGGCCCTCAGTTGTTTAGAATAGTACCCGGCCCCAACCCCACGATAGGATAATGACACCATGTCGGTAAAAGGCCCAAGAGCCTCATTTAGGAAAGCAATTCTTTGTTGAACATCTTTTGGTTGCTCTGAGCCAAGGAAAAGATCATCAAAACCGCCGGCCAAATACGAATCCAAAAGCCTGGTAATACCAAACAATTTCTCAGCCTTTTCTTCGATGAGAGCCGCCTCGGCTTTCTGAACCAGAAGATACCTGGATTTCACCGTGATATGACCCTCCCTTAAAAAGCTGCCTACTTCGAAAGCGCCTACGTGTCATTATTCTCCATATCGCCCAAAACTTCCTTGCACCCTTGTAGGATTTTCATACAGGTTTTCGAAAAGCTGTATGGTTTTCAAGCAGTTGTACAGAAAAGCTACAGCTTTTGAGAAAGCTGCCTAATTTTCATGCAGGTTTCCAGAAAGCTGTGGGTGTGGTAACGTACTGGCGGACACCGAAAAGATAGACAATAATAAAGAGGAT
>CAZXLH010000005.1:0-79895 GCA_964641455.1 uncultured Eubacteriales bacterium | reverse complement strand
ATGGTGGGCCATGATGGATTCGAACCATCGACTCCCCGCTTAAAAGGCGGGTGCTCTACCCCTGAGCTAATGGCCCACACTGGCTGGGGCGGCAGGATTCGAACCTGCGTTTGTCAGCTCCAAAGGCTGATGCCTTACCGCTTGGCGACGCCCCATCTGGCGCGCCCGACAGGACTCGAACCTGTAGCCTTCAGATCCGAAGTCTGCGGCTCTATCCAATTGAGCTACGGGCGCAAATTTGCACACCCAAGCGTAATAATTTGGGGTGAATGAGGGGACTTGAACCCCCGACCTCCAGGGCCACAACCTGGCGCTCTAACCGGCTGAGCTACATCCACCACATTTTCACATTCATAGATGGCGCGCCTGGCAGGAATCGAACCTGCGACTCCCTGCTTAGAAGGCAGGTGCTCTATCCCCTGAGCTACAGGCGCGTGGAGCGGGTGATGGGAATCGAACCCACGCAACCAGCTTGGAAGGCTGGAGCTCTACCATTGAGCTACACCCGCAAATCAGATCCCTTTATGGCCGCACGTGATATTTTACTAAAAACGCGGTATGCGGTCAAGGTAAACCGGCATATTTGTCGCCAAATCATGATACGAAACACATTCGGCATATTCATTATTTCTCCTAAGCCCGGTTAACCCTGTTTAATAGGAATCACTCGACCGGTAGAATGATCAATGCTAAGGTTCCCGGCCCATTGTGTATACCGATTACTCCACCTATGTCCGTCTCTACTGTTCTTACTACATTCCACTTTTCTTTAGCCGCAGCTACCAATTGGGCTCCTTCCTCTGGAACATCAGCATGGCACATGCCTAATTTTATTTTGCTTCCAAAAGGAACCCTCTCCCCTGCAAGTTCAATTAGCCTGGGAATCACCTTTGCCTTTCCGCGCACCCGGTCAAGGCCCGACACGTAACCTTCAGGATCCAGTATCAAAATAGGTTTCATGCTGAGCATGGAACCCCAAAAATGTATTGCCCTGCCTATGCGGCCGTTCTTATAAAGGTAATCTAAAGTATCAACAGCGTACACTGTGACCAGCCTGTCAACCATTGCCTGGGCGGCATCCCGCACGCCCTCAAAACCTACTCCTTGCTCTGCCAGGTCACGCGCTTCAAGTACAATCAGGCCATACCCTACCGATGCCGTCTTCGAGTTAATAATGGCTATTTTCCTGTCAGGCAACATAGATGCAGCCATTTGTGCGGCCTGGTATGTTCCACTGAGAACCTCAGACAAGAGAATCGCAACTACCCCTGAGCCGTCAGCAGTGAGTTCTTCAAAAACTTTTTGAAAATCCCCTACTGAAGGCGACGACGTTCTTGGAAGAACGTCAGATGTTCTGAGTTTATCGTAAAAAATTTTTCCACGCATTTCATAATTATCTATGTAAGACTCTTGCCCAAACCGGACTGTGAGCGGAACCACGGTAACGCCTAAACTTTCAAGATAGTGCGGTTCTATATCACAGGCACTGTCAGTCACAATCTTCACTGATGGCATTTGCTCATGACCTCCGGGTATAATAATGTTCCATGTATTCTCTATATCCACTAATCCCAAAAGACCCAAATATACATCACACTGAATTATAACTTGTCAACTTTGAGGGCGTCAAAGATTATAGAGCATTGTCTGTGGCTTATCAATTGAAAACCTTCAGAACATGCTGCTAGAGACCAAATCAAAAAAATCAAGAGAATTTTGAGGGGCCGGTTTCCCCCTGCATGTTATGGTAATTATCAACAAATCATGCTTGACAATCAGCATATATAAGGAATACGCTACTAGTAGTATTTTGGTCTTTTGGGATGACAAGTTGAGAAGGAGGAACCGAAAAATGGCTTTTGAAACAGCTAAGTCTATGATAGGCGAAGCTACACTCAGGCAAGGACTTAAATGGGTAAGGAACAATCCGGAGAAAAACCTGGTCAATCTGGCTAAGTGGGGAGGCCGGCTGGCTACGGAACCGCTTCACAAAGAGTTTGCCAGGCAATGGGCAGAAATGTTTGCCGACGAGAACAACAACTGGAGGCAACTGGCAATAAAGGGCATCAACCAACTGGAACCTGACGTTGTTGAGAAACTCGGCATCAATATGTTCCTGACCGCCGGAGTTCTCAGCCCGGAAAGACGCAGGCAAGGCGAAGCAAAATGCGGGGTCCATGTACCCTGGGCAATCCTTATCGACCCCACAGGCAGATGCAACCTTAAGTGCACTGGATGCTGGGCAGCCGAATATGACAGGTCTCAAGATATGGACTATGAAACATTGGACAGAGTGATGACCGAAGCTGAAGATATCGGAATAAACTTCTTCGTAATCTCCGGCGGAGAACCTACTGTAAGAATGGACGACCTAATCTCATTGGCTAAGAGCCACAACGAATCAGTGTTCCACATTTTCACCAATGGCACATTGATCACAAAAGAAAGGGCTCAAGAGTTTGCAGAAATAGGCAACATGACGTTTGCCATCAGCCTTGAGGGGTTTGAAGAAGAGACAGATGCCCGTCGTGGCAAAGGCATATTCAAAAAAGTAATGCAGGCAATGGATAATCTAAGAGAAGCCGGTGTGCCTTTCGGATTTTCCGGTACTTATACCAGGGAAAACACAGAAGTCCTGGGCAGCGATGAATGGATAGACCTTATGATTGAAAAAGGCTGCCTATACGGGTGGTTGTTCACATACGTACCTGTTGGCGGGGACTCTGACCTGGACTACATGGCAACCCCTGAACAACGGCTGTTTATGTTAGAACAAGTCGAAAGATGGCGTAACGAGAAACCAATATTTATTGCAGACTTTTGGAACGACGGCCCGTTCGTAGAAGGATGCATAGCCGGGGGACGAAACTACTTCCACATCAACGCTATGGGCGACGTAGAACCATGTGCTTTTGTACACTACGCTAACGTCAACATCAAAGATACCAGCCTGGTGGAAGCTCTTAAGTCGCCGCTGTTCATGGAATATCAAAAGAACCAGCCTTTTAACTCGAACCATCTGAGGCCATGCCCCATAATTGACAATCCTGAGTGGCTGGAGGAATTGGTTGAAAAAACCAAGGCTTATCCTACCCAGACAAACAAAGTTACTGCTGCACAGCTTTGCCGTCCGCTCCGCGGATATGCTAAAGCATGGGGAGAAATTGCTGATGAGGTTAATGCAGAGCGAGCTCAAAACGGAGCCAGGTAATCGTTTCTGAAATACACAAGGTTGAGGCAAGCTATACACAATCCAGCCTCGAACATTGACAACTTTGTTTAAGTAACCTATGGTACTAAGAAACGTGGCTTTAGGAGGCGATTTGGTGAAACTCAGCAAGAGGCGGTTTGAGTTCCTTGAAGTTTTAACCGATCTCGTAGATCAAGAAGGCACTCCTGTTCATTATGTAGATGTGTCAGAACACCTATCGGTATCTAAGTGGACCGCCTACGACATGATGCGGGAGTTAGTTGACGACGGCCTCGTAGAAACATCTTACTCAGTCAACCGTGTTGGGTTGCCCGGCCGGTCTCAAGTACTGTTTGAACCGACCAAGAAAGGGCTCAATTTAGTTGAGTCACACCGTTTAAAGCAACAGTCTCCTCAACACTCTGATGCAGCAAGAGATGAATGGCACGAAATTTCGAACAACCTATTGGAAAAGATAACAACCTCTTTCGAGGAAGAATCTACGCTATCTTTTGACTTTGAAGATGAACGGTATAAATCATCACCGGTTGCGTATTGCGCTGCATTTCTCTCTTTTCTGTTCATTGAAGCTAAAAGAAAGGGGCTTGACTTAGTTGCGCTCAAAGGAATCCTGGAAATTGGTTCCGAAAACGGGTTAACGCTGTCGCTGTTTATTGGCTTGCTCATAGGAGGGTTACTGGTACAAGGAGCGCGTAAGGTGCTACCTGAGTTGGAAGAATTGATCCATTCGTTTTCTCAACAAGTTGAGCACCTTGAAGATTCCAACAAAGAAATGTTGCTGGAATTTGCTCACACAGTAGTAAATCAGCAAGGGATGACATAAATATACACCTGGCCTTCTTAGTCTTGTATAAAACGCCATCGAAATGACAATTTGCTACAAAATATAAAAGGAGAACTTATATAAGTTCTCCTTTCTGCAATTAGTTCTGTGAATTGTCTAAAAATAAAGGGATTTACCTCAAAGTAGCAAATACTATAATAAGATGGCTTCTATCGGATTCTGAATGTGGAATTCAGACACAAACCCAACAAGTTGGTTGTTCTCCGAAATTTCTCTGGGGGGATATTAATGCTCAGGGCGGAACTGGTTAACCCTTTCTTGGAAGGCGCTATCACTTTTTTTCGGCAAGAGATGGCATTGGATATTTCGAGGGACAAACCCAGGATAGAACCATGCCGCTCTACTCCTCAAGACATAAGCGTACTAATAGGAGTAACCGGAGTTACAGAAGGAATTGTGCTTTATTGCATGACTAAGCGTACTGCAAAAAATATTGCTTCCAAGATGATCGGCAGCCCTGTGCCTTTGTATGATCAGATGGCTGAATCAGCTTTGGCTGAAATGGGAAATATTATTACCGGACAAGCAGCAGCAAGGCTGGAACAGCTGGGTTTCAGATGCAAACTGTCCCCTCCCGCCCTTGTCACAGGTGAAGGAACTCTGATTTCAACCGTAGATATTAACATGCTGGTAATTCCGGTGAGGTTAGGTTCACTGGGGAACCTTGATATATACGTTGCACTTCGCAATAAATCCCGCTCAGAATCATAGATTGTTATCTAATTATCAATACCGTCTGCAATTGTTGTTGACAATCAGCCCCCTTACATGCTAACATCGTGGAAATATAATTCACAATCAATAATTTGAAGCGATGAGCGGGATTAGTAAGCGCAGCACCTTTCGGGGCAGCGAATCAGGAAAAGTGAGAGCCTGAGGCCGTAAGGAGCGCTGAATGGGCCCGCGAGCAGCAGTTCCCAACGAACGTGCAAATCATGGTTGCAAGTAGGTTCTGCCGGAGCCCCACCGATAAAAGGGGAAGGTATAAGGGCTGCAACTGCATCCCCGTATCTGAAAATAAGTGGGATCGTAGACCGGTTCTATCGGGCATTTAGTCCATGCGGCATCATATGCATCCATAATGCTTCGGTAATTTTTACGATTGCGATCCAACTGAGGTGGCACCACGGCGATAACCCGTCCTCTTAAGAGGGCGGGTTTTTTGATTACAGGCGGATTTCAGAGACGTGTAAGTTTGGTAAGCCCAAACCCGAAGGCACAAGCACAAACGAGATTCGTGAACATGGAACACCATAGTGTCCACGAATCACACGAAAGGAGATAATCATAATCATGAAACAACATCAGAATGTTCCCAATGAAACAATCAAATTTAACCTCGGTGAAAGTGATATGCCTACATCATGGTATAATATTTTGGCCGATTTGCCGTTTGAAATTGAGCCGGCTCTTAACCCGGAGACATTTGAGCCAATCGAACCTAAAGATTTGCTCCCTATCTTCCCCGCTGCCGTAATAGAACAGGAAATATCACGTAAGCCTTTCATTGACATTCCCGGGGAAGTACTTGATGTTTACAGGCAATGGAGGCCTACTCCCCTGATTAGGGCCAGGCGATTGGAAAAAGCCATAGGCACTCCTGCCAGAATCTATTTTAAATACGAAGGAACCAGCCCTGTGGGGAGCCACAAACCCAATACCGCTGTAGCACAAGCATATTACAATAAATTGGAAGGCACACGTAGGCTGACAACGGAAACCGGAGCCGGGCAATGGGGTTGCGCCTTATCCATGGCATGCTCTTTCTTCGATTTAGAATGCATTGTCTATATGGTAAAGGCCAGTTATCATCAAAAACCATACCGGCGATCTCTTATGCAGGTTTTTGGGGCCAATGTAATACCAAGCCCAAGTAATTTGACCGGCTCCGGGCGGACTATCTTGGCAAAGGATCCTAATTCCCCTGGAAGCCTTGGTATTGCAATAAGCGAAGCAGTGGAAGATGCAAATAATCGCCCCGGAACCAAATATTCACTTGGAAGCGTCTTAAACCACGTCTTGTTACACCAAACAATCATAGGCCTGGAAGCCAAACAGCAGATGCAACTTACAGGCGATACCCCTGATGTTATAGTGGCATGTGCAGGAGGCGGCAGTAATTTCGGTGGGCTTACGTTCCCATTTCTTGAACCCGCCCTAAAACAAATTGAAAACAAGTCATCAATTGGATCAGCAAGTTCCGGCTACATTACACCAAGAATCATAGCTGTTGAACCTGAGGCATGCCCCACTTTGACCAGAGGCATTTATGCTTACGATTATGGCGATTGCACAGGTTTGGTTCCTGCTCTTAAGATGTACACCCTTGGGCATGATTTTATTCCGCCTGGCATCCATGCAGGTGGGCTGCGCTACCATGGCATGTCGCCTATCATAAGTGCGCTTGTTGAAAAAGGGTTGATTCATGCCACCGCCGTAAAACAGCTTGACGTCTTCAGAGCTGCCCACCTATTCACAAGAACAGAAGGGATCCTTCCTGCGCCGGAATCTGCCCACGCAATTTGTGCAGCAATCGACCTGGCTATGGAATCCAAGAAAACAAGGAAAGAACAGGTGATTTTATTTGGCTTAAGCGGCCACGGATATTTTGACATGAGCGCTTACGAAGCCTATCGAAATAAGGAACTCCAAAATGTTGGCAAGTCAGAATTGAAGATTGACAAAACCCATATCAAACTTCCCAGGCAAATTGCAAAAAGCTAAGTTTCCGGGTTCCAATGGCAAAACAAGGTTGCCATGACAGTCAAGACAGTAGCGGATAAGTGAACGCTCCGTTAGCAGGGCTTGGTTTTCACAAGAAACTTAAAAGGAGGAATCATACGATGAACATTGATGCTGAATCTGAAGCCAGAGGCCCCTTGTATACGTTCGCAATAGTAAGTAAAAACGATCTGAAGCCTCACGAGCAAATCAATAGATCCCGAATAGTGGAGCTTTTCTCTGAAATAACCACCGACGGGGTGCTTAAACACCCGGTTATTGTAGACAAAAATTCTCTTGTAGTACTCGATGGCCATCACAGGGTAACAGTGCTGGCCAAACTGGGATGTATATTTGTACCGGCATGCCTTGTTGATTACCATAACGAAAGCATCCAGGTGGTAAGTTGGCGCGATCACGCTCAACATACAATAACCAAACAAAGCGTACTTATGGCAGGGATCACAGGCCGCCTATTTCCTCCTAAGACGTCGCGGCACATATGGCCATGGCGGTTAAACCCACGCCCTGTACCGCTTAAAACACTAATAGATCTTGCCAAATACGCAGATTCCTGGCAGCAAAACTCTCCTGTGAGCTTGTGAAAACATGCTCTAAACCATAGCCATTACAGCCTTGTTCATAAATAAGTCTCTCATAGAGCATACAGAAGGCCTGTGCATTGCTTTCACAAGTTCTTAATAGCTTCAGCGGCAATTACGTGCTAATGAAAGCCATTTTGCCATAAATAACGCAAGAAAGAAGATAAGTTGCAGCCGAGAAACGGGAATTCCTAAATCTAAGGTATAATGTATTGATAGCATTGCATTAAGGGCCTGGGAAATAACAACCGAAGGAGACTGTAAGAAAAATGAACTGGCAATTCACTCCGTACATAATACCTTTGCTCCTGACTGTAGCCTTAGGGGGAGTGGTAGCCATGAGCGCTTGGAAGCGGCGCAACATGCCGGGAACTTACCCTCTCTTTTGGATGGCAATTGCAGCCGGTGCGTGGGCACTGTTCCACGCCTTGGAAATTAGTTCCTTGGATATTCAGCTAAAATTAATATTTTCGAATATTGAATACATTAGCATCGTATCCATCCCCGTTCTCTGGGTGCTGTTTGCTTTGGACTACTCAGGCCTTGACCATGGACGACATTCACGTTTTGAGACTTTGATGCTGCTTTCAATTGTACCCACGATAACTTTGATTTTGGTTTGGACAAACCAATGGCATGGCCTTATGCGCCAAGCAATCAGTTTAGACATGTCAGGCCCATTTTCAACCATTTCAAAAGCATACGGCCCTTGGTTTTGGATCCATACTGCTTATTCATACTCTTTAGCTGCAGTCGGGTCGATGATTGTGGGGCATACAATTTTTCATCCTTCAAGGATCTACCGTTCTCAGGCGCTGATTCTGATGATAGGCACCGTAATACCTTGGATTGCAAATGCCGCATACCTGGTATACAGAGGCAGAGCATTTTCAGGCATCGATATCACGCCAACAGCTTTCGCAGTATCCGCCTTATTGCTGGAAATTGGTATCGCAAAAACCGGGCTTTTCTCTATTATAGGGTTTGCCAGAAACTATGTTCTTGATGAAATCGACGATATTGTGATTGTCACAGATACCCAGGATCAAATAGTAGATTTGAACTTAGCTGCCCAAAACCTTTTGGACGTATCTATAAATAATGCGATAGGCCAAGATGTAAGCCAAATCTTTCAATCCCTGGAAAAGCCCTCCGGCAATGGTGATGACAAACTGAGCCATTACTTAAAACTCCACCCCGATTCCAGAATCTCAGCACCTGATGAAATATCTTTCCTGGTTCAAGGAGAACAGAGATTCTATGACATTACGATCTCACCCCTAAACACCGGCGGAAAAACTCTACAGGGCAAATTGATTACCGGTAAAGATGTCACCCGCCAGATAAAGACTTACCAAACCCTGGAACAACTACAGTACGAGCTAAAAGAGCAGGCCATACGCGACCCTCTCACAAAACTTTATAACCGGCGAGGCCTTGCTAAGTCACTTCTGGACAATCTGGATACATATAAGCAAGAAAACACATATGTTTCGGTAATCATGGCTGACATAAACGAGTTTAAAAAAATAAACGATCACTACGGGCACCATACCGGTGATCAAGTGCTTGCACAAATAGCAGCCATTCTTCAGAAATTGTGCAAACCACCGGGAATTGCCGCACGTTACGGCGGTGATGAATTTGTTCTTATCGTCCCTGAAAACCAGGCAACAGGAGAGCAACTTGCTATAGACATAACCAACGCTGTCAAACAGTGGAATAAAGATAATTCACTCATAGAAATGCCAATTTCGCTTGCCATTGGCTTTGCCCGCTGTTACCCGGACTCTGACGAACCGGTTGAAGCCTGCCTTCGTAAAGCTGATTCTCTTATGTACCAAAACAAACAGAATTCCAAATACAGGCCCAAAACTATGCGTGCCCGGGAAAAAGTGAGAAGCGCAGGCAAAACAGCCGGCGCTCCTCAGAGCTGATTCTTCTAGACTCTACCGTGTAATCTACGTGCCAATATACATCTTGCCTATTAAAGCCGCTTGAACCTTCCGGTAAAGAATCTTAGCACCGGCGGTTCGTAAACCCATTTGAGCCCGCCAATTTCACTGCGCCTTGTATACAGATCACCAATAGCATCAGCAACATAGTCGAAATGTGCATTGGTGTAGACTCGCCTTGGAATTGTCAGCCTCACCAGTTCCAGTTCGGGGTAGTAATCATTTCCATCCTTATCCCTACCTGCCGAAATAATGCCCCTCTCCATGCCTCTAATGCCTGAATCCTCGTATATTGCAGCAGCCAACGCCTGAGCAGGGAACTGATCCTGGGTAAGGTGTGGCAGGAAAGCCTTTGCGTCCAAGAATACTGCATGGCCGCCTACAGGCTTAACAATTGGAACTCCGGCTGCTGAAAGCTTATCACCCAAATATCGAACTTGCTCTACTCTGTGCCTAATATAGTCATAATCAACAGACTCTCGAAGCCCTATTGCAAACGCTTCCATATCTCTTCCGGTCATACCACCGTAACTCGGCATTCCTTCGTAAACCACTACAAGGCCTGTAGCCTGGCGATAAAGTTCCTCTTCGTTCATAGCCAGGAATCCGCCCATGTTTACAATGCCGTCCTTCTTCCCACTCATTGTGCAACCATCTGCGTATGAGAACATCTCTTTGACTATTTCCGCAATCGTCTTGTCTTTGTATTCCGGCTCACGGGTCTTAATGAAGTAAGCGTTTTCAACACAGCGGGTAGCGTCAAATATTACCCTTATACCGTATTTCTTGGAAAGTTCATAAACATCTCTGAGGTTTTTCATGCTAACAGGCTGGCCACCTGCCATATTAACCGTTACGCCTACTGTAATATAAGGAATCTTCTCAGGCCCTACTTTCTTTATAAGATCCTCATACTTCTGTAGATCAACATTGCCTTTAAAATCAATATCATCCCGGCTGGGATCGTGGGCTTCATCACGGATTACGTCTACAAAAGTACCGCCTGCCATCTCCTGGTGGGCCCTGGTAGTTGTAAAATACATGTTCCCCGGAATGTAAGTGTCAGGTTTGACAAGTATTTTGGAAATAAGGTTTTCTGCTCCCCTGCCCTGGTGAGTAGGTACAACATACTTGAAACCAAACAGTTCCCTTACAGTTTCCTCAAGATGCAACCAGTTTTCGCTGCCGGCATAAGCTTCGTCACCAAGCATCAACCCGGCCCACTGGTACTGGCTCATTGCATTAGTTCCGCTGTCAGTCAAAAGGTCAATGTAAACGTCCCTTGATTTAAGCAAGAAGGTATTATACGATGCTTCTTTAATCTTGACTGCCCTTTCTTCTTTAGGAAGAAGTTTTACTGGTTCAACCATCTTAATTTTATACGGCTCCGGTAACATCTTTGCCATGTGTGATTCCCTCCTGATTTTAATCTAAAGTTCGGTGCCCAATTTACATAGAACCAACCTGAGATTGCTTGCATTAAAGGCTCAGCCTATAACAAACCAAAAGAGTTTGGCTAGCCGGCCAGCCCCTCGATTAAGCCCTCAATATAATAAGAATAGCAAGATCCATGCCATCGACACCTGCCTTACCGTAATTTCACCGGAGCAACACATTGGAATAATTTACCGTTAGCGCTCTTTAGTATGTGTAACATTTCAAAACGCAACGTACAAAATTCAAACCTCCTGCTTAACACGGGTTTTCCATTAGCATTCCGGAAATTGCCGCCTCATCTTCATAGTCGAATTGGCCATATAGATTGAAGTTAACCAAAGTTTCAATAATCTTAAGAACCTAAAAACTCATATATCAAGAAGGAGTTCGACTCTTAAATGTAGTAAAGGTTCTTTACAGTTGTAAACATACACTACAAATCTAGTCCTGGAATGTAAACAAAATTGACAGGATCCAAGCATGAAACATTGTATAGTGTGCTCTATCCTGCCAGAGCACAAGAGGCCCAAAACTTCTTTTTTACCAACAGGCTTAAACATTCACACAGTAAAGCGTATACACAATGGACGGGAAAGGAGGCAAGCCAAATAGTGCTACCTGCTTGGGTATTACGCTGCAGCAGCACAAACCGGCGATAGCCTATGAAGCAAATAAAAAGAATTAGATTCACCGGCGCTCGAAATCGAGTTGGCATGATTTACGATATTCTAAAAGTTGTAAGCAAGTATGATATCAATGTTCTCAATATTGAAGTCAATCCCCCTCAAATTTTCTTCAAAGTCGAATGGCCCTCAGAACTAATGTGGGATTACTTTGTATCCTGCTTAAACAAGCAAATTAAGGACATAGGCGAAATCGTGGAAGTTGACATAATGGAGTACGAGAAAAAAGAAAAAGCATTGGATATTATCGGCGACAACGTCAGCGAAGGTATTTTAGTCGTTGACCAGGCAGGCGATATTACTTACTCCAGCAAGAAAGCAAGAGAACTTCTTGGGCTTCCTGCCTCCAAACAAGCTAACCTGGTTAACCTTATGAAGAGCCGAAACATCGAGCCGCGGCTCCCTTTTAACGAAGACAGAGACAACATTGAAGTTGCCATCACCTGGCAAGGAAAAAGCACCCGGGTAGTTACAAGCATTCGAGCCATAACCAATGAAGAAGGAGTCGCAGCAGGAGCACTTATTATTCTCAGAGAGCTAGATGACGTACGCCAACTTATTCAATCAGTCAGCGGGCCTTCCCTGGTCGACTTTGACGACATCATAGGAAAAAGCCAGGCATTTGACAACGCTATTAACCTGGCTAAAACCGTGGCTCCCACCAATATGAGTGTAATGTTGCGAGGAGAAAGCGGTACAGGCAAAGAACTTTTCGCCAGGGCAATCCACAAAAATTCAGCTAGAAGCAAGGGGCCTTTTGTAGCTGTAAATTGCGCCGCCATTCCTGATTCACTGCTTGAAAGTGAATTCTTCGGTTATGACAGGGGAGCCTTTACAGGGGCTTCATCAGGTGGCAAACAAGGCCTGTTGGAACTGGCAACCCACGGCACACTGTTTCTTGACGAAGTCGGTGACTTATCCCCTCCACTCCAAGGAAAGATCCTCAGAGCAATTCAGGAACAAAGGATTCGCAGGGTAGGTGGACGCCACGAGATTCGAATAGATATCCGCATTATTTCAGCAACCAACAAGAACCTTGAGAAAATGGTTTCAGAAGGCACATTCAGAGAAGATCTGTTCTACAGGCTCAATGTAATTCCTATTTGGATTCCCCCTTTGCGCCATAGAAAAGAAGACATCCCGCTCCTGGCTCAACACTTCCTAAACGGCCTGGCCAGAGAACTCAATAAGCCGAACCTTAGCCTTACCCCAAACGCTTTGCACAAACTAACGAGCCACAATTGGCCTGGCAATGTAAGAGAACTTCAAAACGTTATACAAAGGGCTGCTGTGCTTGCCACAGCCCAGGTCGATTCAACCCATTTGGTAATCGAAGCAATGTCAACTGACCCTGCAAACATGGATTGTTGGCCACCACTATCACAACCGTCCGGAAATACCGGTGACAAACCTGTAGAGTTTCTGGAACGGATTCCTGTAGATTTGCCAGAGTTAATCAGCAAGATTGAAACTTATTACCTTACTTTGGCGTCAACCCAATACTCATCGTCGAGAAAAATCGGCGAAGTGCTGGGAATTTCACACACTACAGTTATAAATAAAATGAAACGGTTGGGAATCACCTAATTTACCGGCCGCCCAGAGTTGTCAATATGTTCAAAATTGCAGGGCCCAAGACTACGACAAAAATAAAAGGAAATATGAAGAATATAAGGGGAAACAGCATTTTGACAGGGGCTTTCATAGCCTGTTCTTCGATATGTTGCTGCCTTTTGTCCCTTAGCAAGTCAGATTGAATGTGCAATACCTGTGCCATACCGACTCCAAGTTGCTCAGCCTGCAAAACTGCGTTCACCAGAAAGGACAGTTCCTCAATTCCCACTCTGCCGGCCATATCACGAAGAGCTTCCTTACGATTCTTGCCAAACTGTATTTCCCTCAGTGCACGCCCGAATTCATCTCCGGCCTCGCCCTTGAACTTCTCTGCAACCCTCATTAAAGCCAAATCAAAACTTAAACCTGCTTCGAGGCACACAACAAGAAAATCCATAATGTCCGGAAGGTCTTGGCGAATTTGCTTTTGCCTTTGAGTTACTTGTTTGGACAGCCAGAACCACGGGACATAAGCTCCCACACCGGCTATAAAAAATGGCAAGAACAACATTCTTATTCCCTTGGCCCCAGAAACGTTTACGATGATAATTCCGGCGGCTAACCCGGCAAGCGCTACTATCCCCTGTATGGTGAGAAAATCGCCGGCTTTCATATTCCGAGGCGAACCTGCCTTAACCAGCGTTTCTTCAGTCTTCTTAAGTGCGCTGGCCGGCGTTATTTGGCCAACTTTGCCTGCAATCCATTTGAGACCGGGCTTTACGGTCCTGTCGAGAAAAGGCAGCCTCAAAATATCGTCTTCGTCTTCTTCTGAAACAGAATCTAAAGAGCCTATCTCCTCAAGCCTGGCCATTACCGTAAACCGCCTATTGCCTGCCCAAAGCCTGATAAAATTAAAAAAACAAAATGTTAAACAAGCTGCAAGGGCTGCAATTCCGTAAATATTTTCATACATCAACATTCACCACTTTTCTTACAAGAACAATGCCGATTACGAGTAGAATGCCACCTCCGGCGAGCATGGCACGGCCAAACGGATGGGTAAACATAATTGCCCCAAACTCAGGGTACATACCAAATACCAAAGCGCCAAGAACAAACGGAAGTATGCTTACTATCCAGGCCGATATCCTGCCTTGGGCTGTAGCCACCCTAATCCGGGCCCGCATCTTAATACGTTTGTCTATGGTAGCAGCAATGTTATCCAAAACTCCTGCAAGATTTCCACCTACTTGACGCTGAATTAAAACCCCTGTCACTGCCAGCTCCAAGTCTTTGCTCTCTACCCTGCCTACCATATTGGTGAGCGCATCTTCCACTGAAAGCCCCATTCGGCATTCTTTGACCAGTTTGCTAAACTCAGTCGCCAGTGGAGGGTTGAGTTCACTGCTCACCAGGTCCAAAGACTGCATGAAACTATGGCCTGCCCTCAGCGAATTTGCAATCATCACCAAGGCGTTAAGCAATTGTCCTTCAATAAGCGCTGATCTCCTGTTTTTCATGAGCGTAATCCATATACGGAGCACTGTTGAACCGGCCACTCCCAAAGCTAAGGCACAACCGAGGCTTTGAAAAACCAATAACCCAAGCAGGAAACCTGCAATTGCCAAACAGCTGCTGAGCCCTACTACCTCTTCAGGCTTAAGAGGCGCCCCGGCTTTGACGAGTTCCACTTTAAGGTTTTTCATATGCCGCTCCATGAAAGAGCCTGGTAGCCTAAGGGCAGGCAATTTCAGCCGCATACCTTTTGAGCCTTGCCGGGACGAGCCTATTGCCTGCCTCTTGGCCCTTTCACTTCTGTCAACCTTGAACGGGTGCAAAGCACCCAGTGTCTCGTCTGTATCGCTTAAGACCTTGCTGAGCCGTGTCTCTACGTGCCTGGTTTTCCTGGTTAGAATGTACCTAAGCCCGTTTAGAACGAGCACAGCCAGGAAAGTTGCCAGGGCTGTTATGGCCAACCGTAACTGAATTTCGCCCACCTCCTTTATTGCGATTGTGCTTATTAGACGCCAGGCTTTGCTTTAACCAAACCGTTTACGTGAAAATATCCCTTGGGACATGTATACCTGCAGTCTGAAGCCTGGGCAGGCACCTGGGAATCACTCCTGTTGCTGTAAATGAACCGGTTACTTTTCCTTCTTCACCTATACCCTGCTCATTGAATACGAATAGATCTTGCAGTGTAATTACGTCGCCTTCCATACCTGCCACTTCGGTAATTGCAGTAATCTTGCGGCTACCGTCTTTGAATCGTTGCTGGTAAACAATGAGATCTATGGCAGAAGCAATCTGATCTCTGATTGCTTTTACAGGAAGATCCATTCCTGCCATAAGAACCATAGTCTCCAACCGGGACAAAATGTCTCTTGGCGAATTAGCGTGGGCTGTAGTAAGGGAGCCGTCATGGCCGGTATTCATAGCCTGCAGCATGTCAAGGGCCTCGCCCCCTCTAACCTCACCTACAACAATGCGGTCAGGGCGCATTCGAAGGGAATTGATCACCAAATCCCTGATAGTTATGCTACCTTTGCCTTCTACGTTGACAGGGCGCGATTCAAGCCTGACTACATGTTCTTGTTGTAGGCTCAGTTCTGCCGCATCTTCAATTGTAATAATTCTCTCATTGCTTGGAATCAGAGAAGACAACACGTTGAGAGTGGTGGTCTTCCCGCTTCCGGTCCCGCCTCCTACCACAATGTTTAGGCTTCCTTCTACACACGCTTTCAAAAACATTGCCATGTTACCGGATAATGTTCCGAAGCTGATGAGATCAGACATAGAAAGAGGCGTTGCCGAAAACTTTCGTATAGTTAGCACCGGCCCTGTAAGTGATATTGGAGGGATTGTGGCGTTGAAACGCGAACCATCAGGTAAACGCCCGTCGACCATAGGTGAACTTTCATCAATTCGTTTCCCCAGGGGGGCCACAATACGATGGATTAAGTGCATTACATGGTCATCATCACGAAAAACAATATCTGTCAATTCGATTTTACCCTGACGCTCAACATAGATTTGATTAGCTCCGTTTACCATCACTTCATTTATTGTTTCATCTTCAAGTAAAGGCGTAATAGGCCCGTAGCCTGAGATTTCACTCACAATTTCATTTACCATACGCAGTGTATCATTGCGAGTCAAAGTAGCGTCTAAAGCCTGTAAACAAGTAACCACAAGTGTACCGATCTCGTCTTGGAGGTACTTATCCCGTTCGTCATCAGGCATCTCTTCCATTGCTTCCACATCAAGCACATCAACTGCTTCTTGCATCACCCCATCTTTGACTTGTCTGCAAAGCAGCTGCTTTGCAGACACAGACGAAGCTGAAATTGCAGAATCATCGATTGGTTGAGGCAAATCTCTGAGCCCTTGAAGCCGGCTTTGCAGTAAAGACACAGTCTATCTGCCTCCTTTTGATCGGCACTGCCAATACCTAAAATCATCCATTAATTTAAAACCCCCGGCTGTTCCAACAACTGTTTCTTGCCGCTTTCAGAAATATTGCTTCAAGAAAAGCCATTTTCCTGAATAATTTTGCGGGCAAGTTCCTCCTACCGCTTACCTATTTGAGAGTGTCTAGCTATACTGTAAAGGGGCTTCCCCATGTTGACTGCATCAATTGATGCCTTGTCATTGCTTGGTATTACACATTCAACAGTCATGCCCAACTCATTTTCGATGTCTTTTATCTTGAGCCCGCCGGAATATCCTGCCCTATTTACCACTACCCTGGCTTTAGGCCCCATAGACAATCTTTGCAGCAAGTCCAGACATTGCTTTAGGTTTTGCACAGAAGCCAAATCAAGCGCAGTGACAACAAGTACGTGATCGGCTGCCTCTAAAGCCGGGATAAGTGTATCGCCTATATGAGAAGGAGTGTCAATAACCACGTAATTGAACACTTGAGACAGTAGTTTGAGGATCTTGTCAATGTGCTGGGCTTGAATGAACCCAACAAAATCCGGGTTCATAGGTGCAGACAGTATTCTTAACCCGGTAGAATGTTGAGCGCAATACCTATCGAGTAATTCCTTGTCTATTGAATCAATATCGTCTACCAAGTCTTTAATGGAACGTTTCCAGGAAACGCCTGCCATCAAGGCAAGGTTCCCTGAACATAAATCGAGATCCACAACCGCTGTCCGCTTTTTCGTCATCTGCCTTATAACTAAACCTAAATTGAGTGCAATTGTGGTTTTTCCAACGCCGCCCTTGGTGCTGAAAACAGTTACAGTCTTAAACTGAGGATTGTCCTTCTTGTCTACAGTAAAAAACGTGCTACGCCTTGATCTCTGCTTTAGGACCCTTTGTATGGTCCTGTTGAGCCTGGTGTCATCTACCGGAAGGGATATTACATCTTTTGCCCCAACCTGCAAAGCCAGGTGCAGCACTTTCTTCGAATCAGAATTAGTGAGAAATATTAGGCTGGATGTTGGAAATGAAAGAGCAAATTTTTCTGCGATAGCAGGCCCCGTGTCTCCCGGCAAATCAACATTAAACAATATCAACTCAGGCTCGAACCTCTCTGCAAGAGTGAAGCCAATGTCCGGATCGCCGGTAGCCCCTGCCACATTTATCTGAGATAAGTTCTCTAATCTTATCTTAAGGGCGGGTGCCTGCATATGGTCTATGATTATGACATTGGCTTTATCCAACAATATCCACCTTTCTGTACGTTAGTGATTATTACGCGCTTTCAAAGCATTCTTCAATTGCGTATTGTGCTAACCCGAATTCTTCTCTCAGGACAATCTTGATCCAATTAATTGCCTATTTCTTAAGCACATCAGTGCTTACCCGTGGCAAAGATGGCTTCCCTCTGTACCCAGGCGGCCTTAGGGTAAGTTTTATCCTCCCAACGCTTTCGCTCAATGCTATTAGCTGGGCATCCTGAGGCCTTACAGCCAGGGTCACTTCATCGTAAGCTTGTACTTCGTCTTTTTTATATAAATCAGGGCCTACCGCCAAAACCAGAATATCTTGCAGCAGTGTCACTGTCATTGTTTTATCTGAACCGGAAGTTTCTTTGCAGATCACCAGGACATCTACGTAATGGCCTGGTTTTATGTGCCCACCTACTCCTGAAACAGGGTTCACTCCTATGGTAATCGCCCTTAATCCTTCGGGAATTTTGTATGAAAGTTCTTTTACCCTGTTCTCTTGAATCAAGTGGCCTGCCAAAATCGTTTGTTCAGGCAAGATATCAAGTGCAGCATAACGGTTCAGAACATCCTTCATATCTTTTACTGCAGTTGGATGAACGTACTTTGCAGGCATTTTGGAGGCTTTAACCAAATCCTGGGTAATCAAAGTCCCCTCTGAAATTTTGGCTTGGGCAACTATAACGTCAATCAAAGGCTCCATTTGAGAAGCCTCTTGAACTTCCCGGAGATACCGGGATACCAAAATGCCTGTGATTACCGCCACCAATACAGTGGCTATTGCCCAAAAACGCAAACCTGATTTGCGCATAAACTATCCCTCATTCTAAAGCAAAAATTGATACAGCATAGGCTCACAGTTTGATTATTGCCCTGAACCTGCCCTTTGGCAGTAAACCTGCAACTATTTTTCACAACGGTTCATCTGTTTCACTTGATCAATTTAACTGCCTGTGTAGTGAATTTGCTGGACGAACCTGTAATCTCAGACGGGCTAACTTCCTGCAAGAACCAGCCGGTCATTACTTTTGTGTCTGGGTCGTAAGACTCTATAAAAAACTTGGCAAAACCTTTGACAGTCACATAGCCCTTTCCGCTTTGCTCAAAGAAATTATCCACAATTGGAATCACAACTACCCTGGAGCACGAAGGGTTAACCTTAACCTCGACTGCCTCGTTAACATAGGTAACTGAACAGTTATGAATACACCCGGCAATTCTATCGAGTATTGCATCTCTTACTTGCCCTGCACTTACTCCTGTATAAGTCTCTATCATCTGGCCTACGGTTAAGGTGCCGTCAAACCCCCACCTCAAATACTCTTTGAACATATTGCTGGGCTTGTAATCAAGGAAACCGTAGTTACCGCTTTCACCTTCACCTGGAGCCAGGTTCATGTCGTACTTGGTGTACCACTCGTATTCACCCCAGAAAAACGCAATTGGAAGAAGCCAACCTTTTTGCCTGGCTGCCTGGCCAATCATGACCGTGCTGTTTACTCTGACAGGGCATGATGAGATTCTAAATGATGCCTTGGCAAAAAACACCTTTGCGTCAAGGCCGATTTGCACCTCGACCAGATCTAACCCGGAAGGAAAAGCCACGGCCAAGTCTCCTTCCTGGCCTTTGTATGTAAATGAAGCCGTATAGCCATCAGTGCCTACAATATTCAACCCGTGCAAACTCACACACCGAGTTACCGTTTCAAATGCCGCCCGCTTCTTCTTGTTATGATTGCCCGGAGCTTTAATAAGTTCTTTAGCGCCTGCAAGGGCAGATGAATCTGCAATGTCTTGCAACCTTGCATATGCAAAATGAAGATAGCCGCCATCAATTACCAGGGCGGAAAAACCAATGATTACTGCCATAACAGCTGCAGTTAAGACAAGAGCATAACCCTGCTCTTTATGCTTTAACCCCGCGGCGCTTAGTTTGAACTTTTCAAGCAACGTGTTTAGGGCTGACAACACATTGACCTACCCTCCTCAAGGATACCTGTGACAACATAACGGCATTAATGCTTGTCCAGCAACCGGCTCAAATTTGCCCTACTCAGTGCGCATAGCCATGGCTACCTTCAAATAGAATGGATTACCAAGTATATTGCCGATAATAGGTGTCTTAATGTCTAACGGATAACTGAGAGCCACTTCGACCCATACTTCCGTTGCATCAGCATTGCTCTGCCTGGACAGATCCACAATTACGTCACAGGCGTTTAAAGTAGCAAGCCGGTTCTCAATCCAAGGAACAAGATAGGCTGTTTTCCACGACTCAAGTTCGCCATCAGGTACGTCATCTTGATTGCATCTAATTGAAGCGTACCTGGCACCGTCCCGGGCTGCAGTCTGAATCTCAATATACCCTGTGAAAATGCGTCCGCCTTCCAAGATAGCCATAAGTACAAATATCAATATAGGAAGCATAATAGCCAGTTCAACTACAGCCTGCCCTTTCTGGTTCTTAAACAGATTCTTCACATATGTCACCCTCATAGACAATTGACACCTGGCCAATCTCTGCAAACCCAATTGCGCTAAATTACATCAATTAAATAAGCCATAACCGTACCCATGAAAATTGCCGTACCGTAGGGGACGGCGATTTTCTTTCTAAAGCCGCCCATTTTGAAAACTGTAAAAAGTGAAAGTGCGCCACCTATAAGGGCTCCGTACAAAAACACATGAAAAACAAACTTGCTTCCGTTAAGGGCCCCTATGGCTGCAAGCATCTTGACATCTCCTGCGCCCATTCCGCCAAGGGCAAAGGGAATCATCAGCAATAGCGCGCCTGCAACCATCCCGTAAAACCAATCACGCAGCCCAACCAAACCATAACACCAGGCATTAATCGCAAAGCCTGCGAAAATACACGAAAATGTGATCTTGTTGGGAATACGCCCGATGCGCAAATCGTACATTGCACACAGCCCGGTTCCTGTAAGTGTCGCCAGTGCATGCATTTTGCTGCCTCCCTGTCTTGTGGCCGGCCCAAGCCGCCTTTCCTTAGTACTGCCGCCGGGCCCATTTATTTCATATAGCCTGAGCGATGCTCACTCTGTCCTTCTCACTTACCCTTTCAGCACTTTCGTGTTTTCCTCTGCCCCGGTTTAACCCCTGGGGCCTCCCATGAAAAGAGGCCCCAGGTGGTGGAAGCAAAATTATGTGTCTCCGTCATCACCGGTTGTACCTTTGAGTTGATTTGAAATGTCTTTGAACACGCCGGCTATTGCCTCCCGGAGAGGCGTTATAGATACAATTAGGGCTACCGCAATCAGCGCTATTATCAGCGCATATTCAACCAACCCTTGTCCTTCCTCTTCCCTGTATAATCTTTCAAGTAGCTTCAACACTTACGTCACCTCCCCACGGCTGGAATCCCGGGAGTTAATAATACACTGCCCAGCCTTGTCCCTTGGCTCCGCTCATGAATACCTATACATATTCCACCGGTTTGCAAGCTTCTTAAGTTATCTCCTAAAGGCATCTACTGATCGCCCAAAAACACAGGGGAGTTTAGAAATTCGCCTTCAAACAAAGTAGCATTATGGGAAACCACTGGCTGCAACTAAGACAAAAACGCAAAATAACATGTGGTTAAGATAATGGCTGAAAGAGGGTTTTCCCCCTATGGACATAGAAAACCACTGATTCATTCAAACATCGTACATGTTGCCCGAGGTTTCCAGTGGTATATTCCCTCCATCTAGTGAGAGTGTAGTTTGGCTGTACGAGCCAAGATCCGCTAGGCTATACTGATTCAAGTATCAGAAGTAAGAACATAAAGTTTAGCTTTTTATGCATAAAAACATACAATTTCACGAAAGAACCAGGAGTACCAACAGACATGTTGGGGATGAAGAAATGAAGGGGGCATTTACCTGTAATGCCCCCTATCATGGTTCCTGCAGACTACCCCCCTCATCTGCTGTGCCATATACCGCCTACAATTTTCGGGAATTTACGATCTCATATTATTGGTTACCTGCCGGGTCTACGACAGGCTCACCCATTACCAAGCGAATCAACTCATAAAGAGCAGAAATACCAACCAACGTATACACCGTTTTTGAAAGCATTGTCTTGACACCGAACAAACTGGCCACAAGATCAATGTCAAATAAGCCTATAAGGCCCCAGTTGATTCCGCCAATGATTAAGAGGATCATTGCAATCCAATCAATGGTGTTCATTCTTCTCAACACAACACCCCCAGCCATCAATTTCCGAAAATTGAAACCTTACTTGAAAAAATGCTTCAACCGGTAGTTAGTTTTTCCGTACATTTAAACTTAAATGCAAAAATGCAATTTTTCCGCCTTATTTTGCTCAGGTATACCAAAATGAGGTGCTGTTAGGGGTTGGCATCCAATTGTTATTTGACATTTTAAGGCTATAACTGTATAATCGTATTATGCGTGAGATAACATAAATGGTTTGGCGCTTAATCTCTGGTAACAGAGAGCGGGGGATCCAATTTATTGGGGCTAATCGCGTCTCGCGTAGGGTCACTACCCTTTCGACCCGAGCCCGTCAGCTAACCTCGTAAGCGTGGAAAAGGGAGGCATCCACTATTTTGGCACTTTTTAGAACTGCATTTAAGCGCAAGTAATTAAGCCTCCAAAATCACACATCTCACGTTTATTTCAGGTGTAAGGTCCATAACCTGGGGTGTCTTTTATCTGGTTTATGGCCTCCAGGGCAATACAAGGACATATCCTATGCATTGCTATGCCAAAAAACAAGGCAGTTGGCACCGGCAAACAAGAAGCATGGGGCTTGGCTATGTATTGCAAAAACAGCGGTGGCCTGAGTTTTTGCTGCCGAAAAAGCACCTTATGTTTAAAAAAATTCATTCAAGATTCAAATAAGGAGATGATAAGCCCTGAAAATTGCACTGGTTACTAATTCAAATAACACAAATTTGGCGGCGTATGATCCACATTCTAAGTCTCAGGCTGAGATTACATGCAGAGCCGTAGAAAAATCTCTAATTGAGCTTGGTTATCAAGTTCAAATAATCAAGGTTGGGCCGGATCTCTTGACAAAACTTGAAAAAGCCCAGCCTGATGCGATATTTAACGTTGCTACAGGCTATCACACAAAAAAGGATCAGGCCAATATCGCCGCAATGTTGGAACTCAGTGAAATTCCGTTTACAGGCTCAAGTTCAAGCGCTCACATGGCAGGACTGTTAAAACATATAGCTAAGATGACTTTTAAGGCCTATGGAGTTCCAACTCCTAAGTTCAAAGTAATCCATAATACGCGAGAGTTATCAGAAAGTTTCCCTGGACGAATCAAAAAATTGCCGGTTCCGGTAATAGTCAAACCTGCATCAGAAGGTTCAAGCATTGGCATAACTACAGAGAGCGTAACGCAAGATCCGGTTGGAGCCAAATCTCTGGCTGCAAACCTACTGCACTCGCTGAGATCGCCTGTCCTAATAGAAGAATATCTTCCAGGCCGCGAATTTACAGTAGCTCTTGTTGGGTATCCGGAACCTACTGTGCTTCCTGTAGAAGAAATTGTTTTTCACGAGGCAAGCAACATGTACACATATGATGTTAAGGCCCGAGACAATGTAAAACCTGTGTGCCCGGCACCTATTTCCAACAAACTCAATAAGGCTATTAAGTCTACAGCCAAGAAGGCTTTTGAAGCAATAGGCTGCCGGGACATTGCCAGAGTGGATATTAGGCTTTCCGAAGACGGACAGCCTTTTGTTCTTGAAATCAATACACTTCCGGGCTTAATGCCAAACTACAGCGAAGTTCCAAGGATCGCCGAAAAAGCAGGAATTAGCTATCGAGGCCTTATCGACATCATCCTGCAAGGCGCGCTTAAAAGAAAAGGCCAAGTCTTGTCAGAATCCATGCGGAAAATGGTGCTCAATGCTGCAGATCTATAACTTAAATGCAATTTCGTGTTCCATACAAGCAATTCTCAAGGGGGGTTGATACATGGCTGAACACATTGTTTTTCCAGACATATTACCCAGTTCAAGAGTTTCAGTAATAGGAGCCGGGAATGGCGGCCAAGCCATGGCTGGTTTCCTGGCACTTCGAGGTTTTGGGGTAAACCTGTGGAATAGATCCGAAGACAAGATCAGGGTCTTAAACCGGCTTGGCGGAATAATTTTGCAGGGCCAAGTCAATGGCTTTGCCCAACCCAATCTGATAACGTCTGACATTGGAGAAGCGGTGCAGGGTGCTAAAGTGATCATGGTCACGGTACCTGCATCGGGCCACAGAGACGTAGCGGAAAAAATGGCCCCTTGGCTTTCAGACGGGCAAATTGTGGTGCTGAACCCTGGCCGGACAGGCGGCGCTCTGGAATTTGGAGAAACGTTGCTTGAAAACCAATGTGATTGCGACGTAACCATAGCGGAAACAGGCACGTTTATTTATGCCAGCAGGACTGTTGGCCCTGGTATGTCTCACATATACAGCATTAAGCAAAGGGTACCCATGGCTGCACTGCCGGCAACCAGAACAATGGAAGTGGTTCGGATTCTAAGAAGGGCATATCCCCAATTCATTCCGGCTGAAAGCGTGCTGTTTACAAGTTTTGACAACATTGGCGCAGTGTTTCACCCTCTACCTGTAATGCTGAACACAGGTAGAATCGAAAACAATCTTGCATACGAACACTACAGAGAAGGAATCACGCCTTCAGTGGCAAGAACGTTGGAAACACTGGACAAAGAACGGCTTGCCATAGCAAAAGCGCTTGGAGTCAGAGCACGTTCGGTATTGGAATGGATGAACCAAACTTACGGTGTCAAAGCTCCTTCCATATATGAGGCGGTACACCAAAACCCTGGCTATGTAGGAATAAGCGCACCTACAAGCTTAAATCACAGATACATCTTTGAAGACATTCCATATAGCCTGGTTCCGCTTGTATCATTTGCAAAAATTGCAGGAGTCAACGTGCCTGTAATGGATTCTGCCATATCCTTGGCAAGTTCACTCCGAGGTATTGATTACCGGGCCGAAGGAAGGTGCGCTCACAAAATGGGGATTGCAGACATGGATGTAGAAGACATTTTGAGATTGGTGTTAGGAGGAGACGAACAATGAAAACTGCAAAACATGATTTCACGGCAACCTGCATTGCAGGGGTCTCCATTGGGGACTGTGTGCACGTAGCAGGCATCTTAAACTTCCTAACGCTGGCCAAGTCTCTTGGGTATGAGACTGAGTTTATAGGGCCTGCCAGATCTCCCGAGAACATCGCTGCCTGGGTACAGCAAAACCGCCCGGACATTCTTGCCGTAGGATACCGGCTTGACCCGGACGCAGCCCAACGGCTTATTGAAAGATTAATAAGCGCCTTGGATGAATCCGGGGTGCATCCGCGTCCCAGGCTAATCTTTGGAGGCACTCCTCCTGTAGCCGAAGTAGCAAATACATCAGGCGTCTTTGAGAAAGTTTTTTCAGGGCTTGAAGATATCGATGAGGTAATCGCTTATCTCAAAGGAGAAGCAAATTCATCGGGTGAATGCGAGTATCCTGATAGCTTAATAGAAAGAATTAACTGGAAAGCCCCTTACCCTCTCCTGAGACACCACTTTGGGTTGCCTTCAGTAGAATCCACAAAGACCGGAATTGAGAAAATAGCAGATGCTCAGGTGCTTGATGTAGTGTCTCTTGGGCCTGACCAAAACGCTCAAGAAAATTTCTTCCATCCGGAAGACATGGACCCGGACCAGGCAGGAGCCGGAGGAGTTCCTGTAAGAAGCCCCCGGGACTTTAAGTTGCTATACTCTGCGTCACGCCGGGGCAATTATCCGTTAATGAGATGTTACAGCGGGACCCGGGATGTAATTCGGTTCGGTGAGGTGCTGCGAACCACAATACACAATGCATGGGCCGCTATTCCCCTTTGCTGGTACAATGTACTTGACAAAAGGGGCCCACGGGGCGTGGAGCAATCAATAAGCCAAGCTCAAGCAGCAATGGCGTGGCATGCTGAAAAAGGCATTCCTGTTGAAGTTAATGAAGCCCACCATTGGAGCCTTCGTGATGCACCGGACGTGGTTGCAGTAGCGGCAGCATACCTTGCTGCGTTAAACGCAAAAGAGGCAGGTGTAAAAGACTACGTGGCCCAGTTCATGTTCAATACGCCTCCCGGAACATCTGCCGCTATGGATTTAGGCAAGATGCTGGCTAAACTATCACTAATCGAAACTCTCGTTGACGACAATTTCAGGGTGTGGCGCCAGGTTAGAGCCGGGCTTGCCAGTTTTCCGGTTGATCAAGACATGGCCAAAGGGCATTTAGCCACATCAACATTGGTAAGCATGAACCTAAAACCACATATTGTCCACGTGGTAGGTTTCTGCGAAGGGGATCACGCTGCAACTGCTGAAGACGTAATCGAAAGCTGCAAAATCACCAGAGGCGTTATCAGGAACTGTATGCACGGTATGCCTGATATGACACTTACCGAAGAGGTCCAAGCCAGAAAAGCGCAACTCATAGAAGAAACCATGATTCTCTTGGAAGCCATTGCCGGTTTGCCTGAATTAGTGCCAGAACTCATAGATTCCGCACCTGGCGGCGCTAAGTCAGCCGGTGCCAAAACTTCATGCACAAGCGCAATCACCGGGAACCAGTTGAGTTCGCTGCAAAAACTGAGCCAAACCCAAGCACCGTCCAGCCCAAAAGTGTTGGCCTATGCCATAAAATCAGGGTTGTTGGATGCGCCTCACCTGGTGGGAAATCCCGCTGCATGCGGTGAAATTCGTACTGTTATGGTTGATGGTGCCTGCGTAACTGTTGATCCTGAAACAGGCAACGTGGTACCTGAGGCTGAACGCGTAAGAAGGATTATAAGCGCTATAAGAAAAAAGCTTTCGGCCTAGAACATGCACCGGCTTAGGGGCTAATCAATGGCTGCGCTTAAAAGCCACAGACTAGGGATTCTAACCACATCAGAATCCTTAGTCTGCAATCTGCTTTATTCACTCGGCCCACACACTTCTTATTCAACCCGCTTACTACTTAACCGCCACATAGAATCAAATTATCCACATAGGTAAAACCTTATAAACACCCTGTTCTCCCCCGGCTTCCCTGAACAGTTTTAACCTAAGTTTCCACAGGCAGCTCACAAGATATCCACAGTCCGAACGCAAATTATCCACAGCTCAACAGGCGCCGGCAACGGTAACCTTAGCGTATGGCGCTAAAGGCCTAACATAGCAAACGAAAAACCGTCAACTACCCACATCTCACGTGCATTACCGTGCTTTAGAGGTGTTTTGGCTATGTCTGCAGAATATTCACATGCCGGCAGAAGTTATCCACAACCTATGCACAACCTGCTCACAATCAGACGGCGGAATATCCACAGCATACCCACATGGTTATCCACATCGCCTTCCAGGCTGGCTTTTCTATCGCGTTTTTCCCCAAGCCGCTAAGTTTTGACTTATTTCGCAGTAGCTAAGACATCCAATAGTGTAGAAAGTAAGTTCTATATGTTATTATATAAGCGTGTAAACATAGAATGCCTTTGCTTGAGTATCTGCGGCAAACAAGATAGATAATTTTGAATCCGTAACGTTGCAACTACAGAACTTGGCCTGAAGGAGGCTGGCATTCTTGGGCCGCTAGGATCAAGCACTCCGAGCTGAATTCCCTAAGCCAATAGGGTATGGGAACCAGCCGATAGGGTTTGAGAAGAAATTCTTGAGCCTCCCAATTTGGAAAGGAGTAATACACATGAGCAAGCCAAAACCCCCTACATAGTCAATCATGTCTTCCTAGGCGCTTTCCGGTGTTATAGCTGTATGTGGTATCAAAAATCGCGTAGCCGGGCAAGTTGCTCAGTTAATAGGTGAAGACACAAATCCTAAGCAACAATCAGCATTTATGAAATTTAAGGGCCATTGAGATTAAGCAAAATCCGCACACAATCTGAGCCACTATATACTCCATAGAATGGTACCCTGGAAATTCCGGTATCGGTATTCCCCTTAGACTCAAAATTAGATTCAACAAAAGAAAGAGAGGTTAACTAAGTGAGAAAACACACAAAACAACTTTTTATCGTCTCAGTCTTGATGCTGAGCATGGTGTTTATGGTAGGTTGCGGAGGCCAAACAGAACCGGATCCAGTGGCAAATACACCGGTAAGCATTGAACTCGTAGATAAAGACGGCGAAACACATACTGTAGATTTGAATTCCTTAGAAGCATTTACAGTACAAGGCGGATTCAGAAAATCCACAGGTACCCTTGTAGGGCCGGAAAACGTTACCGGGCCCAAACTTGAAGATGTACTTGATGAAATAGGCGGCATTACAGAAGACCAAGCCCTTGAGGTAACCGCATCTGACGGATACACTATGACCTTGAGTTACGAACAAGTGCTGGGCCACGTTTTAGGTTACGACGACACAGGACAAGCCCTGAAAGTTGAAGAGTTTGAAGTACTCATAATAACCGAAACTGACGGCGAGGAGCTTACCAAGGGCTTCCCCAGGTTAGCATTTGTATCTGATGACGGCCTCCTTTCAGACGGCCACTTTTGGATAAAAGACATTGCTTCACTGAAAGTTGTACCTGCAGTAACTTCATGGGAAATCAAGATGGAAGGCATTGAATCGGTAGTGCTCGACAGGTCCACTTTTGAAAGCATGGCAACCTGCCCGGATACTCCTCATCCCGCAGTCACTTACACGACAACTACAAAAGAGGGTGACGAGGTCGAGTACGAAGGCATGGGCCTTTGGGTTTTGATATCTATGATCGATGGCGGAGACGCTGAAGGCGGACACTACATGTTCAATGATGAACTGGCAGATAAAGGCTATACCGTTGAGGTAATCGCGTCTGACGGGTTTTCAGTAGAGTTTTCTTCTGAAGAGATAAAACGCAACGACGACATCATTATTGCCTACAAAGCCAACGGAGAGCCTTTGCCTGAATCAGATGCGCCGCTTAGGATAGTCGGCCCTGAACTTCCCAGTAAGAAGCACGGACTCAAGCAGATAGCCGAGATCAAACTGACCAACTTGCCGGAATAACCTTTGAATACACAATGTTTAAACATAAGATTAAGATAACCTTGTAGAATTTAAGTCAAAAGGAGAGTGGTTCCCATGCGAAGAAGAAACACGTTTGCCATTACATCACTCTTAGCCATTTTACTTGGGCTTACAATTGGATTGAGCGCCGGGTGCCACTCTCCCCTTCCCCCTCAAATTGACGCAAAAGGCGCAGTAATTCAATCAATTTCAGGTAACGAAGCCTGTCTCAGGGCTTTCGCACCAACAGTAGAACTCAAACTTGCCTGGCAAGGCCCCGGGGCCCGCAATTTTAAGGTTTCAGTCGAAAATATGAGTGGATTCGGCACTGAGATTAAATCTGTAACACTGGATGAGCAACCGGTAGATCTTTCCCGAGGTAAATCAGGTTTGATTATTGAATCTGAAACTTCAATATCTTCATCTGACGCTGGAGCCAAAATCCCGGTAGAACAATTGATATTTAAAAAACCTGCGCAAGGCACTTACACATTAGTTCTCAAGCCAAAAGCAGAGTCTGTTGAACCGGCGGTAACACCCATTAGGTTTGCCGTAATCGGTGACAGCCAGGGCCGTAATTCAATCCTTGCCAAAGTGGTTGAAGGCATAAACACAGAAGATATCGATTTCCTGGTCCACCTGGGAGACATGGTTCCGTCAGGCAAACAATCAGAGTACGATACATTCTTTGAAACCATGGCTGAACTGAAACATCCATACTACGCTGTTCCCGGGAACCATGACATCCGAGGAGACGGCTCTGACATATATATGCAACATTTCGGGCCCATGGAACATTACTTTGACTATAGAAGCCACCGTTTCATTTTTGTCGATACAAGTGCGGCTACCCTTACATCTTCTCAGTTAGATTGGCTGGAAACAGCGCTTGGAGAAAACATGCCCAGTTTGATCTTTATGCACGTACCCGCTCTTGACCCCAGAGGCGATGATCATGCATTTCTTGATGAAGAATCAGCGTCTAAGTTCGTTGACCTGGTGACAAGGGGTGCATCTCAAGTAAGAGCAGTATTTTCAGGACACATCCACATGTTCCATCAAAGACATGAACCCGTGCAAAATACCGGCGCAGCAGCCGGGTATGAAACAACAGCTGACTTACAAAAGTCCAAACAATCTGAGCAAACTGAAGCAAGTACATTGCAAGAGCGAGTGCTGTTTGTTACCAGCGGAGGTGCCGGAGCCGGATTATATGAGGTTCCGGACAAAGGCGGTTTTCATCACTACGTTGTTGTAGAAATCACTGATACAGACATTTCGCTGGAAGTTCGAAAAATTGATGCCCCGGAGCAAGCATTGGATCTGGTTCTCATTGGCAAACACAAAAATGAAATAGTGCTCACCCCGGAAGAATTGGAATCAATGGCAAATATAGAAGGTAAAAGTTCATACCAAAACCAACTTGGCAACTATAGGGGCGAAGGAGTCTACAGTGGAATTCTCGTAAGTGACCTGGTTGAACTGTGCGGTGGAATGGACGAACAAGACGAACTGGTAGTTTACGCCTCAGACGGCTACTCTCAAGTATATGACTATAGAAACGTTTTTCCCGAAACAGCAGGCTGGCAGAATATCCAGGGCGATATGATTCTTGCCACCGCCATGGATGGCCAAAGCCCACCGGAATGGGATCAAGGATACAGAATTGCATTCCTTCCTGAAGACGAGGTATACGACAATAAAGACTGTGCAGAGACTTCGGCAGAAGGCCAGGGTTGGCACCTTTACGCATCTGCCGGGGCCAGATGGGTAAAACATGTGGCCAGATTGGAGGTCCGTAAATGCCAAAGCAAGTAGGAGTACAACCTGAGAGAAACCAAACCAAAAACCTTTACAGATTCTCAAACCGTGACCTTCTCATAATAGCGGTAATAAGCGGGCTCGGCGGGGTAATGAGCACCTATATCGGTTATCTTGGGAATCTAATAAACCACATATTAGGAGTGCCTTTCGGAGCGGGCCAGTTCCTTGCCGGCTTGCATGTTCTATGGATAATACTTTCAGCAGGTTTGGTCAAACAAGCCGGAGCTGCAACAATTTGCGGCCTTCTTAAGGGAATTGTGGAACTGCTTACAGGCAGCACCCATGGTTCAATAATTGTAGCTGTGAGCCTGATCCAGGGCATCTTCGTAGATTTGATTCTGGCAATCATAAAGAAGCGTACCCCCATAACCTTTGGGCTTGCAGGCGGTGTAGGAACGGCAGTAAATGTGATTGTGTTCCAATTAGCATACTTTTCAGGCGCTAAAATAAGCTACCTGATTTTGATAACCTTCGTATCGTTTTTGTCAGGCGTACTGTTTGCAGGACTGTTAGGTCACAGCGTTTTGGATACTCTAAAGCAAATACGGCCCATAAGATCAGGAACCCTGTTTGGCCCGGAAACAAAACAGCATGAAAACGGGGTTTCAGCAACATCCGCCCAAGCACCTGACAGGCAGACATCAGCGCATTCACTCAAGTCAAAAAGATTTGCTCAAATTTTTACGGCCGTAGTAATTGTGGCTTTTCTTGCAGGTTCTGTGTATTACTTTGCTACCATCTATGAATTCCCCTGGAAAGGTGCGCAATGCAGCATTGAAGGAAACATAGAAAACCCAATGTCATTTAAATTGTCTCAATTCAAAGAAGCTGAAACCACGATAGTAGCGGAACTCATCGGACAGGTAACCCATGTTCCCCCTCAAAAGTTTACAGGGATCCCTGTAAACTTTATCTTGAAACAGGCCAAACCCAAACCCGAAGCAAAAATGCTCTATGTAGTAGCCACAGATGGCTACAAGGTCGAGTTTGAGTTAGATAAAGTAATGGAAGACGACAACATGCTGCTCATTTTGGAAGAAGACGAAACCCTACGGCTCATAGCGGGAGAATATGCAGGCGGCTACTGGGTTAGGCAAGTAGGCAAACTTGTAATCGAATAAACCAAACACCGGGGACGGGCCTAACCGTTTCATGACGCCTTGTAAGATGCGAACGTTTGTATTTGATTAGCCAACTTTTGAATGTTACACAGGACTTGAGAGGTGGAGGTTGTTGCCCCCTATTATTGAGGTCAACGAATTGAGCTTTAAGTATGCCACGGCAAAGGTGCCTGCACTGAAAAATGTATCTTTTAGCATCGATAAAGGCGAATTCGTATGCATTACAGGCCCGAGCGGCTGTGGCAAATCTACTCTTGCCTTGGCCCTTGCCGGATTCATACCCCATATGTATCGCGGTACCATGAAAGGAAACATCCTGGTTGACGGCCATAACACAAGAATCCTGCCCTCTGGCTTTCTTTCAGGAACCGTGGGCTTGGTGCAACAAGACCCTGAAGCTCAATTATGCACTTTGAAGGTTGTTGACGAAGTAGCTTTTGGGCCGGAGAACTTATGCCTTCCACAAGAAAAACTCCAAGGCCGAGTCAAGTGGGCTTTGGACGCCGCAGGTGCCACAAGCCTGCGCCACAGGAACGTATACTCACTTTCCGGCGGAGAAAAACAAAGAGTTGCTATCGCGTCTGTGCTTGCAATGACTCCTAAAGTGCTTATTCTGGATGAACCTACTGCCAACCTGGACCCGGGAGCCATTGCAAGAATTCTTTCGATCATTCAATCTCTGCGGTTAAAACACGACATGGCAATTATTGTAATAGAGCACCGTCTGGATAAGCTTCTCCCATACACCAACAGGCTCATAACAATCGATCAAGGAAGCATTATTGAAGATAGCCCTCCGGGTAAAAATCCTTATCTGAAAGTATGCAACCCTAATCATGAGCCAAATACAAATAACAGTATAGATAATCGTGATGGTAAACACGATATCACGCGCAATAATGCAAAATCGCAAGTGCCAATTAAGCAAACCAAGCCAATGCTTTCAGTATCAAACATTACAGTTAATTACGACAAATACAAAGCGCTGGATAATGTAAGTTTTGAGTTGTATCCAGGCGAAATTGTTGCAGTAATGGGCGATAACGGAAGCGGTAAAACCACTTTGCTTTCAGCACTGTTGGGATTGGTTGAACTAAGTGAGGGAACCATTGAACTATGCAGCAAAGATATATCTGACCAACGGATCGCCGAAAGAGCCCGCAAAATGGGATTATCTTTTCAGAATCCAAATCACCAAATCACTGAAAACACAGTATGGGAAGAAGCTCATCTTCCTAGGTTGAATTTTAAACCTCACGACAAATCAGACTCAAACGCCGGCATCAACCCAGGTGGAAAACAGAACCATGAGCAAAAAAAGCAGCCTGAGCCGGATATAAGCCAACTCCTTATAGACTTTGGCTTGTCAGAATATCGAAGCAAAAACCCTTTTGCATTGAGCCATGGCCAAAAAAAGAGGCTAAACCTTACATCATTGCTTGGGTACAGCCCTAGGGTGCTTCTACTCGATGAACCAATGGTAGGCCAAGATCCAGTAAGCCAATCTATAATCGTTGACAAACTTCGTAAGTTTAGCGGAAACGGCGGCCTGGTGATCATGGTATGCCACGAGCCGGCTACCATTGCCAAATGCTGCCATCGCATATTGTTCTTTGAAAAAGGCAAACTCTTGCTGGATGAATCAGTGAACAAGGCATTTTCGCGCCTCAAGCAAATGGGCAGAACAGAATACCTGCCTCCTGACAGGTCTTCATCATATATAGCCGGGCAGGCAATGCCGGACAGCACCGAGTCCAATTACAAACCGTCAGAGGTTCCTCAACATATATGCGATACTTGCAATAAGCATAAGCACGATACACTTGGCCACTATACTAAAGGCTCTCAAAATAATTACGGCACTCAGGAAATCAAGGATGCTCATACCAAGGCAGGCTCAGCCAAACCTGCTACTTTATCAGATTCAGGCGGGCTTTTCGGCCTTGGGTACGTTCCAGGGCAAAGCCTGCTCCACAAGGTAAATCCACTTGCCAAAATCACCTTGCTTGTAGCTTTTACTATCGCAGTATTTACAGTGGGTTTTGTGCCATGGCAAGCATTTTTGTTTCTCTTCATGTTTCTGGGTTACGGGCTGGCCGGGCTAGGGCCGGGCTTTTTCGTTCGCAAAATGAGGATGATCCTTAGATTCTGCTTTTTAATTTTTTTAGTCCAGGTACTTTTCTGGCACGAAGGTCATATTGTCTGGTTTTTCAACATTGCAGGGTTACGAATATCAATCTGGAGCGAAGGGATCATAAGAGGTGTTGGAATATCCCTGAGATTTCTTAATGTTGTAGGCTCAAGCTACCTGTTTATATCGACTACAGATCCAAACCAGATGGCATATTCGCTTATGCAGGCAGGGCTTCCATATAGATACGGTTTCATGATTATTACATCCCTTAGGTTCATCCCCCTATTCAACCTGGAACTTACCCAAATTCGCAACGCTCAGATGGCAAAAGGAATTGACCTTCAAGACAAATCTGTAAGAGGGCTGGTTAAGCAAGTCCGGTATACGTTCCTCCCTCTTATAGTATCTGCGCTTGAAAAGGTAGATTCTTTGACAATGTCTATGGAAGGAAGGGCTTTTGGATTATATCCAACGAGAACATACAGAGTAACTCACCGGATAACAGGCACAGATGCTCTGTTTCTGGCAGTCTCGCTGGCAATCCTGGTATGCCTTATAGCAGCATCGCTAATCTCCGTCTGACAGGCCACCAAGAGCTAAAACTCTTAGCCATCGCCTGCAGTCTTCTCCAGGCCTAGGAAACCTTCTTTTTCGAAGATCGCAAGCTTTTCTTCAATAATATGCTTCTGCTGCGGCCTCCTGGAAGCAACTACCCTCATTGAAACTGAAATTTCGTTTTTAATCCGAGGGATATCAGTGTAGCCCGATAATTGCCCGTAAATTTGTATAAATTCCCGGCACAAAGCCACCTTACCTCTGGTAAACATAGGATTGGTATCCAAAATTGAGCAACATGTCTCGCCAATATCTACTGCCGGATCCCCTTCAGTTGCTTGCTCAAAATCAACCCCTGCAATTGAGCAAGCGCCAGATTCGGATCGAACTGCTATAAAGTTTCTGAGAATTGAGTCTCCACGGAGCAAAGTGTTTCCTGCAGAAGTACAGAACTGTTCATGAAACCCTGCATACCATTGGGCAAGAGATTCAACATAAATACGAGGTGCTTGTTTGGCTGGGGAAACCTCACAATTCAATACATCACACAAGTTCTCGCCTGGAATGTACTCAATAATAAGCGCCGCCCCGTTTTCTTCAATGTATTGCCCAAGCAATTTTGGTATCCTTACCTCAGGCTTTCTGCTGCTTAACTCGCTTGCTTTTCTGAGTACTGATCTCTCCCTGGGCAATCTCTCTCTCAGATCCGGCGAGTATACCTTTACAATGCATTGCGACCCGTCTTGCATAAGCGCCCTGAATACCCTATTTCTTCGACTGGCAAGACGTACGGCATATTTGACGCCAACCACCCGGAGAACTGCAGATATATCATCCCCCCGGGGCTCCGGCCCTTTGTGTTGCTGTACCCCCGCCGTATCAATTGCAGATGTATCATTACCCTGCGGCATATAGATTCCTCACTTCGATTTGATGTTTATACAACGCACCAACCGAAACGCAAACATCTCTACCCAACCTTTATTGTAGCAACAAGCAATTAGTTACAGCAAAAAAGTTGGCCACTAACTTAAGCCACTGAATGGGAATTTGTTTCCGGCCTCAATTCAAAGTAAGTGCCTGTAAGGCTAAAACAGCAAGGCTGTAGCTTCTTTAATGTCATCTATAAAGCAGCCGTTTGGTTAGTTTTCAGCCTTGTTTCTGAACGTAGTTTTATTTAATTAGGTAATTAAGAAGGAATATTGCTCTTTACGCAGAATAGTTTCTACAGGAAAGGAGGTGGTGCCGGGTGTCTGATTCACCAGTGCTGCTCGGCGCCTCTAATCCCAGCGGGAGGGCGGCCGGGTAGCGCCAATTCCCCCGGGGAGCAATCCCCGGGGTTATATTTTTACTGTTGCTTTCTGCTCAAGTTTGAGATTACATACAGCCTGTTAAGCCGGCAAACCCAGAGACAATTTGGCGGCCATCTCGATTACGAATATTTAAGCGCCTGTGCTGCCAAGATCACGCCAATGGCACTCTTGGCATCCTCAAAAAGAGGCTTACCGTTTTTGACAAAATCGTACACTTGGCTAAACGGTAACCGTACAAGTTCGATGCTATCTTCATCTCCTTTAAGGGGCGCTAACCTAAGCCCTGTAGCCAGGAATATGGTCATCTGTTCAGTGGAATACCCAATTGCAGGCCAATATGTATATAGAGGTGTAAGGCTTTTGCAATCGTATCCTGTTTCTTCCCTTAATTCGCGTCTTGCTGCTTGTTCAGGTGTTTCGCCGGGATCAATCGTACCCGCGGGTATCTCTACCGTATACTTCCCTGTTGCGTATCTATATTGCCTTACAAGAAAAATGTCCCAATTACCGTCTACAGCAACAACTGATACAGTGTCTGGCCTGTCAACGATTTCCCTTTTGGTTTCTCGGCCGTGCCTGGTCAACACAGTGTCTACCCTAACCGAAAGTATGCGGCCTTGAAAGACTGTTCGTTTAGTTATAGGTTTTTCCATAGAGTTAACCTCCTAGCCAAGGGATGTGGTATATCGAGTTGATACTTGGAACTATCACCCAATTCAACATATCATGGCCGGGGCCCTGCCACAGGCAAAACTTGTTTTTTGCTATGTTATGGTACCAGGCTCACAAAAACTTACGTCTGTGACACGTGTCCCGGACTCTGGTGCCTCATCTTAGATTAGCACATTACCACAACTTGGAGGTAACCAAACAGCATACGTAGAATAGATCTGGTAGTTTGCAACAACACTTGAGCGCAAAGCAAATAATATACTCCAAAACCATTGAAGATTTAACGTAAAAACCAATACCCAAATCAATACACAACGTAAATACTTTTAGATAGTCAACATGGTGCAGCCACAAATTGCACCCGGCAAAGCTACAGGCAGTCAAAGCCTTGGCTGTAATCAAATCAGAGTATACAAGGAGGGGTATGCTTGTACAATTTGAACTTACATAAATATGCACAACTCTTTTCAGCCTATACTGAATTAAGAGTGCAAGAAAACAGAAACGTGCAAATTACCTTTGTCAGAGGCAACAACACAACTAACTCACGTTTTGCAACCGGCGGAATTTCTGCCAGGGTATACATCAATGGTTCATGGGGGTTTGCGTCTAACCCTCAAATTTCTGAAGACGCCATAAAATCAGTAATACATGCAGCCACTGACAATGCCCGGTTTCTCGATTCAAGAGAGCGCAAAAATAAAGGCACACTTCCAATTTTCAAGATAACATCCAAAAATGACTTTACCACAAAAAAGCCAAGGCTGGAACAACGGGGCCTGGTTGAATTTGTAAGCGAAATTGATAACCATATAGTCAAAAAGTACCCGTGCCTTGCCAGTAGGACTGTGTCGCTAAACTGTCTGGATATGGAAAAAACATTGGTTACATCAGATGAATCATACTCCCATTCTGTGATTCCAAGAAGTTTTGTTTATGTAACACTGTCACTAATCAAAGACGGCCAACCGGTTGAGTTTTCAAAGCCATACGGTGGTTTGGGGCACTTTGAAGACGTATTTGCTTCACCTCAGGGCCTGTTTGAAGCAATTGAAAATCAATACCGGCACCTGGTGAGAAAAAGTGAAGGGGTATTCGCAAATGCAGGGCTCAAGACATGTGTGCTGGATGCCGACCTTGCAGGCATTTTGGCTCATGAAGCCGTAGGCCACACTACAGAAGCCGATATGGTCATGGGCGGCTCAGTAGCCACAGGCAAAATCGGTAAGCAAGTCGCCAGCCCTCTCGTAACTTTGGTCGATTTCGCAAATTCGTACAGAGGCGAAACATGCCCGGTACCTGTCTATGTTGATGATGAAGGCACCAAAGCGAAAGATACCATAATAATCGAAAACGGTATTTTGAAAAACTACATGCATAATAAGGAAAGCGCCAAACACTTCGGTGTTGAGCCAACCGGCAACGCCCGCGCTTTCCAATTCTCAGATGAGCCGCTTATACGCATGAGAAATACAGCCATACTCCCGGGCACTGACAGACTCCAAGATATGATTGCATCGATTGACGACGGCTACTACCTCATAGAGCCAAGCAATGGCCAAGCCGATTCTACCAGCGAATTCATGTTCGGAATAACCCTTGGCTACGAAATCAAGAACGGCAAGATTGGCAAGGCCATCAAAGATACCACCATCTCAGGAATAGCCTTCGACATGCTCAAAACAGTCACAATGGTGTCCAATGACATGAAATGGATGAGCAGCGGAATGTGTGGCAAGAAACAACCCATACCTGTGGGAATGGGCGGCCCGGCCATAAAGTGCAAAATCAACATAGGAGGTAGGTAAACATGGAAAACTCCAAGCAGATAGCAAAATACGGTCTAGATGCACTGCTTAAGGCCGGTGCAGACAAAGCAGAGTGCAGTGTCACTTTGACAGATAAACATGAGATGAATGTGGAACTCGGGGAATTCACCTTGTTGAGAACCACATTTGATACCAGAATCAGACTTACTGCCATAAAAGACAACAAAAGAGGTTCAACGAGCATCAACAAGTCTGATAAAGCATCATTGGACAAAGCAGCAGCTGATGTGCTTGCAATAGCCGCCGCGTCTGCACCAGATGAAGCAAACGACATTGCTGAAACCCAGCCACCTGCTGAATTTTCATCTGGAAACGACTCACCGGATCTGGATACGATGCACTCGAGCATGAAACAGTTGATTCGATCAGTTAAGGCCAAATACCCCAAAGTTGTACTGATGCAATCTTACCTTGACTTCACCCACTCAAGGAACTGTTTTGTTAACTCAAACAATGTAGATTTCATCACTAACAAAGGCGTATACAATTGTACGGTTATCTTCTCATCCAAAGATAAAGAAAAAGTGTCGTCGTTCAACTATACAAGTTTCTCGCTTAAGGATCTTGAAAAGGATTTACTGAGGTGCGGTTCTCTTGATACCCTTTTGCAGCAATCAACAGAGCAAATCACCACCCGGCCTTTAGAAGGTAAATTTGTAGGCGACGTGATTATCACTCCTGATTGTCTTAGCGACATGATGTATGTCATTGCAAGAACCCTAAGCGACGGGCCAATGATATCGGGAACCGGTATCTATAAGGATAAACTCAATGAAAAAATTGCCAGCCCTATCTTCAGCCTCCACTCACGTCCGGTTTCAGACGAAATATGTGACGGATATTTTGTTACCTCAGACGGATACGCCGCTCAGAACAGCACTATCATTGAATCCGGCGTGCTCAAAACCTTCCTCTTAGGCCTTTACGGCTCTAAGAAAACCGGCTTTGACAGGGCAGTCAACAACGGTGGGGCATTTGTAGTTGACCCAGGCGATACCTCGTTTGACGACATGGTCAGGTCGGTGAAAAAGGGTATACTGCTTGCCAGGTTCTCAGGAGGATACCCAAGTGATAACGGTGATTTCTCAGGAGTAGCCAAGAACAGCTACCTTATTGAAGACGGAGAGATCAAGTGCCCAATAAGCGAATCTATGATCTCAGGCAACTTTGCGGAAATGCTGAAGAATATTCAGGCAATATCCGCTGAACGTATAGACTATGGATTCTCTATCTTGCCATGGATTCAAGTTTCAGGAATCACGGTATCAGGAAAGTAAGTTACCGTAAAGGTTTCGGAGATTTTCGGCGATCAGAGTTTGCAGGATAAGCAAGGGGATTCCGCTTTTGGGAAAGGAACGCGAAAGATTACAGCCGGCCAAATCAGCACGATAACACGGCCGGCTGATTTCTATATTAATAGGTATCTCTAAATCCGCTGTTATGTTGCACTATTTTAACTTCGGCATTTTTGGCAGCCCCGATTAGTTTTCTTGGCACCGGCCTCCTCCCCATCCCGGCCTCTGCCGAGTCTGATTTCAAGTTGAATATCATCGCTTGTAGATGCACTAATTCTGCTCGAAGGCAATTCAAGATACCGGCCGTCATCAATACGGAAAATCGCCTGGATGGGCACTTCAATTTCCTTCCCTGAGTGAACCTTGTGCCTGCTTTCCATAGTTTCAAATGCCCCGGAATAGTAATCAGGGGTAACACTGTTGGAAACAGAACTGGGAGCAGGGCTTAAGGTTTCTCTCACAGCCTTGTACACAGCAGGCCTTAAAATTATGTCTTTAGCCAAAATACCTGTAGTTTCTGTGGCATACCGTTTAATCACCTGTTCATAATGCTCACCAAATTCAGGTTGGGTGTAATACCCAATTACCGCACGTGCGATTTCATCGGAACATCCTCTGAAAATACGGTGAGCCCTTAATGACATCCTGGATTCCCTTATAATCGCCGACAGAAAAACCCTCTTGTTGTCGGTGTATACCAATTGCATGCCCGCCACCCGGGCCTTTTCTCTTAGCAGATCCATCATTTGCCCCCCTCGATCCACTTCCTCAATCCACTTCCTCAATCCACTATATGAGCCTGAACCTCTCTGGGTCCAACATGTTGTCATATCTATTCATGGCCATCTGGAAACCTCAGCCCTAGCGCCGGCATTCCCTGTACCCAACTTGGCTCTCATCCCAACTCGGCTCTCGTCCCAACTAGGTACGATTGGAGACAAATAGCAGAGCAAGGGAGAATATCCGGCTGATTCTTCAACCGGAAATACTCTTCCCCTGCCCTGATTGCCGTCAAGATGAATAAATCTAACCTGATACGCCCGATGTGTCTAAGACTGCCCGGCTAAACGCCATAATCACTGTTTAGTAGTCGCAGCAATCGCAAACGTCACGCGAAGGTTTTTCCTCTTTCTCAAAGAAGAATACTTTAATCACAAACTCATGGCATGAGGGAACTCCAAACATGAACTGGCCACACTTGTCTGTAAATGCAAAAGTAACCGGAATAAGTTTGCATGGATCTTTCGTAGGCTTATGAAACAACTTGACAACGGCATTTTCAACCGGCCTGCCGTCTGGGAATTTCACAATCCCGTGAATAACCGCCCTTTCCTCCTTTTCGAGTTTGAGAAAGATATCCCGCTCTTCGTTGGCTGCCAACGATTTTACTTTGAAGGTAAGAAGTTTGAAACCCACCTTCCAACACCACCTTTGCCAATTGATTTGCTGGGATATCTTATGTAGCCTGGCTTCAATAAGTGATAAGTTAAACATCAGTAATATGATTGAATCAATTGTCTGTAGTTTTGTGATTGCGGCTGGGTCGGCCAATCGCCCTTAGCCAACTGCTCAGTAACGTCACGAGGCTTGATGAAGCCCTGAAACCAGCCATATCCCAAGACATTATAGAAATGAAATAATGTATAAGTGCATATAAGTACTTGGAAAGTAGACCGCTAACGTATACTTGATTAAGATCGTCATTGGAATGATTTCATAAGTTGTCTAAGGTTTCCAACTTAACGGAGGTAGAGCACTATGAAAATACTGCTACACGGATGCAACGGAAGAATGGGACAGGTAATATCCAAGCTGGTTCTGAAATCTCATAAGCACGAGGAACCTTTAAACTCTGAACTTTCACACAACTCCCGGAAATCAACTGCCTCGGGTTTAGAGATTGTGTGCGGAGTTGACCTGAACCCTCACAAATTCGAAAACAGTTACTCTGTATATCCTTCACTTAGCAAAATTCCGACAGATGTCAATTTTGATGTTATAATTGACTTCTCTCATCACAGTTCCATTGAATCTTTGCTTGATTTCGGCACAGCCAGGCAAACGCCATGTGTAATCTGCACTACAGGGTTTACCGGGCAAGAACAGCAGATGATTTCAGACGCATCTCAGAAGACACCTGTACTCATGTCTGCCAATATGTCTTTAGGCATAAATCTTCTACTGGCACTTGTAGCACAAGCATCACAAGTATTGGGAAACTTGTTTGATATTGAAATTGTGGAAAAACATCATAACCAGAAGATAGATGCCCCAAGCGGAACCGCCATAATGATTGCCGACGCCATAAATGCAAGCCTTGATCACAGCATGGATTATGTATATGGAAGGTACGGCAGAGATGCAAACGTTAGCAAAAGGAAGGAAAATGAGATTGGAATCCACGCCATACGCGGAGGCGCCATTGTGGGGGAACACAGCGTCATATTTGCCGGCCAGGGAGAAGTAATTGAAATAAAACATTCGGCTCTGTCAAGAGATGTATTTGCGTATGGGGCAATTGAGGCTGCAAGGTTTTTGATAGATAAAGGCCCGGGGCTTTACAGCATGAAAGATGTGGTTGAAGGTAAAGATGCTTTGTAGTTCAGATGTGCGAGACCTGCATTAACAAAATCATGCGGGCCCTAAAGGCGGCCACAGCCAATCTATAAGATGTTCAGATATGCGTGGCCGTCCTATTTGTATTACCGGGTATATAAACATTTGGCAACATCAGGAATACCCGGCTCGGTTATCATCTAAATTGTTACATTCTTGTTACATATGGAAATGCCCTTGAAAAACCGTTCCGGCATACTTAGAATGACAGGACTTGAACATGAGTACGGCAAAACCAACCTTGGACATTGTACCTGCATTTACGCAGGACACTTGCCGGCAAGGCACAAAGGCACAATCAAGGCCCTGAATACCTGTGGATGAAAGGCAGGAGATGTAAGATGAAGATTAGAACCAGAAGCATACTAATTGTGTTGGCTGTTCTAGGCATAGCAGGTATGTTGTTTGCAAGCGGTTGTTTGACTGAAGCGCTGGGCGCAGATGGCCCAGAAGGTACAGGTAACCCGGGAGCACCTTCAGCCGGAACGCCAATTACGAATCCCGAACCTAAGCATACAATAGAACTTACCCTCTACTTTTGCGATGACCAGGCTATGAAAGTCTTACCTGAAAAGCGAACAGTAGAAGTCACTGAAGATAAAGCGCAAATGCCGTTGGAAAAACTAGCAGTTTTGGAGCTTCTCAAGGGGCCTCAAGATGAGCATCTGAGGAAGACCCTTCCGCCTGAGGCCGAACTCCTTTCGGTCAAAGTAGAAGACAGAGTGGCAATCTTGGACTTCAGCAAGGAATTCCAAACCAAACACTGGGGCGGCTCAGCAGGCGAAACTATGACTATTGATTCTCTTGTGTACACACTCACTGAAATTGAGGGAATTGATAAGGTACAGGTCCTTATCGAAGGCAAAGTAATAGAAAGCCTGGCGGGCCACTATACTTGGTCAGAACCGTTTTCCAAATCAAACTAGCATTAGAATTATCTGAAGCCTCTAACATAACAACTGGGTGCACTGGCTTTGTTCGGTGCACCTTTGTTATGCCCTGTCAGTTGGTACACGTGGTGTACCATTCGAAAGGCGCTTTCACCGAAAACAAGGTTCATTGGTACATCCGGTGTACCATTCATAAGGTTTTCTTACGAAAATCACGGGTAATGGTACACACAATAAGCCAGTCGGCGAGGTGTTTCAGCAAAAACCATGCTCATTGGTACACGTGGGGTACCATTCGAAAGGCGCTTTCAGCTAAAACAAGGTTCATTGGTACACATCAGTATACCGTCACCTATCTTCATATCTTGGTTTCTATTTTGTGCCACATCTCTTTGATACTATTCCCTGCAGGGCAGTCATAAGAGGTTACAGCATACCCGTTTACCATAGCTTTGGGAACCGTCTCGTCATATGGTATAAGCCCAATAACCCTATAGCCTGCTTCCTCACTGATTTTCTTTATGATACTTGTGTTTTCAGGATCAATATCCCACTTGTTGATACATACCAAAACAGGCACGTTGAAATGATTGCAAACTTGTATAACCCTTTCAAGGTCATGAATACCCGACAATGTGGGTTCAGTGACAACAAGTGCTTCATCTGCTCCCGATAGTGAAGCTATTACAGGGCAGCCTATTCCAGGAGGGCCATCAGTAATGATTAAGTTCTTGCCTTCTTGCTGAGCAATTTCCCGCGCCTTTTCCCTTACTGCAGCCACAAGCCTTCCCGAATTCTCTTCACCGGGTTCCAAACGGGCATGAACTAAAGGGCCATGCTTGGTATCAGAAACATACCAGTGCCCCGATACTACTTCTTCCATGGTAATAGCGTTTACAGCGCAGATATGAGCACAAAGATTACATCCTTCACATGACATTAAGTCTACTTCAAGTTTTGGCCTTCTATCCTCAGGAGATATCTCATTGGCCTTGCTTCCTCTTCTGATTACATTTGCCATTTCCTTCGTATTTCGATTTGCAATTTCTTCTGGGTTTCCATTTGCAGTCTCCTTTGTGCCTCCGGTTTCTTCTATGTTTCCGTTTGCACTCATTTTTCTGCTTCTTATGGCACCGAACCTGCAAATTTCCTCACACTTACCGCACCCGGTACATGCATTCCCATCTATGTTAGCCTTACTTGAGGCTCTAAACTCTACAGTGTCCTTTACGTCAGGGCAAAGCAAAAGCCCAAGATTAGCAGCATCAACATCACAATCGCAAAACACCGCGTCTTTGGCCAATTCGGCAAAACTCCCTACGATAGATGTTTTTCCTGTACCGCCTTTGCCACTAAGCACAACCAGTTCTTTTATGTTGGCCAATTCAAAGGCCCCCTTTCCCTGGCATTCCCCTTACATTGGTATTAGCCAAAACTTCACTGTGCTTTGCTTTCTGATTTGTTGTCTGCTTTATTCGAGTTTGGACCTTGGAATCGCCACATGCAAATTGACTTTTGCCGCCATTACTGTGAGCTAGATTGCACACTGTTTTGAATAAATCAGTAAACATCTCCAAATATCTTTTAGAGCCCATCACCAAAGCAATTCCCTTGGCATATAGCTCAGCAATTCTACGTTCCAAGGGAATTTCGAGCAAGATAGGAATGCCTCTTCGCTCACAAAACTCTTTTACTCCTGAGTCACCCAAATCACACCTGTTTATCACAACGCCATGAGGAACTCCCAGTTTACCTGCTGTTTCTACGGCAAGCTTAAGATCATGGAGGCCAAAAGGCGTAGGCTCAGTAACCAGCACACAAAAGTCAGTATCTCTTACCGATTCAACCATGCTGCACGATGTCCCGGCTGGACTGTCAACAATAACCACGCAGTCATCTTTAGCAATGGATTTGACCTCGCTTATCACCGGTGTAGCAAGAGCTTCGCCTGGATTGAGAATTCCATGAGCAAAATTAAGTCTGTGATTGACTCGGGGGTTTTTCCCAACCAGGTCATGAACATCTACAAATCCGGTTTCGAGAACACCTACAATACGGGGAACTTCAGTTATGGCCTCAGCCGGGCACAGCAATGCACACGCCCCACATCCGTGGCAAAGTTCAGGAAATATCAAAACCCGATGCTTGCCTGGCATTATTGCACTAAAGGCACAGACTTCTCCGCACATTCCGCAAAAGGTACATTTACTCTCATCAACCTCAGGTACCAATACTGTGACCTTTTGCTTGTTTTCAATGTTTGGCTTGAGAAAAAGATGACAATTTGGCTCTTCAACATCACAGTCAAGGATTTGCATTTGACTTCCATTGAAAATATCACCGGCCTGGGCAATAACCGGGGCGGCTACATCAGACTCACCTGCCATAAAGTAATGCCCGGCCAGCGCCAAATTCACTGCAACTGTCGTTTTGCCTGTTCCGCCCTTTCCGCTGGCAATTGAGATTCGCATTTTGGGACCTCCAATCATGTTTAGGTAAGCAAAGAGCAAAAGATCGAACCGCCAACCCATAGTCGAGCCTATGCTAATCGTCTTTATGTAATCAAAAGCAAGGGTGAAACACCCTTGCTTTTGAGTGCCAATTATTCGCTCTCTTCGTGTTTGTCTTCTTTTTCCGCGCCACGCAGCTCTTCAAGTCTTCCGCTGATCTGATCAAGCCTGGCTTGCATGGCTTCAAGGTCTTCGCTTAAAAGTTCAGCTTCTTCTGCAAGCAATGTTTCTTCATCAACGGCCTCGCCCCAAGGAGCCCCATAAGGAGCTACCGAAGGAGCATAGTATTCTGTAAGGTAAGGATGTCCGTACCAACCTCTTCCCCAACCAAATCCTTGTCCGCCAAAACGGCCTCTTCCATGCCTAAAGCCTCTTGTATGCCTACCCCAGCCTCGGCCAGCGCCTCTACCCCAGCCGGCACCTCTTCTACCTGGGTGCACATAACCCGGAGTAGGATAGCCTGCACAATATCCAAGGCCTCGTCCGCTCATTGGCCCAAAACCTCTCGGACCGGTTCTATCTCCAGCTGGCATCTTAGTTCCCCCTTTCATTTTTAATGTGAATCTTAAGAGTGGCCTGAAACAATTAGGCCCGTCCCCAACGTTTCATCTTCTGTTACCTCTTCTGCGCCGTCTACCCAACCCTAGGCCCAGTCCAATCCCCATTCCAAGCCTTCCTGCTCGACGCAGCATAACTCCGGCTCTTGATCTAGATGATCCAGAGGCTAAATCAGTAACCGTCCCGGGTACACGAATAGCGCAAAACCCTTGGCCTCTTCCAGTAAACGGGCCTCTGCCTCGAGGGCCCGTACCATCAAATCTAGGCATCCATAGCCACCTCCTTGCAACGTCTCTGATTTTCCGGAAAATCATTTGTTTTTATTGGCCTGTTATTCCTGGCCGTGAATGTTCCTTAAGCAAACCTTTTTTGTATTCTTCAACAACTTCACTTACGATTTTGTCTAGTTCCATGGCATATACTTTGATTTCGGCAGCATCCAAAGATGAAAATGCTTTAGGGCCTACGTGTTGTGCACACACAACATTTACCCCTTTTTTGGATAGCAATTGCACTGTATTGATACCGGCACCGTGGCCAAGCGATACTGACGGATTTTCTATACTTTCCGACTCTCCAGTCTCAATGTCGACTATGACAAAATATTGACTTCTGCCAAACCGAGGATCTACCTTAGAGTTAAGGCTTTTCCCCTGAGAACATACGGCCAATTTCACTGTACATACCTCCTGGATAAGGCGATATTTTCTTAGTTATCGATATATACCCATTACCTATTATAAGCAAGTTTAGATATATGTCAATAACTTCACGCGAGATCAATGCTAGTTTTCTACTAACCTTTCATTACGAACAGATCATTTTCACGATAAGCGGTTATTAGACCGGCAACACATACCAAGCTAAATACGAGTCTATCTTGCCAGGCTTCCTGCCAAAATCAGAGACTGACAAATACATAGCAAGTTAAATACCCTCTATCGACTTTATTACTTGCGGTCCCTGCCTGGCGCACATTCGGCTAAGTATCAGCATTTCTTCAATCTCCCGATACAGATTGCTGCAATAGTCTTATTTAGCACAGTAGACATCTCTATATACACTTAGGAAATGAAGCTTCTACATGTTTTTTGACTTTTATACGATTATGTAAAAAGGACTTAAATTTCCCGGAAAGGAGTCGAATAAACAAACAAATGCGAAAAACCAAACTTGCCGTAACATCGCTATTGATCGTGACTCTGTTCCTGGGAACAGCGATCTCAAGTTTTGCTGCTCCTAAACAGAAGCATGGGCATCCATTCAGCGATGTGGATCAGGCCGCCTGGGCGCTGCCTGACGTAGCGAAGATGAAAGCTATTTGTGTCATCAAAGGGTATGAAGATGGCACATTTCGCCCCAATGCGAGCATTGACCGCCAGGATGCAGTGTTAATGACTGTAAGGCTGGTGGGATTAGAAGAGGAAGCGGAGAAAGTTACCGATATTGAATTGCCGTTTGACGATGCAGACAAAATAGCGGATTACGCCAAAGGCGCCGTTGCCCTGGCATATCAAGAGGGATGGCTAGACCCTCTCTTTAGCGGACATAAGAAAATGAAATTCCAGCCCAACAAGTCGGCTTCACGCCTATGGGTAACGGTCATGCTGGTAAATGCATTAGCAGATACCGGTACTGAATCGGCACCGGAGTATGAACCGCTTGACTTTGAGGATTCAGATGAAGTCCAAGAAGGCCTGGCATGTTACATAGTTAAAGCGGTAGAATTGGGCTTAATTAAAGGTTTCGAGGACGGCACGTTACAGCCTAATAAAGCTATAACCAGGGCGCAAATGGCTGCATTGCTATCAAGAACCGACGACAACATGACACTTTTTGAGTGTAAGAAGAAGGGCTACAAAGGTCATGATGAAATCGAAGGTACAGTAGTTTCAACAGCAGATAACAGCATAACTATACAAACCGAAGAACTTGAAACTGTGACCGTAACGTTTACAGCCGACATTTCAATATTTATAGAGCAAACCCTTGCTACATGGGAAGATATTGAGCCCGGAGATGAAGTTGAAGTCAAGATCAATAAGAATGGGCTGGCGGTTTTCATCAAGGCCGAGCGAGAAGACGATGACGAGGATGATCTCGAAGATTTAGAATATAAAGGAACTGTTACAGCAATTATCCTTCCGTCAGGAGAAGACGAGGGTTCTATTGAAATCCAAACCCACGAAGAAATTGTGGAATTCATACTCACTTCTGACGTTGAACTCGAGGATAACTTGGAATTTTCGGATATTGAAGCCGGAATGACAGTTGAAATTGAAGTTGTTGACGATACAGTCGTCAAAATCGAAATTGAAGACTTAGATAGCCACGAAGAAGTCGAAGACAAACAAGACAAGAATGAGGAGAACAAAGACAAACATAGCAAAAAGGAAAAGCAACGAGGCAAAGTTGCCGGAGTTGCTCTCCCCGGCGAAGATACCGAAGGGACAATCACTATCTACCTGGGTAACAGTGGAAATACCAGGACATTTAAGTTAGGATCTGAAGTCGAAATAGATGGAGCAGACAGCCTTGAAGAAATTTCGGAAGGTGTCATGGTTGAACTCAAACTGTCAGACGGCTATGTGATAGAGATTGAAGTAGAAGATTAAGATCTGCGTCCAAACCGGCTCTAAATGCATTGTTGCATTAAGTAATTCGAAGCCGTAACGCAAAATCGTGGGAGGGGCTTAACCCCTCCCATTGTTTTTCCCTTAATCTCTAATCTCGGTCAAACTGAAACTCTTGGCAATGTCTACAAGCGCAGGTGCAGTAGTTGCTACAAATTCAACTTCCCACAAACGAAGTCTCCAAGGACCTAACCAACCCAGTCTCAGCTTATCCCGTAGTTATGACAACCTCATCCAATGCAACATACGGATAGGTAGCGCCACCTACTGCCTTTGTTTCCTTACTAATCGCAATCAGATTATCCTTGAAGTGTTTAAAGGAATTCATAGAAAACATGCAGTTCTTTACCCTGCCTTCAACTTTACCGTTAACAATCTTCATCCCCAATGAAATTGTGCCTGAGACGTTACCACCATAGGGATTACCTGTCCATGCACCCATTGTGCCAAAAACAATTAGGCCAAGATCAATGTCGGCAATTAGCTTCTCGAAAGATACTTCACCTGGCAACAGGATTATCCGGTGAGGTGCCGGACCGTTTCCCATACCATTGCCGGTAGACTTTGACCCAAGCTGTTTGGCAGTCTCAAGGTCAGTCAATATCTGTCTGGGCACTCCTTTCTCGATAAGTACATTCCTTTGGGTGGGGACACCTTCCCTGTCAAAAGGAACGCTTGAGACTTCTCGTGGTAAGGTGCCATCATCAATTAGGGTTATCTTTGTATCAAGGAGTTGTTGGCCGATTTGATCTTCAAGCGGTGATATTCCACGAGTAACGGCTTTGCCGTTCAAGGAAGCGATAAACGGACGGGTAAGATTCCCTAACTGCCCGGGTGCGAAAATCACAGGATAAGTTCCGGGCTTGATATCAGTAGTCTCTTTGGCCCACTCGAACAGGCGGATAACCTTTTTCTTGAGGCCGTCATAGTCAATGTCATTGGCCCAAGAAGACCTGAATTCACCAAATCCAAGGAAGTCATCTCCGTGAATATACTGGCCTCCAAGGCTTGCACGGAACATTGTTTTGTTATATTTCCCGGAAAAACCTTTAGTGTTATCCAGACTCACTTCCATTTGCTGTGCCCTAACAGAAGCCGAAGCCCTAATATTGCTGTCAATCTTAAGAAGAGACTGCAAGAGATCTTCGCCTATGTCTGCCATTTCTGGGAAATCTATTTCCGCCACATCGGAATTTGCCATCTCAATTTCATCAAACTCTGAAGGGCCTGGGAAATCGTAATCTACAGATGTACCGTATTCTGAAAGTTCAAGGGCGTTTTTCAGCAATTGTTCTTCAGAGTCAGGTTCGGTACTTGTAGCTGTGCTCATTTTCCCGGACTTGATTAGCCTCAGAGTTTTCAGATCGTGACTGCTATGGCTTGTGCCCTCGAACATACTGTTCTGAAACCTTACACTCCAAGATCGAGAAGTTCTACGATGAAGTTCTGCCTGAGCATTTTTGGGAAGGTTATTGAATACACTGGCCATTATTTGCCACCTCCCACTATCACATTTTGGATTCTGATGGATGGACATCGGCCGCTTGTTGGAAGGGGCATTTGCCCGCCTTTGCCGCATCCGCCGGCACCATCCCGTGCTTCAACGACATTGCCAATCATGTCGATATTCTCCAAAGTAGTAAATACGTTACCCATGAGTTTGACATCTTTGACAAGCTCAGCCAGTTTGCCGTTACGGATCATGAAACCATGGCCCGCCATGAAATTGAACATCTCACCGTTAGTTTGGCCTCCCCCTGACCCGACAGCATACAAGCCCAGTTCAATATCTTTTATCATGTCTTCAAAACTGGCTTCGCCCGGCGCAATACAAGTGTTTCTCATACGTACAAGCGGAGGAAATGTGTAGTTGAGAGCGCGTGCACTGCCGGTAAGCTCCTCTCCCATAACTCCGGCAGTTTCCCTGGAATGCAAGCGTCCTACCAAAATACCGTCTTTTACCAGATACGTGCGTTTTGTGGCGACTCCTTCGTCGTCATATTTTAGGTATCCACGATTACGAGCATATTCTCCGGTATCATAGATAGTCAGAATATCTCTGCCAAGTTTACGCCCAAGAGCCATTGCTTTTGCCAATTGCGGGTTTTTGTAAGCGTTGTCGGCTTCACTTAGGTGGCCAAAAGCTTCATGAACAAACAGGCCGGCCAAGGCAGGATCGCAAACTACGGTATATACTCCCGCTTTGACCTGGGGAGCGTCTAACAACTTTACAGCCAAATCGCAAGCTTCTTTAAGGTCATCATCAGCGTTGAGCATACAGTCAAACCCAATTGAACTGCCACGCCCAATTCGCTTAGAAACAGTGGTCATTCCTCTACGGGCAGTAGCCCCAAGGCTTGCGCCTATGTCAAGTTTCTCCTGCCTAATATAAGTCCCCTCGCTGTTTGCAAAGTAAAGATCGCTAAACCTTTCGTTGTAGACGATCTGAGCCGCTGTTATGGCAGAGTCATGCCCCAGGATAATATCGCGATAGCCATTGAGAATCCTTACCTTTTCATCAAGGCTGACCCGCCGGGGATCTAAAGTGTACTCAGGAACATACTCATCTTCAATAACAGGCGCCGGAGCAAGTTTGGCCTCCCCTCCTTGCTTATCACCGGTAAGCCTGGCTTGCTTTGCTGCAGATTTGACTGCACCTTCAAGATTATCCAATCTGTTAAATGATGCAAACCCCCAACCGCCTTTGTACAAAGCTCGGACATTGCCACCATATGGAGTATCCCTGGTAACTCTGTCCAGGCCTTTGCCTTGGTAGCCAATGGAAAGCAGTTCGCTCTCTTCAAAGCGGATTTCACAATAATCTACATCTGCTAACTTGAGAGCGTTTCTCAATATATCCTTCATACGGAAAAGTCACCTCTTTCTTGATTACTTGATTGACTCAAACGCTCTATCCCCTCTTTGTCAGATTGCTTTGTCTGACTGGCTCATTGGTTTATTCTACATACATACTTAACGATCCTTCTTTCGATACGCGAAAGGTTTTTCCTAAAGAAAATTGTGATTTTCAGACAGGTGTGCAGAAAAACTACTGCTTTTCAGAGAACTGTATAGATTCCATACAGGTCCCGACGAAAGCTGTATGGTTTTCAAGCTACTGTACAGAAAACCTACAACTTTTCAAAAAGCTGCCTAATTTTCATACAGATTTCTAAAAAGCTGTATAAATTCCATACAGGTTCCGAGGAAAACTGTGCGGTTTTCAAACTGCTGTACAGAAAAGCTACAACTTTTCAAAAAGCTGCTGTATGATTTTCACATAGCCGTCTGATAAAATGACAGTCCGTCTAAGGTCAAATGATTCACATATTACCCCATAAATCCCTATATTATTGTTCTCTTGATTAAATACCATATGATGTTATAACACCGAGGTTGACATAAATGAGATAATGAGAATCAGTATGTTATGGCACGAAAAACAGAGCAAACATCTTCAAAGGAGTCGTGAAAACAAAAATGTCATCTAAAGCAAAACTAACGGCAATACTTGTGACACTTAGCCTAATTGTAGTCGTGTCGATGGGAGTACTCGAAACCTTCTTGATTGAATCTCATTTCCAGCAATCTTTGACAGACCAGCTAACATTTAGCGCTCAACAGCTGGCTATAACCATTGCTGATTTGAATGTACCTGCGGAGAACAACGAAACCTGTCAAGCTCTTGCTGATAGTATTTATTCTAACAGCGGGGTACGCGTACTTATCACTGACATTGATAATACTATAGTCGTAGACTCCTCCTATGACGATTCATTGGTTGGAGAAGTTATCGAATCAGATATGATAGCAGCCACTACCGAAAGCGGACAAGTCAATTCATTTGACTTGCCATTGGCAGGCAAAGATGAGATTGGCGTCTCAGCTCCCTGGCAAACAGGCGAAGATATCTCAGGAGCAATCATATTCGTAGGCCCTCTAAAAGCCTATGCCCGAGAAGCTACAAGTCAGTTATGGCCATTTATCCGCAGATCAGCTTTGGGAGCTTTGCTAATCGGAGCCATTGGCGCATATTTCATTTCAGCCAGACTTTCTCAAAGCGGCACAACAGCAGCCAACAATCAATCTGTTGCACTGGAGCCCAGTACGGAACTTCCTCAACCTGAGACCGCCGAACAAGACGAAATAGCTGAGCAAAACCAAGTAACAGAACAACCTAAAACAATAGAGCAAACTGAAATTGCAGGCCAATCCGATATTCAAGAGCAAATCAGGACTGAGGCCGACACAGTAAGCCAGACCAAGAGCGCAGAACACACTGAGGCCAACGAACAAACCGATTCTCCAGAGCAAGCCGATACTGCAAAGCAAACCGATACTACAGAGCAAGCCGGTACTCCAGAGCAAATCAGGACTGAGTAGGCCGATGCCGCTCAGCAATCTCAGGATTACTGAGCAGACCTATAGCCGGCAACCGACGCCGGAAACATCTGAGATTACACAGCAGGCTGAGGCCAAAGACAAACAGTGCGTAGGATAGAAGAAACTGGCACGCAACTTGTACCTACCCGGTATGGCCCGGTACGTACAACGAAAAAAAGGACAAAGTCTAATTGGTGCACCTAGTGAACCAAATGACCCTGTTTCACCACGAATAAGGTTGTTGGAACACTAGGTGGGCCAAACGGCTGAAACATTCTTCTGAATGTACTAACTGCTACGGCTAAGAAACGAAAACCGGTGTGGCACCCGGCGAACAGCCACGTAGCCTAGATCGTATGTGAGAAGTAGTACCTCTCTATTTGAGATCGACGGCATGGATCCCGAGTAAAGCCTAGAGCCTAAAGAGCCTGCACTCTTCTTAGTCCAGCCTTACGAGCCATCTTCAAGGCCTCTCTATATTCCCTGACGTTAATTCTTCTTCCAATCGTCAGATGCCCTACCGCCTTATAATACGGCCTATACTGTGACATTATGTTGATGTATGTATTCCTGGAAATATTCTGTGCAATAAACTCAACAACTTTCTTTGTCCCAGCCATTCCCTCAGGAAGAACCAAGTGCCTCACCAAAAGGCCGCGAACAGCCACTCCATTGCTTTCCATAACCAAGTCGCCAACCTGCCTATGCATTTCCTTTACAGCAGCAAAGTTTATTTGGGGATAATCCGCAGCCATGGAGAATTCTTTCGCGGGCTCAGACTCTCCATATTTCATATCCGGCATATATATGTCGACTACTCCGTCCAGAATCTCAATGGTTTCTATAGAATCATAGCCGCCGGTATTATAGACAAGCGGAATATTGAGGCCTTGCCTGGCAGCCAATCGGACAGCAGCCAAAATATTAGGAACCACATGCGTCGGTGAAACAAGATTAACATTATGGCAACCCATATCCTGAATACGGAGCATCAGCCGGCTGAGTTGCTCGTCAGTAAGTTCTTGCCCTCGATCAAAGTGAGCTATGTCGTAATTCTGGCAAAACGTACACCTAAGGTTGCATCCGGCAAAGAAGACAGTACCTGAACCTCTTGTGCCTACAAGAGGAGGTTCTTCGCCAAAATGCGGGCCAAAACTGGAGACTACAGCCTTATCTTTGGTTTTGCAGACCCCTATGACAGGCGGTAAAGAACCTTTTTTAGGCCCTTTGGCATTATGCTCAATGTCAGCATCAATTCCGGCATCAATTTCAACATCGCTTTTGGGATTGGATGGCCGAAATTCAATAATCTTGCGCTCAGAATCATTGAATCTCATAACCCGGCACTGCCTTCCACACAAAACACAGGGAGATGCCAGTTCCTTACACCTCTCCAACTTCTCGTCCCACTGTTTTTCACTGAGAGACAAGTACACCGGAGGACGGGGATCGACTGTGAATGACTTCATATATCTGTGCCGTGAATTGGTACCCACAACCAAGCACTCTCAAAAAAGTACTCTGGCCTTCGATAAATTTGGCCTTCGGATAACACGATGATTCCATGAAAGGCCATGTTCCTCAAAATCTTAATTGAAGCTACCTTTTAGACTTACATTTGCATTTATGTGCTTAAGTTGCTTAGACCAACGGCACTTTTCCTCCCTTCTCCTGTTATGGCCGCTTATGGCTAAGATTCCTATGACTTCGATCAAAGCGGGGCTCCACGGTGCCTCTTAGCTACATGCATTATAAGGTAACCGAAGAATAACCATTACAATCTCATCTCTTTGCCAATCTATCGATTTAATAGTCCTCATTAATTCAGCTAAGAGCCCTGGCACACTGGTAAGATTACTGCTACCGCATGGATGCCCGCTCAGACGACGTAAAAAACTACAAGTAAGATTACTTCTACCGCACGGTTTGACTGCTTAAACAACGTAGAGACTACAAGTAAGGTTACTGCTAATGCATAGACTGGCCGCTAATTCAGTATGTGATAACATAGATATAGGATTGACTCTAACCTTCTTGATGCTGCAGGACTAATCCTCCCAGCTAAAAGCCACCATAGTTCCAATCAAAGATTGGGCGAAAAGTGGACGTGCATATATTCATAAACATTTACGATTGAAAGGTGATATGTTGAGTACCAAAATAAAGATAGTAGTTTTATGGCGGCAATCCAGAAACGTTGAATTCCATGAAGACTTTACCGGCCAAGCATTTGACGACGATGCAATGAACGAGGCATTGAACCACTGCAAGTCTCTTGAAGAAGCCGGTTTTTTGGCGGAAATTGTTAAGTGGCAACCTCACAAACCTGGGCTGACCTTGCAAGAAATCACCAAGATACAACCAAAACTTGTTTTCAATGCTTCGTCTGATGAAGAAGTTTGTTTCTGTGAAGCATTCAATATTCCATATGCCGGATCAGGCATTAATCTTGTCCCATTGAACAAGGCCACCAGAAAAAAGATTTGGGCTTACGACAAAATTCCAACTCCCAAATTCATGACAATATCAACACATACAACAAAAGAAAAGGCCCAAACTCTGCTTAGAACGCAAAACCTAGACTTTCCCTTGTTTGTCAAACCGGTGGACGGGCGAGGAAGTTCAGGCATAACCAAAAATTCAATTGTCAACAATCAAACAGAACTGTTTCAAGTATCCAAAAAGATTATTGAACAACTAAATCAGCCTGCCTTGGTAGAAGAATACATACCCGGACGTGAGATAAGCGTAGGAATCATAGGCAACGGGAAACAGATCACGGTTTTGCCACTGCTTGAAATTGGGTACACCGGTACCCTAACAAACACCTACGCCCACAAGATGGACGATAAGGAAAAATTGGTATGCCCTGCGCCTTTGTCCAAACAACAAGAACAGCGTATAACAACGCTTGCTGTCCGCGCATACCAGGCTCTCAGCGCCAGAGATTATGGCAGGATAGATATTATGCTTAAAGGGAATGAACCCTACTTATTGGAACTCAACACTTTCGCAGGCCTTGCGTGCCCAGGCGGCAACAAATCTGAGCAAGATTCAGAAATTCATCTTAGTTACATGAGCAAAATGGCCGCTTCATTAGGAAAGCCCCAGTCATGGCTGATAGGAAGCATAGTTGAGGCAGCGCTGAAACGGTACGCAAATACACCTTTGCAATGAAGTTGCAGGCAAGATGCATTAGCCAGGTCATGCGCTAGAATCAAAAACGTATTTTCTTTACAGATTCTCTTTCGAGAAACATGCTTAGAAAACACGCTTATGAAACATGAACGGGTGTGCCGAAACTCCGGAAAGGTTGCATGCAAAGGTTAGGCCCTTAAAGGGCAGGTTATGGGTTATTCAATATTCAATTGTGGGGGCTAGACCACTTTTTTGCTTACATAGGCAGATGTGCTCGCCTTAAGCAGAGTGTTGTAGGATACGCCAAAAGACAAAATTTTACCTACATGGATAGAATCACCTGCATCCTCAACATCGCAAATTAGATGATCAGACGAAGCGCCTATAATTTCTACTCCTTTTGCGAGAGGCCTGAGGTCGGAAGGATCCACATCTTGCCTCCCCACTGCCAGAATAGCCCTTGTCCTAATTCCCCGGTCTTCAAAAACAGGGACATCTCCAAAAGCATCCTGCCCAATTTCCCCAATGGGCTTAGACGGTTTGCGCTGTACTTCAATTACTTCAGCTTTTAAGGTAAAAGCATCTTGGCAGCAACCGCTTACTGGCTCTCTGTTAACTGCCTCTGTGCCAAGAAGAATGCTTTCACCTATCCTAAGTTCTGTAATACCCTTTGGCATCTCCTTGTTTAGAACCAGCGTCATATTCGCAGATGTACCACCTGATACCCTGGCCAGAGGGCTTTGGATTGCCTTTTCAATTTCTTGTTTAGTATCAAGCAAGAGATTCATTTTATCCCGAGTAGGAATCACTGCCCCATAACAGCTCATATTTGTGCCTATACCGATTAATTTTATGCCTGGCACTTGAGCCATTTTAAAAGCAACCTCGGGAGCCTTATCAATCAACACACCTTCTCTTAGATCTCCAAGTTCTATCATCAACACCACTTGGTGGGTTGTTCCCAGGCTCATGGCTGCTTTGCCTAATTCCCGAACAATGGAAACCTCCGAATTAAGGCTTGTATCAGCATAAAGCACAGCTTCTTTACACTGAGAAAGCCCTGGAGACCTCAACAGGATAGTCTCACCCTTATATCCCCATTCTTTGATGCGGCGCAAGTTATCAATTCTGGAATCAGCTATTGCTTTTGCGCCCCCGGAAACCATGGTTTCCACAACCCAACGGTTGGCACATGTTCCTTTTGCGACTCCGACAAGCCGAATTCCTTGTTCATCCAGAAGACGCGCTATTACTTGAGTGTTATGTTTGATTTTTTTGGTGTCAATTACTAAAGCAGGATAAGCCATTGTCTCAACGCCACCTCAGATTTGTGCATAATACATGAAAAATAACCAGCCTACGGGTTCCATCCTAACATAGGCCAGTAAAACACGGAAAACAGGAGTGTTACTGCAACCACAATAGGGGTAACTACCAGGCCGGCCTTCATTAGATCATGGCTATCATAAAGCCCTGTTGAAAATGTAGCAAGGGCTGACACAGACTGAGCCGGCAGGTAGTAGCCTATTTTACCTGCAGCCATGGCCACCATTCCCAGCCAAACAGGATTAGTTGAAGTTGACCCTGCAACGGCGAAGGTAATAGGCAACATAACCGCGTTAACGGTAGTCATATTGTTCAACCCAAAACGCAGTAAGATTACACAAACAATTATTGTAAAGGCCATAATAAAAGGGCTCTTGCCTACAAGCAAACCTGAAAGAACTTCGGCAAGGCTCAGGTGAAGCCCGGATGTCGAAACTGCCATAGCCATTACTACGCTTGAAGCAAGCAGAAGCAAAGTGCTCCAGTTTATCCTCTCAAGGGCCTCCTCCCACTCAACAATGCCTATGCCAGGCAAGACAGTACAAAGGCTCATGGCAAGCGCAGTCAGGCCCACAGGCACATGATGCAAGGGTTCCGTGATCCAAAACAGCAGCATTATAGCAATGACCATGAGCATTTTACGCTCCCGCTTGTTCATAGGCCCAAGTTTTGAGTAACTGTCTTTGACAAACTCTCTACCCTTACTGATATAACTGGACGCAGGCGGAAACAGTTTTTTCAGTGCATACCAGGTTAGTATGGTTGCAACCAGGTTAAGAGGAATATATGCTCTGGCCCATTGAAAATACGTCCATTCAAACCCAATGCAGTCTTTGAAAAGCTCAATGCCGTAGAAGACACCGGGGGCTCCTGTAATACAACTTGTAGTGCTAATCAGAGAACCAAGCGTCATGCCTATCATAAGCATTTTAGAAAAGTTCTTATCATTAAACTCTCTACATAATCCTCTTCCAATGGGAAGCAGAATTCCTACCCGCCCAACAGCGCTTGGAATGAAAAACGTTAGCAAAAACACTGCAAACATTACCATCAACACGGTATATTCAGTATGGCCTTTGGCAATATTGAGAAGCCACAATGTAATACGCCGCTCTATTCCGCTGGCTTGAATGCTCTCGGCAAGCAATAACACACTAAACACCAATACAACTGTGGTGCTACCAAAACAGCTAACCCCTTGTTCAAAGGTGATTATTTCAGCCAAAATTAGGCTCACTACGTTTAGCAGCCCAACTACTGCAGGTGATAAACTCCTTGATATCCACCCTACAACTGTCCATACAGTAAAAAGGCTTACCTTAATCTGGTTTCCAGGTAAGAAAGATGTATCCCATGAACCTGGGAGCAAACGAAACAAGAGTACAAGAATTAGGTAACCACATACAATGATTTCTCCGCGACGTTTGCTGATTATGCCGGCAAGCGACGATATCATTCGGCTTCCCTCCAAAGTCTCTCAAGAACATTCGGCACGGAGAATGTTTCGGTTGACATCCTCCGTGCCAACATATTCAAGTATATCAGATACCTAAAGTGGAATTTCCAGGCCCATCAGGGGTGGATATTGCTGACAACCAAAAACATCCGCATCTCCTGGACTGCCACTGGGTATTGACCTGTATAAGGTGAACTTTATAGCACATGCAGGATCGTACTCAACAAAATCACTGAGCCTTTCCTTGGGCACGCCAAATAGCTTGGTTACAGTTTCAGGAGTCAATGCTTTGCTTGCCTTAACAGCCTCATAGTCCTCCTGGTTCTTGAAGATAATATCGAATGTCACCTTATCAGGCCCTGCATTCTTACTTCTTATAACCTTGGCCAGGTCTTCCAGTTTGACGGTTTTCATCTTCATGGCCTCCTTAAACTCCAGCCTCGATAATTTCAACTGGGAAAAACTCAAGTGGGTCGTCAACAGGAATGATATGGTTAAGGGTCCACTTGTACGCCGGGGAGACTGGAAATACTTCGTCTACAAGGAACGCAGCAGTACCTGCGGTGCCCTTAACTTCCGGCAACCGTGCATAGAAGAGCTGTCTTGTTCCAATCATAGCCACTTCTTCTGCAAGTTCTTTGGTCGGAGCAATACCTTCAACAACAATACACAGCTCGTGTGGGTTTACGTTCTTAACAGGTTCGATGTCCCCCATGACTGCATTCTTTCCGTACACATGAAAATAAACCTCGTGCCTGGTATCTTTGAACCTTTCTTCTACCTGGCTCCTTGCCCAATCCACAACTTTGTCTACATTTTCAATCAGGTAAGGATCTCTGATACCTGCAATACCAAGATATCTTTCGCCAATCTTGCCGGCGCCTTCTAACTTGACTTTCACCTTGCCCTCAATTGGAATGAACTTTGGCCCTGTAATTGCGCAAGTCTTCTCGTCATACTGTTTGTATTCACAATTTGTCATGTCAAGAAGGCCGCCTGCCACATATTCATAGAAAGGATTTGACCTTTCGTACATTGCATGGGCAGAAACAGATTCAACTGTACACCTTTGCTTAGGATGCATAGCCGTTACTTTCACGTCTTCATGGGTGATCGTGCCAATAATTGTCTCTTTTGCGCCATACGGTTCAGCACAGAAAGAAGCGCACTCCATGACTTTTCCAAGATAATATGAAAGAGATTCAGGAAACCCTTCTCTGATGGCCGGAGCAGCAAATATGGCACAGTCACTTGATCGGCCGCCGATAATAACGTCGGCGCCCATATCAAGCAATTTCATAAACGGATGAACCCCTGCTACTGCTACTATCCTATCTGTGTTCTTTGCATCTTCAACAATCAGGTCCGACCTACCGTCCAACCCTTCAATCTCAACACCTTCTTCAAGCTTTTCAACTATATGCTGAACAGGTACTTCCGAGTAAAAGTATCCTAACTTAAATTTGGGTATGTTATATTTCTTTGCCAACTTCTTTATAATATCTACATACATGTCAACCCGGCTGTTGGAACCTGTATCTCCCGATGAGCCAATAATCATAGGCACTCCCTGTTTTCTGGCTGCTACAAGCATCATTTCCAGATCGTGTACCTGCCACTCGTAAGGGCCAACGGACAGGTCCGCTCCAAGGGGCGTAGGGCCTATATCATTACTTCCTGAGTCACAACAATAATAATTAGGGAGTTCTTCTACTCCAATCCAAAAGCTCTCCTCTTTTGAAGGAGCAAATCCCAAGTGTCCGTTTGGACATAGAATCGTTAACTTCTCTTTCTTAGACACTGTCTAGTGCCCTCCTCAAAGGCTTAATAGTTAGCCACAATAGTTGATCGGCGGTTATAATAGGTTATTACCACACGGACACCCGAAATTCCTTCTTTATTTAATCAAATTGGCTGAAATTAATTCAATTAGATAACTTACTAAGTTTTGATCTCACGGGTAATGGAGAATTTATAACGATCTGCCCTGTAATAAGCTGTTCTGTACTCTATCGGAACCCCGGTTTCAGCTTCTGCTACAGATTCTACGACGAAGAGTGCTGTAGGTTCATCCAGTCTAAGGTACCGGGCCACTCTGCCTGACGCCAGATTCGCCTCAAACGTCTGCCGTGCCCTTACAGGCCTTAAGTCATGGCTCATTCCCTCGTACAAATCGAACGAAGTAAAAGCCCTTTCCTGGGAACCCCATTCAGAGGCTTTCTGAGCCATATGCACACCCAGTTCCGGCCTAAAATACGAGGTATATATAGCTAAAGGTTCTGAATCAGCGATACCCAAAAGCGTAATCCTCACGAGGGGGGCCCTCTTGCTGACTTCCAGAGCCTTATATACTTTGTCTGTTGCCGATACAGTTTTCACTTCAATAACTGAAGTTCTGGGAAAGAGCCCTTGTCCGGTCATGGTTTTATCGAATAAGGTAATGTGCTCAAGGGCCTGGACTATCTTCCTGGTAGAAACATAAGTTCCTTTGCCCGGCCTTCTAACCAAGAGCCCATCAGAAGTGGCAAGCTGAATAGCCTGTCTTACAGTAATTCTGCTTACCCCATACATATTGCAAAGTTCCCTTTCTGATGGGATAGCCGTACCCTCAGGATAAGTTCCATCTTCGATCTTCTTTTGAATCAAATTCCTTAATTGTATGTATAGCGGAATTTGCCCAGTTTTGTCGAGCATTAACTATCCTCCTATTACAGATGCTTCACCTGCAATTCATTCTAGCACACTTTGGGAACATACCCATATGTCCTGTTCAGCGAAATACTTAGCCACCCAGCCACTGGGCACAGGCTTTTGAACCAAAACCGGTCGGTAGGCGTTCCCGTAAGTGGAGCGCAATGCTATTACCAAGAATTCGACAAAATCCGCCGAAGGTAAACTGCCGAAAATTGGGCGTCCTTATAAGGCGTTTTGGGTGTTTTCCGGAGGAAGTAAGCTACGCTTCTCCCCTTCTTAGGACTCGCCCGGGTAATTTACCTGTATGCTCCCCTTTTTCAATAACAACCCAGCCATTTACCAACACATATTCAATACCCCTTGGATATTGATGAGGCTTGTCAAATGTTGACAGGTCCAGCACCTTGTCTTTATCAAAGATGGTTATGTCTGCCCAATACCCTTCCCGTAGCAGCCCCCTGCTATTTAGACCAACCTTCTTGGCAGGCAAATAGGTCATCTTCATGATGGCTTCTTCTATAGAGATAACATTCCTCTCTCTTACATACCTACCAAGTATTCGAGGATAAGTACCGTAATACCTTGGATGTACCAAGCCTCGCCCCAAGGGGCCGTAAGGCGCTACCGCCCTGCCATCTGTACAGAAGATTGCACCGGGATGCCTCATTATGGTCTCCAGGTCCTCTTCGCACATGGCAAAGTAGATGGCCTTAATAGCCGCCTCTTCTTCTATTATGAGCCTTATGGCAGCTTCCTCAGGCGTCAATCCCATATCACCGGCTACTTGCTCAACAGTCATCCCTTCATACTTCCGGTTATCATCGGTTTTCAACATTGCTATTCTTACATTGTCCCACCCACAGCCATGGCCAGGGTTCTCCCACTCTTCTGTTTGGCCTTCCATTTCACTTAACACCCTGGCTCGCGTTGAACTATCCTTAAGCATATCGACCATCTTACCTGCGCCTTGTTCCCGAACCCAGGGCGGCATTAAATCTATAAGGCCGCTCCCATAAGCTGTGTATGGATATACATCAAAATCGATGTCGATGCCAGATTGCTTGGCATCATCTATAGTCTTTAGCACAGTATCAATCTTGCCCCAGTTAGAACGGAAAGCAGCTTTCAAATGAGAAACCTCAAGGGAAACACCGGATTTCTCGGCTACCTCAATGGCCTGGGAAATACAACACAAAACATCCTTGCCTTCGTCTTCAAGGTGAACGGCAAATATGCCACCATGTTTTTGGACAACCCTAGCCAATTCAGCTAATTCATTGGTGTCCGCATACAAGCACGGCTCATACTGAAGGCCTGTTGATAATCCAAAAAGCCCTCTATCCATTTCTGTTTCCAAGAGTCTTAGCATCTTATTCATGGTATCTGCGGTAGGTTCCGCCTTATCAAAACCCATAACCGCCACCCTAATTGTGCCATGTCCTACTAAAGCAGCAACATTAAACGAAAACCCTTCGCCTTGGATCTCCTCCAGAAAATCAGCCTGCGAAGCCCACTTCCACTTCTCCTTTTCTTCATTGCTCAAAATCACGGTATTGGCCAGGTATTGAAGCAAGTCATAAAAATGCTCTTGTGTCACAGGCGCAGCGGTAAAACCGCAATTTCCCACAATCTCAGTTGTAATCCCTTGTCTTATCTTGCTTTCGCCTCGCCTGTTCACAAAGAGAGTGAAATCGGAATGAGAATGTAAGTCAACAAATCCAGGGCATACAACCAAACCCTGTGCATCTATCGTCGGATAACCTTGTTGGTGCAAAGGGGCAATTGCCGCTATATGGCCGTTTTTGATGCCTATGTCTGCTTTAAAAGGTTGCTTACCTGTTCCATCGATTACTTCTCCGTTTTTTATTACTAAGTCAAACATCATCCACAACCTCCCTGGCTGAAACATTCTTAAACCCACACATAGGGCACGCGCCTTCTTAAAAATATTTGTTTATCTCAGGCCGCCCTCGCTCATGGCCATAGATCTCTGGTTATCTCAAAGCAAGTACACAAGCACAATTCCAAAGACAAGGGTTGCTCTTAAGAGCATCCCTTGTCCCAATATGCTTTCCTCCTGTTTTTCCACTACGCTTTAGCCTAAAACAATTCAGCAAACGCATCGGGCAAAATCAACGGATTAGGTAAATCCAATCTCCGAAAAGAAACCTCAATCTATCTATTAGCTGTGCACATCGCTGCATAGTCGCATTGGCAAACGCTGCGCCGAAAGAGATCATCATTACATATCGTCCATACCGAGAGAGAACCTTAAGCCCAGATGAAGCCTTTGAACCTGTGTCTTTCATGGAAAACAAAAAGTAACTCAAGGTAGCTATAGTTCCTGTTACAACTATGATATTTTTTATGCTATTGAGCGGAACGCAAGTGGCTGCTATCTGACGCACAAGTTCTGACTGCACAGCTCCACGTATAGCAATGGCAGAACCCATGCCCATTAACATCGCCGCAGGGTACCGTCCTAACCATGCTGTTGACGGAGACATCTTTCCAAACAGGCACAGTCCCAGCAACAAGGGAATTACTGTAAGAATGTCACCTTCAGCAAGCTGTTGAAACCCCTTTAGGTTGATATTAGACCACGCCATAACAAATGCATATCCTGTTCCGACTCCTATGAAAACACTCTCTGCAATGTTATAGAATTTATTCTCTCTGTATAGGAAAGATAGGGCGGCTAGGGATAACAAAGCTGAGATCCATATACCAATATCACTTGACATCCAAAACCCTCCTATACGCTTTATTTCTTATCATTTTGCTTTCGTGTAGCAAAATAACTGATGTTGCCTGCAATGATAAAGCCAATGACCAGCAAGTGGGCAAAAGACTGTGCATCCATGTTCGCAGTTGCTTTGCCCTGGTATTCCATAACTGTTTCGTATTCAGCAGCTCCTTTTAAGCCACCTATAAGGCCAACAATCTGGCCGGAAGCCATGTAAGGCTCAATAGTCGGAGCAATAACCGCTGTAACGGCGGTGACAATTCTTACATCTTTATATGGCTCCATCTGTCGAACATATTGCTGAGGACCAGGGTTTCCACCGGACATACCTATGAACATGTCCATATCTCCTACTGTTTTTATTCCATCCATTATCGAATACGAATCAACTGGCTTATTTCGTGAATCTACAGGACATGTTCCCGGGATATCTGCAAACAAAGCGGCCAAAGCGGTTTCATGGCCAGATAGAAAACCCAGGTGCACAAAATCTTCGCCGTAAACTTTCCCATGCTCTTCCCATTCAGACATGAGTATTCCTGGAAACCGTGCACCTTCGGCTACAAAAGATACTGTAATTACTTTAATGTCTTTATCCATGAGGTGCTTGAAAATTGCCTCTGCAGCCGGGTGAATATCAGCCGCTCCTGACGCTGAATAGTCAAACGTTATAAGAACTTTGTCCCCTGGGTTCAAGCTGTCTATCTCATTAAAACCTTGCTCAACCCAGCGGGTCACGGTAATAGGCATTCCAATAGGGCGAACCAGGGGAAAAAGAATCACCAAAATCGTCAATAGATAGACAAACTGCCTATTGAGCCCTTTCTTGCTTTTGTTACCGGTAGGTGTTGCCCCCACAAAAAAACCCTCCTTACCTTAACACTCACGCAATCAAACGCCTGTGCCTGAGTAGCTTCTGTCTATACCGCATATAACTCTTAATCCAGTTTGAATGGCTCCAATTGCAGCTCCTATCATAAGGCCGCGCTGTGCCGCCATGTTAGGGGCTTCCATAATCCAGCTGGCTGCCTTGGCAAACCAACCGACATTTGCCTCTACAACCGGAGCATTGCCTAGCAAAACAATTATGCCTGCTCCCAACAGCAGGGTAGCTTCGAATGACTGAGCCCTAAATGCTCTGTATGCAGCAGTTACAAGGTAAAACATATTCATTGACACAAAGGTAACTCCCAAAGGCAACATCACCCTGTCGAACAGCCACGTAAATGCTTGGTTTTCCCTGCTTATCAAACCCGTAATTGAAGTAACAACAAACAACGCAATAATTATTCCACTGTTGACTTTTTTCCATGAATCATCTTTGGGATGTGATATCCTCTTGACATGCACTACCATAAGGTTTAGCGCACTGACTACAATTGCGAATGCAGCAACCACAATTCCCCAATCCTGCAAATATGCCGCAAACGTTTTGATAGGCGCTATGTTGAAAAAGTGAGCTATGATTATCGTAAAACCACATATACACGCTATGGCTACAGGCAACTCTTTACGCATAATGTCTTCTCACCTCACACTACTTGGTTATGATTGAACCGATAATATCTTGTCCAAACGTAGCAGACAGAGCACCGACAGTAATGAGAAGGCACGCAATTAGCTTTGCTACGTCGCCTCCCCTGACCATTCCCAACTGGCCAGGATCTTGAGTAAGATAGGCTGAAATCACGAAAATCTCTTCAGCAATGAGAGTATAGTCACATGCTGCAACGAAGAAATGAAGTTGGGTGGCCCTGGCAGTACCGGCAATAGAGATAGCATCCAGGGATGCTGCCGACTCAGCCAGGTATAGGGATTCAGCCATGAATTGCCCTACAAGAAACACGGCACCAACCTGCTCGCGATGCATAATCCCTGCGCAACCGGCCGCATAAGCAAACTGTTCAGAAGACAAGAATAGCACTTGTTCAGGTTTGAACTCTTCCGGCCTTCCTGCTTCAAGATAACCTTGCTTAACCACATCATGCGCTACAACGTGAGTGCTTCCATACCTGTTGACCACCCACATAGGCACATCGTACTGAGCTGCAAGCGTGGCTACGTGTTTCATCAAGTTAAGCCCTGCTATGGTCTGAGCAGTACTGGCATCGGTAATCTCACTGCTGCCTACTGTATAGAACAAGGGTTTCCCCATTTCAGCGCATCTACCAACAGCCTCATCCACCGCATCAAGCGCGGGCAACCTTGCAATGTTGGGAATCTTGCCTCTCTTAGCCTCCCTGCTGTAATGAAACACGGTAAATCCGATAATCAGCAAATATAACAACTCGAAAAACCTACCTTCAACCAACACCTTTGCATGCACCTCCTTGGATTTCGCCATATGCAGACAAACATTTGACTTCACTGACTATCCATCCGACACACCAAATAATACCTTTCACCTCCTATATGCAATGACGCAATGCTTTGCCTGGTTTAGCTCCTGTATGTTCACCTTCAGCCACAACGGGTCGGCCATTGACAAGGACATAATCTATTCCGGAAGGATATAATCGAGGCGAATCAAAAGTAGCATTATCTTTAATCGTAACCGGATCAAACACTACAATATCTGCTTTAAAACCTGGTTTTACGTATCCTCTGTCTTTAATGTGCAAGCGCTCTGCCGGCATAGATGTCATTTTCCTCAGAGCATCTTCAATGGTAATTACCTGGCCGCTCAAAGCGTATTTTGAGATAACCCTTGGAAAAGTGCCAAAACTTCTGGGATGCGGCGGCCCCGATGATAAGACCCCTTCCGGCCTCAGCGCACGCCCATCAGAGGCAACCATTACAAACGGAGCTTTCATTATTGCCTGAAGATCCTCTTCTTTCATAGAAAAAGTGACTAGTTGAGGATTAAACAGTTCTACAAGTTTTAAAGTTGTTTCAGCCGCATTGAAGCCAACCATATTTGAAATTTCCGCTATTGATTTCCCGCTGTATTTTGGCTCAGGCGGATACCGTCCAATGACCAATCTCTCAGGCCCGCCCCGCCGGCCAAGGTTCTGAACAACTTCTTTTTGTATCTTTTGACGCAGATGCGGATCCTTAAGCCTGTCGGAAAAATCCTGTCTGGAACCGGCTTGAGCCCATCGCGGAATCAGAGAGCCAATGATACTCGAACACGCCGCTACATAAGGGTATTGATCTGCTGCAACATCAAATCCTCTTTTTCTGGCATCCTCAACGGTTTTTACAAGCACACCAGCCAATCCCCACGTTGCGGGCCCTACACATTTCATGTGTGAAATCTCAACCCTGGCACCGCTTTCCCTGGCCACAGTGAGCATCTCATGTAATCCAGCCAGAAGGCCGATGTTATAGTCAGATTCATCTCTTAAGTGGCATGTGACAAGGCCATGGTAATCTGCAACTGCTTTGGCAAACTCGACGACCTCACCGGTCTGAGCGTAACTGCCGGGCGCATAGTAAAGGCCCAAAGACATACCAAAGGCGCCTTGCTCCAAAGCTTCCCTCAGCAAATGCTCACACTGCTGAAACTCGCTTGAACTGAGATCACAATCAGCATAGCCTGAGACTGCAGTCCTAATTGATGCATGTCCAACCAATCCGCCAATATTGATTGAAATTCCCTGAGAACTTATTGCATCCAAATATTCGTCAAAGGTAACCCAGGGAAGCTCATCAGTCCACTCATACAATTCAAATATAGTTTTTCGAAATCTCTCAGGAAACAGGCCTACCAGGGGGAATGCAGAATCACCGCAATTTCCTACAATCTCAGTGGTAATACCCTGCATTACTGAACTTCGGGCAGTTCCGTCAATATAAACCTCAACATCGGAATGGCCGTGAATATCTATGAAGCCAGGACATACAATTTTATCTGTAGCATCAATTATCTGATATTCGGAGCTAAGATCTTGCCCGATCTTTTCTCCAATGCCTGGATATACCCGAGAGATAGTGTCCTCTTCAATAAGGACATCAGAAGAAAACCATGGATTACCTGAGCCGTCAATAACTTTGCCTCCGGTAATGAGGATTTTGTTTAGTTTGGTTCCCAAGTGATCACTCCCTTTGGAATAGTCAGTCTGAACAATCTTTAAACCCGCTTTGTCATTAAGCCAATGAGACGAGTTAGCCTACTTCCTAAGGGATCCGCTCGCGAACGAAGTACTGTATCTGTCATTGCCCTAAGAACTTAGGTAGTTCCAGGACGAACTAAGTCATCCCCTTTCTGGACATATTGTATGTTGCATGGTTATGCCTTGGTTGTTATTACCGGTATTAGCCTGTTATGCTCTTTCGGCATCAAAAGTCCAAATTCCTCCCAATTTAATTTGAAACCCGAAGAATTTTTGATTTTTTGTATATTCTATGAAATAAAATCTATTTCCAACGCCTTAAAGACGCCGGCGCTTGATTATCAGGCATGCGGGCAATATTGATATATCTTTCCCGGAATCGTAGTTGACAGATTTTTGTAAGAGGATATTGCCGCGAAACATAATAAATACTTAAATTTTGCAAATTGTATACAGCATAAATCTAAGTAGTTCGGGTAGCATTTTTGCCAAGCCTTAATGGGCATGGTGAGCCTGTATTGATGGGAACAGCGACTACCCGTAATCAGTCTAGCTATACGTATAGTGCATTAATAGAACTACGATACCGTAACAAGTCTAACTACAACTATTGCACATTTGTCAAATACATGACTGCTGCCGGCTTGCCACAAAAACTGCTATGCCAGTTTCAACTTTTGCCGGGCCGGAATTTCCTCATAATCATGGCAAGTAAACACTATCACCTGATAGGTGTTGGAAATTTGTTGGAGCACTTTTATACCTGCTTGGCGCCGAGCCGGATCAAAATGAATAAAAGGATCGTCCATGATGAACGGCGGGCATTTGCCTTGAGACATTAGATCCGCAACAGCAAGACGCACTGAAAGGAGCACCTGATCTGCTGTGCCTGCTGATAGTAGATGCATCTCCTTTGTCCCATTAATAGGTTTGCCTCGGGCCTCAGAATAAAGCATTGGGCTGAAATCCTCAGATATCTCCATCCTGGTATATTTGCCGGCCGTCATCTGTCCGATGTACTTCGAAGACGCTTTTGACAGTAGATCGAAAATACCGGATACTGCTCTTGTACGTGCCTCTGGAAAAACATCTTTAAGTATTTCAAGTATTTTGACCTCACGCTCAATATGCGCTAAATACCTTTTTGCATCATCAAGTTCCTCAGTTGCACCGGCAATATCCTCGGCCCCTTCGGTTACAATCTGAACCGTTGCTTTAGCAACAGCCTTATCTTTGTTTAACCGGTCAAGCAGGTTTCGCTTTTCATCAAGTTCACGTTCCTTTTCCACTACCTCTGTAGGCAACATTTTGTATGGCCGGGTCTTTTGCAATTGTTCTTGAGCAGGTACAAGCCTTCCAATAATATCAATTTGCTTATTGTTCAGTGCCTCTAAATTTACAGCGCTTATCCTACCGATGAGCCGTTCCCGCTTCGTTTCCTTATTCTTAAGGCCTTGCTCTGCCTTGTGTAATTGCTCTTCTAAGTTACCGGTTAGCGGGCCTTTGGCGAAAATACGGCTCTTTTCTTCTTCCAAAGCCGTAATCTTTTCATTAGCGCCGTCAATCTCTTTGTGTAACTCCTCTATGTTTTTATCGCCAAGAAGATCGCCTGCTCTCGACTTCCTATCTTGTACAGCACCTTTCAAAAACAAGAGTTCATCCCGCTTGGCAACCATATCCTCTAAAGATACACATCCGGCCTCTCTAACCAATGCGTCAATAGAATCAGCAATAGACTGTACCGCTGCTTCTCTTTTCTCAAGTTCCAGACTATCGACAGAACCTTTCAATTTGGCCATACTTTGGGCCTCATCCTGCAACCGGCGTTTTACCCCTTGAAGCTTTTCTTCAATTTGAAGAACCTGTTGTTCCTTAAGTTCTTCAAGGGTCATATCCAAATCAGCCAAGCTCTGGGACACCATGGGTTTTAGCTCGCCGAGCTGTAAGCGAAAGGTGTCTAGTATGTTTTGAGCTACAGTAAAAGATTCTTTACAGCTTTCCTGGGCTTTACGGGGCAACCCGTATTCGGATTCCACACAATTTGCTTGCTTTGAGAGGGGAGAATCAATGAAATTGTCACCGGCACAGTCACCGGGGAGTCCTTTCGCAACTAAACGAATAGCAGCACCTTCGGAGCCGCTAGGTTCTTCAACAAGTGCTTCAAACCGGGCTACATCAATAGCGGCCACAAGATTTGCAAGCCTCTCGTAAGAATGCGAAACTTGAGACTCAACACTTTGGTATTGAGCAAAAACTGCCAAAAGTGCCTCAACACTTTTGACATTATAGCGTTGAAGAATCTGGCTGAGCTTGGCTTGGGCTTGGCCCATTTTATCAAAAAATGGTTTTGCATCAGTTGTGTTGACCTGCATATCGAGCACTTGTGGGATGTTGACTCTTATACGCTTACGCGCTGAAAACCTTGCAGAACCCGGCTCAATATGTGTACCAGGGCTTTCGTCAATACCCATTTGGCCCTTAACGCCGGAAGCCGTGCAGATTTCAAGATTGAGCCCGGCAGGTACTTTGGACATAGCTGATATCTCTCTGGAAAGGCTCTCAGCCTCTTTAACATCACTTTCAGATACAGGCACCAGTGCCGCAAGTTTACGTCTATTGCCTTCATATTGCCCTATTGCAAACTCGATTCCTTGGATGTAAGCCGATATTGAATTGGCCAGTTCGTACTGCTCTCTTATTTCAAGCAGCGTTGAAAGGCGCGATTTTTCCTCAGATTTGGCTTTGATTATCTCCATGTGTGTAGATATATCTTCTTGCAGCTTAGCATATACACCTCTTGCATTAAGCAGATCTTGATTGTGGTGGGATAGACGCCGGCTAAGTTCCACAGCTCTTTCAACCTTCTCAGGAACTATCAGCACCAAGCTCTTAACCTTTCGTTCAAGAGTTTCAGCCTCCTGTAACATACTCTCAGCCTTCTTGCATAGTTCGCCAAGCCGTGCCCTTTCCTCTCGGGCCTTCACTATGTCACGCTCAATTTCATCGAGCCGGTGCTTACGCGCGACTTGCTCGTCAAGCTTCTTCTTGGCTTCAGACAGGGCTTGTATTTCAGGCTCTATTTCGGCCAGTTTTTTCTTAAAAGCTTCAAGATCTTGCTTTTGATCTGAAATACTCTTTAGTTCTCTGCTTTCCCGTTCGACAATGTCCTGCGCTTGAGCATGTATCTTAGCCTTTTTGAGTGTCTCATCAAGAACAATCACTTGTTTGCTCAGCTCCTCTTCCAGCTGAGTAAGTTCTAATACCCTTGTTCTCGCCTCTTGGCCTTGGTTAACTTTGGCCTTCAGATCATCCAGTTTCTTTTCAAACTCAGAAACCCGGTTTGAAGCTCGAGTAAGTTCCCCCTGATAAACACCGCCCATTCTACCTGCTCTAAGTTCTCGGATTTTCTTATCAGCATCGTCGGCTAGTTTGATAACGTCAACTCCTCCGCCGACAACACGGTTTTCAATAAGTTTTTTCAGGTCTTCACCACCGGTGGCCAACTCATCCTGAAGCACACATACACTGGATATATAAGCGGCTTCAGCGCCTTCCTTCGGAATGCCCAGAAGCCCGGCGATAACCTCTAAGATCCGGTGCTTGTCACGCACTCTGGCCCCATCGGGTTTGCTCAACATATTGCGCCCGGTATCAAAGTCCTTGATGATTTCCCATTGGCCGTCCTGGTTTTCAAGCACAAGTTCGATTCGAAATCCTTGATCGCTTCCCCATCGTGTGAGCCGGCGGACGTCTTTCCGCGAAGTACCTGCATCAGTGAAAAGGCCTAACTGAATTGCTTTCATTATTCCGGTTTTGCCTGATTCATTAGGCCCGCAAACAAAAACAAGCCCAGGCGGAAAGTCGAGAGTGTAATCCTCAAACGACCTGAACCCCACCATTCTGATCCGCTTGATTCGAATGAAACCATCTTTTGCGGTTTGGTTATGTAAACCGTTATTCCCAGCAGATGAGCCGCGCTCAACAGATGAGACAGGATATTCATCATGGGAATCCTTGCTATGATAATGGCCACCGGACAGAGATTCAACATTGGATATGCCCGGTTTTCTCTGTGTTTTTGGGTTTTCGCCATGTAAAGCTTTATAATTTTGAATATTGCTCATGACCTTATCCCCGCCTTCCCTGAAAGGTACAAAGCCCCACGTAGCAAAGCCTGATGAAGTATTTCTTTCTCCTCTGGGTCTTGGGCTTTCTCGATCTTCTCAGCCATGATTTCATGAAACGCCCGCCCAATCGAATTGGGAGGAAAATCACCTGGCACGGGTTCATGGAAAGTAAGCCCATCGGTACTAATCTCCACAAAGAAAAAGTTAGGCTCTAACTCTTGTTGAAGATTCTGTTTAAGATCATCAACACCAAGGCAACTTTCGAAACCATCCCGGCTGGGCAGATTGCCCTTCAGTTCCAAGCGCAAAAGCGTATGGCTTCCTGCTGCTTGGTTAACCCTGTCTAAAATAGCCTTTATGTCAGGCACTAAGCTCAAATCAAGGCTAACCTTCATCCATTTATACGTGCCCACTTCTTTTGCTATGGTTTTCACGTTATCGTCAAGAGAAACCAGGGTCACTGAGCCGGGAGAAGGGATTTCATCAAACTCCAATGTTTCAGGCGTACCACAGTAGAAAGCCTTTGTGCTCCCCTGAGACCAGTCCTGCCTCTTGTGCCAATGCCCCATAGCTACATAGTCAAAAGGGCTCGACTCAATTTCTTCAAGTTCCACAAGAGGCTCATCACTGTCTATTGACAAACCCGGTACATTTACTGATCCGTGAACAACTGCTACTTTGTATTTAGCCTCGCTACGAGACGCTAGTGCCGAGAGCCGCTTAAGCGGACGATCTCCTCCTCTTTTGGTTGTATTGGCTGCAGCAAATAGCCCAACATCAGGCACCGGGTTAAATTCAGTTGGCTCTTCTGAAATTACTGTGACATTGGAAGGCAACATAGCAGAGTAGAGAATGGTTCTGTAAATAGAATCGGAATCAAATACATCATGGGTACCCGGTTGTATATATACGGGAATAGGCGCTATGGAAGCAAAGTAATTCAATACGTCTTGAACCAACCTGCCGGAAACTGAATTTGCATCAAATAAATCCCCTGCAACTACCAAAAAATCAGAACGAGTCCGCTTAACTATATCGAGAATATTTTTAAGCGTTTGCAACTGGGCCTTCCTTACTGCTTTGCCCAGGCTTCCTAATTTGCGAAACGGCCTTCCTAGGTGGAGATCTCCTGTATGGATGAAAGATGGCACTAAAATCATCCTCTCAAAGTTCATGGAATAAAACCACGGCAACAAACGATTCTTGAAATGAAAACAACTTCAGGGATTCTCTTCGTAGTCGCTACTGTCCATGCTTTTCTTGTCATGTTGTATAGGCTTTAAGTAAGTCGTGTACACTTTTTATCTGTTGCTCGCAATGGATTCATATTCGAAACTCACTGTAAATCACTGTAAAGTCATTGTAATACGTTTCCGTTTCTTGTAATTACTGTTTTCGACGCTCTGTTTGAAATTCCTGTTGGCAATAGGCCCTGCCTTATAACCCTTCTTGACCTACTGCTGCGGAAGTCGCAAGTTCAAAGTATCACAATGACTACCGATCACCTGTGATTACTACCGCAAACTACAAATGAAACAAAGTAATCAATAATTATTTTAACATTGGAGGACATACCGGTCACGGGGCTATACATACCGAGAAGCAGCGAATGAGCATTGTTGCTCGGCGACCACTGCCCAATGGTACAGTAAGTGTACCAAAAAGCCTTGTTGTTGAGCGAGAGTTCACTGAATGGCTCAGCAAGTGTGCTAACAAGCCTTTTTAGAAGGTATCAAAATCACAGTCTGTCCGACAAAAGTTATTACCGCATACAGAGTTATACGCTATAATATTAGAAGTTAGTACATTTGTCAGGTGTGTTTTGTGGGCAAACCCAGCATAATTACTCTCCCATCAAAACCACTGGGCAAGTTTAAAAATCACAATATTTAAATTCAATATGTTCTATGAGCTCATACTTTTTCTTATGGAAAACTTCTATCTTTATTATCTATGAAGATTATTTCAGGGTTACAGGTCTTTCAAAATAGAACGGAGGCACAACCCATGTGGAAAGAGTTTAAGGAGTTTGCAGTAAAAGGAAACGTTGTCGACCTTGCAGTAGGTGTCATAATTGGTGGTGCATTCGGCAAGATTGTCACTTCTTTGGTTAACGATTTGATTATGCCTCTGATTGCACAGTTGACCGGAAAAGTTGATTTCTCAAACATGTTCATAGCCCTAGATGGAAACACCTATCAAACCCTGGAGGAAGCCAAGGCAGTAGGCGCAGCAACCCTTAACTACGGAAACTTCATTACGTCTGTGGTGGATTTCATTATTATCGCGTTTGCACTTTTTCTGATAGTAAAGCAGGTCAACAGGGTAAGAGCGCTTGCGTCTCCGGCCGCTGAGGAGAAACCCGCCGCGCCAACTACCAAGACATGTCGGTTTTGTCAAAGCGAAGTATCTATTAGGGCGATTAAATGCCCGCATTGCACAGCTGATTTGGATTAGAAACCGTTTTGTGGGGCCCAATCATAACCTTCGGTATCAAAATGTTATGATTGGCAAAAGTGAACCAAGAATATCAATTGTGACCTGCAGCAACGTGTGGGTATCTGTTGTAGTTTTTATTTGAAGGAAACATGAGTGTCCCAATGAATCTTTGAAGATAAGACGTTATACACAACATACTCACAGTCTATTCACAGGATATCCCCAGTGTATCCACAATTGACTGTATGCTGTAGAGAATCTTCATGACTAATCACGGCAAATCCGTTCGTTTCCGATACACATCCACCAAAACCTGTCTTCCAAAGTGACACCTCCATCTGCAAATCTATAGCATGGAGACTCGCAGAGGCCTTAATCAAGCAGTTGCCCTGGATATAGATTCTTTGTACGATATACTTTACTTAGAAGTATTTCGGTTAGAGGTATCCTGTTGGAGGTATCTTATTTTGAATGTCTGGGTTGACGCAGATGCTTGCCCACGCAGCGTTATACATTTCTTAAGAACAAACCGAATCCGATTGGGCTATGAACTTATCACGGTTTCTACAACCAATCATTTGCTAGATGGTGAACAACACATTATCGTAGATCCCGGGCCACAAGCGGTAGACCTTGTAATAGCCAATCGAGTAAAGCAAGGTGACATTGTTGTCACCCAAGATTGGGGGCTTGCAGCAGTTATTCTGGGTAAGAAAGCACGCGCCATTGCACCCAACGGACTGATTTACACCAGCCAACGAATACCCTTCATGCTAGAACAAAGAAACCTACTGGCCCGGCACCGCCGAGGCGGCGGGCGAACCAAAGGGCCTTCAGCCCGAACCAATGCCGACGATGAACGGTTCCAACAGGCTTTTCTCCGCTTACTTCAAACCTCCTATTGACTCTGGCATCCAAGAAGATCTATCAACGAGTTGCGGCAGTACGGCGTGAATGTTATCGGGGCTCATAGCGACTCTGGCACTCGAAAAGTTCTGTTAACACCTGCGGGAAGTAGAAGAAATCATCTCCGCGGTTAGCAGTACCTGCATTCATTTTCACTGGCCCGCATGTTCCTGCAAAACTTAGCCCCTCCCTAAACAAAACCGTAATTCACCTACATCATCGGGAACCGCGGTAGTTGTTCTGAAGTCTATGTTGATATAGTGTGAGGACATTAAGTTCTAAAGAAGCCAAGCACATTTGCACTGTCCGTAAATGCGCAGTAACTTTGTATTCTGAACATGGGCTGATTCTTACATATAAACATATAAATATGAAAACATTTAGGCGCCGTTGATTGGTTCAAGCAAAAATACAAAGTAAATCTGAGTCTGAGGAGAGACTTCATATGAGAATAAAGTTAGGAGATTTAATTAAGAGGATGCAGGCCTCGGCAGGCCCTACCTTAAGACGGTTTTGGGTATCTGTCGGATTCACAATAGCGCTTACCGCCACTCTCATCATAAACACAACAGGCCGGTATCAGCGTTCAACAGAGACGCTGAATAGGCTTTCCCTGGCTCTCCTGGCAGGAATACTTACATCATGGTGTGCGATATTGTTTTGGGAATCTTGGAACCAGCGGCTAACAAAGCAGGGGCTCAACAAGAAGAAACCCAGCAGGCGAGAACTCACCGAGCAACAACCCGGCGGGAAGAAGCACAGCCGGCAAGGCTCCAACAGCTCCGGACACGGCGAACAGGCACCCTCAAACCCGGGCTCTGCCCTAATAGGCAATTTAATTGCTTTGGCTTTCGCAAGTCTGGTCACTTGGGCCACCTATGCCCTGCTCAAAAGCCTTTCGTTCGTTGCCGTCAGCAGGCATGTAGGTATATGTATATGTCTCTTCCTGCTGTTTTTCATAATACCCCACACCCGCAAAACTAAAGGGTTAGAAATGTATATAGTTAGGCTTTTTAGCCAGGCAGTGATAGCCGTCTTGTTTGCCGCTGTACTGTTTATTGGGCTGGCGGCAATCACACTTACAGTAACTTCGCTTTTTTCTCTGGACATATCCTACCGCATCTACATTCAGATCTGGCTGGTTATGGTCGGAGTTGTGGCTCCGTTTCTGTTCATGGCCGGGATACCTATGGCCGATGCCACAGTGAAAATCCATGACTATCCAACAATACTCAATAACCTTATCATGTATGTAGTTACGCCCATTTTGGCCGCATATACTTTCATCCTATACTTGTACTTTGCCAAGATACTAATCACCCGGCAATGGCCTGTTGGGCTGGTATCCCATTTGGTGTTGTGGTACTCAGTAGCAACAACCGCAATACTTTACTTCGTCTGGCCACTGGCTTCTACCAACAGATGGGCAGAGGCGTTTGCCGGCTACTTTCCGAAACTGGTACTTCCGCTTCTGGCCATGATGTTTGCCTCTATAGGAATTAGAATCAATTCCTTTGGGATTACGGAAAACCGCTATTACGTATTGGTCTTGGGTCTATGGCTCCTCGGAACAATGCTATATCTAAACCTATCTAAAAAAAGGAAGAGCATAGTCCTCCCTGTTTCTCTGGCAATAGTAGTTGCACTTTCAGTAACCGGCCCATGGAGCAGTTTTGCTGTTTCCAAATGGAGTCAAAACCAAAGGCTTGAAGGACTGTGCGCTCAATACAACATGATAAAGGGCAATTCCATAATACCATCATCTCAAGTTACTCAATCAGACCGCAGGGAAATCGCGGCTATCCTTCAGTACTTTGACCGTTATCATGACCTGTCAGACGTAAAACTCCTACCATCAGGCTTTACATTGGCACAGTTTGAAGAGGTATTCGGATTCGGCTACGCAGACACTGAATTCCCAAGGCCAGTACAATCACTCCACTATGAAGCAGCAGATTGGTCTATGGACGTAAGTAAATACGAATACCTGTTTGATTATACGAAAACCTGGTACGAAAAAGGCGAGCCGGCCTCACTCTCTCAGAATAACGTTCTCACAACCTATGACTGGGAAAATCAGTGCATTGCTGTAAGCCTGGACGGCAACCTGGAATGGGGGAAATCGTTTGCCGACCTCATAGGCAGCATTCAGTCAAAGTACGAAACCCAAGACAGCGTTGAATTCCTTCCTGAAGATATGGTATTCGAAGAGGAAACCGCCAATCTGCGAATCAAAGTTGTGATAAACAGCATGTGGGGCCAAATTGACTACGAAACTCAGGAACCAGTTATGCATCATGTTGGGTTCTTCTTGTTCGTGCAAGTTAAAGAGTAGAAGAAGTGGCTCAAACCGAGCAGCAGAACCCGATTGCGATAAACGTTATATCAGTACTACTCACATCTACATACTGAATGCGTTTACCTAAGTCCCTGGAAACTTGCCTAATCGAGGTACCGAGATTTCAGCGGACAATCCTGGTTGGGTTTAACAGCAAAAAGATCGGCCCCGGCAATGGCTGCCAGCCTACTCCTGCCGCCTCAGCCCCGCCTAAACCACCTGGCTCTACTTGCTCTGCCACCATCCATATGCAGGGAACATGAATACCCGGCCGCCTGGGGTCTTGCACTGCAGCCACAGTTCCGTGGGACACGTGCTCTATATCCACATACCGTCTTTCACCCCACCAACGGCGTACCTCAATACGGGAAAGGTCAACTTCCATTAACTGAGGACGCTGCCAAGATAGTTATTCCAGCGAGATATCCGATGATCCTTACTTACGTTCTTCTGCAGTTTTAGCTCGTGCGCCTGGAATTGGTAAGAAACGGCGAATCCGAAACCCAAGGTGTTGGAGGCAGCCTGTGAATGGCTCAACTCCCGGAGTGCTCAATGTGATGATTAGATCGGGCCTTACAGCTTCAGCCTTGGCGCGTTTGAGCTGCGCTCCTGTAACACCCTTCACAAGCCCGCTGGTGTCAATCAGTGTGACGTCCGCACCCTGACACCGGGCATCTCTTACGCAAGCTTGTATCCCAGCTAGTACATTCAATCCCCTGTTGTATGGAGACGTATTTCACACCATATACTAAGCTATCCTGGTAACTGACTGCAATGACGCAATGCCTTGCTCCGCGAATCCGTACGACACAAATCCAATAAAGTGTTGTTGGCTGCGTTGACAATTGCGTCAACTTGCTGTTTTGTGATGTCAAAGGCTTGAAACCTCTGGAAGCAGGATCTTTTTCAAAAGCCAGCCTTGTAGTCCAATAAATTCGGATAATCGAGTCCTTAAACCCAAAGGTCTGGCATCAACGTCAAATCTTCATCCTGTACTACTCAGAATTGCTGGCAATTTGGATTATAATGGTTTTAGATTGAGTTTCATAAGCGCTGTTGCTGAGCTGGCTCGTGCTGTTGATAAGCAGGGACTGGCGAACGAAGGCAGAGAGGTGCCTGGGAAATCACCACGGCTTAGTAACTATGGCTCCTACAAGATAGCCTAAACTCGTCAGCCCTATAAGGGGAGAAGAAAATGATTGCTACCCACAATCTAAGCAAAGTGTATTCTAACGGCAAAGGCATTTTCAACATCAATTTGAGAGTGGAAGAAGGCGAAGTGTTTGGTTTCCTGGGCCCTAACGGTGCCGGAAAAACTACGACCATCCGGGTTCTGCTTGGGTTCACAAACCCCACTGCAGGCAACTGCACCATTAGTGGGCTTGACTGTAGAACTCACTCCGCTGAAATACAAGAATCACTGGGCTACATCCCAGGTGAAATTGCTTTCTTTGACAACATGACCGGGCAGCAGTTTCTGGAATTTATGGCAGATATGCGCGGTACCAAGGACATCAGACTGAGAGACAATCTGATAGAACGGTTTGAACTGGAAAGCGATCGGCCAATTCACAAAATGTCCAAGGGCATGAAACAGAAACTTGCAATAG
>CAZXLH010000004.1:80730-86073 GCA_964641455.1 uncultured Eubacteriales bacterium | reverse complement strand
TTATGATAGCAAAATCGTCAAGTTTCAAATATTCCTCAACACTTAACTCATTGGAATACAAGGCTTTTATAGCTTTATACCCAACTAACTCGGTGTGTTCTTGTGTCAGTATCCTCTTAATAATATTATTGACAATAGCCTCAAATGCTCTGATCGCCTTATGGTAGTATACATGGATATACATGTAATACCTACCCAAAATGTATTGTTCTAGAACATTTAAGCCTTTACTGTAATTTACGCAAACCACCGTTTGTCCTTGTACAGGCGGGAAAGTGGCAGTTTCAATACTAATATTTTTTAACAACCAGTCAACATCAAACTTTCCGTAGTTTGCACCAGTCATGTAGGAATCCCTTAGCAGGTAGTCAATACGATCGGCATCGAATTGGCTGGATATGATTGAACCTACATAGGGGTTAGGATACTCCTTTTTTAAAATTTGGCAAACTTGATTAGGAAAATCTCTACCAAATTTCTGCAGCTCCGAAGCAATATCCTTATTTTCTTGGATAATTCTAATAGACATATCTTCATGATTGAAAGAACCACCAAGGTTTTTTATGGCACTTTCAAAAGTATGGCTAAAAGGGCCATGGCCTATGTCGTGTAATAAGGCAGCAACAGAAATTAATTTCTCCTCTTGTTCTTCCAAACCAAAATGTCGGCTATTTTCTTTCAGTGCGTTGATAATACGTTTGGACATACCAAATACCCCAAGGGAATGAGTTAGCCGACTATGTTCAGCGGCAGGATAAACCAACCACCCTACGCCTAATTGTCTAATTCTACGCAGACGTTGAAAAGCGTAGGTATCAATGAGCCTTATTATGTCGTCTTCGACTTCAATTATGTTATGTACGGGATCTCTTATTATTTTGGGCATAGCTTCACCTAACAAAAAATAGTAATGAGATACTACCTAAATAAACTGTTTCTTTCATTGATGCCAAATTAAGTCCAATTGCGGAAGTCCGCAATAAGTAAAAGAGCAGGTACGAGTACCGCATTGGTCTAATTAACTGGTACTGTTGCCGGTTGTCAAAATTGTAATATATGGCACCACAAGTATAGGTCAAACCAACAATACCAGCCCCGGCACGTAGCCGCCCTTCATCCATACTTCTGCCCTACCATCGAGATTCACAAGTGCTTCGTTGAAGTTTATGTGAAATTTCCGGACCCCTGTAAATTGGTAAGTCTAACCAAGCACTATTTCTACGTAGGAGGGAAAAAACCTGCAGATCAAACTTATAAAATTATTTGAATGGATAGGCATAATATGGTAAACCGCACTTAAAAGACCGCTTTGAAAAAACAAAAGCGGACCACGAGGTGCAAAATAGTTATAATTGGAGCCCTGGAAGAAGAATTCAAGAACCGTGGAGGCATACTCAAAACATCAGAGCTTAATCAACTGGGATTTTCGAGCCGCCAAATTAAGAGGCTTCTGAATAAAGGAGTAATTTCAAGAATCAAACGTGGCTTTTACGAGCTGACTGATTATGTTAATATGCACTTAGTGAATTTACTATAAGGCCAACAGTTGACGCAGATTACCTATTGAAAAACTATTCGAATAGCACATATGCCATAGAAACTCTTGTTGGGGAATTAATTTCTTTGCCCAGCCAACACGACTACATGAAATTTGAAATCAGGAGTACAGACATAATCAGTGAGATTAGGAATTACCATAGCATATCTCTCTTCAGGTGCTCAAATTTGTAGTTTTCTAATTTTAAAGGTTTTTAATGTTCAGCGACAGGTCTAAATAATGTTTCGTACATAATCAGCGATATCAGGGGCATACCCGAACCTTTCTATTTCTTCGTCTAAATAACACTTCGTATATAATCAGCCCTCTGAACCAAAGATATCATGGAAGTTTGCCGCTTTCTTTTCACCGGCTGCTATGGCATCTGCTTCTTCAAGTATATTGGTAATTGCTACTTTAATATTTTTGCTTTGGGCTTCAAACTGCTTTACTAGTTCATCGCCCGAATATCCCTGAGAAACTAGGTCTTTGAGTATTTCAACGGAAAACTCACGAGGTTCTCTATGAAGAGGCCGAATAACAATTTTACCGTCTTCAAGTGAGCATTCGACTTCGCTTCCAAGATTAAGGTGTTTATAGAATGCTAAAGGTATCGTAATTTGACGCTTCTTTGAAACCCTGATTATCTTACGAGCCATAATGTTACGCTCCATAGCGTCCGTAGACATATTTACCGTCTCCTTCATAAAAATACCCATATTCTTGTATCTTCGAAACCATTATAACAAGGAAACAACGAATCAAAGAGTGATTACTTGAAGGTTTTCCTTAGTCTGCGTTCCAAAGAGTTATTCGGAAGAACACCCAATTTGCGGCTGGGTCTTAGGGCTCGAAGAAGTATTTTTTAGCCTTCCACAAAAGAATAGTAAGCCTTTGCCGTAAAGGAATTACCCATAAAACAGATCCTAGATTCCGCGATAGGCCATGAGTTTGTCTTTAAAGTTTTACATGAAGAAAAAACAGGGAACAGCGGGTGCTTTTGTAGAAGTACTTATAATAGCGAATGTAAAGTAGACATTTTAAGTAGTGAGGTGGGTTCTGTGGAGGACTGTTTTGCCTATCAAAACGGAAAATGCAAGGTGCTAAAGGTAAAAAAGTGTGATTGGCCCAATTGCGGGTTTTATAAGACCGAAAAGCAATATGAACTTGACCAACAAAAAGCTCTGGAGAAAATTGCATCAATGGGTGGAGCTTGAAGAAATATTACATCATCAAAACCGATTACGATGGCAAAAACGTTGGCGAGCAAACTGCAAAAAAGTAAAGCGGCTTAAAAAGATTTTCCTGCTGCTAATTTGTTAATCAAAACGTTCTTTCCTGGGAATCAAAAGTCCGGGCAACTACTTCACATGAATAAATTAATCGACTATTATTTTATTCCGAGAGTGAAGCGGAAGTTAGGGCCGACGAATTTGCTGCAAACATTTTGAACGATACAGAGGGATACGATGGCTTTGTGAAAAAAGGGGACTATTCAGTACCTTCCATCAAGCGGTTTTGCGCCTTTTAAGTGCAGGTCGTACAATGCTTAACCGCTTACCACAAAGCCAAAACATACAGAAATGTGTGGAGACAGAAAGGTTATTGTGATTTGGCATATCTTTTTGAAGGGGCTTGGCTAATTTGCGTATGGTAATAGATCACGAATGGAAATGACTCTTACACAGTCATAACCATATTTCGCAATAATTTCTGCAGCCCAGTTGACACTTTCTTTTGGTTCAAGGGTTACTAAATAGACAGATATAGACGAACAAGTAGATTTCAGACATTTCATAAAATCAAGTTTCTTCTTGCTCTTTTTCGTCAAATTATTTTCGTAAGTCAGCCAAGGTCCAAGTCTACATTTAACCTCAAATCCATGTGATGGTTTACCCGTGTCTATTATAAGTTGCACCTGGTCAGGATTATATTTTCCTTTTCCAAAATATATATCGAGATTAGAGTTTCCGCATATAGGACCGTCTTGATTCTTAAACCGGGCGTTTCTGATTGGAACGTGATCGGTAAAGCATTTTGTAATGAATTGGTAAAATAGTTCTTCTGTCATATAGCCTTTAGCGTTATCGAAAGTTTCCGGGTTCGCGAGACATTTTTGCATTAGTTGTTCGATTTGCTTTCCGGTTTCCCTGGTTGGTTTTAGCAAAGCCCTAAAATGTTTTTTAGCTATTGTAATATCTGATGCACTTGCACTGAACAACAGTATTTCACATAGCCAAAGCAATGTCGAATTAAAAGTTGAGACTTTACATACGAGTAGATGCAGATCGTCTTGAATGGATTTAAGATCTCCTGGAATCCAATTTGATGATTTGCCTATGCTAAGCATCATGCAACTCATAAGTCAGTCACTTTAACGCTTAGTGTGATGGGTGGAAGGTTCATTCTGTAACTTAGATTGTTAGCAAGTTCTCGTACAAATGGCCATACATGCACGAAGACATTGTTATTCACAAAAAGCTTAACAAATTGTGAATCAGATGGTTCTTGTTCTAGAGTGTACACGGCTTCGTAAGTCACTTCTATGCTGAATACTTCTTCATCGGTGTTGTAATGTTTTCCAGAAATGGATGTACCAAACTCAACACTTAGAAGGTTTTCCTGGATATCATGAGATTTTGGCCCACATTCAATTGTTATGGTACCTTTACCTTTAATGTTTTGATGTCTCACAGCGGTTAGAGATTTGATATAAATTTGATCCAAATCTAGATGAGTAAGGAAGTCCCGATATGCTTGTGGGTCAACTCTAATGGTATCCAAAAAAACCACTGCTCCTTTGGAAAACTTAACTGGCGACCATAGGAAGCTCAAAGTTTGGCACGTTATTACGCTTGGTTAAAGTGTTCCAAGCAGAACGTTTATCCACCAATACTTCCGATTTGGCAACGTATTGAGCGGTTTTCGGTGTTACAGAGACTCTGGCATATGCCAAGATGCTGTCACCACTGTTCATTAGCCATGTAATCAGCTGGTCTGCTCTTATTTGAGTCTTGTCTGCTTTGAACCGATCAAGAATATATCTTCCAAAAGCCGCATTTCCGCGCACTGTTGAACTAAAGAGTTCTTCATCAAATGATGACTGAGGATCGAAAAGCAATTCAGGTACTTCCTTTACTAAGGTGGTGAGTTGCCTTTCGTATATGTCGTTACATCTATTCAGTGCGCTTCCAAAGCCAAATTTGGCAAAAATCTTCTCACTGGCATTTGCTTCAGCCAGAATCTTTCGCTTAGTGCGCAAAAATTCTTGAACACATTGAGGTAGGGCGATCAACTGTTTTGTGCTAACTGAAAATTCCCCTCGAATCCATTTTTCAGGGCTCATATCTTTATCCTCACTTGACCAATTTTCTTTCCACTGTAGACTTAGGTATTCTACCATAATCTTCGAAACTCCTCTAAGAATTTTCAAAAAACTCTAAAGCGTTGCTATTTATATCCAATTACCAGGTGTAATATGTCAGAAGTAAGTGAGAAAATAGGATGAAGCGCATATTGCATGGTATCGAGGATTGCAAAGCAACTGAACATATATATTCATGAAGCATATCCCTGAAGGAAAAGGGAGTGTGCTGCAAGGCTTGACTCTGTTTCCGCTGAGCCTGGTAAGCCGAGAAACGAGATTGTAATAGAAGCCCTCGCGCAGTAATTCTGTCCGCAGGCAGGTACTGTTCTAAACGAAGTTCATGGTACACGTAGCGTACCACTCGGCAGGTTTTATCATCAGAATCGATGCTTATTGGTACACGTGGTGTACCACTCGGCAGGTTTTATCATCAGAATCG
>CAZXLH010000004.1:0-80630 GCA_964641455.1 uncultured Eubacteriales bacterium | reverse complement strand
TAAGAGGTGCCTAAGAGGTGCCTAAGAGGTGCCTAAGAGTTGCCTTCATAGTGGCTTTCCCTGTAACATATGAGGTGGAGGCCTACCTCAAGGCTATCGGTATCAAGAGAAATAGACTAATGAGGACACTCAAACTAAGGCAGAAACTCAGAGCAGCACAGAAACAAGCAATAACAGTGGCAATCCAACGGTCCAATGATTAGGACAAGTGGGCAGGTGGCAAGAACAAGGTAACTAAGGTAAAACTAAGGTACATGATATCCGCGCTCAAATGCCTGTTTTGGCCTAACCGGGTGCAAGAAGAAGCCCGGCTATCCGCCAATACAGACAGGCAATACAAATAATTAATGTACACAGAAATACCTGATTGAGCAGGCCAATAACCTGCCGGCCTTAACGGGCCTCAAGGGTATAAATTGCCACACACTGTTGTTACCGGCCGTTTGCCCTTTGCACAAATAACAACCAATACCGGCCAATTACAAGTCAAGGAGTGATTCATGTGGAACAGAAGCCAACAGCAACCAAACCTGTCGAGGCCCTTTTGCGCGTCAGAGTGAGCCAGGCCGATGCCCACTATGGTGGCGGACTCGTAGCCGGAGCCAAAATAATGGAGTATTTCGGCGATGTAGCAACAGAACTGTGCATTCGCCACGATGGAGACGAAGGGCTCTTTGCAGCATATGAAAATGTAGAATTCAAGGCGCCTGTTTTTGCAGGAGAGTTTCTTGAAATACGAGGGCGCATTGTACACGTGGGCAGGCGGTCAAGGAAAATTGAAATGGAAGCCTACAAGGTAATTGTACCCGAGCCGGATAAAGGCCCTTCAAAAGCCAAAGTGCTCAAAGAGCCTATCTTAGTTGCAACCGCCAAAGGCACTGTAGTTATTCCCAAATAATGAATTTTGGTTTGGCAGAAGGCGTAACGCAGGTTAACATATACTGACATAAACTACCAATGCGTAACCTAGTTCGGAATGTAATAAGAGGAGCCGCCCGTGTGCCGTCCAAACCGATAGAGCAAAAGAACATAAATATAGTAGAGGAACACAAATGTAACATAAGGACAAATCATAAAACACAATGCAGCAAATATGGCAGTGTAGCCTTAACAGTGTGAGCCAATGCCGCAGGACCGCAGGCTTTTTTCCTGTTTTACAGCCGAATACATAAAAGAATTCCTATGTGGTTGTCATGGATCTGCTTTCGATTGGTATGTAGGAAAAGCCACTATGTTGTACAAGGAGGTCAAGTTTCTATGGATTCTTTGATAATTACCGTTGCTCCAGTAGGAGCCGAAGTGATGAAAGAAAACAACCCCAATGTGCCTTACACTCCCGAAGAAATTGCAGAAGAATGTTACAGAGCCTGGAATGAAGGCGCAAGCCTTGCGCATATCCACGCCAGAAACCCAGATGGCAGTTCGACTCAGGATCCTGACGTATATGCAAGGATTATTGAATTAGTCAAAGCCAAGACCGATATGATTATACAGGTATCAGTCGGCGGCGCCGTGGGCATGACAATCCAGGAAAGAGTCGGCCCTGTATCACTTAAACCTGATATGGCAACACTTACATGTGGAACATGCAACTTCGGCGACGGTATTTTCACCAACTCCCAAGGAGATATCGAGTTCTTTGCCAAAGCCATGAAAGAAAACGGAGTCAAACCTGAATTCGAAATTTTCGAGGTAGGCATGATAGAGACTGCCAGAAGGCTTACCCTTAGGAATCTTGCAGATTCTCCGGGCCACTATGATTTTGTAATGGGGGTTCCGGGAGCAATATCAGGCGACCCACGAAATCTTACCCACATGGTATCGATGATTCCTGATAACGCTACATGGACAGTGGCAGGAATAGGGAGGCATGAACTGCCGTTAGGCGCAATGGCAATAATTCTCGGCGGGCATGTACGTGTTGGGTTTGAAGATAATATATACTACTCAAGGGGAGTAAAGGCAAAGTCAAACGCAGAGTTGGTAGCCAGGATGGTAAGAGTTGCCAAAGAACTTGGACGGCCTGTAGCAAAGCCATCAGAAGCCCGTAAGACTTTGGGGTTGGCTAACAGCTGAACAAACCCGAATATTAAATATTATTCTGTGTAGATAGTGTTGTGATAGGCGGTATATGGTAACATGACAAGCGGTTTATGCAAACCTGCCATATCAAATCCGCCAGGCCGGCTCCATGCCCGAGCCAGGTATATGACAACATGATAAGCGGAGTATGACAAGCGAAAGAAGATTGCATTACGTTGCAAACGGTAATCGATAACAAGTGCACTAAACTCTCGGTGCCAAGAGCGGTCTATCGGCTTTTTAAGCACCGAGAGGAGCACCGTGAGTGAAAAGCACGGCTACTACATAATACGATTACATGAAGAACGGCTTAAAGACACATATTGGAATGAGGAGGTTCCCACATGCAGCTTTTCTTAGACACAGCAAACATAGAGGAGATTAAAGAAGCACTTGACTGGGGAGTTATCTCAGGTGTTACTACAAACCCAAGCCTTGTAGCCAAGGAGAAGCGGGACTTTAAAGATTTGGTCAAGCAAATTTGCGGCATGGTTCCCGGGCCGGTATCGGCCGAAGTATTAAGCCTGGATTCCCGGGAGATGATCTCTGAAGCAAGACAGCTGTCGAAAATTGCCCAAAATGTTGTTGTAAAAATTCCTATGACCAAAGACGGGCTAAAGGCAGTTAAAGTTCTCTCAGAAGAAGGAATAAAGACTAATGTAACGTTGGTATTTTCAGCGTCCCAAGGGCTCTTGGCGGCTCTGGCAGGCGCAACCTACATAAGCCCGTTTATAGGGCGTCTTGATGACATTAGCAATGAGGGAATGGATATAGTCGAAGACCTGGTTATTATGATGGAAAACTACAACCTGGGCACCAAGGTGATCGCAGCATCTGTGCGGCATCCCATGCACGTGCTTGAAGCTGCAAGGGTTTCAAGCCACATTGCCACGGTTCCTTACAAAGTGCTTGAAGCAATGGTGAAACATCCTCTTACCGATATAGGCATAAAGCGGTTTTTGGATGATTGGGCTAAAGTCAAGCAGGAACTTGAAGGCTAGCAAGCAGAAAATACATTGGCCGGTAACAGGGAGAGCCGCAACAAATGCTATAGTCAGCCCGCCATGGTTTTTCTGAGGTATGAAAACACAGTCGTCTCTGGCAGTAGTAATTTTGCGGCTCATAAAGGTGCCGAGAATTCGGCAGGCTGCCATCAATGTTATTGAGCAGTAAAATCCAAGGTGCCTTCAAATGAATGCATGCTTAAACTCATAACAAGATAACCTAGTATTGATGGCAATGATTGCCATGTCATGGGCGAGGTGGTAATGCCGCTTGTTGAGAACATAGTAATTTCAATTACATGGGCATCTTGATCAAATTGATTACGTATGATAGTTTCAGATTGGAGTAAAAAGCTATAGTCTTCACTGGCGCAACCCTCCATTAAAAAGTGAATCGCTTGATTCCGGAAAGCAATGGTATTTTCTCGTGTACCCATTTGTATTGCTGTGAAGTCAGCTTTTAAACTTGGCAATTTTACAGAAGAAGGTGTTAAATATGAGTAAAGATGGCACTCCAGCAAAAGAAAAGATGTTAGTGCCAGATCCTGGAGGCGAACCCGGCCATGCAAAGCAAAAAGAAGCTGAAGCAGCCGAGGATACACCCTCCAAAACGCGCAAGACGCGTTCAAGAAACACTGCTTCGTCAGATGCAAAGGCCTCTGACAAAGCAACATCTGAGCAACAATCGGAAGAACCAAACAAAACTCGTCGTGGCAGCACACGTAAAAAGAACCAAGAGTCTGAAAAGGCGGATGAATCCGATATGACAACCAATCAGAGTGAGCAGGAAACCAAGCAAACCCAAGATGATGTTAAGGCAAAAGAGCAACCTGAAAAAGAAAGCAATGTAACCCCCGAGGCAAAATCCGAAAATAACCACGAATCAAAGAACCATGCATCTGATGCCTCTCAAACACCCAAGAGGCAGGCACGGATTATTTCAAGGTCTAAACCGGGCCCCTCAATGGGAGAACTTGAGAACATGACTCTTGTAGAACTCCAAAGAGTGGCAAGAGAGTTGGGGATTGCAAGCTACTCCAGTTTCAGAAAGAAGGAACTGGTATTTGAAATCCTTAAGGCAAGAACCCAAGCCGGAGGCCTGATCTTTGCAGAAGGGCTTCTTGACATTCTCCATGAAGGATTCGGGTTTTTGAGGCCGGCATTTTACTTTCCATCCAGAGACGACATATACGTGTCACCTTCGCAAATCCGCAGGTTCGATTTGAGAACAGGCGATCTTGTATCAGGGCAGGTCCGCCCTCCCAAGGACAGTGAAAGGTATTATGGCCTTCTTAGAATAGAAGCCATAAACGGCGAAGATCCTGATTTGGCAAGGGAACGGCCTAACTTTGAAGGGCTCACGCCAATTTTCCCCAATGAACGCTTCAAACTTGAAACCCATAGGCATGAACATTCGGGAAGGTTACTCGATCTGGTCGCGCCTGTAGGCAGGGGGCAGAGAGGGCTAATAGTATCGCCTCCTAAGGCAGGCAAAACAGTACTCTTAAAGAACATTGCCAATGCCATTACCACAAACAGCCCTGAAACTTACCTTATGGTACTGCTTATAGACGAGCGTCCTGAAGAAGTTACAGACATGCAAAGGTCGGTAAATGGCGAAGTAATTGCGTCTACGTTTGATGAGCCCCCTGAGAACCATGCAAGAGTTGCTGAAATGGCTCTTGAACGTGCCAAGAGGCTTGTAGAAAACGGGGACGATGTAGTGGTCCTTTTGGACAGCATCACAAGAATGACCAGGGCCTACAACCTCATAGAGCCGCCTTCCGGAAGAACTCTTACAGGTGGCATGGATCCTGCCGCTTTTCACAAACCCAAGCGGTTCTTTGGTGCTGCAAGAAACATCGAAGAAGGCGGAAGCCTTACTATCCTGGCTACATGTCTTGTAGATACAGGCAGCCGGATGGACGATGTTATCTACGAAGAGTTCAAGGGTACCGGAAACATGGAAGTCCATCTCGACAGAAAACTGTCTGAGCGTAGGATCTTCCCTGCCATTGATGTTAAGCGGTCGGGTACTCGAAAAGAAGAACTTTTGCAGTCAAGAGAAGAACTTGAGTCTATGTGGCTTTTCCGCAAAATGACCAATGACATTGAACCTGACAAGGTTCTCGAAGCTCTCATTGATGTTTTGAGCAAGACCAAAACCAACAAAGAAACGTGGAATATAGTAAGAAAGCGGTTGGCTCTTGCGCGTTAAGCAATTGTACAAAACCGGTATTGATTGAAGTTGTGTAGTATGTCTATACTTGAATTATCAGTGCCAGGATTTTAGGTACGTTCTTAAATACGTTCCAGTGCAAACCTTACACTTAAGGAACAGCAGATAAGGTACAACAGAGGAGCTTATGGATGGCAATTTCCGACTTACACATACATTCTTTGGCCTCGTGTGATTGTCATGCAAGTATCTGGGATATGTGTGAAAGCGCTGTAGGCTTAGGGTTAGAGGCAGTGGCTTTTACTGAACATGTTGAATTTGGGCCTGACGATTTTTGCTATGGCAAATTCGATTATTACAGAGCCAAAAGCACTTGGGAGAAAGCATGCGAGAAATACCAGGGGAAACTTAGAATCTTGTTTGGAGCCGAAGTGACTTACCGGTCGCACCTTGAACATCAAATCAGGTGCTATCTGGAACAACATCCATTCGATGTATTAATGGGCTCTGTACATGACGCTCCTCCAATTGATTTTTGGAATCCGCGCAATGCTGAGATAATAAAAGCTAATCCTGCCCGGGCACGAATTGCCCTTGAGCGGTATTTTGACGAGGCAGAGAAACTCGCTATGTCTGGCCTGTTTAATATAGTAGGGCATTTTGGAATCTATGAGCGGCATATTCCTGATGCTTGGCCGGAAGTGGTTGGCGATTTGGAACTTGAAGAAAAAATGCGTTGCGCTTTGGATGCAATAATCCAAAACGGCAGCAGATTGGAAGTTAACGCTGCAGTGCTTCATAAACCTGGGCACTGGCCTGCTCCAAGAGTAGAAGTACTAAGGCTTTATAGGGAAATGGGTGGGCTTCCTCCTAGTTTTGGTTCAGATGCTCACCATCCTCTAGGTGTGGCAAGAAACCTGAGTTCGGCGCAAGAAGTAATCAAGCAAGCGGGTTTCAGCAAGTTTGCATCGTGGAAGGATATTCTTTCTCAAAACGGGCCTTCATACCGAGACGCCTGCCAAAGTGAGTTGGCTTAGGCCTTAACTTGATAGCGTTCTTAAGGCGTGCTATACTCTTTCTGTTCAAAGCAAAACAGTTTCAACAATATTATGAGAATTACGCTTGTCATAATTTAACCGAGGTGATTAAGGTGAAGCCTAATATTCATCCTGAATATACGAAGACAACTATAACCTGTGCTTGCGGTGCAGTCTATCACGTAGGCTCTACCAGGAAGAACGTACGTGTGGAAATTTGCTCAAAATGCCATCCGTTTTTTACAGGTGTCCAGAAGATAGTCGACACCGGAGGCCGGGTAGAAAAGTTTAGAAGAAAATATGGCTATCTTGAAGGCGAGGAAAAGCCGGAAACTGAGGAAACCGGCAAAACCGGCGCTGCTGAAGCAGAAGCTACCAAAGCCCATTAGCCATAAAAAATTGCAGGCAGAATTCTGTTTTTGAGAGATTTCTGCCTTTTTGTTTTGCAGGCCATCAAACTCAGACGTTAGGTGGCTGCGCAGCCTTGGGCATAGTCAGGGCATAATCAGGCAGGCGGGCGGCTAAACTCTGTCGAACGCTATGTATCACCTGCCTGTTAGAGCGGTTTAAGCGGTAGAAAGAGGCACAGGCTTAAGACACAGGCTTAAGAACGCAGGAAGGGTTGGGAGAAAAGTGGGCCAAAAAGACCGTCCGTCCTACGGTGGCCAAGCAGTAATCGAGGGTGTAATGATGCGCGGGCCCAAGCACGCGGTTTTGTCGGTTAGAGATCCTAAGGGCAACCTGGTTTCCTTATCCAAACAACCGGAAAGTTTGGCTCAGCGCAGTAAATTTGCCCGGCTGCCTGTAATCCGGGGAGCTGTCTCCTTATGGGAGTCTTTGTCTCTTGGAATACAGATGTTACTTAAATCAGCCGAAATTGCATCGCCTGAAGAAGAGCCTTCAGAAAGCGAAATGACTCTTGCCGTGATTTTTGCCTTTGTAATCGGGTTAGGGATATTTGTGGTTTTGCCTACTTTCGCAGCCTCATGGTTGATGAAGACAATAGGCATCTCGGGAAAATATTGGGCAAGTTTTATTGAATTGGCGTTGCGCCTGGCCCTTCTCATAGGTTATGTCACAGCGATTTCCCAAATGGAAGACATTAGGCGAGTGCTTGAATATCATGGTGCCGAGCATAAGGTGATTTGGGCATACGAGAAAAACACTGCCAGGGTAGATGAGATGCTTCAGAGTGTGGGTTCTGATGAATCTTGTAATGCAGTTGAGTTTTTGGTCAAAAAGGCTAGGCCTGAGGCCGCGCTGCATCCAAGGTGCGGAACCAGTTTTCTTTTCATAGCGGTTATTGTTACGTGGTTGGTATTTTTGTTTGTGAGCCCAAAGAGTTTAATACTAAGGGTAGTAACACGCATTGCCATGTTGCCGGTTGTGGCGGGGCTTGCATATGAACTTCTTAAGGGTTCGTCTAAGCACGAGGGGTTTATTTGGGATTTGTTAAAGGCTCCCGGTATTAAAATGCAGAAATTGACTACCCGAGAGCCTGATACAGATCAATTGGAAGTAGCTGCAACCAGCCTTGTGTTATTAATATGTAAAGAGTCTAACGGAGATTGCAATTTAAAGTGTAACAGGGAGGAGTGAAAGTTGTATGTCTACAGCCGAAATCGGAACCGGTGATTTTATTGGCAAACTTGAACTCCTGGCAGAAAGATATGACAGTCTCGGTAAAGCGCTGGCTGATCCTGATGTGTTCTCTGACCCTGAAAAGTGTCGGGATCTTTCCAAGGAAAGGGCGCGTTTGGAAGACGTTGTTACCAGGTACAGGCGTTACGTTGAAGTACTCGAAGAGATCGACAGCAGCCTGGAAGTGCTTAAAACTGAACAAGCAGAGGACATAAGGGCGCTCTTTGAAGAGGAACTTAGGCAGCTTCGAGACGAAGAGCAGCAGCTTAAGGTACAGCTTACCCATGATTTGATTCCAAAAGATCCAAACGACGACAAGAGTGTGATTTGTGAGATTCGTTCCGGAACAGGGGGAGACGAGGCAGCGTTATTTGCAGGAGATCTGTTCCGTATGTATGGACGTTACGCAGAAACCAAGGGGTGGAAAGTAGAAGTGCTTTCAGCCAACCCCACTGATTTGGGCGGCTTCAAAGAAGTGATTTTTGCCATTGAAGGCGAAAGGGCTTACAGCAGGCTTAAATACGAAGGCGGAGTACACAGGGTTCAACGGATACCGTCTACAGAATCAGGTGGCAGGGTTCACACTTCAACTGCGACGGTGGCTGTTTTGCCTGAAGCTGAAGAGGTCGATGTGGTTATTGATCCAAAAGACATAAGAGTAGACACTTTTTGCGCATCAGGCCACGGCGGCCAGTCTGTGAATACCACATATTCGGCAGTAAGGATTACTCACTTGCCTACAGGGCTGCAGGTAAGTTGCCAGGATGAGCGTTCTCAAATACAAAACAGAGAAAGAGCCATGCGGGTGATGCGTTCCAGGTTAAAGGCGCTTATGGAAGAACAACAAGCCCAGGAGATTACCCAAGTACGACGGGCCCAGGTGGGGACAGGCGAGCGTTCTGAGAAAATACGCACTTACAATTTTCCGCAAAACAGGGTAACCGACCATCGTATTGGGTATACAACTCACAGGCTGCAAGAGATTCTCGATGGTGATATAGACGAAGTGGTAAACATTTTGGCCCTAAATGACGAGAAGCAAAAACTGTCGAAAATGTCAGAAAGCAGTGTTGCCCAGTAACTTGCCGGCAACCTTGGCAGACAGGGCCCGGTGTAATTGCTTTTGGCAGCATCGGTGGCGGATCAAACACTCCAGGTAACCGATGCTTTGGAATTTGAGGACCGGTAACCCGAAACAGAACCCTTGAATTTGCGGTATAACTAGGTAAAGCGGCATGTTCAGATACAGGTTAGAGTTTGCGCTGAAGGAAGGTCTTGCTTTGGATGTAGAAAAGGCCCTTTGCTTTGGGCGCCAAACGCTTATTGGGAAATCAGAGCATTCAGCGCGTGATGCGGCAGTATTGCTGTCTCATGTGCTTGGGTGTACCACAGGGGATGTTTACCTTTACCCTGAAAAGCCGGTTACCCGGCAGCAATACAAGGAGTACGCTTCACTTATTGTACGCAGGGCCCGCAGAGAACCAATAGCATATATTCTGGGGTACAAAGAATTTATGGGGCTCAAATTTAGCGTCGATAGCCGGGTTTTGATTCCACGCCCTGAAACCGAGATTCTTGTTGAGGCCGCACTTTTGGTGATAAAGAGTATGTTGACAGGCCAAAAATACAGCCCGGACAACGGTTCAAGTTTAAGCCTGGAAGAGTTCCGCAGTTTGGCAGGCGCAAGTTCGAGTATCCATAAGCGCCCTGGCAAAAGCCACATTACCGTATGTGACGTGTGCTGCGGTTCAGGTGCCGTAGGCCTTTCAATACTCAAACTGTTGCCACACATATTGCCGCCGCCTACATCTTCCAAATGCCATGAATGCCAAACAGCGCTTTGGGATCTTGACGTTGTGCTTACCGATATTTCCTGTGATGCGCTTAAGGCCGCCAAACAAAACGCTATACGCCTGGGGGTGTCCTCAAACGCCAGGTTTATCCATGGCGATGGGCTTGAGCCGCTTAAGCAACAAGGGCTTACCGGCAAAGTCCATGTCATCGCCTCAAACCCGCCATATATCCCCAGCGATCAAATTGCGTGTTTGGATCGTGAAGTGAGATGTTTCGAACCTCACTTGGCTTTAGACGGCGGCGCAAAGGGAATGGACTTTATAGAAAACCTAATACAAGAAGCTTCCCAATTACTTGTACCGGGCGGCTTTTTGCTTATAGAAATAGGCCACGATCAACCTGGTAAATGCCGAAAACTGCTTTCAGATCCTAAAACAAAAGGGCGGCTTTTGTGGCATAAATGGTGGTTTATCTGTGACTACTCAGGCAAGCAAAGAATTTTGGTTGTAATGAAACACCCAGGGCGCCCCTAACCACGCTCATCTGTCCCAAGGTTTCCGCGGTTTATTGATTATATCCCTGACTACGCTTCAAAGACAGATAATTGCAAGAATCTCTCGGCTCTGCAGCAATTGCAGGCTAAGCGCCATAAGCGAAACAATTAAGGCTGTCATCAATACCTGGAATGCCCGGCGTGTTTCCGGTTTCGTGTATGCGTTTAAATGATAGAATATAACTGTAATCAATATAATTACAATCAATATACGCGGGGGTGGATCACATATCTTACGTAAACACGGTAATCTATAAAGTAGATCCTCTCCATCCTGATCAAGAGATAATAGCAAAATGCGCTCAGGTGATTCAAAAAGGCGGGCTTGTAGCTTTCCCTACAGAAACCGTCTACGGGCTGGGTGCAAGCGCACTGAATCCTGACGCAGTTGACAGCGTTTTCGAGGCCAAAGCCCGGCCCAGGGATAACCCGCTAATAGTTCATGTTTCAAGATTAGAAGGGGTAAATCCCCTGGTGGCGCAGATTCCACCCCGGGCCAAAAAACTCATGGAGATATTTTGGCCCGGGCCCTTAACCCTGCTTTTTCCTAAATCAGAGATTGTCCCTGACGTCATTACAGCAGGGTTGCCTAACGTAGCCATAAGAATGCCTGGCCATCCGGTTTCTCAAATGTTGATAGATGCGTGTGGGGTGCCCTTGGTGGCTCCGTCGGCCAATCAATCAGGCAGGCCAAGCCCAACTTGTGCCAGGGATGTTTTGGCTGATCTTGAAGGCAAAGTGGATATTATCCTGGATGGCGGCACTACGGATATAGGTGTCGAATCCACTGTATTGGATGTATCAGGAGATATTCCAATAATACTTAGGCCCGGGGGGATTACCAGAGAGCAAATAGAGTCGGTTCTTAACCTTAAGCCCAATGCCATCAAGCTTAGCAATGGCTATGAAGATACTTCTGATGCCGGTGGTTTGCCTATGGCCAAATACCAACACTATGCACCTAAAGCGGCCATGTACCTTGCTACAGGAACATTAACACAGCAGCGCCGGAAGATAATCTTCCATGGGCTCAGGCTGGCTCTTTCAGGCAGCAAGCCAGTTGTGCTTGTTTCCGAAGAGAATGCTGAGTTTTACACTCCGTTTCAACAAGTGTTTGAAAGCCTGTTTCAGGTAATTACATTGGGAAGCAGGCAGGATCTGTCACCTGTGGCAGCAAGGCTTTATTCCAGCCTACGGCGTGCAGAAGAGATGGGAGCCCAGGTGATTTTATCTGAAACCTTTAGTCTGCACGGGCTCGGGCTTGCCATAGCCAACAGGCTCGAAGAGGCTAGCAGAGGAAACAAGTTGCCTGAATTTAAAGACTTGGCAGCGCAGCAAGAATTGGATTTGCCGTCAAAGCCTTCTCCTGGGATTTCTACAGAGCCCTTTAAGATAATCATGGTATGTACGGGAAATACATGCAGAAGCCCTATGGCAGAAGGACTTTTCATAAAACTGTGGAAAGAAGCAGGAGAGCCATATCCTGTCGAGGTTGTATCCCGGGGCGTAACTACCGTGCCCGGGCTGCCTGCGTCTAAAGAGGCAGTGCAAGCAATGAAAAGCAAAGGCGTAGATATTTCGGGCCACCTTTCGGCTCCTGTTTCAAGCGATGGCCTTGCTGAAGCAGACATTGCAATTACCATGACACAGGCTCACAAGCAAATGTTATTATCGAAATATCCGGCATTTAAAAACAAAATCGTTACTTTATCAGAAATTGTACCAGGGGTGATAGACGGAGACGTTATAGATCCGTTTGGCAAGAGCCGGAAAGTGTACGGTGACACTGCTGATTTGCTCGAAGAATCCCTGGAGGTTTTGGTAAAGCGGCTTTCAGGCCAAGAGGTTCATGTACCAAAAGACTGAATTAATCTTAAGGAAAGAAGGTGGCTTGTTATGAAGCGACTCACCGAAAGGGACCTGCTTGCGGCGTTGTGGGGCGGGGCTGTTTTGGGAGGTGGCGGAGGTGCCGATCCTAAGGCAGGTTATGTGCTCGGCAAAGCGGCTTTAGACACAGGCCCGGTCTTATTAGCGTCTTTCGATGACCTGAACCCTGAAGATATTGTAGTCACTGCAGGTTTGGTTGGGTCGCCAAAAGCCGGAGGCCGCGGCCCGGAGCTCAATAGTTACATAGACGCTTTTTCATTTCTTCAAAAAATAACAGGTATTAAGATTGCTGCAGTTAACTCAAATGAATGTGGAGGGCTTGCCACTGTTAACGGATGGCTTCAATCAGCAGGCTTAGGTGTACCTGTAGCCGATGCTCCATGTAACGGGCGGGCCCACCCTACAGCCATGATGGGAGCCATGGGTTTGCATATGGATGATTCGTATGTGTCCAGGCAAGTAGCAGTCGGCAAAAACGCCTGGATTTATGCTGAAGGGGCACTGGGCAAAGCATCGGCAATGATAAGAGCACTGTCAGAGAAAGAGGGGCTTGTAGCCGTTGCACGTAACCCTGTTACAGTATCTTATCTGGAACAACACGGGGCCGGTGGAGCCATTACCATGTGCATTGAACTCGGGTTAACGATGGCAGATTACATACAAGAGGAGTTGGGCTTTGACCCACTGAAACCTGAATATGTAGGCAACATGTGTAACTCCGATACCAAACGAGGCCTGGCAGGTTATCTTGCAGCTAACGCTGCGGCCACGTTTCTTAACGGGCTGCTTCTTACAGTGGGAACAGTGGGCCAAACCATAATTGAGACCGTCGGTGGTTTTGATTCAGGCGAAGTTACCGTCTTTTCCAAAGATGCTGAAGATGGCCGGCATGAAGTGAAATTAACTTTCTTAAATGAGTATCTTACTTGCGAAGCAGGTGGCCACACTTTGTTTAGTTTTCCGGATCTTATTGCAGTTATTGATGTGAAAACAGGGTGGCCGGTGCCTTCCGCCCAAATTTGTGAAGGCATGGAAATTATTATAATAGCAACGCCTATGAATAACCTTGTTTTGGGTGAGGGCATGTATGACAAGAATCTGTACAAGCCTTTGGAAGAGGCTACAGGCAGGGTTTTCGCCCCTCCCCGGAAGCGGTAGAATTATTTGAACGGCAAAAGTCAAGCCTGTAGTGAGGCTATGCAGGCAAGCGCTTAGAACGTAAATTGCTCTGAACAGATTGGCCATGGCTTGCCATAATTATTTTAGTTGATTAAAGGGAGATTAGCCAGATGAAGATAGCGGTTGGAAGTGATCACGCAGGTTATCGTTTAAAAGGCGAAGTAGGGGTTCTTTTGGAAGAGTTAGGCCACCAGGCAATAGATTTAGGAACTTACAACGAAGATTCAGTGGATTATCCTGACTTTGCCAAGAAAGTTGCAGAAGCAGTGAGCCTGAAAGAAGCCGAACTTGGAATTTTGGTTTGCGGAACCGGGTTAGGCATGGCGATTGCAGCCAACAAGGTCAAGGGAATAAGAGCCGTTACTTGCGGAGATACATTTTCAGCCCGGGCTTCACGTGAGCACAACGATGCAAACGTGCTGTGTATTGGCGCCCGGGTTACAGGCGGAGGGCTTGCCTTAGACATAGTAAGAGTATGGCTTGAGTCAAGTTTTAAGGGAGGCCGTCACCAAAGACGGGTATCTAAAATCATGGAACTTGAGACAAGCACTAAAGTAGGCAATGGCAGCGAGCAAAGCAACGCATAACAACAATTTAGAATTGTCGGAGGTAGGTGCAAGTGTATTCGAGCGGCAAGTTTTACGTAAAAGATGTCCAAGGGCAAAACGCCGGTGTTTCAGGCCCTGCAGATGGCCTTGCAGATGATGATATTAACCTTGAAGCCATAAAACAGCAATCGCGGCAAACTGCCCAGGCGCTTATTGAAGCGGGTAACCTCAAACCCGGGCAGATAATGGTACTTGGCTGCTCAACAAGTGAAGTTCGAGGAAAGAGAATAGGTTCTTACGGCAACACAGAGATTGCTGAGGCGATTTTGGAAGGCATTCGACAGGCGCTTCTAGAAACCGGGGTATCTCTGGCCGTCCAGTGCTGCGAACATCTTAACCGGTGCCTTGTAGTGGAGAGGCAGGTACTGGATAAGTATAATCTTACTGAAGTAACTGTGCGCCCTGTTCCTAACGCAGGCGGAGCAGCCGCTTTTACAGCAATGAAACTGTTTGATGATCCGGTGGTTGTTGAAACCGTCCAGGCCCATGCAGGAATCGACATCGGAGATACTTTTATCGGCATGCACCTCAAGCCTGTGGCTGTTCCTGTGAGGCTGCCCACTAATTCCATCGGGCACGCCCACCTGACCCTGGCCAGGACAAGGCCTAAACTTGTAGGCGGCAGAAGAGCGGTATACGAGTAAATCACTTTAAATTTGCTGTTTTACGGAACTTGGAGGTACCCATTATGAGTCATGTAGACAAGGGCCGAAAGCGTCCGGGTTGGGACGAATATTTTATGCAAGTGGCTGAAGTAGTGTCCTGTAGGTCTACTTGTGTAAGGCGAAACATTGGAGCGGTGATAGTAAAAGACAAAAGAATCCTTGCAACAGGGTACAACGGAGCGCCAAGCGGCCTTGAGCATTGCATTGACGTAGGGTGCCTTAGGGCGCAATTAGGTATCCCATCAGGCAAGAGGCACGAGATTTGCAGGGGGCTCCATGCTGAGCAGAATGCGCTTATTCAAGCGGCTAAGTATGGAATTCCGGTTCAAGGTTCTACAATTTACTCAACTACAGAGCCGTGCAGCCTGTGTGCAAAAATGCTTATTAATGCCGGCATTTGCCGAATAGTGTACCGAGAACCATATCCTGACGAGTTGTCAAGAAGGTTATTGGGGGCGTCTGAAGTGGCTGTTGAGCATTTCCAACCTTTGTAAGCAATTGACTTGTCTGAGTTGGGTTGGTTAGAATAGACTCGATCAAATGCCGTTAGTTAATGATGTTATCAAAAACAGCACCTGAAAAAAATGGTACTGAAAGGGGTAGGAGAGTTTGCAGGCGTTGATTGCATTTGTGATAGCATTCTTACTGGCCATTGTCCTAACCCCGTTGGTTCGGGCCCTGGCGCGCAAGTTTGGCGCTATGGCTCATCCTAACGAACGCAGTGTTCACACCCGCCCGGTACCGTACCTGGGCGGCGTGGCTATATATGCAGCATCGGTTGCTGCTATTTTAATTACGGGCCCTCAAGATAAAGCTACCCAACAAGGCATAATCTTTGGCGGGCTTTTCATTTTAATGGTAGGAATCATAGATGACCTCTATACGCTCAAACCGTGGCAGAAGATTCTGGGGCAGTTTGGATCTGCCTTAGTTGTGGTTGCTTTCGGGGTTGACATAACGTTTATGACAGACCCGTTTACAGGGACAATCCGGTTTATAGGGCCTTTTGCAATTCCTCTCACCGTATTGTGGGTTGTATCTTTCGAAAACCTAATTAACCTGTCTGACGGGCTGGATGGTTTGGCAGCCGGAATATCCGGCATTACAGCTTTGGTAACTGTGTTTGTTTCAGCAAGGGCCGGTGTGCCTTCCGTTAGTTTAGCCGCTGCCGCCATAGCAGGCGGAGTACTGGGGTTTTTGCCGTACAATTTCCACCCTGCATCAATTTTTATGGGCGACGCAGGTGCAATGTACCTTGGGTTGGCCCTTTCTGTACTGGCTGTCCAAGGGTTGGTGAAATCAACGGTTGCCATGGCAGTATTTGCCCCTATTCTTGCCCTTTTGGTCCCAATATCAGACGCTGCATTTGCAATCATAAGGCGGAGTGCATTGGGACAACCTGTATCCCGTGCCGACCACGATCACATTCACCATCGTTTGCTTGAACTTGGCTTAAGCCAAAAGAAGGCAGTGGTTGCCATTTATCTGGTCACGGCGGCATTTGGGCTGCTTGGTTTGTTTTCAACGTTTCTTCCGGTTGCAGGAAGCGGGCCTATTGCAGGCTTGGCAGTTCTGGGAATTTTTCTCGCAGCCCATAAATTGGGTATCCTAACCATGCCTGCAAAAAAGCACGAACCTGGTTCCCGCAAAACCAAGTCAAAGCGGCCGGGTTAGGAGTTTTTTGACACAGCGATTGAAAGGTGTGGAATTTGTTGCTTGGCAAAAGCATAAAAGTGTTGTCTGTTTTCGGTACACGTCCGGAGGCTATAAAAATGGCTCCGGTTGTGATTGAACTTAGGAACCGGTTTCCAAAAATAGTCTCACGGGTCGCCGTTACTGCTCAACACCGTGAAATGCTTGACCAGGTAATGCAGCATTTCGGCGTTAAGGAAGACTACGATCTTAACATAATGAAGCCACGCCAGAGCCTGGATGAAACCACTATAAGGGTACTTGAGCGGCTTACGCCTGTTCTAAAACAAGAACGCCCGGACATGATCCTGGTTCATGGCGACACTGCTACCACTGCAGCCAGCGCTTTGGCTGCTTACTATCAGAAAATTCCTTGCGGGCATGTAGAGGCAGGGCTCAGGACCGGCGACAAATATGCCCCTTTTCCTGAGGAGATTAACAGACGCATTGCCGGGCTTATATCCGATATCCACTTTGCACCTACACAGAGGGCCAAAGACAATCTTTTGCACGAAGGCATTCCTGAAGAATCGGTATTTGTTACCGGTAACACAGCAATAGATGCGCTTTTCATGACAGTAAAAGATGATTATGTTTTCAAAAACAGAACGCTTAACGCTTTGGATGCAAGCGGCCGGGAGAAGGTTCGCACAATAGTGGTGGAAGTACATAGGCGGGAAAATTTCGGCCAGGGAATGGAAAACATCTGTCAGGCGCTTGCCTGTATTGCAAAGCAAAGAAAGCAAGATGTAAGGCTTCTGGTGTCGGTTCACAAGAACCCAAATGCCCGTGAGCCTATTTTGAGGCACCTCGGCGGAATAGATAACGTAACGTTATTCGATCCTTTGGATTATTCAGATTATGTAAATCTTGTCAAACGCGCTTACCTGGTTGTTTCTGATTCAGGCGGAATTCAGGAAGAAGCCCCTGCTATTGGCGTCCCTGTGGTATTGTGCAGGGAAAAGACAGAACGGCCTGAGGCTATTGAAGCAGGCACCGTCACTTTGGTTGGAACTGACAAACGCCTGATTATAGACACAGTTAATGATTTGTTAGACAATATAGAAAGGTATAAGCAGATGGCCACGGCCAGAAGTCCCTTTGGTGATGGGCGTGCTGCTCAAAGAATTGCCGGAGCCTTGTTATATTGGTATGGTTTATCCGGTGAAGAGCCGGACGAACTTGAAACATTTCGTTAAAGGAGGGAGACCGCGCCTGTAACGAATAAAGCGCGGGATTGGGTGGCCAAAAAAGAACTTGATATTATACTTGAGACTGAGAAAAAGGCAGAAGCAGAGATTGAACAGGCAAGATTGGAAGCCGGCAATCTGTTAGATGAGGCAGATAAGAAGGCTGAGCAGATTGCTGCCGAGTCTGAACAAAAAGCTCAAACCAAAGCCGGCGAAACAATTGAGGGCGCTAAGCAAGTTGCAGACTCTGCACTAAAAAGCGCTGTAAATGAAGCTCAGGCTGAAATTGATAAGATTAAGCAGGTGGCGTCTAACAATTTTGAAGATGCAGTCAGGCTTGTTGTGGACCGAATTTTAGAAGCGGTGTGAAAGGGGGAAGCCGCAGGATTGCCTTTGTTGGCCATGCGGCGAGTTTATGGCTGTTGCAAGAATGCGGAAAATCACCATACTGGCATATGAGGAACTTGAAGGCCCTCTTTTTGAAGCGTTGAGGGATATGGGGCTTATGCATATTTCCAAATCTACTGCGGTAACCGGCGAGGAGGCAGTGGAAATCGGGTTTGATGCAGAGACTCCTGAGTATGTTGAGCGGCTTTCCCAGTTGGCTGAGATTAAGTCTTATTTTGAACGGTATAATACCATCGAAAAAAGTTTCATTGATATGTTTACCGGAAAAAAGCCGGAGATGTCACATGCAGAATTTCAAAATGCAGTTGCCAAACATGACGTGCCACAGGTATTTGCAAAAGTAAAAGAGCATGACACCAGGCTTGGCGACATCAAAAAACAAATCAGCGAATTGGAGCAAAAAGCCGAAGTTTTTGAACCCTGGAAACAGCTTGATATTCCCATTAGTGAAATAGGAGCAACCAGAACTTGCGAAACCGGTTTGGCAGTGCTTCCTGTGCCTGCCTTGCCTGCAGATCGCTCGGATTTATCATCAAGAGGCGTATACTGCAAAGTGATTTGGGAAGATCGCGGGCAAGCCGGGGTTTGGTTAGTTGTATTTTCAGGCCAGGATCAGCAGGGTTCGCCGCTTAGTTCTTTGATAGCTGCTTTGGGAGGTTCTTCTGTAGATCTTGCAAGGGAAGCAGAGGGGTATTCAGAAACAGGGCTTGTTTCTGATATTTGCGAGAACATCCGACACAAGCTATTGGAACTGGAAAAAGAGCGGGAAGATATTTTGGCCAAAGACACTGAAATGGCCCAGGGCCTTATGGATGTGCTTGCACTCACAGACTACTACCTTGACAAGCAAAACCTTGCACAGGTCCGGAAAGAGGCTTCAAGAACCCGTTTTACTTTGGTGGTTGAGGGCTATGTAAAGGCTAAAGAGGTTGATGTTTTCAGGGATGGTTTAAAGCAATTCAGAGATATAGAAGTTATCGATGAAGAACCGGGGCCTGATGATGACGTTCCGGTTTACCTTGAAAACAATCCTATTATAAGGCCTTTTGAAGCTGTTACCAATATATTCGGGTACCCAAATTATAATGAGATAGACCCTACTCCGTGGTTGGCGCCGTTCTTCTGGGTTTTCTTCGCCATGTGCCTGGGAGATGCAGTATATGGCATTATGCTTTTTGTGTTTTCATGGAGGTTTATAAAAACTCAAAACCTTGAAGACGACAGGTTGATGAGGCTTTTGATGTATTGTGGCGTGTCTACGTTTTTTGCAGGTGCGCTCATGGGAAGCTGGCTCGGAGATTTTCCTACCGCGTTTCTTCCGGGTACTGCATTTGAACGGTTTACAAGCAACTTACAAGTGCTGGACCCAATTAATGATCCAATGACTCTTCTCTTGGTTTCATTGTTGTTTGGGATTACTCATCTTTGGGTAGGTATTATTGTCAAAATGATAGGAACGGTTCGAAACGGGCAAGTTGTTGACGGAATCGTGGATCATGGTTCCTGGGTACTGTTTTTGCCCGGGCTCGTTTTGTGGGCTGCATCCAAAGTAGGTGTAATCCAGAGTGATATCCCGCTTTACATCATGATCGCCGGAGCGCTTATGATTGTTTACTCAGGCTCACGGCGCCAGAAAAACATCTTGCTAAAACCGTTCTCTGGTATAGGCGGGTTGTATTCTATTATCGACTATTTTTCAAACACTTTGTCGTATGCCCGTATTTTGGCCCTGGGGCTTGCCAGTGCGGTTATAGGCGTGGTTGTAAACACAATTTCAAAACTTGTAGTCCTTATGGTGCCTAAAGTAGGTTGGGTCTTTGTCCCTGTAATACTCGCTATCGGACACCTGTTTAATCTTTCGATTAACGCGCTTGGAAGTTTTGTCCATTCAGGACGTTTACAGTTCGTTGAGTTCTTCACACAGTTTTTCGAGGGGGGTGGCCGGCCGTTTAAGCCATTGAAGAAAGTTCGGGAAAATGTATCACTAACCGACTGAAAATCAGTGTTACTCTACGCAAAGTGTAAAAATGAGCAAAAAGAAGCAACAGTAAGGGCAAGACAGACTGGGAGGGAACATTTGTGTTTAAAGGAATGGTTGGAAACTGGCTTCTTGTGGGAAGTTTGTCTCTTATAATCATGATAGTCATAGGCCTTTTCTTTGGGCCGGTATTGGGTGGGAACGTTTTGGCGCTCATGGGTGCCGGACTCGCTGTGTTTCTGGGTGGGATTGGCTCGATTGTAGGCGTTGGAGTCACAGGCGAAAAAGCTTCCGGAATGACTGCTGAAGATCCTGACATGTTCGGGCGCTTGCTCCTCTTACAGGCTCTTCCGGGAACCCAGGGGATTTATGGATTCTTGGTAGGCTTTTTGGTTCTGGTGAGAATGAACGCTTTCGAAGCTGTTTTGCAGCTTTCTCTTGAGCAAGGATGGCAGATGTTTTTTGCATGCGTCCCTGCTGCAGTTTCATGCTTGATCTCTGCGCTTTACCAGGCAAGGGTTTCGCTTGCAGGTATGGATATTGTGGCCGCAAATGCCGAAGAATCCGGAAAAGCCATGATTTTGTCTGCTATGGTTGAGACTTACGCTGTATTGGGCCTTTTGGCTTCGATTCTATTGATTATGTTTGCAGTTAAGATCTAGGGGGAAATAGTGGATGCCCTTGGAAGACATTTTAAAAAGAATAGACGAGAAAGCGTCATTGCTAAAGGAAGAGATTCTTACCTCTGCAAAGGCAGAGGCTGAGTCAAAGATTAAAACTGCCGAAGAAAAGGCTGCTTTGCTTGAAACCAAGATTCTGGACGAAGCTCGAACCGAGGCAGCGCAAATTGAAAGCATTGCCGCTTCTCAAAGAGATATGCGAAAAAAACAGATGATTCTTGGGGCGAAGCAGGAACTCATCTCTCAGGTCTTTGACGAAGCCTTACGGTGGTTTTCCAATTTGTCAGATGAAGAATACCGGGCAATGTTGCTGGATCTGATTGGGCAAAAATCTGACGGTACAGAAGAACTGATTCTAAGTGAGCATGATAACCGGCGGTTAGGCCCTGATTTCCGGGATGCGGCTCAAAGCGCTTTAAAACAACAGGGCAAAGCAAGCAATCTAAAGATTTCATTTACTCCTGAGCAATTAGGTGGCGGCTTCATATTAAGAAAAGGCGGGGTCGCAGATAATGCGACGTTTCCGGCTATATTGAACCTAATAAGGGAAGGCCTTGAAACAGAATTGGCTCAGATTCTTTTTAAAGGTGCTTCAGAGAAGGAGAATGAGCCTTGAGAGACTATCTTTGGGCAAGCCCTGTAGGCCGCATTAGGATAATTGAAAAAGGGCTTCTCACAAGGAGCGACTTGAGCCAGATTTTAGATGCCGGCAATTTGGAAACGGCGCTAATGACACTTAGAGATTCATTCTATGGCCCGTATGTATCAAAACTTGAGGATGCATCGTTTTTCGAAACCGCACTCAAAGAGGCGGTCAAGGATGCCCACGATAGCATGATGAAGCTTGCGCCTGAACCTATGGTTCTTGCCGCTTACAGAGCGCGTTATGATTTTCACAACCTTAAAGTGCTGCTTAAGGCTCAATTGTTAGGGGTTCCTGATGAACCGGGGGCTTTCTCTGAACTCGGGAACCTTTCCCTGGATCACTTAAAAGAAATACTTACTAAAGCCGATCAAGGTGAAAGTATTTCAATGTGGTTTGAACAGGAACCGGACCCAAGAACAGAGAGTGCATATGAGGTAAGCCTTGAAATAGCCGGGACGTACCGGCAGGTGGCTAAAGGAGATGCGCTTTCCGGGTTATCGCCTTTTGAAGTAGATAGCTGGATAGACAAGTCCTACTATGGGTGGGCCGAATCAGTTTACAGGAAATACGGGTATCCGGCTCTTATTGAGTTCATCAAATCAGAGATCGACATCGTTAATTTGAAAATGGCAATCAGGGCAAAACTTCTTGGGATTTCCGGCACTGATTTTGGCAATATTGTGCTTTTGGGGGGCAACATAAAACCGGTTAAATTGGCAGAAGCCTACCTTGGAGATTATCAAGACATTGCCGGGGTTTACAAAGGAACTCAATTGGAAAACCTTGCAAAGCAGGGTGTATTGCTTGCAGAGCAAAAACAGTCTCTTACCAAGTGGGAAAAACAATGTGACAATACCGTTGTTGAAATAGTACGCGAGGCCGGGTCAGTTTGCCTGGGCCCGGAACCGGTGTTTGGATATGTGTTTGGCCGGGAAATTGAGGTAAAGAACCTTAGAATCATCCTTTCCGGAAAGCAGTCTCTGATTCCGGAAAATGAGATATCAGAGAGGTTGCGTGAAAGTTATGTCTAAGGTAGCAGTGTTAGGCCAAAGAGACGCTATTTTGGGGTTTAAGGCCAGCGGAGCCGTTGCATTTCCTGCTGACAGCCCAGGCGAGGCTCGCAAAGGGCTTTCATCTATTGTTGAAGGAGACTATGCTATTTTGTTTGTTACTGAGGAGATTGCGCAAGTACTTGAAAAAGATCTTGAACCTTTATATGACATGCCAAAACCTATAGTCACTATTTTGCCTGATGCACGCAAACCTCAAGGTATTGGTATGAAACTTTTACGCAAGCGTGCAGAAAAAGCAATTGGCGCAGATATTTTGTTCAAGGGAGAGGAATGATGCGGCATGGCAGAAAACCAGATTACAGGGCGGATTGTTAAAGTATCCGGGCCTTTAGTGATAGCTTCCGGCATGGCCGGCTGCCGCATGTTCGACGTTGTACGGGTTGGCGATAATAGAGTTATCGGCGAAATTATTGAACTTAAAGACGATACCGCTTCAATCCAGGTATATGAGGAAACATCAGGAGTAGGCCCTGGCGAGCCAGTGGTTTCAACAGGTGTTCCCCTAAGCGTCGAACTTGGGCCGGGGTTAATAGGATCAATATTTGATGGAATTCAAAGGCCCCTTGATGTTCTGGCCGAAATGGCCGGAGACTTTATTGCCCGTGGGCTGGAGGCTCCCGGGCTTGATAGGGAAAACAAGTGGCATTTTGTGCCGTTGGTTGAGAAAGGCCAGGCCGTAACTTCCGGTGACATTCTTGGGACTGTCCAGGAATCACCTGTTGTTGAACACAAGGTTTTGGTGCCACCTGAAGTAGGCAAGGCCGTGGTGAAGTCTATCAGTGAAGGCGAATTTGCAGTTACGCAAGCTGTTTGTGTTCTTGAAACCGATCAGGGCGACAATGAAGTAACCTTACTTCAAAGGTGGCCTGTGCGTAGGCCGAGGCCTGTAAAGGACAAACTTCCGCCTTCAGAACCCCTGATTACAGGACAAAGAGTAATAGATGCTTTCTTTCCTATAGCAAAAGGAGGCACGGCTTGTGTTCCCGGGCCGTTTGGAAGCGGAAAGACAGTTATTCAACACCAGCTGGCCAAATGGGCCAATGCCGATATTATCGTATATGTAGGCTGCGGCGAACGAGGAAACGAGATGACCGACGTGCTCATGGAATTCCCTGAACTCATAGATCCGGCTACCGGGCGGCCGCTTATGGAGCGTACCATTCTTGTGGCAAATACGTCGAACATGCCTGTTGCAGCCCGTGAAGCATCGGTTTACACAGGTATAACCATTGCTGAATACTACAGGGATATGGGCTACGATGTTGCCTTGATGGCAGACTCAACCTCGCGATGGGCTGAGGCGCTGAGGGAAATATCCGGGCGCCTGGAAGAAATGCCGGGTGAAGAAGGATATCCTGCGTATCTTGGCTCAAGGCTTTCAGAATTCTATGAAAGAGCAGGAAAAGCTCAAGTGCTTGGCTCCGGTGAACGTTACGGGGCGCTGAGCGCAATTGGAGCAGTATCGCCTCCGGGCGGTGACTTGTCTGAACCTGTAACCCAGTCAACTTTGCGCATTGTTAAGGTGTTCTGGGGGCTTGATGACAGGCTGGCTGCAAGAAAGCACTTCCCTGCTATTAACTGGCTTAACAGTTACTCCCTTTATGCTGACAGGTTAGACCCGTATTTCAGGGAAACCGTTGGAAGGGATTTTCCGGATATGCGCGACGAAGCCATGGCGATTCTCCAGGAAGAAGACGGGCTCTTGGAAATAGTGAGGCTTGTAGGTTTGGATTCGCTTTCTGATAGGCAGAGGATGGTTCTTGAAACAGCCAAGTCTTTGCGGGAAGACTTTTTGTATCAGAGTGCGTTCCATGAGATAGACACGTACTGTTCTCAGGAAAAACAATATGGCATTCTCAAAATCATACTTGAGTTCCATCACAATGGAATGCGTCTTTTGGAAAAAGGTGTCAAACTTGAAAGAGTTCTCGAAATGAAAGTCAGAGAGCGAATTGGAAGAGCCAGAGTGGTCAAGGAAGCAGAGTGGCCTAAAGAATTCGAAGAGATTATGGCCGCAATACGTGACGAATCCAGGGATGAGACTCAGTAACCGTAACGTATAAAGTGGAAAGTTTAGCATGGGGGAATCTATATGCCGTTGGAATATACGACTATTACGCAGGTGTCAGGGCCACTTATTGTGGTCGAACAGGTTTCCGAAGTTCACTATGATGAATTGGTAGAAATACAAACCGGAGACGGCCGGCTCCGGCGGGGACGCGTACTTGAGGCTGCCGAAGGGACGGCGCTTGTACAGCTTTTTGAAGGTACTTCAGGACTCGACGTAAGGTCGTCTAAGGTAAGATTTTTAGGGCGGGTTCTTGAGATTCCCGTATCTCCGGATATTCTTGGGCGCGTTTTTGACGGAGCAGGGAACCCCATTGACGGCGGGCCTAAAATTTTGCCGGACAAGCGGTTAGACATAAGCGGTGATCCAATTAATCCTTATGCACGGGCATATCCGTCTGAGTTTATACAAACAGGTATTTCGTCAATAGACTGTATGAACCCCTTGGTTCGTGGCCAGAAATTGCCTATATTTTCAGGGGCAGGGCTCCCTCACGCACAAATTGCTGCCCAGATAGCAAGGCAAGCAACCGTACTTGGAACCAAGGAGCCCTTCGCTGTCGTATTTGGCGCCCTGGGCATTACTTTTGAAGAAGCTGATTATTTCGTCTCAAGTTTCAGGGCTACAGGAGCTCTTGACAGGGCCGTTGTTTTCACCAACCTGGCAAATGACCCGGTTATCGAAAGAATTTCAACGCCGCGGATGGCTTTGACCGTAGCCGAGTATCTGGCTTTTGATTTAGGCATGCATGTGCTGGTTATTCTTACAGACATGACCAACTATGCAGAGGCTTTGCGTGAAGTATCGGCAGCCAGGAAAGAGGTTCCCGGGCGCAGGGGTTATCCCGGATATATGTATACTGATCTGGCTTCAATTTACGAAAGGGCAGGCAGAATACAAGGCAAAGCCGGTTCGATAACCCAAATTCCCATTCTCACAATGCCGGAAGATGACAAGACTCACCCTATTCCTGACTTGACCGGCTATATTACAGAAGGGCAGATAATTCTTTCAAGAGAACTTCACAGGTCAGGTATTTATCCGCCTGTAGACATATCTGTGTCGTTGTCCAGGCTGAAAGATAAAGGCATTGGGGCAGGCAAAACACGGGAAGACCACGCAGACGTGCTTAACCAGCTTTCAGATGTCTATGACCGCGGCAAGGAAGCACGGGAATTGGCTGTAATTCTAGGTGAGGCTGCGCTGACAGAAAGCGACAAAATCTTTTTGCGCTTTGCAGACCAGTTTGAGAAAATGTTTGTTAACCAGAGTTTCAACGAAAACAGATCTATTGAAGAAACACTCGATCTTGGATGGCATCTCATGTCACAGTTGCCACAGATCGAACTTAAGCGTCTGTCCCAGGAAAATATCGATAAGTACATGCCCAAGGGAGACGGAGATGGCCAAACCGGTTAAGGGAGGTGACAGAAGGTGGAGATTAGGGCCAATGCCACGCGACAAGAACTCACTCGTCTAAAAGGTAGGATACAAATGGCAACACGGGGCCACAGGCTCTTAAAAGATAAGCGAGACCAGCTAATGCGGGAATTTCTGGCAATCATCCATGAAAGCCAGCAGTTAAGGCATGAGTTGGAGCAAGAGCTGGCTGCTGCTTATAAGAGTTTTTCGTTGGCCCGTGCCGTTTTGTCACCTTCTGTATTGGAAGAAGCTTTGATGGTGCCAGGCGGAGCCGAAGAAATATCTGTAACTTACCGCCAAATCATGAATGTGGTAGTACCACAAATGGAGATTGCTCAGCGTGACACAGAGCATGACCATGAGGAGCAAGATGACGGCAGCGCAGATGCCCTTCCAAGTTATGGCTTGGCGTCGACCTCGTCAGATCTTGATGACGCCATTGAAAAATTTAAAGGAATTTTACCTTTATTGGTACGGTTATCATATGTTGAAAGAACGATCCATTTGTTAGCGGATGAGATAGAAAAAACCAGGCGAAGGGTAAATGCACTGGAACATATTTTAATTCCGGAATTGGAGCAAGCCGTTAAAAGCGTCGAAATGAGGCTTGAGGAAATGGAACGGGCTAATATATCCAGGCTTATGAGAATTAAGGAAATCGTTCGGGCCCATTGATTAGCAGATTTTATCAAGGTTTATAAAGGTGCTCTTACCTTTAACATACCACCATTTCCGGGGATATTGCTCCTCTTTAGACGGACACTAATCGTAGTAATAATTCGAGGAGCGTGGACATGAAAGATCTTGTTATTTGGGGTGGAAAACCACTAAAGGGAAAAGTATGGTGCGACGGCGCCAAAAATGCTGCTTTGCCTGTTTTGGCAGGTGCGTTGCTTACAAATAAATCCATTGTATCAAGTGTTCCGGATTTAGCAGATGTTCGAACCATGATTTCCCTTTTGGAAGCAGTTGGTGCAAACGTACAGCAAGCAAAAGGGCAAGTGCAAATAGATGCGTCAGGCTCACTTACTTGTGAGGCGCCCTATGAACTTGTCCGCAAAATGAGGGCATCGTTCCTGGTTATGGGGCCGTTATTGGTACGTTGCGGCAATGCTTCCATACCAATGCCCGGTGGTTGTGCTATAGGCCAAAGGCCGATTGACCTTCATCTAAAAGGTTTTGAAGCCATGGGAGCACACATTGCAATACAGCAGGGTTTTGTCCATGCTCGTGCGCCTAAACTTCATGGAGCCCAAATTTATCTTGACGTACCTTCAGTCGGAGCTACGCAAAATATTATGATGGCAGCTTGCTTGGCCAATGGCGACACCATAATAGATAATGCAGCTCAAGAACCTGAAGTGGTAGATTTAGCCAATTTTTTGAATTTGGCAGGGGCTCAAATAAAAGGAGCCGGAACTTCCAGAATTCGCATTACCGGTGTAAGCGAACTTCCGGGAGCAACGTATACCATAATTCCCGACAGAATCGAAGCAGCTACCTATTTACTGGCCGGTGCAATTACCCAAGGCAACGTTGCAGTGGAAAACGTAATTCCGTTACATCTTAAGCCTGTGCTGGCCAAGTTGCAGGAATGCGGCCTTACAGTGATTGAAGGACATAAGAGTGTAGAAATACAGGCTGAATCCAGGCCTAAACCCGTAAATATTAAGACTTTGCCTTATCCTGGTTTTCCAACCGATGTTCAAGCTCCGTTTATGAGTCTTTGCAGTTTAAGCCAAGGTACCAGCACAATATCTGAAACCGTATTTGAAAACCGTTTCGGCCATGCAGAAGAACTAAACCGGATGGGGGCCAAAATACGGATTCAAGGGCCCAATGCCGTCATCGAAGGAGTCTCCAATCTTACCGGCGCCAAAGTTGAAGCCGCTGATTTAAGGGCCGGTGCTGCCTTATGCATTGCAGCCCTTGCGGCTCAAGGAATTAGCTATATAACAGGTTTGGAACATGTTGAAAGAGGCTATGCCAACTTGCCAGGGAAACTTCGCCAACTTGGCGCACGGGTTTCACTTGTTGATGATGCCATAGAATATGCTTCAGGATTTACTGCAAGAGGGTAACGCTACAAGGATGCCCTTATGTTGTTTCCAGGGCTCTTGCTTTTCCTCTGAATCAATGGTAATTGCCGGGCATAAAGAATAAAGGTTACTGTTATTCAATAATAATCAAAAAGGATTGCCCAGTAATAACCATGGAGGAAAAGCACATTGAAAAAAGCATTCTTCCTTCTTTTGTTTGTTTTTGGAATATTGGCAGGGATTTCAGGTGCCGGCAAAGTGGGCATTGAGCCTGATCCGGCAGTGCCTTGGCCCTATCTGTCAGGTACCGGCTACCCTATTCTTAAGATCGACGTATTTTACGAACCGGAGAACAAAGTAATTACCCTCGATTTAGAAGATTACGTTAAAGGCGTAGTTGCATCAGAAATGCCGGCTTCTTTCCATCCCGAGGCTCTTAAGGCACAGGCTATTGTTGCAAGAACATATGCCATTCAAAAAATGTCTGTGCTTGGCGGCGCTCCGTCTATGCCCGGCAAAGCAGATGTTACTTCAAACCCTGCTAAGGACCAGGCTTGGAACCCTGAAAAGGTGATTAAGGAGCGGTGGGGAATCATTGGCGCATGGATTAACTGGCCAAAGATTGAAAAAGCGGTCCATGAAACACAGGGGCTGATTCTCATGCACAAAGGGCTTCCCGCTGAAGCCGTTTATCATTCTACGTGCGGAGGCACGACTGAGGCTGCCAAAGACGTATGGGGTAATAACGTAGACTACCTTCAGAGTGTGGTTTGCAGTTACTGTAACCATTCACCTTACTTTAAACCCAGCCAGGTTGCCGTGCCCACCGCCGAGATATCCGCTTCACTGAACAAACTTGGCATAAGCATCCCGGCCTCAAGGGTATCCCAATCAGGAAGCATAACAGTAACTTCATTGTCGCCTACAGAGCGTGTCAAACAAATCACGGTTGATGGCAAAAACATGAGAGGCTTGGAATTTAGGTCTGCGCTTAACCTAAAATCAACTAAGTTCACGTGGACGCCCAAGGGTGACAAGGTGGTATTTCAGGTGACAGGTTACGGGCACGGCGTTGGTATGTGCCAGTACGGTGCCGATGGGGCAGGCAAAGCCGGCAAGCACTTTTTGGAGATTTTGGCCCACTATTATCCTGGAACTACCGTAACTCAGATTTTTGCTGAATGACCTGCAGGTTTTGATTTAAGGGCGAATGCCTCCGGCAAATTATGGCAATAATAGAGCCGGAGGTGTTCTTATGCAGGGAGATCAGGGCAAACGGCAAAACAGCAATAAGGTTCATATTTTTAGGAAAGCCAAGCACTGTTTTAAGGCAAAAGTATCTCCGGATATAGGCAAAGTATTGCTGATTATTTGCTGCTGTGTGTGTTTGTTCGGCATAGGTATGTACCTTGGATTAAGAGCAAGTATCACACGCGATTCAGATATGCTGGGCGTGGACAAACCTGTAGGGACCGAACAACAAAACCCAGGAACGTTTTCAAATTCAGATCAAGGCCTGCCCGGCCAAAGCCACCAGGCCGGCTCTGGCTCGGCAGACGGTGGTAAAGAGGGCAATTCTCATTCTCGTCAGGAAACTTCAGTGAATTTGGCCGAAATTGAGGCCGGCCAAGATTCCAAACCAGGGCAAGGCAATGAACAGGAGGCTGTTTCGTTTTTGGCTGCAAGCGGAATTATTATGCCTGCTTCAGGGGAAATTATTAAACGCCCAGGTTGGTTCTATTCAGAGGAGTTGGGAGATTGGCGTTACTACCCTGGGATAGATATTGCTACTGCAGTAGGTGCAGAAGTAAAAGCAGTAGGTTCGGGGACAATCAAACGTATTTACAAAGACGAAACCTTTGGCGAAGTGATTGTGATCGCCCACGGAGGCCGTTACGAGACTCGCTATGCCAGGGTTACATGGTCCGGATTGGCCTTAGGGCAACAAGTAGCTCAGGGTCAAACTATTGGGCGTACTAGCGGAGAGATACTCCATTTTCAACTGTTTGAAGACAATGAGATCATGGACCCTATTGAGTTTCTAAGCACGGGCAATTAAACACAGGCAGTCACTTAGCCGCATGATTTCCCCATGTTTGCATATATATTACCGTAACATCCCACTAAGGGGGACCTGGTATGAATGAAGTGATATGGAAACGTGCCATTGAAATTGGCGAATATATTAAGGATACTCGATCAACGGTTCGTGAAGCTGCCCGCGTTTTTGGAGTCTCTAAGAGTACCGTTCACAAGGATGTTACAGAACGCTTGCCTAAAATTCGCCCACAATTGGCCAGGCTTGTGCGTGAAATATTGGACGTAAACAAAGCAGAAAGACATATCAGAGGGGGAGAGGCTACCAGGAGAAAATACCAAAAAGCCACATGAACTCCCTTTAACTTTGACCTGATAATTCAGTAAATTCGCCAAATATGCCACTTTTAGAAGGAACTTAGCACTTTTCATAGAATAACCCGATAGATCAATTATTTGGAGTGTCCTCATGTGATAGGTGGCAAAAACGTAGGAATCGACCTGGGAACCTGCTCTGTGTTAGTGTTCGTCTCTGGAAAAGGGATAGTTTTGAGAGAGCCTGCTGTAATTGCCCGCCATGTCGAAACAAAGGAAGTTTTGGCTGTGGGTGAAGAAGCCAGGCGAATGGTGGGTAGAACCCCGGGCAGTATAGTAACTGTAAGCCCTCTCATGGAGGGTGTGATAAACGATATTGAAGTTACTGAGCTCATGCTTAGGCACTTTATGCGCAAGAGCCTGGGCCGAAGATTTATTTTCAGGCCGAGGATTCTTTTATGTGTGCCTGCAGCAGCCACTTCAGTTGAGAGAAGAGCTGTGCTGAAAGCAGGGCTTGCAGCCGGAGGCAGGCAAGTATATTTGATTGAAGAACCCTTTGCAGCGGCGCTTGGGGCAGGCTTGGATATAACGGCGCCACGAGGGCACATGCTCGTGGATATTGGCGGCGGAACAACAGACATTGCAGTGCTTTCCCTCAACGGCATAGTTGCAGGCGCATCTACACGCATTGGGGGTAACGCCTTTGACGATGCCATTATTAAGTACGCAAGAAAAGAATACGCAATGTATATAGGTGAGTCGACTGCAGAGAAAGCCAAAATGGCCATTGGTTCAGCCCACGCTGAAACCAATCTAGACATAAGATACGAGATTAGGGGCAGAGATGCAATTACAGGGCTTCCAAGGAGCATTATGGTTAGTTCATTGGATTTAAGAACTGCCATGAGAGAATCGCTTGACATGATTTCTTACTCTATCCGGCAGGTTTTAGACCGTACTCCCCCGGAACTTCTTGGAGACATTATTGACAGAGGTATAATCTTAACAGGGGGCGGCGCGCTTCTTAGAGGGATGCCTGAACTAATCAGAGATGATACAGGCTTACCGGTTCACGTAGCTGAAGACCCTGTTTCATGCGTTGCCAGAGGCACTATGATAGCCCTTGATAATTTTGCCCTCTACAAAGAACATATCAAAGGCCTCACAGGATAGTGCTTGCTTTCAGGACAAGTGTTATAAGTTTACATTGAACCTCTTAATTATTTTGCTCTCTTGGACGATATGAATCCCAGGGGGATTTTATTTGATTAGAGGGGTTTTATCTGCCACTACAGCAATGAGGGCGCAGGTACTCAACCAAGAAGTGATTGCAAATAACCTTGCCAATGCCGATACTGTAGCATATCAAAAAGATAAGGCAGTGTTTCGAAGTTTCCATGATGTTCTCATGTACAGATTTGAGCCTTATACTCAAACCTCCGTCGGAGGCTACGCCGGAGGCACAGTAGTCAGCGATGTTGCCACTTTTCGTAATGTAGGAGCAATAGAGGCTACCAATAACCCTCTGGATATTTCGTTGCCCCAGGGTGCTTACCTTAGTGTTGAAACTCCTGCAGGTACCCGGTACACCCGCATGGGTAATCTGGAAGCCAGAGATGGGTATCTGACTGTGGAAGGCTACAGGGTTTTAGGAAGCAGCGGAGCCATCCAGGCAGAACCCCATAGAACATATTCTGTTTCAGAAGACGGAACGGTACTTTGTGACGGTGAAGAAACAGACAGTTTGGTTATCTACACATTTCCTCCCGATGTAGCCCTGGTTAAAGAAGGCAACAGTGTTTTTCGAATAACAAGCGGCTTTGCGAATCCTATAGAGTCTCCTCGCTTGAAGGTTGGGGCGCTTGAGAAATCTACAGTTGATCCTGTATCTGAAATGGTAAACTTGATTTCATCAATGAGAGCTTATGAGGCAGCGCAGAAAGTTCTTCATGCCCATGACGAGACTTTAGGGCAGGCAGTAAGCAGGGTAGGAAGAGTATAGAAACTGACGATTAAAGGGGTTGGCTGATAATGATAAGGGCTTTATGGTCAGGGGCCACCGGAATGGCAGCCCAGCAGTTTAACATAGACAATGTATCCAACAATCTTGCCAATGTTAACACTACAGGCTTCAAGAGGCAGCGGGTAGAATTTCAGGATCTTTATTATCAAAACCTCCTGTTAGGCAACACTGAGGCGTCTGTAGGCAGTGGTGTCCGCGTAGCAGGCACTCAAAGGGACTTTCGCCAGGGGCCGTTGGAAAGGGTTGACGATCCTTTGGCGCTGGCAATAGAGGGGCAAGGGTTTTTTGCAGTAGAAGGGTTTGACGGCCGGCAGTATTATACCCGTGATGGCTCGCTCAGGTTAGACAGCGAAGGGCGCATAGTGACCCAATCAGGGTATCCTGTGGTTATTCAGGGAGGAAGCGTCGTTCCACAGGGAACTCAGGAATTGGCAGTCGACAAAACCGGAGTGATCATGGGTAAGGTTGATGGCTCTTACCAGGAGTTTGGACGCATTGTGTTGACCATGTTTCCCAATCCTGCCGGAGTGCAAGCCGTAGGTTCTAACCTTTTTAGCGAAACCCCTCAGTCAGGAGAAGCAATTGAGGTAGAACCAGGGCGGGAAGGTTCAGGTTCAATTTTGTCAGGTTACGTAGAGGCCTCAAATGTAGAAATTGTTACCGAGATGGTAAACCTAATAGTGGCGCAAAGGGCTTTTGAGCTCAATTCCAAATCAGTGGAAACTGCAGATCAGATGTGGGCTATTGCAAACAATATTAAACGATAAGGATAAAACAAAGGGCTATGATACATGGAAACCAAAGTAAGCAGTGTGCAGCATAACACAATTTGCCGAAAGAAAGACTTTCAACTGGCTAAGGCCTGCCAGGACTTTGAGTCTGTTTTTCTGACAACTATATGGCGCAATATGGCTAAAAGCACAGGTGTGAAACTTGGCCCATGGGATGTGTTACTGTCTCAGGCCATGGGAAACGCCTGGGCGCAGGCAGGCGGAATCGGGCTGGCAAAGGTACTTTATGATCAAGCGTCGAAATCATCTTCCAGTGATTTATTAGGAGATGATGGGAATGAAAGATGCTTGGAAATGCCCGGATGACTCCGGTAACGGCCTTAGCCGGATAAAGAGCATTCTTCCACACAGGCAACCTTTCTTGTTTTTAACGCGCATAATATCTATTGAAAACGGGCAATCAGCTGTGGCCGAATATGACATACCTCAAGATCACGCGTTTTTCCAGGGGCATTTTCCCCAAGAACCTATTTTTCCCGGCGTGATAATTTTGGAGATGATGGCGCAAACAGGTGCACTGGCCATCCTTTCCGATCCTGCCAACTTCGGACAAACTGTTTATCTTGCCGGAATTGAATCTGCCCGCTTCAAAAAGCCTGTTAGGCCCGGTGAAACTTTGCGTGCCGAAGTAACTGTTGAAAACATGCGTATGAATATCGGCAGAGCCAAGGGCAAGGTTTTTGTAAACAGTGTTGAAATAGCCCAAGCACAGGTAGTTTTTGCCTTGCCTGTTTGACTATATTTTAGCTGAGTGCTAAAGTTTTAATGTGAATCAATTTCAGCGTATAGTCAATTACTTCATACTATATTACTGCCTCCTGGAGGTGGGCTAGTCTATGCCAACAATGGCCGGGGGAAGAAAACTGTTTACTTCCGAATCTGTAACTGAAGGCCACCCTGATAAAGTGGCAGACCAAATTGTCGATGCAATCCTCGATGCTATCCTTGAAAAGGACAAGGCAGCACGGGTTGCCTGTGAATGTCTTGTCAAGACAGGGTTCGTATTGGTTGCAGGTGAGATATCCACTGATTGTTATGTAGAAATGCCTCATATTGTGCGAGAAACCCTTCGTCAAATAGGTTACACTCGCGCCAAGTTTGGATTCGATGCTGACACATGTGCCGTGCTTACAGCAATTGAAGATCAGTCGCCGGACATTGCTCTTGGCGTAGATCGTTCCCTTGAATCCAAGCAAGGTGAAATGCCTGATACCCTGGGTGCAGGTGATCAGGGTTTGATGTTTGGCTACGCATGTGACGAAACCGGTGTTTATATGCCGGTTCCCATTCACCTGGCGCATCGTCTTTCAAAACGCCTGTCAGACGTAAGGCATCAAAAGATTCTGCCATACTTGAGGCCTGACGGTAAGACTCAGGTTACCGTTGAGTACCAAGACAGAGAACCTGTAAGGGTCCACACTGTTGTGGTTTCAGCGCAACATGCCAGTGATGTGCCGCTTTCCAAGATACGGGAAGATATTATCTCTCATGTTGTGAAAAAGGCAATTCCGTCACGCTTAATGGATGAAAACACCAGAATCTTGGTCAATGCTACAGGGCGGTTTGTTGTAGGCGGGCCTCAAGGAGACAGCGGCCTTTCGGGCCGTAAGATCATTGCTGATACTTATGGAGGCTTTGCAAGGCATGGCGGTGGAAGTTTTTCAGGCAAAGACCCAACCAAAGTTGATAGGTCAGCATGTTACGCTGCCCGTTATGTAGCTAAGAATATAGTTGCTGCCGGGTTGGCCCGCGAATGTGAAGTGCAGGTTGCTTATGTGATAGGAGTAGCGCGGCCTGTTTCCGTTACCATTGATACCAAAGGCACATCCAAAGTATCTGACGGGGCCATTCTTCATGCTGTAGAGAAATCATTTGATTTTAGGCCCGGCGCTATCATTGAACGATTTGGCCTTCGAAGGCCTATATATTCCCAGGTATCGGTTTACGGGCATTTTGGAAGGCAAGACCTCGATCTTCCCTGGGAGAAACTCGATTTGAAAGATGACCTCTTAAAGTACGTTTAACTGCCATATACTTCCCTCTGAGCATATATTGCTTCAGGGGGAAGTGTCGTTGCTCAGCTTACACAAGACACTCTTGATGTTAATATTCGCGTGGTGTATTCTGGTAATACTGAAAGGTTTTGTGATCAACCGTGGCTTACATGTGATGAGAGTTGTCATTCATGTAAGAGGCCATCAAGATCTTATTGAACCTATTGTCAGGTGTTTGAAACTCGAATTTGAAATGGCAGGCCTGGATACTGAAATCATGCTTCAATCTGATGATGGCGGCCACGAGTACTGCAAAGTTATAGGTTTGCTTGTGAAAGATGGGGTTCTGGCTCCGGCGCGCCATCTAAAGGCTCCGGATCTTGTATTATATTTAGGAAAGAGCCAGGCGGTTTACTAGCCAGGGCCTCCCCGGCTTGTTTTTGCGTCAGATTCATATGTACCCGTTCGATTTCCGGGTTTGTAACCAGGGTACTGCGCTTGTTTGGGCTACTGCTTCGGGCATCAAGGTTATACAAAGGAGTGTTTTGCGCTGGCAATATCTGACAAGCTGTCAGGTTTCATCTATGGAAACCCGGCCAATTGCTGTCTATGCAATTCACTTGACATATCCGGCGATCAAATATGCGCTGTGTGTAAAAGTGAGTTAACCCAACAAATGGCATGGGTTTGCAAAGTATGCGGGATACCCTTGCGTCCACCCCTACCCCTGTGCCATGACTGCCGCATCAACATGTACTATTTCGATGCCCAGCGTTCTTTGGGCATTTACCGGGGCAAACTCAGGTTTGCCATTGGCCAAATGAAATACTATGGAAAAAGGTGGTTGTCACGGCCGTTAGGGTCACTGCTTGCTAAAACAGCACAATCTTTTTGCCATGTAGACATGGTAGTCCCTGTGCCTCTTGGAGCCTCTGGCAGACAGATACGGGGCTATAATCAAGCAAAAGACTTAGCTGAAGAAGTATCCTGTAAAATTTCTTTGCCTCTGGCCGATATCCTTATAAGAGAGGAAATACGGAAACATCAGACTCAATTGGATCGCAAGAGCAGGTGGCTCAATTTACGGGGCACTATGAAAACAGTTGGAAATTATGACGTAAGCGGTAGTAAAGTATTAGTGGTCGATGATGTAACCACTACCGGTGCCACTTTAGACGAGGCGGCAAGGGCGCTGAAAGTTGCAGGGGTTCAGAAGGTGTTTTGCGTAACCCTGGCCCGAACTTTGCGTCGCTGATTAGAGCACCGGTTTTCGGTGTTTCGTAGGCTGTGGGCACAGAAAGGTAGGTACACATGGATATTAAGAATTGCAGTAAATGTGGGAAAATTTTTGTGAGCTCCGGTTCTTTGGTATGCCCGGAATGTTTCAAAGAAGAAGAGGAGCAGTTCGAGATTGTAAAGCAATTTTTATCAGCGAATAAAATGGCTTCTGCCAGAGAGGTAAGTGAGGGCACCGGTGTTCCGGTTGAAGTGGTCACAGAATTTATACGCCGCGGGTTTTTGGTAGGGACCGCCCATGGGTATGAGAAAAGCAAGTGCGCAATATGCAAGAAACCTATTCCAAAAGGCAAGATATGTGCAAAATGCCAGGAGGCGCTTTCAGGCGCTCAAATCAGCCCTTTAGATTCAGACGCCAGAGTTGGTGAGGAAGGCCCTAAAGTAAGCATGCACAAACAAAAGCCCAAAACCGGCGAGCAAATGTATACAATCGATCTCATCCGCAGAAAGCGGAGGTAGGTTTTTGAAAACAAAGCTAAACGTCCTGGCTCTCTGACACGATGAGTATCATGGACGGTAGCGAAATTGAAAGAGGCGATGTCAAAATGATGATCTCGAGAACGCAGATAGATCAAGTCCGTAAGATATATAAGACCGGCAAGACTACAAGGGTAGTCTCACGTAGTGACGGGCTTTCCGAGAAAGGCAAGCAAGACGATATTAGGTTGTCGTTTAACCCGGAAGATATTGAAAGAATTAAGCAATTGGTCAATAAGATTCCTGATATTCGCCGTGACAAAGTTGAGCCGCTTGCCAAAGCAGTTGAGTCCGGAGATTACTCAGTTGATCCCAAATTGGTTGCTGACAAACTAATGGGAAGGCTGTTGGTTGACAAGATCCGGTAAAGACTTGCCTCACAAACGTTTTACACTCAGAGATTGCTGCCGTCCCTTTGAAAGGGGCGATGATAATGGAGTCTTCAAGTTCTAACCTTCTTTTTTTATTGAGAAATATGGGATCGGTTTTAGATAAACTGTTGGAATTGGCTAATGAGAAACAACAGTTGGTAGTTGCCGGTGATTGCAAAGGGCTCGAGGAGATTATTCTAAGGGAAGAGAAGGTAGTTCAAGAACTCAATTCGCTCCAAACTGAGTTTGAGGAAAATGGCCTTGGGCTTTCGGAAACCGGTGGCTGCAAACAAACGGTGCAACTCAAAGAGGCGCTTAAGCAAAAAGCACTTTCGCTTAAAAGGCTTAATCAAAGAAACCAGACACTCATATCTAAGAGCCTTGAAATTGTAAGGTATGAATTAGGTTTGCTGATGCCCAAGCAAGATTACTTCAAAGTTTCCGAAACTTCACCTATTGCATTTGACCAAAAAGTTTAGATTGGAGGTGGCTTATTTGTCTTCAACATTTACGACTCTCGAAATTGGAAAGTCGGCACTGGTTGCATCCAGGCGTGCAATGGATGTTACAGGGCACAACATAGCTAATGCCGCTACTCCCGGTTATTCACGCCAGCGGGTAATTTTGGAGCCTATTGTCCAGAGAATACCCTTGAGCGCAGGAGTTGCAGGGTTGGGTGTTAAAGTTACCGATGTTGTCCGGGCCAGGGATAAATTTGTTGATGCTGTCTTGAGAAATGAGCAAGCAAAAAAAGCTGTTTTTGAAATTCAAAAAAATGTGCTGGATCATTTGCAGGTGGTGTTTGCAGAGCCGTCTGATTCGAGCATAAGAGAATCAGTCGACTTCTTTTGGGCTGCATGGCACGATTTGTCTTCTGAGCCACAGTCCGATTCAGCGCGTGCCCAGTTGTCAGAGGCCGGGCGTTCTCTTACTGATATGCTGAGGCACCTGGGAAGCCAGATAGATTCACTTACCGAAGATATAGAAGACGGAATTAAAGCTACTGTAGACAAAGTAAATCTTCTGGCTGAAAGAGTAAGTTCGTTGAATATTGAGATCTCCAGGGCGCTTGCCAGAAAAGAGCCGGTTGGAGATTTGATGGACAGGCGAGATCTGCTTATTGATGAGATGGCTGAACTTACAGGCGCCACAGTCAGTTATCTTGACGATGGCACAGTCAAAGTTAACTTAGGAGGTGTCCCGTTAGTAGACGGGAGCAAATTCTACAAACTCGGGAAAACCATAACCGGTGAAGGTGTCAAATTCTATATTATTACAGGGCCTAACGAAAACGATAAGATAAATTTGGATTCAATTGGCGGAAGCCTTTGCGGGCACAAAATTGCCAGGGATCAAATAGCCGGCAGGTTCAAGCAGGAGTTACAAGACAAGGTAAAAGAGCTTGCAGACGGTATCAACTTTATATATAGGTCAAACCTGAAATCTGAGCCAGGCCCGGACATTCCGTTTTTTCAATTTATCGACGGCGATGTGGTTGGAACAATTGCGATACATAGCGCAATTGTGGAAGATCCGCGCATAATCAGAACCGCAGCAACTTCCGATTCTCTAGACGGAGGCCTGGCTTTGGCCATAGCTGATTTTATAGAAGGCATTCAAAATGATTACCTTGATGAGTTGGCAGAAACGAGTGAGTTTAGCCAATTGCTTGGCGGCAACTTTACTGAAAAATGGATGGCAATTATAGGCGGTTTAGGTGTAGAAGGGCAAAAAGTGGAAAGTGGCTATGATACCCAACAATTACTGGCCAAGGAATTGGCAAACAGGAAAGATTCTATAAGCGGGGTATCCCTTGATGAAGAAGTCACTTATTTGATAAGGGAGCAGCATGCGTTTAATGCGGCCGGCAGGGTGATTACCGTTGCTGATGAAATGCTCGATACTATTATTAACAGAATGGGCTTAGGGGGCCGGTAATTGCGGTTGTGTTTGAGAAACGGAGGTAGATGTTTGTGCGTGTGACAGATCAATCTGTGGAACGAAACTTCCTTTATAATATTTTCAACATTGAAAGAGGGCTTGGCAAACTTCAAGATCAGGTTACATCGCGCCGTGCAATTTTGAGGCCACAGGATGATCCTGTAGGCACAGGGCGGTCTGTATCCATAAGGCACCACCTTTCTGTAAGCAAGCAGTATATGCGGAACTTAGACAAGGCCAGGACCTGGATGGAGCAAACCGAGCAAACTCTTTCTCATCTGACCAATGTGCTTTCAAGAGCTCATGAACTTGCTCTGTACGGAGCTACCGGAACTACTCCTCCTGACGCAAGGAAAGCCATTGCTGCAGAAATCAGCCAGCTTTATGATGAAGCAACAAGTATTAAGGAAACCACAGTCGATGGGCGAAAACTGCTTTTGGGAACCATGCCTGAGTGGAGGCTTGCTACTGATGTAACTGTTTCCGGGTATGTGAAAGATTTGGAACAACTATTGGATAATATTGAAGAGATAAATGGCCTGGCTGATACGCTTAACGATTCGAACGACAGTGCCATACAAGAGGGAATAGGCCACTTAGACGATTTAATCAACGGAGTATTGACTGCACGAGCCGAAAATGGCGCCAAACTTCGAAGGTTGGACATTCTGAATGAAAAGACAACCAGCCTCGATATTGAGTACCAGCGGCTGCTTTCTAATGTTGAGGATGTTGACCTTACAGAAGTTATTATCAAACTCAAGTCTCAAGAGGCGGCTTATCAGGCCGCGCTGGCGGCAGGTGCAAGGTTGATTCAGCCCAGCCTGCTTGACCACCTGAGATAGAGGCTGGATTCGGCCCTTGGGCCTTAGGTTTTTTCGGTAACAGGAGGGATTCATGTGGAATTTCCCACAAAACGCTTTGGGGTGATCAAGGTCGAGGAAGACCATATTCTGCACTTTCCGGAAGGCCTTATCGGATTTCCCGAATATCGAAGATTCATTGTTATGGATTTGGATAAGCCCGGGCTTCTTAAATGGCTGCAGTGTCTTGATGCGCAATCCCTAGGCTTTGTAATCCTTGATCCCCGGGTACCGTTCAGTGACTACGACCCGGCGTTTGCCCCACAGGACCTTGAACCGCTTGAGGCTTTGCATCCAAGCGAATTAGTTTTGCTGTCTGTAGTGACTGTGCCTCAAGATGTAAAACAGATGACAGTGAACCTTTTGGCCCCGCTTGTTGTTAATCCTGCAAAAAGACTTGGCAAGCAGGTAATTACTACTGACCCCGAGTATACTACCAAGCACCTTGTGTTTTTGCCGCTTCGAAACCTAATGAAAAGGACGGGCTAATATGCTTGTTTTGTCAAGACGTGTAGGTGAGGCCATAGTAATTGGCGATGACATCGTTATTCGTGTAACAGAAGTAAGGGGTAGAAGTTCAAGGGCTGTTGTGAAACTGGGTATTGAAGCTCCCCAGGGCACCAAGATTTTGCGTGAGGAAGTTGAAATGGAGATTGCCAGAGAGATGATGGAGGCCAAAGACCCGGTTCTGGATATAGATTGCCTGGAAAACGAATTAAATGAATAGGTTTGGCTAAACTGTTTGCCTGATTGTTTCGATTAGCTACCTGATTGGAAATTCCAGCGCCTTTTCCAACTGCATATAATTGGCCATTAAGGCTCAACAGCCTTAAATAAAGCGGAGACCGAACAGAATTTGATGAGGTGGTCTATTTGAGTTCTCCTGTTAGTTTGAATGTCACCGGGCTGGACACTGAAACGCTGATTCAGGAATTGATGAAACTGGAAAAACGGCCCATGGTAGCCCTTGAAGCCAAACAAAAATTGGTGGCTGACAGAAGGGTTGCTTGGAACAATCTTCAATCCAAGTTAGATTCTATAATGTCGAAAATAAAACCACTCTTAGGCCAAACAATTTACGATGCAAAAGTTGCTAAGGTAGGCAATCTTGATGTGGTTTCGGCTACTGCATCAGAGACTGCAGCTCCCGGCAAATATGATATTGATGTTATTGCTTTGGCTCAATCTCATACTTTGCAGTCAAGGGTTTTCACTCAAGGGCCAGATGAAGGCTTGGGGCTTTCAGGCACTTTGTCTTTCACTATAGCCGGCGAATTTGCAGGCGAAATTACTGTTGAAGGCGGCGAAAACGCTGACAGCCTCAATTCAATTGCAGCCAAAATTAACGAGGCAGAAGATCTGGGCATTAGCGCATCTGTTCTTCAGGTCAATTCTTCTGAGTATACGCTTGTGCTCAAAACCAAATCTACAGGCAAGCAAGTTCTGGTTGAAGACTCTGGCCTCCTGGGGTTAACCACGGTTGTGGATTCCGGTTTGGCAGAGTTTAAAATTAACGGCATTACTTTTAAGAGAGATTCAAACAGCATATCTGATGCAATCCCGGGATTGTCACTTAATCTTTTGAGTGCCGGCAAAACCTCGGTTACCGTAGACTACGACAATGATGCAGTGGTCGAAGCAGTTAACCAATTCGTCAGCGAATACAACAGCCTTTTGGATATGGCGGCCAAATATGATGCATGGGACAGCGATACCAGGCAAGCCGGATTGCTGTTTGGCGATCCGTTGCTTCAGAGGTTGCTGACTCAAGTTCGCCAAACAATATTCAGGGAAATCTCAGATAAGTTTCCTGGGTTCAGGTTTGTGGGTGCAATTGGAATAAGCACCGGTAGGCTAGGCTCTTATTCACGGCAAGGCAAATTGTCTCTTGACGAAGCAAAATTCAGAGACGCTCTTACTGCCAATAGGGATGCCGTGATGTCGCTTTTAAGGGACGATGAGGAAGGGTCTCAAGGTGTGTTGGTAAGTTTGCAACAAGTGCTGCAAATGTATACTGCCCATAACGGATTTTTGCCTATAAGAGATGCACAGCTTGAGTCTCAAGACAAAGATATAGCCCGTCAAATTGACAATCTTGAAAGGCGGCTCCAGATTCGCCTTATGAATTTAAGAAGGCAGTTTACTGCACTGGAGACGCTTCTTACTCAGATGAATTCCCAGGGGTTATGGTTAGCTCAGCAAGTACAAGGAATGTTTACAGGTTAAGCGATATGAAAGACGGGTGATTAAGCTTGTTAAATGCCGTTAACGTAGGCAACAGGGAAAAAGCACTGAATACTTACAAACAAGCCAGGGTTGGAACTGCGTCTCCAGGCGAACTTGTGCTTATGCTTTATAACAGTTGCCTCCAAAACATGAGGGAGGCCGTAAATTGCATTGAAACAAAAGATTTGGCTGGGGCAAACGCCAAACTCTTGCGCGCCCAGGATATTGTAGATGAATTAAGGGGAGCGCTTAATTTGAGCACAGGAGACTTAGCTGTAGGGCTCGATAGCCTTTATGATTTTGTTTATTCGGCTCTTTTAAAAGCAAACCTGAAAAAAGAGGCTGAACCAATAGGCCATGCGTTAAATGTTATGACTCAACTTCGTGACGCGTGGAAAGAAGTTGTGGCAAACCATGGTTGAAGGCCTAAAACAACTTCTTGCCCTAACCGCCCATGCCAGAAATTCGGCAAGGGACGGCAATTTTGCAGCTTTGGAGGTACTCATAGGCCAAAGGCAGGAAGTGCTTAACCAGATCGATTCCAGGCGGCAAATGCCTTCTAATGACATTCAAAAGAAATTGGTTCAGGAAATTACCCTTTGTATTACGGAATTGGATGAAGAAATTGCACAACTTATAAGAGAAGAAATGAACCGTGAGAGCCAGGATATGCTGGAAATCGCCAATAAACTCAGAGTTTTGGCAGCCTATTCAAAAGGCCGCTTGCGTAACAGACGGTTTGACAGGATACTGTAAAAACATTAAAGCCCCGGTATTGTAAGTACCGGGGCACGTTGGCCATGATCACTCAGAAATCTTGTTTACATTTGCAGCTTGAAGACCTTTTGGCCCTTCGATGATGTCAAATTCTACAAGATCACCTTCATTAAGTGTACGGAATCCGTCTGATTGGATTGCCGAGTAATGTACGAACACATCCGGCCCGTCATCACGTTGAATAAAACCATAGCCTTTCTGCGCGTTAAACCATTTTACTGTACCTTGCATTTCGGGACATTCCTCCTATTTCCCGACGACGGGTCCCGGCCACGTCGTCTTTTGGAGCTTTAAGCTCGTGTTCGGAATATAGCATGCCCATGTCAAAGAGTCAACACACATTGGTGTCAATGGCTGTGGATAATGTGGGTAATTCTGTTGATAACCAGTTAAACAGCGGTTTTGGGTTGGGGATATGTTTGTGGATTGTCAGGCGGTGTCGATTGAGTGTATTAGGTTTGGTAATATTGTGTCGAAGATTCGTATAAGGGGCCCAATTATCTTTAGGGGTTTCTGGAGGGATCTTTGACACAGAGAGGGAATAATGATAAAGAAAAGAGTCTTTTATGGGAGGTATGCAGCATGGAGATAAATGTACGAGGGAAGAATACCGATGTGAACCCAGCGCTCCGGCAGTATGTAGAGAAAAGGCTGGTTAAACTGGATAAATACATTCGGCATCAGCCGTGTGTATGCCAGGTCACCTTTTCTACTCAGCGTGAAAGACATGTGGTAGAAGTTACAATACCTCTCAATGGCATGATTGTGAGAGCTGAAGAATCTGCTCACGATGCATTTGCCTCAGTCGATCTTGTATCAGAGAAACTTGAGCGCCAGCTGGAAAAATATAAAACCAGAATGCTAAGACGCGATAGGCAGGAACCAAAGATACCAAAAGATCGGGAAGAGCCGGAAACAGGGAAGATAGTAAGGTTAAAACGGTTTGCCATGAAGCCTATGATGCCCGAGGAAGCTGCACTTCAGATGGAACTTTTGGGCCATAACTTCTTTGTGTTTCCAAATGGCGAGACAGGTGTTATGAACGTAATATACAAGCGAAAAGATGGTAACTACGGGTTGATTGAGCCTGAAGAATAAAAGCGCGTGGTTTTCTGAAGCGGGAGGAGAGTTAACTTGGAGCAGCCTAAAATTACTGCCGTTATCTTTGAAGGGGGACAAGCACGAACGTCTCTGGATAAGATAATAAGAGATGTTCGAATACAGGTGGTCTTGGATACTTTGGCAAAATTGGCCGGTGCCACAGAGGTTGACCAAGTTGTGCTCGCAACCAACCACAAAGGCCTTGCAGGCCAGGCTTCAAAGGACTTTGATGTAATCATAGATTTTGACCCCGGTGAATCAAAATTTCATTTTGGTGCAAGATTGCGCGAGATAATTGTGAAGTACCGGCTGGAAAACGTTATCTACATGGGAGGAGCGGCCGCTCCTCTCATGGCTTCTGAAGAGTTTGACGAAATTGCTTCTACCCTTAAGACAAGCAGAAACGTTGTAATTGTAAATAATGTGCAATCTGCCGATCTTGTTGCATTTACACCTGCCCGGGCCATAGATGAAATAGAATTGCCGGAAAACGATAATACTCTTGGGACCCTTTTAAGAGACATTGGCATGAGGCGAATACTTATTCCCAATTCAGGCCGGGTTAATTTTGATCTTGATACGCCTATAGATATCATGATTTTAGGAATTCACCCTGACTGTGGAAAGCGAGCCTTAAAAGCCATTGACTCTTTAAAATGGCCTAAAGATAAACTGTATCAGGCCCTGAACATATTGAGGGATGACTCAAGGGAAATTGCGGTAATAGGGCGTGTAGGCCCTTCGGTCATTCAATATATTAATTCGAACATGGTTCACCGAATGAGAGTTTTTTCCGAAGAACGAGGCATGAAGGCATTAGGGCGCCAGGAACGCGGAGAAGTGGTTTCGCTCTTGGGATTTATGTTACAGGGCTTGGGCCCTAAAAAGTTCTTTGAGTATCTTTCCAGGATTTGTGATATCGCTTTTATCGATACCAGGGTAATTTTTGCTCATCTTAGGAAGCAGGTGTCAGATTGGGACAGGTTTCAGTCGGATCTTGGCAGGTTTGATTTGATTAACGATGTATGGGTGAGAGAATTCACTAAATGCGCTTGTGAATCGCCTATCCCTGTAATTTTAGGAGGGCACAGCCTTGTTGCTGCCGGATTATGGATTCTGGCTGAAATGGTTGTTAAGGAAATGGATGAGGCCGGTTATCGTTCCAACACCTTTACCATGCCAAGGTGGTAGCTGAGTGAAACCTGCCTGAATGTACGGAGTGTGTGATATGGCTGACGAGTTGGTCGAGGCAAGACAATACGAAAATACAATAGAGAAGATTAAGGATGTGATCGCTTGCCGAGTGGTATTGAGCGAAAACGGCGATGTGGAAGAAGTTCATATTCTGGCAAGCTCAGGCCGATCTCCCAGGCATATTGTAAGGGATGTGGAATCGGCTATTCTGGCTGCCTGTGGAGTTCGCATTGACAGGCGGAAGATCTCAATTGCTCAAATAAACAAAGAAGAAGTGATCAAAGAAAAGGGGAGGCCCAAACTGGTAAAGGTCGCCCTGGCCGCAGGCGAGAATAATGCCGAGGTGGCCGTAGAAATTGCTTTGGGCGATGTTTTAGCCTCGGGAAGGGCTATTGGTATCCCCACCCCCAATAGATGGCTCTGGCTGGCTGCAGATGCAACTTTAGATGCTTTGTCCAAATTCTTACCGCCCCGGGCAAAGATTGTCCTGAGTGACGTTTGCGTGACGCAATCAAAGTCTGTAAGAGTTGCCGTTGTAACGCTTGTGCTCCTGGAAAACGGGCGGGAGCTAATACTTAGCGGTTCTTGCCCGATTACATATGATGAAAGGGAATCTGTAGTAAAAGCGACCCTTGACGCTGTCAACCGCAAGTTTCCCATGTTATTAGACAATTATTCAATTTAAGCAACATTTTGGTTGGGTTTCAAGAGGAACAACAGCAAACCGTGTAGAACAGATACATAAAGCCGACAGCCTATTATTCTTAGAAACAGCGGAGTTTTTATTTTGGTCTGAAGTAGCGGTTCGGATACAGCCTGTAACAGGGGGTTTCTAAGTGAATAAAGTTCTCAAGGCAATTCTCGCCATTCTGACATTGCTCTTGGCTGGAGCTGCTAACTTCCAGGTGGGTTAGTTTTTTAAAGGGCTGTCGGCCCTTCTATGAGGTGTCCGGCGTTGAAGAAAAGAATCAAAGTACTTGATGTATACGTATGGGGTATAGCTTGTCTGGGCATTTTCCTACTTATGAGCAATATACCTAAGTTTAACGACAGCCGTCAGATGGCAGAGGTGCTTTTTCTGGCTGTACTTGTAGTGTGCGGCGAAGCGGCGGCCGTACCGTTTCCTAAGGGAAAAGGCACTGCATCTGTTGCCACTCCAATCATATTTACCATTACCGTGTTGTACGGGCCTGCAATAGGGATGTGGGTGGCCGCATTGGCCACTTTACGAAAGAGAGACCTGGCAGGGGAGGTTCCCATTAGGCTTGTTCTCTTTAACAGGGGCATGCTGGCAGTATGCGCCTATGTTTTTTCCAAAGTCTATTTTTTCATATCCGGTAAGTTTGGGGTGCTTGAGTTTCCCCGGGGGTTAATAGCGTTTCTGGTAGCCGCCGCATCTTACACTCTTTTAAATGCGGTTCTCGCCGGAATAACCCTTTCGCTTCAAATGACTGTGCCTTTTGTCACTATTTGGCGGCGCAACATTGTTTGGATGTTGCCTAATATGTTTGCCCTGTTTCCCATGGGAGCTCTTATGGTGCTTGTAGTTCAGCAAGTAGGTCCCTGGGTTCTTGTGTTGTTTTATTTGCCTCTTGTAGTAACCAAAGTCTCACTTGAGAAATATATCGATTTGCTGGATACATACAATGAGATCGCCGCAGCTTTGAGCACTGCGATTGATGCCAGGGATTCGTATACCCATGGCCATTCGGTCAGGGTATCTGAATATTCGGGTAAGGTTGCCAAAGAACTGGGCCTGGGCGATGAAGAAGTTGATCTTATGAAATACGTAGGGCTTTTGCATGATGTGGGCAAAGTAGGCATGTCTGACGGGATTTTGAAGAAGCAGGGCCCTTTTACCTATTCAGAATATGAAGAAATGAAAAAGCATGCTGAGATTGGCGCAGATATAATAAAAGTAATGAAGTTTTTGGGCAAAGGCGAACTGTGGGTAAGGCATCACCATGAAAGATGGGACGGGTCAGGGTTTCCGCAGGGGTTTGCAGGCGAAGAAATTCCCCTGGGTGCCCGTATAATAGCATGTGCTGACGCTTTTGACGCGATGACCACAGACAGGCCATATAAAGATAAAATGTCTTACGATGAAGCAAAACAAGAACTAATACGGTGCAGCGGCACCCAGTTTGATCCTAAAGTAGTAAAGGCAATGCTCAAAGTGATTGATTGAGAACTTTCAAGGAAGTGATCTGTTGTTCCGGTTTGTAGTGGCCCTGGCGCTTATTATTGGTATAGTGTCAGGCGGAAAACCCTCTCGGCTGGCCGGTATTAACTTAGAGCGTTTTTGGTGGATTGCAGGTTCTTTTTTACTGAAGTTTGTATCGGTTTTTGTGCTCAGCGGAAAACTAGCGCCATCACCTGCTGTTTGCACTGTTATGAGCCTGGCAGCTTACCTGATGCTTTTCTATGGCTTGTACCCCAATTTGCGGCTTCCGGGGTTTTACATGTTGGCTTCGGGAATATTCTTGAATTTTGTGGTAATAGCAGCCAATCAGGGTAGAATGCCTGTTAAACTTGCAACTTCGGAACTTCTGCAAAGGCAGGCTGAGAAACTGGCGGTAAGCCTTACTCACCGGCCAATCACCCATGATGTCCGGCTTGAGTTTCTGGCAGATATTTTTGGATTCAGGTTTTTCTCTAAGTCCCCTACATTCTTCAGCATAGGCGATGTGCTAATGGCCGCCGGCATTTCATGGTTCATTTTGTATGTGCTCCACCGTGGTTTTCCTGATCGCCGAAATGATGCTAAAATTAACTGAACGCGGCTGAAAGCCAAGGCCAATTGATACCTGGAAAAGGAGATTGCTTTGTCTATACTGAGAAAACTATTCAACCCAAACGAACGGGAATTGCGTAAGTTGTCCCGTACGGTTGATGACGTATCATCCCTTGAGCCTGATATGCGTGCACTTTCAGATACAAAACTCAAGGGGAAAACCGGGGAATTTAAAGGGCGTGTTGCCAGAGGCGAATCTTTAGATGATTTGCTGCCCGAAGCTTTTGCAGTTGTACGCGAGGCATCCCGCCGCGTACTGGACATGAGGCATTTTGATGTTCAAATAATGGGCGGAATTATACTCCACCAGGGAAGAATTGCAGAAATGCAGACCGGTGAGGGTAAAACACTGGTGGCCACTTTGCCTGCGTACCTTAACGCCATAGGCGGCCACACTGTGCATGTGGTTACAGTCAACGATTACCTGGCTTCAAGAGACAGAGAATGGATGGGCCAGGTTTACAGGTTCCTGGGTTTGGATGTGGGCCTGGTGGTTTCAGGGATGGACGCTGCGGCAAAGCAGCGATCATATTCATGCCCAATTATCTATGGGACCAACACAGAGTTTGGTTTCGACTACTTAAGAGACAATATGGCATGGCGGAAGCAAGATTTGGTTCAGAGCACTCTTGATTATGCCATAATCGATGAGGTTGACTCAATTTTGATTGACGAGGCAAGGACCCCCCTTATCATTTCCGGCCCAAGTGAAGGCTCAACGGATAAGTACTACAAATTCAGAGATTTATCTAACGCTCTAAGAATAGACAAGCATTATACCGTAGAGGAAAAGGCTAAGGTAATCGCGCTTACTGAGGAAGGTATTGACAAAGTTGAGCAATGGCTTGGGATTGACGATATTTCATCAGAAGAAAACATAGGAATTGAACATTACGTCAAACAAGCTTTGCGGGCCAAAGAATTTATGCATCGCGATGTTGACTATGTGGTGAAAAACGGCGAGGTACTCATAGTAGATGAGTTCACAGGCAGAATTTTGGCCGGCAGGAGGTTTTCAGACGGGCTCCACCAGGCTATAGAAGCCAAGGAGGGGGTCGAAGTCAGAGAAGAATCTGATACCCTTGCTACCATAACAGTTCAGAACTATTTTAGAATGTATGGTAAAATTTCAGGAATGACAGGTACCGCTGCCACAGAAGAATCTGAGTTTATCGAGATTTATGGGATGGACGTTGTATCAATACCGCCAAACAAACCTCTTGTAAGAACGAGTATGCCTGATTCTATATGGGCTACGGAACAAGATAAATTTAGAGCTATTGTAGAGGAGATATCCTGGCTTCATGGCATTGGAAGGCCTGTGCTCGTGGGAACACGTTCTGTGGAAAAATCAGAACGCTTATCAGATATGCTGAAACGCAGAGGGGTTCCTCACGAGGTGCTAAACGCCAAATATCATGAGAGGGAAGCAGAGATAGTGGCTCAGGCCGGGAGAAAAGGTTCTGTTACCATAGCCACAAATATGGCAGGGAGGGGCACGGATATTCTTTTGGGAGGTAACCCTGATTTTATGGCCCGTTCAGCCCTTAAAAAAGAAGGCTTCGAGCCTGATGTGGTTAGCGTGGCTTCTGAAAAGGTGCTTCCTCAGCAAATGTTAGATCAAATAGAAAAAGGCCAGGCCGATGATTATATTGAGTCAGTGATAGAAGCGCGTAAGCAGTACAAAGCGCTTTTGGAACAAGCAAAAGAAATAACAGGCAAAGAACATGGAGAGGTTGTGAAACTGGGAGGGCTTCATGTACTGGGAACGGAAAGGCATGAAGCCAGGCGTATAGACAACCAGTTGCGGGGGCGGGCAGGAAGGCAAGGAGACCCAGGCTCATCTAAATTTTACCTGTCTCTTGATGATGAACTTATGAGGCTTTTTGGCGGGGACTTAATTGCAAACGTGATGGAAAAGGTAGGCTTTCCCGAAGATGAGCCCATTGAACATCCTATGGTTACCCGTTCAGTGGAAACGGCCCAAAGGCGGATTGAAGCTCATAATTTTTCTATAAGAAAAAATGTGCTTGAATACGACAATATACTGAACAAACAGCGAGAAGTGATATATGCCCAGAGGCGGGAGGTTCTTGGGAGTGACAACCTTTCGGGAATTGTCGAGGGTATGATTGACAGAACAATCGATTTGGGTTTTGACGTATATTGGCCTTCCGGGGCACGAACTGAAGAGGCCGATGTTCGCGGGCTGGCTTCTTATCTTAAAGAATTGCTGCCGGAAGGAGATTTTGAACGGATTTCGGAGCCGGGGCAATCGAGGGATGAGCTCGTTGCCGGTGTTAAGCAAGTGTTCGCCGCTGCCTACAAACAAAAGGCCGAGACTTTAGGCGAAAACTTTCAGGAAATTGAACGTCTCATTTTGCTAAGAGTGGTTGATCAAAAATGGATAGATCAACTCAGGGCCATGGAAGGGCTTAGGGAGGGAATTGGGCTAAGGGCATACGGCCAACGAGATCCCTTGTTAGAATATCAAAAAGAGGGTTACGAACTTTTCCAGAGTATGATTCAAAACATTGAAAAGGATACTGTGAGCTATGTTTTTAGAGTCACTCTAGCCCCAGGCAAACATTCCCGGCCTTCCCAAGACAGGCATAGGACGCCTGTGGCTGTCTCGGATCCGGGGAGGGCCACGCATGGGCAGGCGGCAAGCAGCGGACAATCGGGGCTCGAGCCACGAAGGACAGGGCGCAAGGTAGGGCGCAACGATCCTTGCCCATGTGGAAGCGGCAAGAAGTATAAGCACTGTTGTGGGAAACTTGTATGACACGTTAAAATATCATGTTTAGAGACTTTGTGCGGTAGAAAATTTACAGGGGGAATTTCCATGTATGAAGAAGTTATTAGCGAGTTTGAGTCGTTACAAGAAAGATTAAGCAATATCGGGAGGTCTCTTTGACCCCTCTCAACTTAAAGAGCGACTTTCGGGTTTGAGAAAGCAAATGGAAGATCCGGCAGTTTGGAAGGATCCTAAGAAAGGCCAGGCTGTGGGCAGGCAAATAAGCCGAATTGAAAGCAAACTTCGCCGGTATGACGAACTTGGGGTTTTGATCCGCGACAGCATTGAGATTGCACTGCTGGCAGAGGATGAAGGAGATTTGTCTCTTCTGGAGGACCTGAGTGAAACGGTAAGACAAACAGGCTTGGGAGTTCGCGATCTTGAACTTGAGACGCTTCTTTCAGGAACTTATGATTCCAGAGACGCAATTATAACGCTGCACGCAGGCGCAGGCGGTACAGAAGCAATGGATTGGGTTGGAATACTCTACCGGATGTACTCGCGTTGGGTTGAACGGAGAGGGTTTGAACTAGAAACTCTTGACATGCTGCCAGGTGAAGAAGCAGGGCTAAAGAGTGTGAGTTTTTCAGTAAGAGGAGATTATGCCTACGGTTTTCTGCGAACGGAAAAGGGAGTTCATAGGCTTGTCAGAATTTCTCCTTTTGATTCCAACCGTAGACGTCATACTTCTTTCGCATCTGTAGACGTTTTGCCGGAAATTCAAGAAGATACAGAGATTGAGATAAATCCGGATGAGCTGAAAATCGATACTTTCAGAGCTTCAGGAGCAGGTGGGCAGCATGTAAACAAAACAGACTCAGCAGTACGAATCACACATATTTCTACGGGAATTGTTGTGAGTTGCCAAAATGAACGATCTCAGCACTCTAACAGGCTCGTTGCCATGAGAGTGTTAAAAGCCAAACTTTTGGCTCTTAAAGAAGAAGAAAGGCAAAAGAAGTTACAAACCTTAAGAGGGCCCCATAAAGAGATTGCATGGGGAAACCAAATCAGATCATATGTGTTTCAGCCGTACACTATGGTGAAAGACCATCGAACAGGCGTTGAAATCGGCAATATAGACAGGGTTATGGATGGCGACATAGATGATTTTATATATACCAAGTTAAGGCAAGACACTGAAGACGCATAATAAGGGAAGGGGAGCCCAAGATGTCAAAGAAGCCGTGGGTTTATGCAGTAGTTTTGGTAGCAGTGGGAGTTTTGCTCGGGTGGTTCGGCAAGGGGTATGCTTCTTCTAACATGCCTTTGCCTGGGAGCGAAGAAGATCCGTTGGTTACACGGGCATATGTTGATTCCAAGTTCAAAATGACTGTGGTGGACCTGGCTCCCGGAGAAGTGTTGAGAGGGTATGCCGGAACCGAGATCATATTAAGGGCGGGCAAAGCAACTGTGGTCGATTCAGAGTTAGGAGGGCTTTGCGATTGTACCCAGGGTGTTGACCTTGGACGGGGCCAGGAGGTTCCCGGAAACCACCTTTTGATTGTCCCAAGAGATGATGGCAGGGGTATTAAGGCTAAATCTCAAGTTGTAGTTATGGTGCGTGGGAATTTTGTCATAGAGTAAAGCGAGCGGGGCAAAAACAACAAGAGCCGAAACTATGTTTCCGCAGCTATGGCCGTAATCTAGTTTAAGTGAGACAAAACAATGTTTATGTTTTCCCGGGCCAGTGAGTGGAAATCAGGCAACTTTTGCCCCAGAAGTGTTATTAACTGCATTTTGTTTTTGATGAGATTTCCAAACTCACTTTTAAGATCGAAGTTTGGCGTTTTGGCAGGGTGTGGCAGAACCGGACAATCTGCGGTTCTGCAAAATGCACCGATTTTCGGGTCGATCTCGATGCCCATAAAGGGCACTTGAACCCTGGCTGAAAGTATCAGGGTATGGAGGCGCATGCCTAGGCAAAACTCTCCTTTTCCCAGAATCCCAAGGGCATCTTCAGGTGAAATATTTGAGATCATTCCCATGGGTTTTTGGTTAACCGACCTAAGCTTTTGATTCAAGTTTTCCGCTATTTTGAGGTCACGCTCCTGCATTGCAAAAAAGCAGGGCTCGAAGTTTTCTTCTCTCAGCCAAGCAATGAGATCTACCAGTTGCCGCTGAAACCATGTTGGCGCGTTGATGCGGCGCAATGCAACCCACACAATTTTCGACGAGTGGTTGATTCCGTGATCTTCGAGAATAGAGTCAACCACTTCATTAGGCGAAGGGTTCAGCAAAAATGCCGGATCTGCAGTAACTTGCACTTGTTTTGAGATTCCTATTTGCCTTAGCTCTTCTCTGGATTCGCTGTCTCTCACGGTTATGGCTTGGACGTGCGACAAAGTATGTTTTGTGAGCATACGGCCGATTTGCGAATTGATTGGGCCAATGCCGTTTGCATATATCAGCACAGGTTTGTTTAGCATGTGTGATAACTCAATAACTGAAAGGTAATAGATAAGCGAGCGTAGGGAAGTTGCATCCTGAAGCAGGCTCCCCCCGCCAAAAACCACTAAATCCGCTTTTTTAATGGCTTTTACGACTTGAGGCAAATTCATCCTGGGATATGACTCAACGCCGTAAGTTTCACCGGTTTCGCCGGGACGTTTTGAGAGAACCATGATATTAAGATATGGCCGGGCATTTCTCAGAGCATTGACAGTTGAAGCCAAAATGGCTTCATCTCCTGTATTGTTGAAACCATAATATCCGGAAAGGAGGATGTTCCTCACATTTCCGCACCTCGTTTTCTTAAGATCTAATGGGTCTTATTCCGGCACGGTGAGAACTTTTGGCCTCTTAGGGGATCATAACAGAAAACACCGGCTACCGTAAGCGTTATTGGTTTGCAGGCGAAAACGAAGGATTAAATGGACTTATTGTAGAAATCTGACGTAAGATATTCATGTACACATAAAAAAGGTTGATGATGACTTGGTTTTGGAAATTATGGGTGTAGAATTCTACCCTATAACTTTGCAGGGCGCAGTGTGTGCTTTGGATTGGATGCTGACGCGGGAAGACGGTTGTACCAGGCTCGTTGTTACCGCGAATCCTATTATGGTTATGACAGCCCAAAAAGATCCGGAATTTATGCAAATTCTTCACAATGCTCATTTGATTGTTCCGGATGGGGTAGGAATTCTCTGGGCTGCCAGAAAAAAAGGCATAGAGTTGCCTGAAAGAGTCACCGGGGTTGATCTGGCCTGTGAACTCCTCAACAAGAGGCCATCGCCGAAATTTTTCTTCTTGGGAGGCAAACCCGGAGTAGCAGACAGGGCAGCCGAAAACGTTGTTCAATCGACGCCCGGGGTAAGGGTATGCGGCACACATCACGGGTACTTTAAGCCGGAAGAAGAGGAAGAAGTGGTAAGAACCATTGCCAAATCCAAGCCCGATGTCTTGTTCTGTGCTATGGGTTCTCCGAAACAAGAAAAGTTTATTTGGAACCATAGAAACCAATTAAGGGCCAAAGTGGGAATTGGGCTTGGGGGCGTTCTGGATATTCTCGCAGGGAACCGGAAAAGGGCGCCTGAATACATTCAAAAATCAGGTTTGGAGTGGCTGTACAGACTAGTTTTGGAACCAAGCAGGATCAAAGATGACATTGCGCTCCTGGAGTTTGCTGCCAGAATTCAGCTCCGGAGCTATTTTGAACGAAGAAGGTTAAAAGGAGAGTCTCATGATGCACAAAGCAGAGATTGCCCAAAAGGAAAAACAGATTCAAACCATAAAGGAAATGGCACGGGCTTTAAGGCGTAATGTGGTTGAAATGATTGGAAAAGCAGGGTCAGGCCATCCGGGAGGTTCACTCTCGTCAGCAGACATAATTTCAGTGCTGTATTTTGGCGATGTGCTCAGAGTTAAGCCTGCCCAACCTATGTGGCCCGACAGAGATCGATTTGTTCTTTGCAAGGGGCATGCGGCACCTGTGCTTTACGCTGCTTTGGCTAACCGGGGCTTTTTCCCTGCAGATCTTCTTACAACTTTAAGGCAGCTGGGTTCACCCCTTCAGGGCCACCCTGACTGCCGAAAGGTGCCGGGAGTAGAGGTATCCACAGGGTCCCTGGGCCAGGGGCTGTCAATGGCAGTTGGAATGGCGCTTGCAGGCAAACTGGACAAAAAACGCTACAAGGTATGGGCGCTTATGGGGGACGGAGAATGCCAGGAGGGCCAGGTTTGGGAGGCGGCTATGGCTGCAAGCCACTATAGACTCCAAAACCTTATTGCCATTGTCGACCACAACCGCCTTCAGATAGACGGAAGAGTGGAAGATGTAATGTCCCTTGAGCCGCTTACCGATAAGTTTAAAGCTTTTGGCTGGCAAGTGCTCACTGTAGACGGCCACAATGTTGAAAAACTCCTGGAGGTTTTCCAAGAGGCGTCTCAGGCCGAGGAGCGTCCTACTGTTATTGTAGCAGAGACCACAAAAGGCAAAGGAGTCAGTTTCATGGAAAACAAGAAGGAATGGCATGGAACGGCGCCTAAGCCCGAACAGGTTAAACAGGCTCTGGATGAATTGACTGTTTTGTGAGCGCGGGTAGCCATATTGATCAATATTGATTTATTGATTTGACATAACGATTGAAAAAGGTGATAGATAATGTCTGAGATGAAGGCGACAAGGGATGCCTACGGAGAAACTCTGGTAGAGTTAGGCAAACAAAATCCTAACATAGTAGTGCTCGATGCAGACCTATCTTCTTCAACCAGAACCGGTGTTTTTGCCAAAGAGTTTCCCGAGAGGTTCTTCAATGTTGGAATTGCTGAAGCAAACATGATGGGAATTGCGGCAGGGCTTGCCAGGTCAGGCAAGATCCCGTTCGCTTCTACATTTGCCGTTTTTGCTGCAGGCAGAGCTTATGATCAAATACGCCAATCCATTGCGTATCCACAGTTTAATGTCAAGATCGCAGCCTCCCACGGAGGAATTACAGTTGGCCCTGACGGGGCTTCCCACCAGGCTATTGAAGATATCGCTTTGATGCGTGCGATTCCCGGGATGACGGTTATTGTGCCTTGCGATGCCATACAGGCCAGGCTGGCTGTAAAGGCTGCAGCGTCCTATGACGGGCCTGTCTACATAAGGTTGGGACGGTCCAAGGTTCCATCTGTGTTTCCTCGTGAGGCGGATTTTGAAATTGGCAAAGGCCTGGTTTTGTGGCCCGAGCATTCAGAGAAGAGTTTGGAGCAAATTTGTTGCGAGTTGCACAAAGCCCGTCCGGGAAAGCAGCCGTTTGACGTTTCTTTCATTGCCTGTGGGATTACGGTGCAGCCTGCTTTGGAAGCCGCCCGGGCACTGGAAAAAGAAGGAGTATCTTGCCTTGTAGCAGACATGGCTTCAGTGAAACCAATTGACAGGGGCTTGACAGTTAAGATTGCCAAAAACAGCACTGCCATAATCACTTGCGAGGAACATAACGTAATTGGCGGCCTGGGCAGCGCTGTATGTGAGGTTGTCTGCGAAAAACATCCTATCGGTGTGATTCGCTTGGGGATAAATGATGAATTTGGCCAATCAGGTTCGGCTGAGGAATTATTGGAAGTGTATGGGCTTACTTCAAGCAACTTCTGCCAAACCGCAAGGCAAATGATACATACCTAATCGAAAATTCTAAGATTCGAATATTTCCAATTTTTTCGGGAACAGGATTAGGTAAAACAATGTCGAATAATAAGAGAGTGTAGCAGGTCGTTGGTTTTGGTATGGTATTGGGTACACAGTTCGGCAGGTGACGTTTTCATTGATCAGTCTTAGAAATGTTTCCAAAGTGTTCGACAACAAAATTAAAGCCCTTGATTCAGTAAGTTTGAAAATCGAAAAGGGCGAATTTGTTTTTATTGTAGGGGCAAGCGGAGCAGGTAAGTCAACTTTAATCAAACTTTTGTACAGAGAAGCATTGCCTTCCGGCGGCCAGGTTATTGTTCTGGGTAAGGATCTGTCAAGGTTACGCCGCCGGGACGTTGCTTATTTAAGGCGTAAAATCGGCGTGGTGTTTCAAGATTTCAAGTTACTGGAAGATAAGACCGCATGGGAAAACGTCTCTTTTGCTTTGGAAGTAACAGGGACCCCCAGAAGGGATATGCAAAGAAAGACCAACCAGGTACTTACTCTGGTCGGATTGCAAAACAGAAAAGATGCATACCCCAACGAACTGTCAGGCGGAGAGCAGCAAAGAGTTGCCATTGCGCGGGCGCTTGTAAGGAATCCTGATATTCTGCTTGCGGACGAGCCTTCGGGCAATCTGGATCCAAAGACGTCCATGGAGATTTTCGCCATTTTGGAGCGCGCCAATATTTATGGCACAACCGTTGTTATAGCTACCCACGCTCAAGACGCTGTTAACATGTTAAGAAAAAGGGTTATTGAACTCAAAGACGGGTCAATTGTCAGAGATGAGAGAAGAGGGGCGTATAGTTCTTGAGATTAGTCGGATATATGTTTTCCCAGTCATTCAAAAACATTTGGAGAAATAAACTATCGTCATTTCTCTCATCGCTTACAACGGGTTTGGCTCTTTTTCTGCTTGGAATCAGTTTCTTGATTAGCATCAACCTGGGTTACATGTACAAAATGGCTGAAACCCAAATGGAAATTCAAGCTTATATAGACAAAGAAGCATCAAACACTCAAATATCACAGGTTGTCGGGGAAATACGAGAGATAGCCGGTGTCAGTGAAGTAAAATACGTAAGCAAGCAGGATGCTCTTGAAGAACTCAAGGAGATGTTCCAGGACAAAGCGTCAGTGCTTGATTCATTGGAAGACGAGAACCCGCTCCCTCCAAGTGTTAGGGTAAAAACAACAAATGCTGAAAAAATTCCTGGTGTCGTAGATGAACTTAAGCAAATATCTATTGTAGACGATGTAATCTATCAGGAAGAAGTGTCAAGGCGGCTTGTTTCAATAGGCAGAGCTGTTCAATATCTGTCTATCGGAGGCATGGCGGTTGTAGGCGTTGTGGCAGTAATGGTAATCGGCAATTCCATAAGGCTGACAATCGATGCGCGAAGGCAAGAAATAGGGATAATGAAACTTGTGGGAGCTACTGACGGCTTTGTTGTCACGCCTTTTTTGCTTGAAGGGATTCTTCTGGGGTTTTTGGGAAGTATTGTAGGCACCGGGTTTGCGGTAGGAGTCTACAATTGGATATTTACAAAAATTGCAGAATTTATCCCTTTCATGCCTATGTTTAACCTTGACTTTACGTCTGCTTCGGACATGTTCGGGATAATGGCGTTGACAGGTGTTATGGTGGGTATAGCAGGCTCGGCCTTTTCGGTAAGGCGGCATTTGAAAGTCTGATATTTTTCCGGAGGTACATAAACAATGAGGAGAGGAAAGTTTGCTCGTTTCGGCTGGCTGGTTTTGGTTGCGTTGCTAATATGGCAAATGGCTATAGGTATGGGCTCCGGATCTTCTGTTGCCAGGGCCGGTGTTCTTGATGAAAAATTCCGGGAACTTGAGCAGATGCAAAAAGAAATTGATGAGTTCAAGAACCAAATTGATTCAAAGCGGCGCTCTGAGGCCTCTGTGGCAAAGGAACTGGAAAATCTGGAATTGGAACTGGCTTTGTCTGAGAAAGAACTTAACTACCTGATAGCCAGAATTCAGTATCTGAATGATCGAATGGCAGAAACCCAAAAGGAAATAGCCGAAACAGAAAAGAAAACCGAGGAGCAAAAAGAGCTTCTCAGCGACAGGCTGGTTTGTATGTATAAAGCCGGGACAACTTCTTACCTTGAAATTCTTTTGGATTCAAGCAGTGTTTCCGAGTTTATGGCTCGGCTCTATTATCTTCGGGAGATTGCCCAAGATGATGCACGCCTGATTGAAGAATATAAGGTAATGAGGCAGGAACTTGCTGAGAAAAAAGAACTCCTTGAAAACGACATGAACGATCTCAAGTGGGCCAAGGCCCAGCAAGAAGAGAAGAGGGCTATGGTTGCTTCCCGCAGTGTAGACAGAGAACGGTATTTGACTCAGTTAAAGTACGACCGTGAGCAACTTGAAGCGGCTCTAGATAGAATTGAGCAGGAATCTAAGGCTTTGGAGCAGATAATCAGAGATCTGCAGGCTCAAGGCCACCAGCGCGAGAAAAAAGAAGGGCTTTCCATGATACGCCCTGTATCCGGCGGATGGATTAGCTCGGAATATGGAAATAGATGGCACCCGATTTTGGGTCGTTACAAATGGCACGGTGGTGTTGATATTGCAGTTAACAGCGGCCTTCCGATTAAGGCCGCAGAGGATGGCACGGTTCTCTTGGCGACCAGGGATGCAGGATACGGCCTTTATGTGATTATTGACCACGGAGGCGGTATTTCTACGCTTTATGCCCATGCTTCAAAACTTTTGGTAAATACCGGTGATGCAGTGACACGAGGACAAACTGTAGCGCTTGTAGGAAGCACAGGAGTTTCGACAGGCCCACACCTGCACTTTGAAGTTAGGGTCAACGGCGCCACTGCCAATCCCAGAAACTGGGTTGAGTTCTAAACTTGATACATAACCAAATATAACAGGTTTTTGGCTGCCCAGCGGCAAACTTGCCGGCTTTGGGTAGCCTTATTTATTGTTTGAGTAATTGATATCCCGGATGGGGTTAAATTATCTAGAGTGAATCATTCAATTGTGCTAGACTGAATATGACGTAGATGAAATCCTTCTACAGCATTGGTTGTGGATGTTAAGAAAGACGGTGACTTGAGTGGACACGGTACCTAAATCCAGAGTCATAAGATCGTGTATCATTACTGCCATTGTCGCAATTTTGGTGACTGCAGGCGTAGGTGCCTATGCTGTGGCCAAGTTTACCCCTGTAGGCAAAGTTTATGGCATAGTGAACCTTTTGGATAGAACTTACTACAAAGATTTTGACAAATCACAGGTTTTGGAAGGCGCTGCCCGAGGTGTCGTAGCTTCTTTGGGCGATCCCTATACTGTATACATGACCCAGAGAGAGTGGAACGAATTTTACATCCGTACAAGCGGTGAGTTTTCAGGGATTGGCGTAACCATAGATGTAAGAGACGGCAGGGTTTGTATTGTATCGCCGATGAAAGGCACACCTGCCGAAGCGGCCGGGCTCAGAGTTAATGACCAAATTATCAAAGTCGATGGCAAGCCCGTTACAAGCAGCGATGAGGCTGCGTCTTTGATCAGGGGCCCTGCCGGAACTGAAGTTGTGCTTACTATCTACCGGGACGGAGACAGTTTTGATGTCGCCATCATAAGAGAAGAGATAACTATTCCTGCAGTGGACTACTCAATGAAACAAGAAGGTATAGGTTACATTGAACTTATAACATTCAATGAACATTCTGCTGTTGATACGGCAATGGCCCTGGAAGACCTAAAAAGCCAGGGAGCAAGAGCCATTATCCTTGATTTACGCTACAATGGGGGCGGGTTGCTTGATAGGTGCATTGACATTTCCAATTTGTTTGTGCCTAAAGGAACTGTGGTTACCGTAAAAGGGAAATCGTTCGAAGAAACCGGCTACCGTTCAGAAGGAACAGGATTAGGTATGCCCTTGTTTGTTCTGGTTAACCAGGGTACAGCAAGTGCCTCTGAAATTTTAGCAGGCGCTATACAAGACTACGGAGCAGGAACACTGGTAGGCACTAATACTTTTGGCAAAGGTTTAGTTCAAAACTCTTACAGGCTCAAGGACGGTTCCGTTATTAAAGTGACCATAGCCGAGTATTTTACTCCTAACGGCCGTTCAATTAATGGTAAAGGGCTTGAGCCTGACATAATTATAGAGGGCGATAACGAACAGCTTGCCAAAGCAATAGAACTTGCCCGGAGTGAAATCAACCAGACTTTGTAGCCTTGTTATTCGACATATGAAAGGGGCAGTGCAGGTGAGCCCTCTGTTTGAACTTATTAGGTCAATTTTACGTTCGTACCCGGGAATATTCTCTAATGTAATAGTAGATATACTGTATTTAGTGGTTTTGTTTTTAGTTGCAAGCCAGTATGCCAGAATTCAGCGTACTGAAGAAAACCTTTACGGTACTGCAAGCAACAAAGCGTTTTATCAGACATTAAGAGCTATAGGTCTAGGCTTGCTTGGCGGGTTACTTGCCAGTTTCTTATTGGTGCTTATAGGGGTATCGGTTACAGACAGCGGTATTGCCTATTTACTGCCTATCGCTGTAATATTGTATTTGTTCAGCCCCAGGCTGCTTTGTTATTCATACGCAGGCGGTTTGGCAGGGCTAAGTTATCTTGTGTTTGGTTGGCCTAAAATCAATGTGCCTGCCGTTATGGCGCTCGTAGCGGGCCTTCACGCTGCAGAAGCCTTTTTAATAAGGCTTTCAGGGCATACATGTTCCACCCCTGTTTATGTTTCTCATGAGAACGGAGACGTAGTTGGAGGGTTCGCGCTCCAACGGTTTTGGCCTATCCCCATCATTGTGCTGTTCCTTATTAAGTTGCCAAATGTATCATCTATGCAGGGCTTAATACATCTTCCTGATTGGTGGCCCTTAATTCAATCACCAGAAATACCAGGGCCCGGCGAGCCGGTTTTTGCTATGATGCCTGTGATTGCTGCACTCGGTTATGGCGATATCGCCATTGCCAATTCCCCTAAAGAAAAGGCCAGGAGTACCTCAAGAAACCTTATGCTGTTTAGTATTGTTTTGCTGCTGCTTTCAATTGCAGCCTCGAAGTGGCCTGTATTTGCCTGGGTAGCCGCATTGTTTTCTCCGGTTGGCCACGAAATAGTGATTAAAATGGGGTTGAAAGAAGAGTTTGGCCACGAACCTATTTATGTGCCAACGGAAAAAGGAGTAATGCTACTTGACGTAGTGGAAGGCAGCCCGGCTAAGAGTGCAGGGCTTAAGACCGGCAATATTATTTGCCTGGTTAATGATATTGAAGTCAATACAAGAGAAAGCCTTGATTGTGCACTTGCCTCTTTGCCGATTGGGCCTGTATCTTTTTGGATATTGGAATCCGCTAAAAGCTCCGGCCCTCAAAAAGTCTATGTTGAGCGTCAATCGTCTGAGGCTTTAGGCCTTATTCCTGTTCCTCAACCTGGTGATCAACCTATGGCCAGGTCTTACACAGAGGGAGTTTTGCTTAGGTTCTTAAAGAACATAGGCAAAGGGAAGCCGTCTGAGAAATAGCAGTTCACCCTGGCTTTTAAATTTCCATTATTATTATGTATAGAACATTTGATCGCATTGGCCGGTGAAGTTATAATGATTTGGCGGGGGAATGGAAATGCCAGGTTTTCATATAGTGTCAGAGTTTACACCCAAAGGCGATCAGCCGGAAGCAATTGACGCTTTGGTCGCAGGGGTCAAAAAAGGGTACAAGCATCAGATCTTGCTGGGGGTAACAGGTTCAGGCAAGACCTTTACCATTGCCAATGCAGTAGCCAGGCTAAACCGGCCTGTACTGGTTATCTCTCATAACAAGATTTTGGCTGCTCAATTGGCCTCTGAGTTTAAGCACTTTTTTCCCAAGAACGCTGTAGAGTATTTTGTCAGCTACTATGATTATTATCAACCTGAAGCGTACTTAGCTCCTACTGACACTTATATAGAAAAAGATGCTTTGGTAAACGAAGAAATTGACAAACTTAGGCACTCTGCAACCTGCGCTCTTTTTGAACGGCGTGATGTATTGGTTGTTTCCAGCGTTTCATGCATCTATGGCCTTGGTTCGCCTGAAGATTACAGGGATTTGGTTTTATCTTTGCGTGTAGGAATGATAAAAGATCGTGACGAGATACTCAGGCGGCTTGTAGATATTCAATATACACGAAATGATATTGACTTTCAGCGGGGCACCTTTAGGGTAAGAGGCGATACCGTTGAAATTTTTCCTGTCGGGTCTACAGACAAGGGCATAAGAGTTGAACTGTTCGGAGACGAAATCGACAGGGTTCTTGAATTTGATGTGCTGACCGGCCAGGCTCTTTCGCAAATGAACCATGTGATGATTTATCCGGCCAAACACTATGTGGTCAAAGATGAGAAAATGCAAAATGCGATCTTAGCAATTGAAGAAGAATTGAAACACAGGTTAAAGCAACTTAGGGATGATGGCAAGATTCTTGAAGCATACCGCCTTGAGCAACGAACTAAGTTTGACCTTGAAATGCTTCAGGAAATGGGTTACTGTCCGGGTGTCGAAAACTATTCCAGGCACCTTACGGGAAGGGCAGAGGGTGAGCCTCCATATACGCTTCTTGATTTCTTTCCAGATGATTTTTTGGTTGTAATAGACGAGTCTCACGTAACCATTCCTCAAATTCGTGCCATGTATGCAGGTGATCGTTCGCGAAAACAATCGTTGGTAAACTACGGGTTTAGATTGCCGTCTGCTTTTGATAACAGGCCGCTTACATTTGATGAGTTTATGGACAGGGCAGGCCAGGTGATTTATGTTTCTGCCACTCCGGGGCCCTTTGAACTTGAAAGGGCATCTCAAGTGGTAGAGCAAGTGGTCAGGCCTACAGGGCTGGTTGATCCTGAAATAGAAGTGAATCCGGTTAAAGGCCAGATAGACGATTTAATTTCTCAAATTCGGAAAGTAACGTCAAGAAATGAACGGGTTCTGGTTACTACGCTTACCAAGAGGATGGCTGAAGATCTTACCGATTACTTACGTGAAATTGGTGTTAAGGTGAGATATATGCACTCTGATATTGAAACTTTGGAAAGAATGGAAATCATCAGAGACTTGCGCTTGGGAACTTTTGATGTGCTTGTAGGCATTAACCTTCTCAGGGAAGGGCTCGATCTTCCCGAGGTATCTTTGGTTTGCATACTTGATGCAGATAAAGAAGGGTTTCTCAGATCTGAGACGTCGCTTATACAGACTATAGGCCGCGCTGCAAGAAATGTTAACGGCAAGGTCATAATGTATGCAGACGTGATAACAGGTTCAATGGAGAGAGCTATTAAGGAGACTCAAAGGCGTAGGGCCAAACAAGCGCTTTACAATAAAAAGCATGGAATCACCCCTAAGACAATTCAAAAGAAGATTCACGACGTTATTCAACATCAGAAGCCTTTGGCTCCTGAGGCAGTGCTGAAAGAGAAAGATTACAAGCACATTCCCAAGCAATCCATACCGAAACTCATAGAAAAGTTAATGAAAGAAATGAAAGAAGCTTCATCTAACCTTGAATTTGAAAGGGCGGCAATATTAAGGGATATGATATTTGAACTGGAACAGCAAACTGACAGGCCATCACGGTTAAGGGGAAACAAGCATGTCTCACGATAAACTGATTATTAAAGGTGCTCGCCAGCACAATTTGAAGAATATAAGCCTGGAGATCCCCAGAAACACTCTCACGGTGATAACCGGGTTATCCGGGTCAGGAAAGAGTTCTTTGGCTTTTGACACAATATATGCAGAAGGGCAAAGGCGGTATGTGGAATCCTTGTCTGCATACGCTAGGCAGTTTCTTGGGTTAATGGACAAACCTGACGTTGACCACATTGAAGGGTTATCGCCGGCAATCTCAATAGACCAGAAATCAGGCACCCGAAATCCGCGTTCAACTGTGGCTACAGTAACAGAAATTTATGATTACCTGAGGCTTCTGTATGCCCGGATAGGGCATCCCCATTGCCCTGAGTGCGGAAAACCCATATCTAAACAAACAGTTGATCAAATAGCCGATCAGGTCTTGGCGTTTCCCCAGGGAACCAGGTTTTCTGTTTTGGCTCCTTTGGTAAGAGGGAGAAAAGGGGAACATGGCAAAGTATTTGACGACATTCAGAAAGCAGGGTTTGTGAGAGCCAGGGTTGATGGGGTTACTGCAGAGGTTTCAGAGTTTGTGGGTAAACGTCTGGCCAAGAACAAAAAGCATACCATAGAGGCTGTAGTCGACAGGTTGGTCATCAGGGATGGTATTAGATCACGCCTTGTTGACTCTTTAGAGGTTGCTCTTTCAGTGTCAGGCAACTTGGTAGTGATGGAGATCGTAGACGGAGACAAGAAGGAAGACATTATTTATAGCCAATCCCTTGCGTGCCCTGATTGCGGAATATCAATTGCCGAACTTGAGCCTAGGCTCTTTTCGTTTAACAGCCCTTATGGAGCGTGCCCTGCATGCAATGGCTTAGGTGTAAATTTGGAAATTGACCCTGAGATGATCATTCCGGACAAAAGAAAGTCAATCTCTGACGGGGCAGTGGTACCGTGGAACAGTAATCCTGACGGGTATTATCCACAGTTGCTTGAGGCTGTGGCGGCCCATTATGGGTTTTCTACAGACACGCCTATCCAGGATTTAGATCCTAAACATGTAGAGATTATTTTGCACGGCAGTGGCAAGCAGAAAATTCGGTTCCGATACCAAAACAAGTATGGCAGGCGCACTGAGCGCATGATTACTTATTCAGGGGTAATACCTAACCTTGAAAGGCGGTACAAGCAAACATCCAGCAACTATATAAGGCAGTGGATAGAAGGATTCATGGCTGCCATACCTTGTCCTGCCTGTGAAGGAAAGCGCCTTAAGCCTGAAGTCCTGGCAGTTACCGTAGGCGGGCTTAATATAGCGGAATTTACGGCTATGCCGTGTGAAGAGGCTCTTGCCTTTATTGACCGGCTCAAACTTAATGATCGGGAAAAACTTATCGCTGACCAGGTGACCAGGCAGTTACGCTCGAGGCTGGCTTTTCTTGTTGATGTAGGCTTAGGGTATCTTACTCTAAATAGGCAAGCAGGCAGCCTTTCCGGTGGCGAATCTCAAAGGATACGCCTTGCCACTCAGATTGGCTCAGGGCTTGTCGGTGTGTTGTATGTATTGGATGAGCCCAGTATAGGGCTTCATGCAAAAGATAACGCGAAACTGCTGGACACCCTGGAACATTTACGGGATACAGGCAATACTGTGATTGTTGTTGAACATGACGAAGACACGATCCGGACTGCTGACTATATTGTGGATATTGGCCCGGGTGCAGGTGAAAAAGGTGGACATGTTGTGGTCGCAGGTTGTGTTGACGAAGTGGTTAACTGTCCTGATTCACTTACAGGAATGTATCTGTCCGGCAAAAGGCAGATTCCTGTTCCGAAAAAGCGCCGTGCCTCAGATAGGTTTATAACTGTTCTGGGCGCAAGACAGTATAATTTAAAGAACATAGATGTAAAATTTCCACTTGGAGTTTTCACTTGCGTCACAGGGGTTTCAGGTTCAGGCAAGAGCACTCTTGTAGATGAGATCCTTCATAAGAAACTGTCTTCTGTTTTGCACGGTTCCAGAGCAAGGCCCGGCGAACATGATGGAATCGAAGGGCTTCATCAACTTGAAAAAGTTATAAATATCGATCAATCTCCTATTGGCCGTACCCCCAGGTCTAACCCTGCAACGTATACAGGAGTGTTTACAGACATAAGGCAACTTTTTTCCATGACGCCAGAGTCTAAAATGAGAGGCTATAGGCCCGGCAGATTCAGTTTTAACGTAAAGGGCGGCAGGTGTGAGGCTTGCAGAGGCGAGGGTATCATTCGCATTGAGATGCAGTTTCTTTCTGACGTATATGTCCCGTGTGAAGTGTGTAACGGAAAGAGATATAACACTCAGACTCTTGAGGTGAAGTACCGGGGCAAGACAATTGCAGATGTGCTTGACATGACCGTTGAGGAAGCGCTTGAGTTTTTTAAGAATGTTCCTGTTGTCAAACGTAAACTTAAGACTCTTTATGATGTAGGGCTTGGGTATATGAGGCTGGGCCAGCCTGCTACCACTTTGTCCGGCGGTGAAGCACAGCGGGTGAAACTGTCTACCGAACTTTCAAGAAGAGGCAATGACAAAACACTATATATTCTCGATGAGCCTACCACAGGGCTTCACTTTGAGGATGTGCGGAAACTCCTGAACGTATTACAAAGGTTGGTAGATGCAGGCAGTACGGTTGTGGTTATTGAACATAACCTGGATGTAATTAAGTGTGCTGATTATATTATTGATCTGGGCCCGGGGGGTGGCGAAGAGGGCGGGTTTGTTGTGGCAAGAGGCACTCCCGAAGAGGTGGCTCAATGCTCCGATTCTTATACAGGAGAATTTCTCAGGACGGTTTTGAGGCCGGCGAACAACAGTAAAACCAAGGTTGATAATGCACCAACCCGGCATCAGGCTAAGGCCCAATCATTGCCGGCACAAGATGCGGCGGGAGGGCATCCTTTAGTTGAGGGCAGCGGGTTGACGGAGGCAAATGGAAGTGAATAGCAGTTCACTGGACCGTATGTGGGCAGGGATTACCGGAGATCGGTATGAACTTGGCAAGAAGATAAACCACTTGCCCACCTCTCCCGGAGTATATGTATTCCGGGAAGAGGGAGGAGAAGTTCTATATATAGGAAAAGCCAACAACCTAAAAAACAGGGTGCGGTCGTATTTTGGCACAAACCTGCCTGTAAAAACCGAAGCGCTCATGAGCAGGGTAGCCGGGCTTGAGGTCGTCGTAGTTGATTCTGAAGCAGAAGCTTTGATTTTAGAGTCTAACCTGATAAAGAAACATAAACCACGTTATAACATCCTCCTTAGAGATGATAAGCAATACCCATATTTGAGAGTTAACCTTCAAGATGAATGGCCGAAAGTGGCTGTGGTACGAAGAATGAAAAAAGACGGAGCCAGGTATTTTGGCCCTTTTACCAGGCCTGGTTCTGTTAGGGAGACTCTGTCGTTATTACGTAAAATCTTCCCGTACAGAACATGCTCAGACCGTAGTTTTGCACAGGTATCCAGGCCGTGTTTGAATTACCATATAGGCCGTTGCTTAGGGCCTTGTACAGGCGAAATAGATAAAGGTGCCTATATGGAAGTAATTCATGAAGTTGTAAAATTTCTTGAAGGGCGGCACAAGGATGTTAAAGACAACCTGGAGCAGAAGATGCTCTTTTTGGCCGAAAATTTGGATTTCGAGAATGCGGCAAAGGTAAGAGATCGAATTGCAGCCCTCGATGATGTAATGGAGCGCCAGAAGATAGTGCTTTCTGATATGAAAGACAGAGACATCTTAGGGTTGGCGCGCTCAGGGAAATTCGCTTTCGTTGCATTGCTTCCGGTACGCAAGGGCAAACTGCTGGGCAGGGAGGGGTTTGTGCTTTCAGGAACCGAATTTGATGAGGATCAAGAGATTATCAGGGCGTTTATTACCCAATACTACCCCAATGCATCGTTTATTCCAAAAGAAGTGGTGATACCTGTTTTTTTGGTTGATGAAGATGAGATTGAAGAGTACATAGGAGCCAGGATACGCACTCCCCAGCGGGGCATGTTCAAAGATCTTGTGCGTATGGCTACAGATAATGCCCGAACCATGATGTCCACTCATATCCCCAGGTATCAAAGAGAAGCCCGGGAGCACCTTGAGGCTATGGAAGATTTGGCAAAAGCCCTTAAGCTTCCCTGTTTGCCGAGGCGAATCGAGTGTTTTGATATATCTAACATATCAGGCAGAGAGGCTGTGGCTTCCATGGTTGTACTTGTTGATGGAAAACCTGATAAGCCATCATACCGCCGTTTTCGCATTAAAGCAGAGGCAACTCCTGATGATGTTGCCATGATGCAAGAAGTATTGTGGCGCCGGTTCAAAAGAGGTTTAAGTGAAAGGGCGGTTATTGCACAAGATGCCAGGATACTCAAGAAACAGAGCAAATTTGCCATATTCCCTGACTTTGTCCTGGTTGACGGAGGTAAAGGGCAATTAAATGCAGCAAAACAGGTATTTGATGAACTCAGGCTTGACATTCCCCTGGCAGGCCTGGCTGAACGCAACGAAGAGTTATTTGTCCCCGGCAAAAGTGAACCGGTGGCCTTGCCACGTGATTCCGGGGCATTGTTTCTGGTTGTGCGGGTCCGGGATGAAGCACACAGGTTTGCGCTTTCATATCATCGCAAACTTAGAAGCAAAAAGGCAATGGATACCGTACTATCGGACATTCCAGGCCTAGGGCCTGTAAAGATCAAGGAACTTCTAAGGGTTTTCGGCAGTTTGGATTCAATCAAGTCCGCTTCTTATGAACAACTTCAAGAGGTTAAGGGCATAGGCCCTCAACTTGCACATGCTATTCTTGATTTCTTCAACAAACCTCACTAGTATCAAAATAAGTTTAACCTAAAGATTAATATTATTAATAAAGGGATTGACATTTATGAGGTTTACTCATATATTAATGCTAGAAGGTGGGATAAAGAGTGCCAAAAGAAGTGATCGGACGTTGTCCTGTATGTGCTGAGGCTTTGGAAGTCACTCAATTAGCTTGCCCTGCATGTAACACGACGATATCAGGTACTTTTGAGATGTGTAAATTTTGTTCCCTTTCTGCTGAGCAAAAAGCTTTTGCAGAAGTTTTCATCAAAAACCGCGGTAATATCAGGGAAGTTGAAAAGGAACTTGGAATTTCTTATCCGACTGTTCGCGGGCGTCTTGAATCATTGATAAGGGCTCTTGGATACGCTGTAGATTCAGATGAAAAGCACATTACCGGCGAGCAGTATAGCAAGCAACGCAAACTAATTTTGGATAGGCTTTCCCAGGGCGAGATTAGTGCTTCAGAAGCTGTTCGGATGCTGAAAAACATTGGTTCTGATTAGGTATTGTTTTGTTGGCAGAAGCAATAGCAAAGGGAGAGAATGCTATGGCAAAAGAAGAAAAAATGCTAATTTTGCAGATGGTGGCAGATGGGCAGATTACACCGGAACAGGGTGTAGAGTTACTGACGGCAGTAGGGGCAGGCAAACATTCACCGGTTTTTGAACCGGATGCTCTTAAGCAAACTGTAAAACAGCGGGTTGACGATGTAGTGGATGATGCAGAGCAAGTAGCTGAACGCGCCGAAGAACAAGCTGAAAAAATTGCTGATTCAGTTTCAAGCCGGTTTGATGAAGTAGGAAGAGACCTGGACAAAATCGGGCAGATGGCCGACGGCTTCGGAAAAGTAATATCACAACTGTTTACAGGTGGCTTTTCAGGCGGGCCTGGATTTAAGTTTGAAGAAGAGATTGCCGGAGAGTTTGCTGAAGACGGTGAACTCGATATTAACTTTTCCACTGCCAACGGCAGGATTACAGTCGAATCCTGGGATGAGCCCGGTTACCTGCTTACAGTCAGAAAACGGATTAATGCTGAGACTGAAGAAGAGGCCAAGCGGATCCTTGAGAACTCTTATGAGTTTAGACAGGAAGGGTTGTCTCTTAAGGCATCAACCGGCAATGGGTTTGCAGGCGGGCTAAGGAACAGGTCGATAGCCTTCTTTCTGAAAATACCAAATTCCAGGAAAGCCTCGCTAAATTTAAGTTCTGCCAACGGACGTATAATGCTTGAAGAAGTATCCGGAACCAAGTGTGTGATAAGAACCGCTAACGGGCGTATTGATGCAGAGGATTGCGGTTTTGGCGAGGCCAAAATGCGTACAGCCAACGGAAGGGTTGTATACGAAGGTGCTGTGGAAAGCATAGATATTGCAACTGCCAACGGACGAATCGATACTGAATTGAAGGGTGTAGGTGACTGGCGGTTCAGCACGGCAAACGGACGTATTGAAATAGAAGTTGACAAACCTGATGATGCCGCGTATGAAGTAGAACTGTTTTCAAACGTAGGAAGAATTGAAGTTGACGACATGGGCGACGTAGAGGTTTTGGAAGATAAAGTCAAGGGTTATATTGGCAGAAGGCGTTACAGGGCTCGTTCCCGCGGGTTTGAAAATGCTAAGTTGAAAGGCTACATCAAGGCGTCAAGTAATGCAGGCAGAATCGGAGTGCGGTTTTAAAGGAGGGCATATATATCATGGAGGAAGAGCGAATTCGTATTTTGCAGATGCTCAAAGATGGGAAAATCACTGTAGATGAAGGGTTGAAACTTTTGGAAGCCCTTGAACCTACAGAAACTCAATTGGAAACAGATATTCCCCAGGCCAGAGCGAAATGGCTAAAGATACGGATTACAGAACGAGGAAAGGAAAAACCCAAGGTAATGGTGAACCTTCCCATGGGGTTGGTAGATTGGGCGCTTAAGACAGGTAACAAATTTGCTTCTCTTGGCGGTGTAGATATTGATGAAATGGGCGTTGATCTCAACCAGTTAAGAGTAGCGCTTGTACACGGCGGCAGGGGCAAACTTGTAGATGTAATTGATGATGATGAGAATCAACACATAGAGATCTTTATGGAATAACCCGGCCAGGCGCAAAATCCAAATGCAGGGGGTAGTATTACTGCTCCCTTTTGCTTTGTTCCCGCAGGCTGTCCGCTTTTTCGGCTAATCTTCGCAACCTGTGGTTTACAGCAGATTTGGATATAGGCGGATTGAGCACTTGCCCTAATTCTTGCATGGTTAAGGCCTGGTGAGCCAGTCTTGCTTCGGCTATTTCGCGCAGAGCTTTTGGAAGACGGTGCAATCCCAAAGTTTCGTCAATTAGGCGGATGTCTTCAATTTGCTTAAGACATGATTCCACTGACCTGGTTACATTGGCTTTGTCCATGTTTACCTGTCTTTGAACTGAACTTTTGATGGTTTTTTGAACTCTTATTTCCTCGTACTGCAAAACAGATCTGGATGCTCCGAGAAGCGTGAGAAATTCGGAAATTTCATCTGCATCTTTAAGGTATACCACCCAAGATGAACGCCGCCTTATTATGCCGCTTTTGAGCCCTTCTTGGTTAATTAGGTTTTTTACCAGCGCGGCTATCTGTTCGTATGGCAGTGCCATTTCCAGGTGATGCCCTCGAATAGGCGATGAAAGCGAACCCCTGGCCAGGAAAATACCTCGTAAGAAACTTCTCCGGCTTTGGGTATGGGAAATGAGAGTGTCAAAATCCGGTTTGCTTGTTTGAAGCATTTGGCGGTTTGAATCTGACAGTGCCTTGTTCAGGCAAAAAAGCCTTCGCAGAAGGTATGGCTTTACATGAGGTTTGCATGCCTCAAGGCTTAATGCTTGATTGTTCTGTGAGGCACTTGGCTTCAGGCGTTTGTTTTTAGGAGCAATAAGCTGCCTGAGAGCCAAATGCTCCCAATAGGCTTGGGTTTCATCGATTATTTCAACCCTGGACAGTTCTTCTTTTAGTGTTCTTGAAAATGTTTCTCTTTGCATTTAACTCAATCTCAATCTGTACCTGTTCTTAAGGTTCGCGCTCCTTTGTACTTGCCTTGTGTTTCAATGAAATTTGATATGGCTGCTGCCAGCCTTAAATGGTCATGGCGGGCCAAATCGCTTCTGGCCAGGTAATCTCCGGAAATCATTATATAACCTGAGCGTTCAAGCAGATTTGCATCAGGAGCAACTTGATACTTGCCTTCAACAGCGTATTTTTTCGCTACATCATTTGGAGCGCAAGCCGTATTGACCAGTACATGTGAAAATAATTTCCCTGCATGGTTTTCTATAGCTTTTACGTGGTCATAAACGGTAAATGAATCAGTTTCACCGGGTTGAGTCATCACGTTGCATACATAAAGTTTGGGCGCCAGAGATTCACGAATCGCCTGCCTGATTCCTTTCACCAGTAAATTAGGAATAACAGATGTAAAGAGGCTTCCGGGCCCAATTACAATTCCGTCTGCATTTTGAATTTCCTGTACCGCTTCATCAAGTGCAGGAGGGTTTTCCGGACGTAGCCTAAGAGTCTTAATCTTTGCTTTGTCCAGCGGAATAGCAGCTTCTCCAAGTATTACGGTTCCATTTTCCATCTCAGCTGCCAGGGTTACATCGCTCAACGTTGCAGGCAACACTTTTCCTTTAACGGCAAGGATGCGAGACATGGCTCTTACTGCTTCCTGGAAGTCTCCTGTCATTTCAGTCATGGCTGCCAGAAACAAATTTCCAAAGTTGTGGCCCTTCAGTTCACCTTTCGCAAATCTATGGTTAAACAGAGCCGTCATGTCAGGCTCGGCTTCGGCTAAAGCCAAAAGACAGTTGCGAATGTCGCCTGGGGGCAAAATCCCCATGTCTTTGCGCAGCCTTCCGGAACTGCCGCCGTCGTCGGTCACAGTTACAATGGCCGCAATATCCCACGAAAATGTCTTCAGGCCCCTCAAAACCGTGGCCAGCCCTGTTCCCCCACCAATTGCCACGATTTTTGGATACAACTGCTGTTTCATTACTCAGAACCTCCGGATTCTTGTTGTTGGATATCTCTGTGCTCTGTAACCACCATATGTTCTTTGGATTCAAAATAAGATTTCATGAATTCAGCAATTGCAACTGATCTGTGTTGCCCTCCTGTACATCCTATGGCTATTGTAAGGTGTGTTTTACCTTCTTCTATATAGTGGGGAATCAAGAAATCAATAAACCTGCAGAAATTCTTTAAGAATTTCCGGGTGACAGATGAGTCGAGTACATACTTGGATACTTGTTCATCTAACCCTGAGAGAGGCTGCAATTCGGAAACATAATGTGGATTGGGCAAGAATCGCACATCGAAAACAAGGTCTGCATCCATAGGGAGCCCGTGTTTGAACCCGAATGTGATAATTGTAATAATAAGCCTTTTTATCTTAACGTGTTTGGAGACTATGTCCAAAAGTTGCTTTCTTAGGTCTGCAGGGCTTAAGTGAGATGTATCTACTATTGTGGTAGCCTGGTCGCGTATTGTTTGAAGTTTGATTCGTTCATCCTTGATACCTTCCAAAATGCCACCCTGGGGCGAAAGCGGGTGTCTTCTGCGCGTGAATTTATAGCGCCGAATTAAAGTGTCGTCGTCGGCTTCAAGAAACAAAACCAATGGATTAATACCTGACGCCCTCATGTTTTCCATGGCGTTAGCCAGGTCTTGAAAGAACTCGCCGCCTCTTATATCTACAACCAGGGCTATCTTTTCCCTGGGCTCTACAGCTTGCGCGCAAAGTTCCATGAATTTTGGTATTAAAGAAGGCGGAAGGTTGTCCACACAAAAGTAGCCCAAATCCTCAAGAGTTTTTAGGGCATGGGACTTTCCTGCGCCTGATAATCCTGTGATAATTATTATATTGGCGTTTGGGTGCAAACACACATCAACCTCAATCCAGGCTATATTTAGTTATCTTTGTTCAGTACGAACACCCATTGCCTTCCAAATATCGGCATACCGGTTTGGGTTTACCAAGAAATTCAGATCCGCACCTTCTTGCCAGGACTTATACATGCTTTTTTCACGATACAAGCCGAAATCATCCAAATCCCCGGGCTCTTGCAGCCGCGGTTTGGGATGATGCCCGTACCTGTCATTGGGCATGAAAATGCTTTGGTTCCTATATTCAACATTATAATACGCCATTCCTTTTCTGGCTCGAATTGGCCCGTAAACTGATGAAAAAGCTTTGGCAATCCAGTTAGCCATGACCAGGGGCCGGTTTTCCGGGTTAACTGTAACATGGCCGTAAAACGGCGGTATTAACAGAATGTCTCCAGGCTCAAAGTCAGCAATAACGAAATCTTCAACTTCGCCGGTTATGTCTCCGCCTTTTTGTATCAGAAAATGAGCTTTGCCATAAAGCACTTGGTATACTTCAGGATAAGAGTATAACCCGCCTGGAGCCATTGGATGGTAATGCCCTAAGGTCTTCACGTATTCAGAACCGATTTTTCCAGGGTGAATTACTGTAATGTCAAAACGTAACCCTGCATTCATCATGGCTATTTTGTCTTTTTTGTAGCCGGTGGCCCTGTACATGTGATAGAGAATATCAGGTCCTTGTTGCTCCGGGTAAAGCAACACTTCGGTAATGGCTTGCCGTGTCCTGGGTTCGGGATTTGGTGTCATTACCTCTTCTCCAAACTCAAGGTAGCCATCGCTCTTCAGGGTTACCGGAAATCCTGCAAGTTCAGAAAGGTCTATCATTTAGCTGTTCACCTCATATTTAGTTTACTTCTTGGGGCTTCTGGGTTTGCAAATGATCTCAAGAATTTCTGTATCAAATAATGTTTTTGCGTGAGACGGAACCAGTACCAGGGCCGTATCTGCTCCTCTTCCTGAGCCGCCTACGGCAATGACCGGTTCGCCATAAGCGGTTAGGCCCGCGTCAAGCGCCATCACTGCAATTTCTACTGCCACTTTTGTTCCCTGAGAAAACATCCGTAAAGTATGTGAAATCAGCCCACCGGGATACAGCCCGCCAAACTTGTTTGCCACTGCTCTTTCCACATTCCCAAAAAGATGGGTAGTCGTCAAGATTTTGACTCCCTGGGCCTTTAATTTGCTTCTTGTTTGGCTGCTCATTTCGTCAAAGCCGGGTTCACGAAACCCGACGTGGTGGGTCACGCAAACTATTTGAGGGCTTTTTCCTGTAAAGAAATTAGCCGTGTACCCGGTGTTTGAAGCTACTACAATGCACTTTATTCCCAACTCTTCAGCCCTTTTCAGAGCTAGTTTTGCAACATATTCTGTATGCTGCTTTCCGGTGCTGTCAAAATAGACAGTCATTTTTCCAACTCCTTTACACTTATTATTCTACTACCAATAATACACAATCAGGCCCAAATGCAAACAATTCGATAACATAATTTACGGTTTGTGGTAAAAATGTACACAAAAAAGAATAAAAGAAGGGTTCCTTGGGTCGCGGGCGAATGGTATTCTATATAGGAAAGGAAGTGAACAGTCTTTTGCTAGAGCAACTTCGGTTCTTCACATGGCAAGATATACTTTTGGCTATAGTGGATATTGCTGTGGTCGCATATTTTTTCTATAAGATTTTTACGCTTATTAGGGGTACCAGGGCTGTTCAACTTCTAAAAGGTGTTGCTTTTTTGTTTGTGCTAGTCTCGTTAACCGAATGGGCCAGGCTCTATACTGTTAATTGGCTGTTGGTCCAGGTACGGACTATGCTTCTTGTTGCCTTGCCCATTGTATTTCAGCCCGAGCTAAGGCGAGGGCTGGAGCAAATAGGGCGCGGCAAGTTTTTTACTCGTTCTATGTTTCGATTTCAGGAGGAAGATGTTGAAAGAACAGTAGAGCACCTTGTAAGCGCTTGTTTTCGCCTGTCCTCTCAAAGCACCGGCGCACTTGTTGTGATTGAACGGGAAACCGGGCTTGAAGAGTACATGGAAGATGCAGTTCGTATTGACGGGCTTGTGACTGACAAGCTTCTTGAGAATATCTTTTCATTTGGGAGCCCTTTGCATGACGGAGCCGTTATTATCAGAGGAGACAGAATTGCTGTAGCCTCCAGTTTCCTTCCTCCGACACAAGATCCTGTAACAGTCGAATTGGGCTCCAGGCATAGAGCTGCCCTTGGTGTAACTCAAGTGTCAGATGCTGTGGCAGTAGTTGTATCTGAAGAAACGGGAACAGTGTCTTTGGCATCCGGTGGAAGGTTAATCAGGGGGCTTGATGCCAAAACCTTAAAAGAGAAACTATTGGAAGCTCTTGACTCACCACCTGTTACTCAGATCTCGAGCCGGAGGCCAGAGAAATGATTCAGAAAGCCATGACGAAAGATTTTGCTCCTAAAGTTATATCATTAATACTTGCTTTAATAGTGTGGGTTCAGGTATTCAACGATAAGAATCCGCTGGAGAGGCGGGTTTTTGCGCTTGAGGTTGTTCCAAATCAAATTGAGGATGAAGCCGTTATTGTTTCGGCTAATCCGCAGAAAGTCAATGTTACATTCGAGGGCCGGGCAAGAACCCTTGATGAGATTGATAAAGACAGCCTAAAAGCAGTGGCCGATTTGCCTGAGGGAGAGGCAGGTACGTTTAGCGCAGATGTAATTGTCGATGCGCCGTACGGTGTAAAAGTAATCGAGATTAACCCTAAAACAGTGACTGTTGAAGTCGATATAATGTTTTCATCAGATGTTGGATTGGCCATAGAGGCCCAGGGAGTCCCCCATGAAGATTTTGAGGCAGGGGAGCCTATCCCATCAGTTGGCACCATTAATGTGCAAGGGCCTAAGAAACTGGTTGAACAGGTCAAATATGCTCAGGGCACCGTAGATATTTCAGGCGCTGCCGATGATAAACACACAGCTGCTAAATTGTCTGCCAGAGATTCTGCCGGAAGCGAAGTTTTGGGGGTCCAACTCGAACCAAACGAGGTGGAAGTGACCGTACCTTTGAACCCTCTCCCGCCATCAAAGATCTTGCCTGTACAAGCTGTGGTCACAGGCGTTCCCAGGCCTGGCTTTGCCGTTGGGCCGGTTGTGGTAAATCCGGTGCAGGTAAAAGTGAGAGCCGATCAAAAAGTGCTTGATTCGCTAAGTTGGATAGCTACCAAGCCTATAGACGTAAGCGGAAAAGACAGTGATTTCATGCGTCAAACCGGTTTTGACGTTCCCAAAGGAGTAACTGTGCAAGAGGCACATGCACTGGTTACAGTTGAAATCGTTGAGGATATTGAGACTGAAACTTTTGATGGTGTAATTGTCCAATTGGAATCGCCTCCGGTAGGCTATGCATGGGAAATCGATCCGGCGACGGTAAGTGTTGTTGTTACAGGCAGGAGCGACATTTTGAGCAAAGTAAGCAAAGATGATATAACGGTCTACATAGATGCTCAGGGAAGGACCGAAGGCACTACCGATTTGGTAGTTGCATATAGGATTCAGGCTCCTGACGGTGTAAAGGCTGATGATATCCAAGTAGACATCAGGCCGCCTCGTGTTAAACTGACCTTGACAAAGAGGTAAACTTTTTAGCCGTAAGAATACATACACCAGAGAACCGGAGGGCTTTTGGATGAATTTGTTTGGGACTGACGGTATTCGCGGTATTGCTAACGAGGATTTAACATGTGAGATTGCGTTTAGATTAGGCCAAACTGTAGGTATGCATCTTTCTTCCAAAGAGAAAGTTTGTATTGGGAAAGATACCAGGGTCTCCGGGGATATGTTGGAGGCATCTTTAGTGGCAGGCATAACATCTACAGGCCGGGACGTTATACGCTTAGGAGTAATAACTACGCCTGGCCTTTCTTTTATTGTGAGCCGTTATGGCCTAGGCGGCGGAGTGATGATTTCTGCTTCACACAATCTTTTTGAATACAATGGGCTTAAAGTTTTTGGGCCTGACGGCAGGAAAATTTCAGACGACATGGAAATCAAGTTTTCCAGGATTATTCTGAGCCGGAATGCTAATTGGCGCTTTCCTACCGGGAATGGGATAGGCAAAGTGATTGACGGATGCGAGTTGGTGCATGGTTATGTTGAATTCCTGACTCAAGTGCCCAAAGTTGATTTTTCAGGGCTGAAGGTACTGGTTGATGCTGCCAATGGCTCTTCAGCTGATCTTGCCATGAAAGTATGGGAGCCTTTGTGTCCGCAAACCGGTTTCATTAACTGTAGCCCTGATGGTTTGAACATTAACAAAAATTGTGGCTCAACCAATCCGCAATACCTGGCATCCAAAGTGGTGAAAGGTAAGTTTAATGTAGGTTTCGCCTATGACGGAGATGGCGACAGATGCATTGCTGTAGATGAGCAAGGCAATGTTTTAAGCGGCGATCATATAATGGCAATTATGGCCTTGGATATGGCTGAGCACGGTTGCTTACAAAAAAGTACCGTTGTAGGCACGGTTATGGCAAATTTAGGCCTGGAAAAGTGTCTTTGCTCCCGTGGTATTACATTGCTGAGAACGCCTGTAGGAGATCGTTTTGTGCTTGAAGAGATGGACCGTGGAGGCTACATTTTAGGGGGCGAACAGTCAGGCCACATTATATTCGGCCATATCTTGCCTGCAGGTGATGGTATGCTTACATCGCTTCTTCTTGCAGAGGTTGTTGCAAAGACAGGCCGCAGCCTTTCTGAGCTTGCTTCTGTTTTGGAGCAAATACCCCAGAGCCTGGTCAATGTTAAGGCCAAGTGCCCCGGCCGGGTTGTGACACTGCCCAGCGTTCAACAGGCAATTGAGGAGGCCGGCAAAGGCCTTGCAGGAAGGGGTAGAGTGCTTGTACGTGCTTCCGGAACAGAGCCTGTAGTTCGAATAATGGTCGAGTCTCATGATAATAAACTGGTTGATGAATGCGTGAAATACCTCAAATCAGTGATTATTGAAGAGTCTAATAAGTAGCAGATCCAGGCGGGCGCAAGAATGACGGCCCCGGGTTTGGAACCAATAAAGGGGGCTAAGATGCCCCCTTTATTGGTGTCGCCATTGAATTTGTGACTCGCCGTTACAAGGCCAATAACTCGTCAAACAGCGCCCTCCAAGTACTCCATGCCAGGCGGGCCTGGGCATTGGTATAGTCTGTTAACATAGTTACGGCTTCGCCCGGATTTTCTTTGTACGTTTCATAAGCGTTTTGTTCAAATTGAGTTTGAGAATTAGCCCATCTTTTCTCCAGGGCATTTCTTTTTTGTATGATCTTGCCGATCACTTCAGCGTATGAAGTATCTGCAAGATCTTGAACGTTTTGAAATGCCCACCACGCACGCCCGGGACGGTATGACAGGTCGGCAGGTGGAACGTCAAAGTGATTGGCCAGCGCTACTTTAGGCAATACCCATCCGTATCCGGCAGGTATTTTCGAAATTCCGAGGTACCAGGGTACATATGGGCTGGTACATGGGTTAAGGGTAGTGCGCCAGATGCATGTAAACTCGGGTTGTTCCCTGAATTGAATCACAAAACTTTCAAGAGTTGTCGATGTACATATAGTTCGCTTGCCTGTCCTATGGGGATTGACAAAATACCCCCTAGATATGTCATCTTCAGTTCCTTCATAGTGGGTCCGCAAAATCTTCTTTACATCGTCAACCCCTAACTTTTCAGGAGGTTTAACTGAAAAAGGGCGCACATCGTCTGGTTCAGCCTTGAGAATGAGCCGTAAGGCGTTTTTGTGGCGCAAAATGTTGCCCTCCTGTTTGCGGCCTGGGTCTTGATAAGCTATGGCGAAACTGAAATCGCCGTAGTCTCCGGGTTTTTTGGGCGTATACCAGCCACGGCTTATGGCATAGGTGATAATATCGTCTGATGCTACGTAATTGGCTTTGTCTGAAAGGTCTACGTTATGGATTGTGTACCAGTTAGGTATAAACATTGCTTCGTCGTCAGGCACTCTCTTGGCTACATAGTGCTTTCCCTTTACAACCTGGAACACCCAACCCTCGTTTTTGTCTACAATTTGGTATGCTCGCCCTGATGCAGTGTATCCGTAATGATCTACCAGAGCTGCTGCAATTTCGACGCCTTCTCTGGCTGTTCTGGCTCTTTGGGCAATAATGTGCCCGAGCCCGTAGCCAATTCCGCCGTTGGTGAGCTCCGGGCGGTCCTCTCTTGAGTTGGAACAGCTGTCACTGGCTATTGCTACGCCCCATTCGTTAATGAACGTATCGCTAAATGATGCTTTCCAGCCGGCTCTGGTTTCTGACCATATATACGCCCATGTTTGAGCAACCTGAGGAATTTTGGCACATTCAGCTTCGAATGTGAGAAACTTCCCTGGCTCATGGGTTGCTCGCGGTACTCTGTGTTGTACCATAACGTTGTTGCCTGCATCGTCTTCATTGTGCCCAAAGAGCACTTCACCTGTTTTTGATGCATCTTTGCCCACAATGATTGCACTGCAGTCGTCAAAGATAGCTTCCTGGTCATGTCCTTCAATTGGAACAAGCTCGCTGATATTATACATAGTCGTGCTCCCTTCTCTGTTATTGGCTCGACTAAAGGGTTTTTAATTACTTTCGATATACACCAAATGGTTTCCTTCTGGGATTGTTTAGCAGGTTCGTTTTTGTATGCCTGCCAAAAAATAACCCCGGGTACCTCTTGATAAAAAAGTACCCGGGTGTATGTTGGATTGCAATTCGCCTGCAGCGTGAATACAGTGTGGCCTTAGCCTCCAAACATAGGTTGTAACCAGTCGCGCAACAAGAAACTGAGGCGCCCGAGGA
>CAZXLH010000003.1:84765-89168 GCA_964641455.1 uncultured Eubacteriales bacterium | reverse complement strand
TATTTACGGACGAGGGTGCAATTCCCTCCGCCTCCACCAACACTTGAATGATTCAACGGTCATTTTACGCACCAATTCTCCATTATATATACTACATGCAAAGTTTACCGCCAATATTTCCTCAAATTCTCAATTTCTTTTGATTGCTTTCCTTGACTGATTGGCTACGTGATTTTAGACTTGGTTTGAGGTCAACATATCACTATGCCAGTTCACGGGAGGTGATTGGGATGAAGACAGAGGAATTTTCAGATTCTGTGGTTCACATTGAACGTCTTTTGAGGCATGTAGCTTTTATCATTAAGCGACGGGGAAGAGACATTCTTAGCGATTTTGAGATAACTACACCACAGTTTTTGGCTCTCCTGGTTTTGAAGGAAAAACCGGGAATCACTATGGGCGAACTATGCGATAGGCTGTTCTTGGCATGTTCAACTGCAACGGACCTGATAGATCGGATGGAAAAGAACAAATACCTGGAGCGCAAACGTGACACCAAAGACCGCAGAGTAATCAGGTTAGCTATTACCGATAAGGGCAATGATGTTATCCACCAGGTAATTGAAGCTCGAAGACAATATGTTGATTCCATCTTAAAGCAGCTTTCAGAGGAGGAAATTGATCAATTGGCTCAGTCCTTGGAGAAACTGCATTCCCTTATGTTTGCCGAAAAGGTTAAGGCTTAGGTTGCTTAGGGTTAACAGAGCCGCCGCATACGCAGTACTGAGCAGAGAATATGTGTAGGTTATCGGTGAGGAGAGTTGTTAACAAGAAGGCCGGTTTACTGTGACACAAATGCATAGTGCCTATATGTTGGATCGTGGTTAACCAGGGCCTTGATGTCGGTTTGCTGGGACATAAATGCATAGTGCCTATAGACATAGGCCGGTAGGCCAGTCAGAGTGGCCGGCATACATTTATAGAAAAGACAGAGGTGACATGCGGTGCTTGTTGAGTATTTGCTCATTTTCTTGGCCAGGGTATGTGACGTAAGCCTTTCTACTATTAGAATGCTTTTGGTAGTTAAGGGAAAAAGATATCCTGCCGCTGCTATTGGCATGGTTGAAGCCAGCATATATATTACTGCGCTTGGCAGGGTAGTGAAGAATATTAATGATCCGTGGAAGGTACTTGCATACGGATTAGGTTTTGCTTCAGGTACTTTGTTAGGCAGTGCAATTGAAGAGCGTCTCGCGTTGGGGCATGTATCCTTAGAAGTAATTCCTTCTGAGGAGCATGGAGAGGAGCTGCTGAAAGCCCTTAGAACTGCAGGATATGGAGTGACCGTGCTTACAGGCCATGGCATGAAAGGGGAAAAGATGGTTTTGATGGTTTCTACAGATCGCAAAAGCCTTCCCAGGCTTACTTCCATAATTGAAGAATTTGCGCCAGATTGTTTCATGACCGTTTTAGAGACCCGGGCAGTTCGAGGTGGGGTTACACCTTTTAGAAGCAGTAAGTAAAGCAGTAAGCAAATAGTAAGTAAAGCAGTAAGCAAAGGTAAGTAAAGCAGTAACAAAGCAGGAAGCAAATAGTTAGCAAATAGTCTTGAGACTGCAAGTTTCGTAACTTGCGCTTGAGATTTTTACCTTAAGTGTGCGATTGTTACGTTAGATGATTATTACGTTAAGTACGGATTACGTAAGTATATTGAGTTGGCCACAAAGAGGGCGTATAGAACGCTAAAATAAAAACCTGCAATTTGGGCAGCATAGCTATCATTGGACTAGGGTGAGCAGTGTTAAAGAGGTGCATGAAATGAGAGTTGACGGCCGAAAACCAGATGAGTTGAGGCCGGTTAGAATTACCCCGGGATTTCTTAAGCATCCTGAAGGTTCTTGTCTTATTGAAACCGGCGAAACAAAAGTGATATGTACGGCCATGATTGATGATAGGGTTCCGTCTTTTCTCAAAGGAACATCTTCCGGGTGGATTACGGCAGAGTACTCAATGTTACCAGGCGCTACGCCGAACAGGACGTCGCGTGAAGTGTCACGTGGCAGGCCTGGAGGCAGGACTATGGAAATTCAGCGGCTTATAGGCAGGAGTCTTCGGGCAGCAGTCGATCTGACATTGCTGGGCGAAAAAACAGTGTGGATAGATTGCGATGTTATACAGGCGGATGGCGGGACCAGAACTGCTTCGATAACAGGTGGGTTTGTGGCTTTGATGCTTGCGTTAGCCAAAATCAAAGAAACCGAAGAATGGGCCCGGTTTCCTGTTTCAGATTACGTTGCTGCGGTAAGCGTAGGGGTTCATGACAAGGTCCCCCTGCTTGATCTTTGCTACACAGAAGATTCTGCTGCAGATGTAGATATGAATGTAGTTATGACAGGAGAAGGTGAGTTTATCGAAATACAAGGAACCGCTGAAGAGTCACCTTTTTCCGGTTCTGAACTGCAGCAACTGCTCTCACTTGCTCAACAGGGTATTGAGAATCTTATGGAAAAGCAAAAACAGGCGTTGGGCCTGGCAGCTGAGAACATACGGCCTGCGAATTCGTAAACATGGATCCTAGTGGATGACATGGAAAAGCCAAAACAGGCACTTGGCCTGGCAGTTAAGAGTAGAAGGCCTGCGAATTTATACACATGAATTCCAGAGATTACATGGATGTTTATGAATGTTCATGAATGCTTACAATCAGGTTTAGGCCTGTACCTTAAGTGTGGTTAATATAGTCAAGTCTCCAGAAGAAACGGCAATTGTCCTGAGGCAACTTGGCAGTTTTGATTGAAGAAACGGTGGGTTATGACATTGAAAGATAGCAAAACTATTGCAGTAGCATCGCGTAATCCAGGCAAGATTCGCGAATTAAAACGGATCTTTGTCCAATATGCTCCTGATGTGAACTGGTGTTTCTTAAGTGCCATGGATTTAGGCATGCCTGAGATAGAGGAAACAGGTACCACATTTGTGGAAAATGCCAAGAATAAGGCTATGGAAGGAACCAGGTATTCGGGATTGATATGTCTTGGAGAGGATTCCGGGTTAGAAGTAGACAAGCTTAACGGTGCTCCCGGGGTGAATTCACACCGCTTTTCAGAATCGGGCCTTGATGAGGATAATAATCAGTTGTTGCTTGCACTTTTAGACGGAGTTCCCTGGGAGCACCGCACTTGCCGTTATAGGTGTGCAATTGCAGTGGCTGATTCAAGGGGAGTTATTGCCCAATCGACAGGAAGTGTAGAGGGTATCATAAGTAATGAACTTAGAGGGACTAACGGATTCGGTTACGATCCGTTGTTTTATGCAGTGGAATTAAGGAAAACCTTTGGAGAGGCATCTAATTTGGAAAAGGACGAAATCAGCCATAGAAGAAGGGCTATCAAGCGGTTGATTCCACTAATGAGGCAGTTTTTGTAATATGGATCTGTAATATATGTTTGCAGTATAGGTGTCAAATTGGGACAGTACTGGGATTGGTATTTAGATCGATATTTGGATCGGTATTTCAATCGGTGTTTGGACTGTATTTGGATATTTATTTGGACCGGTTGGAACAGCATCAGTTCAAAAAACACAATGGAAATATGAAAAGTAGTTGGGAAGGCTTGATAAGCCTTCGGTAAAATAGAGAATGAGCCGATAAGGTTGAGGTGGATTTTGCTAATCGGTGTTATCTCCGATTCTCACGGGGACAGGAAACGAATACAAGATTGCTTGCCCTATTTAAAAGATGCAGAGCATATTTTGCATGCAGGGGACTTTTATGAAGACGCTAAACTAATAGGTGCAGCTACCAAGTGTAAAGTCACAGCAGTTGTAGGTAACTGTGACTATATGGTCCGTGGGCCTACTGAAGAGATGCTTGTATTAGATGGCAAGAAGACTTATTTGACTCATGGGCACCTTTACAAAGTAAAACAGGATCTTGCATTGTTGATACACAGAGCGAAGAAATTGGGAGTGCAGGTAGCAGTCTTTGGCCATACGCATACTCCACAAGTGTTCTACAAAGAAGGGATTCTCTTTGTAAACCCTGGCAGCCTACATAGCCCTAGATACGGCTACGAGCCATCGGTCGCCCTAATAGATACCTCGGGGCGCCGTGCTAAAGCCAAACTCATCCCGATAATGAAGTATCTGGGATGAAGAGTTTTCGAACCTAAAGGGCGTCATGTGTTATTAGTGCGAATGACGTTGCTCGCGTGGGTACTTACGGGATTTAATCCAGAATATTTTCTCTCGGGGGGCTTGGCGGTTACCTTCCTTGTACGGTCCACCCTGGCTATCTCGTCCTAGTAATACTGCTCTTGATGATTTGAAAAGTACGAATATGACTTGATTGGCTCGGCTGTAGAGCCAGTCCGATGGGTTTTGGAGCTTTTAGGCTGCTGATTGGCCTGCCTACAGAGCCGGTCCGATGGGTTTTGGAGCTTTTAGGCGGCTGAGTGGCTCGC
>CAZXLH010000003.1:76311-84665 GCA_964641455.1 uncultured Eubacteriales bacterium | reverse complement strand
GCGGCTGAGTGGCTCGCCTACAGAGCCGGTCCGATGGGTTTTGGAGCTTTTAGGCGGCTGAGTGGCTCGCCTACAGAGCCGGTCCGATGGGTTTTGGAGCTTTTAGGCTGCCAACTGGCTCGCCTGGAGAGCCACTCCGGCGGGTTTGCGGGCTTTTGGCAGCTCACATTGTCTCAGTGCGGCAACAGGTATCAATATCTGAGTCCGGCCTATTCGCCAGGACGATTTATTTGCTTCTATGGCACAAAAATCATATAATATGCCTAGCGCTTTCGAGGTTTAAAGTATTTTGCTTGCGAATAATTGGTTCAAAGTTATGTCGGGGAGTGGCGCAGTTTGGCAGCGCGCATGGTTTGGGACCATGAAGCCGCAGGTTCAAATCCTGTCTCCCCGACCATCTAATTTCTGGTATCCACTCTGAACAAATTCCTTCAAGTTGCATAGATAAGGACTTCCCCTCGTCCCATATGTAATGGAGTACCGAAATATGCAGGCGTGCTGAGGCGAGCTGCATTCTTGAAAATAATAAGCCGGTGCTGATTCTCCTAGGACTCTTGCAGCCTTACTAAGGCGAGCTACATTCTTGAAAATGGTATCATCAAACCAGCCTTCGAAAAGACTATTGCCTGCATATGTTCCTCTCATACTCGTCATACTCCTCCGGTCGATTCATTCTCTTGCGGTATTGGCCGAAATGTTCGGTTAGAAAATGAGGGCTGTGTTCGGCACAAAAACAGCCCTGTAGCGTGCCGCAATATCCAGCTGTTCAGGAGGCCCAAAAGGATGGTAACCTAAAATAAATTTCTCCAATTGTTTGTGAGCTCTTAAATTAACCTATTAATGATTTGAAATTGTCACCTATTTGAGCTCGAGTTGTCAAATTAAACACCAAGGCCCAATTTTCGGCAGGTTAACTTGGACTGTACCCCGGAGCTTCCGGATGCAATCGGTTATTGTGCCAGATCGGTAATAGCGAAATTGACTTCACAGGCAATGGCTGTTCTCTCAGGTTCAACCTCAAGGAGCCCGATGTGGCTGGATAAGACCTGGATAAGAGTACGTTGAGAATGCCAACAGGGCTAACGGTAAAGAGATTGCAGCAATTATTACTGAAATCTGAATTATCTTCCATAATAGCAGGAAAACACGGTACCAAAAACGAATTCAAACTAAGTATCTTGATCCTCTCATGAATAGTATGTTGATGTAAAGTCAGCGTACTTCGAATCAGGATAAAAGTGGATATATGAGCGGTATTGGCCAAAGCAGCATCAGTGGCAATCTGGCAAAAACAAAGTGGATTGGCAAGGCTGAACCGATCGCAGTAAACATAAGTTGAGAAGTATGGAAATAGGAGGAGTAAGACGATGAGAGTGCTAGAGTTCTTGAATGGAGAGTACTTGGAGCCGGGAAACGCCGAGATTAGTGCTTTGGATAGGGGCTTTATTTTCGGCGACGGAGTATACGAGGTTGCAAGGATTTACAACGGTAAATTTTTTACGTTAGAGCCTCACCTTAGACGCATGGAAAGAGGCCTCAAAGAGATTCGTATCGATCTTCCTTCCGGTATTGAGGGACTAATGAAAAAGTGTGAAGAAGTACGGGAAAAGAGCCAGGTTAAGGAAGGCAGCTTGTATATACAGGTATCCAGGGGAGCCGCAGAAAGAACTCATGTTTTCCCTGCCGTAGATACTCCGCCAACTGTGTATATGTATGTAAGCGACGTAGACAATGAAGCTCTTTCGGAAAAATGGGAGACGGGTGTTTCGGCTATTACTGCTGAGGATATAAGGTGGCACCGATGTGACATTAAGAGTGTAAATCTTCTTCCAAACATACTATCGGCGCAAAAAGCTAAAGATGTTGGCTGCTGGGAAGCAATTCAGATCCGGCCGGACGGCATGGTAACAGAGGGTACCCGCACCAACCTATTTATTGTAAAAAACGGCATTTTGATGACTCCTCCGCTTAGCAATTGGATTTTGCCCGGTATTACCAGGAGCGTAGTAATTGAAGTTTGCGAGCGTAAGCGCATTCCGTTCGTTGAGGCCCATTTGACTGAGCAAATTGTGAAAAATGCGTCTGAAAGCTTCATGACCGGAACAGTATCTGAAATTACTCCAATTTTGAAGGTTGATGATGCGGTTATTGGAACAGGTACTCCCGGAAATATTACCAGAATGGTTCAAAAGGGGCTTAAGGAAATTGTGGCTGAGACTTGTAAGTAAATGGAATTTATAGGCGGTTGAAGTTTGCCGAGACTCGCTACGTTAGCTGATGGGATGTCGACCCAAGAGAAGCAGCAAATAGCAGGCAGAAGGTGAGATGTGCAAGTAACTGCAATTTACAGGCAATTGAAGTTTGCCAGCATCTCAAGTTTGCGATTTGGGTTTGCACACGATTATGGGTTTGTAAGTTCTGTCGTATCTACAAATGTATGCCCCTAATGCGGTTTGCACATGATTGTGGGTTTGTAAGTAGAGTAGCTATTTATGAGTTGTAGATAGAACGACTGGCCGGGTTTCAGATCAGGGCTTCAAAGTAGAGTGGCTTTCTATTAGTTGTTTGAAAGCAATTGCGAGTAAATGCCTTTCGTAATGTGGCATTGAAGTTGTGTTGCGCGTAAGTCGTTTCATAGTTATGTGCAGAATATTGCGTTACGGTCCCAGGCTAAGCAATGAAAATTGAACCAAGAGGAGGACTACCATGACTTTTGCAGTAGTCAATGCAAAAATCCACACAATTACCAAAGGGATAATAGAAAACGGAGCAATCTTGGTAGAAGACGGCAAGATTAAGGATGCCGGCAAGAACATAGCCGTACCTGAGGGAGTTCAGATAATTGATGCAAAAGGTAAAGTTGTTACACCTGGCCTAATCGACTGCCATAGCCATTTGGCTGTATTTGGGGAACCCAATGTGTGGGCTAACGCAGATAGAAATGAGTACTCAGATCCCGTAACTCCTCATTTGAGAGGAATCGATTCTTTAAACCCTCAAGACAAGTCAATTGCTGATGTGGCTGCAGCAGGAGTAACTATAGTTTACACAGGGCCTGGCAGTGCAAACATTATAGGCGGAACAGGCTTTGCCATGAAACTTCGAGGCAAGACTGCAGAAGAAATGGTTATTCCAGGAACCGAGGCTTTAAAAATGGCCTTGGGAGAGAATCCTAAACGCCGTTATGGACAGGACAAAAAGATAATGCCGTATACTAGAATGGGAAATGCTGCTGTGCTTCGTGATGCATTGACAAAGGCTAAGAATTATATGAAAAAGGCCGAAAAAGAAGGAGACAATCTAGAAGTAGACTTGAAGATGGAGGCCCTGGCACGGGTTCTGCGGCGTGAGATAAAAGCGAGGATTCACTCGCATAGGGCAGATGATATTCTTACTGCAGTGAGAATTGCCCGGGAGTTTAATCTTGATTTCATCATAGAGCATGCTACTGAAGGCTATTTGGTTGCAGATGTGCTGGCGGAAAAGGGGGTCCGCTGCACTGTAGGGCCTTTGCTTCTGGCAAAATCCAAAATGGAAGTAGCTAATATTTCTCTTAAGAACCCTGGTATTTTGTGCAATGCCGGTGTGAAAATAGCTCTTCAGTGTGACGATTCCGGTAATACTAAATGGCTGCCACTTCATGCAGGTCTGGCGGTTCGGGAAGGTATGCCCGAAGACGAAGCGTTTAGAGCAATTACAATAACACCTGCCGAGTTCATCGGCATATCTGACAGGGTTGGTAGTATCGAGAAAGGCAAAGACGCCGACCTGGTGATTTGGAGCGGCCATCCTTTCGAAAGCATGACCGTAGCAGAAAAAGTATTCATCGACGGCCATCTGGTTCAGGAAAGAAGAGATCCGGTAGTACAACTCGAGATGCTTTAATCAGAGCAGATAGGCATAGATTGGCAAATGAAATACCGTGAATGAACAAGGGGGATATCATCGCCAGATGTTCCCCTTTTGATACTGTGCGTAAGGGATGCTGAAGCCCAGGTCGCCGAGATACCCTTGCGATCCCTCCACGCAATGTCCGGCATGTTGGCCGGATAACGACAAGTTATAAGATCTATTGCTTACGAAGTGGTATGCACATGTTTTTCTGAAGCCGCCTGGTTGCTTGTTTTCAGGTGGCTGACAAAACAGATTTGTGTAAGAATAGTCATTGAAAACAAGATAACAAGCCGACTTGGCTCAATACAGAAGATTTTGAGAGAATTAAGATTCTCAGTTCAACAATATGATATACACGTGGAGGTCGTACATTGAAGAAACTTTACACAGGCAAGACCAAAGACGTTTTGCTGATGCAAGACGGCAATATCCTACTTCATTTCAAAGATGCCGTAACCGGTTCAGAAGGTAAAATTGATTCCGGGGCAAACCAAGTAATCGGCGAAGTGGCAGGGAAGGGCAACGCTTCACTATGGACCACTGTTTACTTTTTCGATGTGCTGCAAAAATCAGGTATTCCTACTCATTTCATTGGCCTTGGGCAGGATTTTGGCCATGACGCAAACTCAATTGTGGTGAAACGTGCTAAGTCATATAATGTCGAAGTGATATGTCGTGAGAAGGCTTGGGGAAGTTTCGAACGGCGCTATGGAAAGTATGTTAAGCAGGGAACCGTTCTCCCGTCTTTGGTTGAGTTTACGCTAAAAGATGATCGCCGTGGAGATCCTCTCATTACTGAAGATGCTTTGGTAGCATTGAACATAGTATCCAGAGAGGCTGCTCAGTACATGAAACAAACCGCTCAGGAGGCCACGGCCATCTTAAAGAGCCATCTGGCTGAAAAAGGGCTCGAACTGATTGACATAAAATATGAATTCGGCGACGTGGATGGCGAGACTATGATTATTGACGAGGTATCAGGCGATAGCATGAGGGTTGTTCAGGACGGCCGGGTTCTTTTGCAGAAAGAGCTTTATGCAAAAATTTTCGCCAATGAGGGAAAAACGAAGTGAAGGCGAGTGGTTTGTTGGATTTACTCGTATACTACATTGTTTTTACCTTTATGGGCTGGATGTTGGTATCTATGCAGATTAGCGCCGGAAGGAGTAACGTACTGCTTTATGCAATGCCTGTGGCAACCTTTTGCTTTTTAGGACAAATACTCAATGCTTGGACTAAGAAATTTCTACAACATAGGTGGAAAAGGGTTGCGTATTTTGTATCAGTCATTGTTTCCATTGCACTTCTGGCCTGTTTCATAGGGTATTTAGACATGAATCTTGTTAGGTTTTGAGGCGGAGGAAGAAGCATCACGGCACGTGGCCCTATGAACGCAGATTCGAATTTTTGGGGAAGCGGTAGTTTCCCGGCCAAGTTTTCCGTACAACATAAGCCCAAGCCATAGGGCCTTGATGATGTCTTCTGCCCGAAGGCTTCCCAGGTGGAGTCCGTTTTTGGCAAAGTGTGCTCTGCTGCAAATATTTCTTCGCCAAGGATCACATAGTCGCATGCCACAACGAAGAACGGAATCTGGTATGCGTTGGTGGTGCCTGCAATCTGAATTGCACCTACAGTATTGCCGGGTTCAGCCAAAATGAGCGCTTCAGCGGCAAATTGGCCGATCATTATGTTCGACGCTACCTGCTCTCGGAACAATAATAACGCTAACTGCATATGTCCATTGGCCTGTTGATATGAACCGGCAGTTTTGTGGCCTGAATACTTTAGGTTTGCCTGATTCAAAATAAGGGAGATACACGCGTAACACCTCAATGATCTATATGTAAGGGTTATTGAGTACCTCGAGGTTTTGGGACATATAACTAAGCTTCTAGCGCAATATGATGTGAGGCTCATTGTCACCGTCTCGCAACCTGAAACATTTGCCGTTACTGATCGATCTCACCCAATTTTTTCACGGCGTTAATTGTGGTCGCAATTATAGTCAGTGTGATGATATAGTGATTCAATGAGACTTAATCTGTTTTTAAGTTAATCAGAACCTTTAAGTTTACTAAGCTCGTTTAGCTGTTTTGCTGAATTGCCAAAAAGCGAGTGCCTAATTTTTGCAGATTTGATTAAGAGAACAATAGCGGGATACTCATTTTGTAATTTGGCAGGCGGTAGTTGAAGTAACTTTGCTAACCCGAGGTCAATAGCATTGTCATTAACATTATCGATACTTGGTTTACATAAGTTTGTAATATGATTTTCGTACCGGATAGCCAAAATGATTAGCCAAAATGATTACAAAACGCTGAGTGAAAGCTGATTTCGCAACATTACGAGGGGCCGTTTAAAATGGAATTGCAAAGAAGCCGAGTGGAGTGAACAATAGGAACTCAAGAAATCGAAAGGAAGTAAGGGAACCTTTAGAGAAGTACTCAAGCAAAACTATTGGTAATATAGACCCCTGAGTTTCAAATAACGAAGTTACCGGGCTACAGGGGCTTATGTGAAAAATTATATTGAATTATGCGAATCTGACGTAGCTGAACGGAACTATTACCCAGGAACTGAGCGAAAGTAGCAGAGAATTTGGATTAGAATGTTCAGTGTGTTTGAAATGTTGGGTCTGCACCAGGATTGTATTATTAATCCATGTTATTAAAAAGTAAATGTGAAAAGGAATGAATTGAATGTCGAATCCCGGCCAGGCTGCATCCGAAGCCAAACGGCGTGAACCATCTAAGCAGGAAATACGCAGGACTATTTTCAATCTTGTTTGGCCCGCAACTGTTGAGAGTTTGCTACAGATGGGTGTTGGGTTAGTCAATACTGCAATAGTAGGGCACTTATCAGCTGTAGCAATAGGTGCCGTGGGACTTTGTAACCGCATTTCCAATGTGCTGGCATGGCCTCTCAACCAGGCTGTATCTACAGGAGGCACAGTGCTTGTGGCGCAATCAATAGGAGCAGGAGATAAACAGCGGGCTCGGACTTGTGCCGTTCAAGGAATGCTTTTTGCGTTGGTAAGCATATCTGTGGTGGCAATCATGCTTTGTTTGCTAGCGGTTCCTGCGCTTTCTGTTTTTGATCCTGAACCGGATGTACTCAAGACCGGCGTTCGCTATATGCGGATCTTTGTAATAGGATTGCCGGCAGTAGGGCTGATGATGGCAGCAGGCGCGGCTCTTCGAGGGGCGGGAGATACCCGCAGCCCTATGATTGTGGCAGTTATGGTCAACATTCTTAATGTATTATTGAGTTGGATTCTAATTTACGGAAACCTTGGTTTCCCTGCCATGGGCGTGATTGGTTCTGCCATAGCAACAGTTATTGCGCAATGGACCGGCGCGGCCATTGCGTTTTGGACGATCACATCAAACAGATCGATATTGGGGCTTAACTTGAGGGGCCCATGGCGGTTTTGCCGCGAAGAATTAAGGCAAGTACTTAGGATTGGGCTGCCTGCATCCGGCGAGTCCTTTGCGTGGCAAGCCGCATCAGTAATTCTTACGTTTTATGTAACCAGTTTCGGAACCAAAGCGCTTGCTGCTCACCAAATTGGGTTGAACGCCGAGTCTTTATCTTATATGCCTACCGCAGGTTTTGAAATAGCAGCTACTGCTTTGGTCGGCCAGTCTATAGGCGCGGCCAATACATATATGGCAAGGCGGTACTCAAGAGAACTTACAATGATATCTATGACAATAACGATTTTTACTGCAGGGCTGTTGTTTTTCCTCCCCCAGCCTATAATGAGTTTACTTACCTCCGACCCGGAAGTCATTGTTCTTGGTGCCATATACCTTAGGATTATGGCAACTGCTCAAATACCACAGCAAGTGTCATCTGTCATGAAGGGTGCGCTTCGAGGCAATGGAGATACCCGTACTCCAATGTACATTGCAGGCTTGGGCCTTTGGGGAATACGCATACCCGTGGCCTATCTGTTAGGGTTTGTTCTGGATATGGGCATTGTTGGAGTTTGGGTTAGCATGACTTTAGACCTGATTGTGCGATTTGTGCTGATTTTGTGGCGGTATAGGCGTATTCCCTGGGTTCGGGCGTCAGGCGGTGTGGAGACAGGGGTCGGTGCGTAGGTGCCTAGGTGTACGGGCCTTGAGCGTATAGGGGTATTGGTTTTTAGAATATTAAGAATATTAAAATCAATTTAAATGAATGAGATTTTAGATTAGGCGTAGGTTTGAAGATTTTCCTGTGAACGACAAACTAATGGCACACCTGGTGTACCACTCGCCAGGTGATTTTGCCTCTGACAGTGCTGAATGGTACACCTGGTGTGCCACTTGCCAGGTGATTCTGCCTCTGACAGTGCTGAATGGTACACCTGGTGTGCCACTTGCCAGGTGATTCTGCCTCTGACAGTGCTGAATGGTACACCTGGTGTACCACTCAGCCCGTGATCTTGCCTCTGACGGTGCTCAATGGTACAC
>CAZXLH010000003.1:0-76211 GCA_964641455.1 uncultured Eubacteriales bacterium | reverse complement strand
ACCTGGTGTACCACTCAGCCCGTGATCTTGCCTCTGACGGTGCTCAATGGTACACGTGATGTACCACTCGCTAGGTGATTCTGCCTCTTACGGTGCTTAATGGAATACCTGGTGTACCACTCAGCCCGTGATCTTGCCTCTGACGGTGCTCAATGGCACACGTAGTGTACCACTCAGCCCGTGATCTTGCCTCTGACAGTGCTTAATGGTACACGTGATGTACCATTCGCCTGGTGTTCTTGCACGTCAGTAAGATTAGTCCGGTTTCTGCCTGAATCTTAGGTTGGGCAGTTTGGCATAGTGCATTGCGGTATCAATACGATAAAGTCTGTGTTTTTTCACTAAGATCACTAGGAATCAGAACCAATAATCAGTCACCAGGAATCAGCACTAAGAATCAGACGCCAATAATCAGTCACTCGGCATCAGCCCTAATAATCGGTCCCCACGAAACCACTAGGAATCTATCATTGACGGCTGGAAATACTTTGTATCTTTCTATTACGCCGATCACGTGCCTTGCCCCTTCGATGATATGCAATATATCGCACACACATCTCTTCCAAACCCCGAGCATAAATACCGTCTATATCAATAAGTCGGATCGGAACAGTCTGGGGGATTTTCTTGAGCATATTTTCTAACGTAAGATCTTCGGGCGTTATCTTTATTAGTACAACATTGTTCTTACGGCTTAACTGCGCTTTTGCTTGATCTCTGGCCTTAGTTTTCTCCAAGACACCTTGATCAGGATAGTCTGCAGTTATTTCGTAATGCTGTCTTCCTTGGAATTCTCCGGCAATCCTTGCATGGTAACTATAACGATCGTACTCAAGAAATTCACCGCTTGTGGCAGATTGAAGAAACCAGGGGCGAACGTTATCTATCCATGGCGATACATCGATGATTTGGTTAAATCTCAACTTCATTTTGTATTCGCCGGCTCTTAGATTCATTCTGTCGCATTCTCTAATGTAGTCAAGCTTAGCTTTTTGGATTTTGGGCGGTAAAGTAGGAATCATTATTTTTCTGGTACCAATCTCTTTAATTACAACCCATTCTTTTTCAGCTAATGAATAGATTAGATCGGTAATTACTGTTCGATGCAAAGGTACATATCGGGCCAGTTCACGAATAGAGCGTGGCTTATGGATATTTAAGCACGTATACAGCGACTTGGCTCTTGGGTCAATAGACTTATCATAGCCCAAAGCCTGAGGAAGAGGCAGTACCCGTCGCTGAGAAGGAAGAGACAGGGCACGTTCAAGAATCTCAGTAGTATTATGGTAAAACCTCCTTTGTAAGGCGATTGTAAAATAATGGAATCACGTCATATAATACCTCAGATCGACCAAACCTGACAATATATACCACGATATGATAATGAAACTTAAAACCAAAAGTGCAGTTGTGCTGAAATCACAAGGTTAACTGTACAGAACTACAAGAGCCTAGGCAGGCTTCCAACGGTTCGAAAGCGAAGAATTATGAATAATCACACCTATCATACAAGCATATAATCATACACTGATACACACTAGGGCAGGCAATACTACACACTCAGGTGGTCAATGGAACAAGATTTTTGGCGATTGGTTAAGCGGCTTATCTCTTAGTTAGACGGGTTATCTTTTGGTTGAAACGGTTTATCTTTTTGCACTGTTCACATTTGCATTATTTATATTTGAGAAACAAGAAAGGAGACATATAGAAGCATGAAAAAACTTCGAATTTCACCCCGGGAATTCAAGCGGCGCACTGATGCCGTGCTCGACAGCATGAAGCAACGTGACATAGATGCTTTTGTTTTTTGGAGTTCAGTTAGCATATTCTATCTAACAGGTTTTGCGTTTATTCATACAGAAAGGCCGTTGTGTGTAATTCTCACTAAGGACGGCAAGAAGACTCTTTTCGGGCCCAGGCTGGAGATGGAGCATGCACAAGAATACCCCGAGATTGAAGTCATCAAATGCTATCCTGACTATCCGGGTAAAGTACATCCCATGAACCAGTTAGGTAAATTATTGAAGGAAATGGGTTTGACCTCCGGCAAGATTGCAAGTGACGCTGCCGGTTATGGTTCATCCCAGGGCTATCGAGGGCCAAATCTGGCGCAGATTGTACCCAAGGCTGAAGTAGTTGTAGATCCGGATCTGGTCGAGAACCTTAGAGTGATAAAGTCAGAAGAAGAAATTGCGCTGATTAAAGAAAGCTGTAAATGGGGTAACTTGGCCCACCAATTTCTGCAAGACTATTCCAAACCCGGTGCCACTGAAAACGAAATATCAATAAGGGCATCTCTGGACGCCACGCTTGCGATGATAAAGACCCTCGGGCCGCTTTATGATCCTACTACCTTAGGACGATCAGGAGCCAGTGCAGGGTTTCGAGGGCAAATTGGCCCAAATTCGGCGCTTCCTCACGCTATGTCAATCAATGCAGTACTTAAACCAGGCGACGTGCTGGTTACAGGCGCAGGTGCCAGCGTGTTTGGGTACGTAAGTGAACTTGAGCGGACCATGTTCGTAGGAGAGCCTAACGATGAGCAGAAGCGGTATTTTGATTTGATGATGGAAGCACAGGAGATTGCCTTTGAACACATCAAGCCAGGGCACAAGTGTTCTGAAGTTGATGCAGCGGTAGAAGCGTTTTACGAAAAGAATAACATTTGGGAGTACTGGCGCCATCATACAGGCCACGCCATTGGAATCCTTGGCCACGAGGCTCCTTTCTTTGATGTAGGCGATCATACTGTTATGAAGCCGGGTATGGTTTTCACTGTTGAACCCGGCCTGTACGTGATGGGGCTTGGCGGATTCAGGCATTCAGATACTGTGCTGGTTACTGAAACCGGAATGGAGATGCTTACCTACTATCCGAGAGACATTGACTCTCTCATCTGTGGGTGGGGATAGGTGTTAGAAGTACTTGGATTTTTTAGCGCTAGCGCTGTTTGTGTATGACCAGGAGTTATGGTGAGAATAGGTGTTAGAAATACGCATATGATGATTTGAAAGAAACAGTTCAAAGACATAATAACAAGGTGCAGCAAAGCTGAGGCAGCTGCGCCTTGTTATTTTGTACTAAGTATCTCACCTTCCGGCCAGACGTATATTTGAGTATGCGTTGGTTGTACTGTATTGACTCAGGCCCATTGAAAATCCCCCTATAAGGTGCCTAATTCCAGGCACGGCCTGGCATGGCCTGGAACCCGTTAGCATCTGGTACGGTTAACCGGCCTATGGCTATGGCCTATGAAATCAAGGTGTACGTATAAACGTTCAAAACTGAAATGGAAAGCGCAAAGCCCTATCCGCCAGTTCGGCTTCGGCCAACCAAGATAAGGTGAGAATTTTTGAATTGCATGCACAGCCGGAATTGCATACAAGGCCTCGATGCCGGCGCTCATCATTGAATGCCCACTGACATTTTGATCTGAATGGAAATCCCCGGCAAAGAAGTTTTCAAAGAGGGAACAAATCATATCATATAGAACTAATAATTTAACAGAGAGCTCAATTCAGCATGGAATCATGAATATTGGAGCATAGGATTTATTTAGACTCTTCATAGGCATTTGCGATTAGAACTGAAATGATGTAAATGCAAAAGTTACTTGCATTCGAAGTTTCCAATATTACGGCATTGCAAAATGCTATCCGGTTACGTATGTAGTCACTAGTCACGTATGTAGCTTTTAATCACGTATCGAGTCTTTAATCACGTATGTAGTTTCTAATGCTGAAGGGCTCAGCAAAAGAGGCTTTCGCTTTTGAAAGGGGGGAAGATCTTGTGTCTCAACGAGATGGGGTATCTGTACACAATGACTCTGAAAGTGTAGACAAGTGTTCAAACCATATCTTTCAGGTATTAAAGCCTGTAGCAGATGGGGTAGCAAAGATGTTTGGCAATTCGTGTGAAGTGGTTATCCATGATTTCACCGATCTTGATCACTCTGTTATCTACGTTGCGGGAGACGTTACACACCGGGATATTGGGGCTCCACTTACTACTTTGGTGCTGAAAACTCTTAGGTTGTATGGAGAAGAAGTACCGGACCTTATTGGCTATCGTGCTGAAACCCGTGATGGGCGTGAACTCAAATCATCTACAATATTTATCCGCGACTCTAAGGGTAAGCTAATTGGGTGTTTTTGTCTTAACCTTGATTTAACCGATTTTCGCGCCGGGCAACTGGCATTAAATGATCTTCTTGTGACTATGGATCCAAATTCCTCAGTGCAATTTGGGTTTGAGGAATTTCCTGATAACGTTTCGACACTTGTCCGGTCTTTGCTTGAAGAAGCTGAAGAGCGGCTCGAAAAGCCGCCTGCTGAGCTTACCCGGGAAGAACGTCTTAGATTGGTTTCTTCGCTTGAAGAAAAGGGGTTATTTTTGGTAAAAGGCACAGTTGAAGAAGTGGCAAGGCTTATCAATACGTCTAAGCACACAGTGTATCGCTATTTAGAGGAAATCCGGGATTCCAAAAAGTAGTATGATTTAAGTTAGAGAAGGAGTTTTAGGTGTTCAATAATTAACGGGAGGATAGAAAAACATGGCAAAACGTACAGTAAGAGCGCCCAGAGGTTCTGAATTGTCCTGTAAGGGCTGGGAACAAGAAGCAGCTATGAGAATGATTATGAATAATCTCGATCCTGAAGTGGCAGAAAAGCCTGATGAACTTATAGTCTATGGTGGAACCGGAAAAGCTGCTCGAAGTTGGGAAGCTTTTGATGCAATTGTCGAGAGCCTTAAGGAACTTGAGCCAGACGAGACCCTTCTTGTGCAGTCCGGTAAGCCGGTAGGTGTTTTTAAGACCCACGCCCAGGCTCCACGAGTTCTTATTGCCAACGCACTGCTTGTTCCTGCCTGGGCAACCTGGGAGCAATTCAGAGAGTTTGAGAGAAAAGGGCTTACAATGTATGGCCAGATGACTGCAGGCAGCTGGATATACATTGGTGCACAGGGAATTCTCCAAGGAACATATGAAACTATTGCAGAAGCTGCACGAAAGCATTTTGGCGGCAGTCTGAAAGGCAAGTTAGTCGTTACCGCCGGGCTGGGCGGCATGGGTGGCGCACAGCCTTTGGCTGTTACCATGAACGAAGGAGTTGCGCTTGTTGTAGAGGTTGATCCGTGGAGGATTCAACGCCGCCTGGAAAAAGGGTATTGCGATATGCAAGCTGACAATCTCGACCATGCGCTCAAGGTTGCCAAAGAAGCCTTGGAAAAAGGCGAACCCAAGTCTATAGCCGTTTTAGGCAATGCAGCCGAGGTTCACCCTGAGCTTGTAAAACGCGGTATTGTACCGGACTTGGTTACAGACCAAACGTCTGCCCATGACCTGCTTGGAGGATACGTACCGGCAGGTTTGGCCATAGAGGAAGCTGAGGCTCTTCGCAAGGAAGATCCTGATGAGTATATCCGCAGGTCTACTGAGAGCGTGGTTACTCATGTTCAGGCTATGCTTGATTGGCAGAAGAAAGGGTCTATTGTATTTGACTATGGTAACAACATCAGGCAACAGGCCTTTTCTGCAGGGCTAAAAGACGCCTTCAATTTCCCCGGTTTTGTGCCTGCTTTCATTCGCCCGATGTTTTGCGAAGGCAATGGGCCTTTCAGGTGGGTTGCGTTGTCAGGAGATCCGGCTGATATTTACCGCACAGATGAAGCCCTTATAGAAGCGTTTCCTGAAAACAAGACTATGATCAGATGGCTTAAGATGGCTCGGGAAAAAGTACAGTTCCAGGGGTTGCCTTCGAGAATATGCTGGTTAAGTTACGGAGAACGAGCCAAAGCCGGACTATTGTTCAATGAACTGGTTCGAAAAGGCGAAGTCAAGGCTCCTATTGTTATTGGCAGAGATCATCTTGACAGCGGAAGTGTAGCTTCACCAAACCGTGAGACTGAATCTATGCGAGACGGCTCAGACGCTATTGCTGACTGGCCGATTCTCAATGCCCTCGTTAATACTGCAGCCGGTGCCAGCTGGATATCTGTCCACCATGGCGGTGGTGTAGGGATTGGGTACTCGATTCACGCAGGTATGGTAGTAGTTGCAGATGGTACAGATCGGGCCGAAGAGAAACTAAAGAGAGTCTTAACCACCGATCCCGGTACAGGAGTAATGCGGCACGTTGATGCAGGATACCAAAGAGCTATAGACACTGCCAAGCAAAGAGGCGTAAAAATCCCTATGCTGAAATAGGCTGATTTCTGTAATTTTCATTGAACTTGATATCAAAGGAGCATGGTCGTTATGACGGTTGCAGTAGATGGAACTCCAAAGACAATCCAGGAAATAGCCAGGGTAGCTTTGGACAAAGAAGCAGTTGAAATTGCATCCGGCGCATGGGAGAAAATGTGCGCTTCCCGCGAGATAATCGATAACATTGTATCTCAGGATGCAAGGGTATACGGTGTAAACACCGGTTTCGGCAAGTTTGCAGATGTTGCAATTTCAGTTGAGAACATTAGAAAACTGCAAACCAATTTGGTGTTGAGTCATGCAGTGGGCGTGGGGCAAATATTTTCAGAACCCGAGGTAAGGGCCGCAATGTTTTTGCGGGCCAATGCGCTTGCCAGAGGGATGTCCGGAGTTAGGCCGGAAGTCGTAAGAACCCTTTGTGGCCTTCTGAATAAAAATATTATCCCTTACGTTCCCCAGAAAGGTTCAGTAGGAGCCAGCGGCGACCTTGCTCCTCTTTCCCACATATCCTTAGTGCTTTTGGGAAAAGGCTATGCTTTCTACGAGGGCGAGTTGCTTTCCGGGCAAGAGGCATTAGAACGCGCCGGAATCGCCCCGGTTGAGCTGGAAGCTAAGGAAGGCCTGGCGCTGACCAACGGAGTGCAGATGACTGCCGCAGTTCTTGCCTTGGCCATACACAGGGGATATACATTGGCCGTGGCGGCAGACATAATAGCAAGCCTTACCGGGCAGGCATTAAGAGTCGTTCGTGACGCTTACGATGAATCCATAATGTCGCTTCGGCCTCATACAGGTGCCGGGCAAGTGGGACAAAACCTGAGGGCGTTGCTCAAAGATTCCCAACTGGCTACAGCTTCAGGAGAGGTTAGGGTACAAGATGCATATGCGTTACGTTGCATTCCGCAGGTTCATGGAGCAGTCCGGCAAGCTCTTGATCATGTGAGTTCAGTAATTGAAATCGAGTCAGGCTCTGCTACTGATAACCCTCTGGTTCTTCCTGACGGAAGGGTTATTTCCGGCGGCAATTTTCACGGACAACCTTTATCGGTTGCAGCAGATTATTTAGGCATTGCCTTGTGTTCTTTTGGCAACATGTCTGAAAGGCGTACGGCGAGGCTTATGGACCATAATAAGAGCGGGCTTCCTTCTTTTCTGGCCCGCGACGGTGGGCTAAACTCAGGGTTCATGATTATGCAGTACACAGCCGCATCGATTGCTTCAGAGTGCAAAACCTTAGCTCATCCTGCCAGTGTAGATACTATTCCGACATCAGCTGATCAAGAAGACCACGTGAGCATGTCAACGAGTGCCGCCAGAAAAGCCCGGGATATAGCGTCAAACGTTTCTTATATATTGGCAATTGAGTATCTTGCAGCGTGTCAGGCAATTGAATTCCTGGGGGCAGAGCGACTATCTCCGGCCGGGCTGGCTGCTTATAATTTGCTGCGAGATGAAGTACCCGCGCTTTATGATGACAGGGAAATGTATGACGACATAGAAAAGGCGAGGTTACTGATTATCTCAGGGGAAGTGGCGAATGCAGCGAGCCAGGTTGTTAACACACTCTTGTGATTAGCACTTATGTAATTGGGAAGATCAGGGTAAGAGACGAACCGAGTCCCGAGATTGGGAGTGTAGAAAATGGGGATGAATCACCGGTGGTGCCTTGACCGGCTTCCAAGGGTTAACCTTGGAATATGGCCCACGCCTTTACAAAAGTTAGATAGGCTGGGAGAACAGCTAAAGCATAAGCAGTTTTATATCAAAAGAGATGATCTTTCCGGATTAGGGCAAGGTGGCAACAAGACACGCAGCCTGGAGTTTCTTTTAGGGGATGCTGTGAAAAGCGGCGCAGATATTATTTTGACCGCAGGTGGGTTGCAGTCCAATTTGTGTTCACTTACGGCAGGGGCTTGCTGTAAACTTGGGCTCGATTGTCTGCTGGTTCATAATGATGACCGGCCACAAAAACTTGAGGGGAATATGCTCTTGAATTGTGTTTTTGGAGCTGAGTCTGTTTTTGTGGGTAAAACAGATGAGCATACCAGAACCTGTGAAATGGAGAAACTGGCAGATAAAATGCGGCGGGAAGGGCGAAACCCCTATATTATTCATAACGGAGCATCTACTTCTTTAGGGGCTCTTGGGTATGTGAACGCGGCTTTCGAGTTATATGCCCAAATCAAAGCTAAGGATTTAAACATCAAGCATGTCGGGATAGTTGGGGCCATGGGAGGCACTGCCAGCGGTTTTGTGTTGGGGGCTGCCCTCCTCGGACACCCTTTCCATGTGCATGTAATCAGTGTAGAGTATCCAAAACCGGTTCTTGAAAAACTCATGAGCGGCCTTATTGAAGGAGCCGCTGGCATAACTAAGTCAGTGCAAGGGCTCCAGCCACAGGTTTCGCCTGATAAGGTAACGACTATTTACGATGAGTACTTAGGCGAAGGTTATGCTGTTCCCACCGAGCAGTCCAGGCAGGCGCTTTTTACATTGGCTCAGACAGAAGCGATTTTGCTGGAAGATGTATATACAAGCAAGTCTTTTGGCGGTTTCCTTGATTTGATTAAAAAGGGCATTATACCTTCTGACGAAGGTGCCTGCTATATTCATACAGGCGGGCTTGCCTCTCTTTTTGCACAAGATATCACATGCAACTTGTAGGCAGCAGTTGGGTAGGCGGATGAGCTATGGATTTAGAGACGAATGCGTAGGTTTTGCGACTGTGGCAATAACATCTTCTATAGTAGCGGGTTCAAAGATGGATACGTAGGTTTTGCAGTGACGGAAATAGCATGTTGTTTTGAGATGTTGCCTGACTTGGCTATATGGCGTTTTGCGAAAGTAAGTTTGCTGCCGAAAAATGCTGCTTCGCCTACATAGCCAGGCTATATCCACCATATCGAGTTTGGGTCGATACCGTTTCGCGTTACCTGTGTGTTAGCCGGTTGACTAGAATAACAGGCGGATCACCCGTGCAGGCCGCCCTTTGGGTTTTGTCAGGTTTTTTCCGGCAATTTCAGCGTACCGGTTATCGATAAGCCGTTCCACATAGCGGTTAACTGTTCGGGTAGTCACATCAAGAATTTCAGCCAGTTCGGCCGAAGTAAACAAATTTGAATTTCGGGCAAGGGTTGCCTGATAAAGTTGGTTAAGGGTACTGATGCTCAGCCCGGTTGCTCCTGCGATTTCTTCAAGCTGGGTTTCGGTAAGGCTATCGTCGGAAAAATGCCTGCTTCTGGGGCTAATAGGGCCGACAAGGCGTTCAGGAGAAAGTGCGATTACCATGTTAGTGCCTCGCTGGGCAACAGAATGGTTAGCGGCGATTATTGCATTGGACTGCGCTTCCTTGACCGTTTGTCCGCAGCCAATGCCCATTGCAACGTCAAAAACCGTATCCCGGTTAATACTTTCCATTAAGCCGATTTCCATAAATTGATTTGTAGTGTTGTGCAGCACGAACTGACTGCAGAAAATCAGATATTCCCATCTGCTTATAGTGAACATGGCGCCTTCCAGTTTTTCCGCAAAAACGGCCATGAGTTTAGCGGCATTGCTTAACTCGTCTATTTCTCTGATGGGTATATCGCCGTAAAACCGATATTTTTCCTTATACCGTAGATAGATATGTAAAATAGCCAATGGGCTGGAATGCTGGCTTTTGAGACGATAGCGGAGCATTAGGTTGCGGATCTCATGAACAAAGGATTCAGTTGTTGGATTGATGACCGTTACAGGCACATTTAATTCCAGCAGGGAACGGTAAACGTCTGTTATGTTGGTGATGCACAGTTGGGCGCCTTTTTGATAATGTTTGAGATGTTGGGCCAGGGTAGTGTTGACTAGCTCGCTTTGCCCTAAATTGGTGCTGACCACATTGATGGTTAGCCGCTCTTCGGGAATGCCTACACTCTGAAAAGCTTTAACTGCTGTGGCACGGTCAATAGCATCAATGCTGATGTTAATAGGCCTAATCCCATAGCGAATGTTAGCTTCCAACAGGCTGATAAGCAGGTGGGAACTGTCTATTTCAACGTAGCGCACCGGTACGGTATGATGTAGCCGTCCCGAGACCAGCAGGTAAGGATCTCGGCGGGAATAAAGGATTCCGTCGCAAACGGTCTGTAGCCGTGCAATTCGCTCAACTGCATCAGTAATGATATCGTCGTTTCCAAATTCTTCAGGGTACATTTCTATATCATCGAAGTATTCGTCAATTATTTTAGAGACCATTTCCAGGGTGTCCCTATGTCCGACTACTCCTAGTTTAAATTTCATGGTGTTGCTCCTTTGCTTAGATATTCCGGTTGCCTGAAGTGTTTTCAGTTTATTTTAAGTCACGTGCCTATCTGCGCTACCTTATATTAAAGACAACTTAAAGTCAATATACAGACACAAGCCTATTTGATATGTTGTTCACAATATAGGAATATTGCGCATATAGCAGGAGGAAGAGAATATGGCAGAATATGTTGCGGAACCGTTTAAGATTAAAATGGTAGAGCCACTGACTCTTACCACTCGGGAGGAACGTGAAAAGTATCTAGAGGAAGCTCATTACAATTTGTTTTCCTTAAAAAGCGATTACGTGTACATAGACATGCTTACCGACAGTGGTACCGGCGCCATGAGTGACACTCAGTGGGCCGGTATTCTACAAGGCGATGAGAGCTATGCAGGCGCTCGAGGCTATTACAGGCTTATGGATGCGGTCAAAGACATTTTCGGCTATCGTTTTGCTCAGCCTGTACATCAGGGGCGTGCGGCAGAGAAGGTGTTGTTGCCCTGCCTTCTCAGCGAGGGCCAGTATTCTGTTTCGAATATGCACTTTGATACCACGCGAGGCCATGTGGGGCTGTGCAAGGCGATTCCCAAGGATATTGTAGTGGCAGAAGCCCGTGATACAAGCAATTATGCTCCGTTTAAGGGCAACATGGATGTTGAGGCCTTAGAGGCATTTATCAGCAAAGTGGGCGCTGATAAGGTCGGCGCTATTATTATGACCATAACTAACAATACTGCAGGCGGGCAGCCTGTATCAATGGAAAATATCAAAGAGACTGCCAAGGTTGCCGACAAGCATGGGATTCCTATGGTGATTGATGCTGCACGGTTTGCAGAAAATGCTTATTTTATTATGACGCGGGAACCTGGTTACGAAGATAAGTCTATTGATGACATTACGCGTGAGGCGTTTAGCTATGCCACTGCTTTTACAATGTCGGCAAAGAAAGACGGCATTGTTAACATGGGTGGGCTTATCGGCGTAAAAGATGATGAAGAACTTTTCCGCGAGGTGCAAAGCTATACGGTTCCATATGAAGGTTTTGTTACCTACGGAGGCCTGGCCGGACGCGACCTGGAAGCTTTGGCTATTGGCCTCTATGAAGGCATAGATGTTGATTTCTTGCGCTATCGAATTGGGCAAGTGGAATATTTAGGCGATCTGCTTCGGGAAGCCGGAGTACCGTTTCAGTATCCTGTAGGCGGACACGCTGTGTTTATTGATGCCAAGAAGCTCTTGCCTCATATTCCGTATTATCAGTTCCCCGGACATGCATTGGCAGCCGAACTTTATCTGGAGGCCGGCATCCGTGGTTGCGATATCGGTTCTTTCATGTTGGATCCCGATCCGGTAACCGGTGAGCAACTGGAAAGTGAAATGGAATTTACTCGCCTTTGCCTGCCGCGTAGAGTATACACCCAGGCGCATCTTGACTTAGTGGCTAAGGCGCTGAGTAACATTCAGAAACGGGCTGATCAGGTAAAGGGGTATGAGATCGTCTGGCAGCCGAAAGTGCTTCGTCACTTCACCGCCAAACTCAAACCGGTGAAATGAAATAGCCACTACATAATCAAAAAAGGAAGACGGTCTATGAAAATAATCAATAAGGCACAGGTGGAACAAGCTCTGGATATGGAGCGTTGTATCGGACTAATGAAGGATGCACTGATAGCACTTTCCAATGGAGATGGAAAACAGATTATCAGGCCGGTTTTTCCGTTGTATGATAGGAATGTGTTGGGTATGATGCCTGCCTATATAGCTTCTGAAAAGGTAGCCGGAATAAAGATCCTTGCAGTGTTTCCGGAAAACTACAAGAAAGGGCTTCCATCTCATCAAGGGCAGATACTTGTGTTCGATGCCGAAACAGGCAGCATTAAGGCAATTGTGGACGCAGAGTCTGTCACTGGGATCCGCACTGCTGCAGTTTCAGCTGCAGCCACTAAGGCGTTATCTCGCCAGGATGCTTCCAGATTGGCTATTTTAGGTGCCGGGCTTCAGGGCAGGCGGCATCTGGAAGCCATTAGTCTGGTGCGAAACCTCAATGATGTCACTGTATGGGATATTTCTTCAGAGGCTGCTTTGCTTTATGCAGAAGAAATGGGCCAAAAAACCGGCTTGCCCATACGCGTTTGCTCCAGTGTAAGTGAAGCCACAAAGGATGCGGATATCATATGTACTCTGACTCCTTCTCAGGAGTCTATCCTTTCTGGCAAAGATGTAAAACCTGGAACTCATATCAATGCGGTAGGGGCCTGCTCGCCGGATGCTCGAGAACTTTCTTCTGATTTGGTTAAAGCCGGCCGGTTGTTTGTGGATTGGAAGCCTGCTGTTGTGGTGGAGGCAGGTGACTACTTGCTCGCTGTGCAGGATGGTTCCATTACCGAGGAGCACATTCTTGGTGAGGCTGGGCAGGTTTTGTCCGGTATGCTACCTGGCAGGATAAGTGATAGCGATATCACAATTTTCGAGGCGTTGGGACAGGCACTTGAAGATCTGATTGCAGCTAACTTTGTAGCCGAAACCCTGGAATAGGCAAAGGAGGTATTTCCATGGTTCCATATGATTTTGGGCTCACGGAACAGCAACAGCAGCACGCAAAGAAATTGCATGAAGAAAACATAGTGATAGACATGTTGTTCCAGGGACCAATCGGTACCTATGCACTTCCAGAGGAACTGGAGGAAGAACTACAAGCCCTTGCCCGAGAAGCACATCCCTATGATGTGGTGGCGCAGGTGGCCTATGCACAGAGGTTAATCAGGCAATGGTTTACCAAGGGCAGGCTCAGTGATTTGTACAAGCAGTGTTGGTATGAAAGTGGGATCACCGCCGGTTGCCGTCAGTTGAGTATTATTGACAAGAATTCTTTGTTTAAGAGCATGGTACATATACAGTGCGAGTTTGACTTCAAACCATGGCTCATTAAGGCGCGCAATGCCGAAGAAGTGGAGTATGCTCACAGAAACGGCCTTAAGGCAGGTATTGTTACAAGCCAGGAGACTTTGGGTTACGGAACGGATCTTGGACTCTTGGAAATGGCATACGATTTTGGCCTGCGGGTTCAGCAACTTACCTATAACAATCACAATTTGGTAGGTGCAGGTTGCATGGAGCCGAATGATGCCGGGCTTTCCAGGTTCGGAATTAAGTTCGTAGCCAAGTGTAATGAGCTAGGGATTATTGTGGATACCGGCCACTGCGGCTATCAGACTACCATGGATGCTTGCAAGCATTCTAAAGCCCCGGTAATTGCATCTCATACAGGCGGTGAAAAGGTTTATTTACACAACCGTTGTAAGTCCGATGAGGAACTCAAAGCGATTGCCGGTACCGGCGGAGTAGTGGGGATATTCGCAATGCCGTGGTTTATTGCAGAGGATCCCAATAATAGCACAATTGAGCATGTGCTTGATCACATTGACTATGTGGTGAATTTGATTGGCGTTAATCATGTCGGCATCGGAACTGACTGGCCAATGCCCCAAACCAAATGGATGGCACTGGCTTTTAAGGAACATGTGGCGCCGACTATTGGCTTTAAGCCAGGGGATGGCCCCTCAATTGAGTACATCCACGGAATCAAGGATTACCGCGACCTTGGTAATCTTACCGCAGGCCTGGTATCACGTGGTTACAGGGATGACGATATTATCAAAATTATCGGTGGTAATTGGATGCGTGTGTTGAGCGAGGTTTGCAAGTAATTGGTTTGTTGCCCTGCCCTGTTGACGCTCATGATTGTGTGGTAACAGGGTGGGGGAAAATTTCCGTTTGTCTCGTTGACAGGTGTTGGCTTTGATACCGGTTCAAATCAAGAAAGGAGGGGTACTGCCGCATTGAAGAATGGCAGTACACATAGCAAAATGAAAAGAAGAGTTGTTGTGCTTGTTTTGACTGTCTGCATGGTAGCAAGTCTGGTGGGTTGCACTCCTTCAACGTCTCAAGGAGAGGGCCCGGATACTTCCGGCCGCAATAGTATATTTGTAGCTATTTCCGCTATTGGTAACACCCTGGATGCTGCAGTTGCCAACTTTACTAACGTTTCTATTGCCACGAGTCATATCTATGATTACATTATTGCTGTAGACGAAGACTTTAACTATGAGGCTGCGGTTGCCGATTCCTGGGAACAGGTTGATGATCTAACCTTCAAGTTCACTGTTGGAGACGGTTTCATGTTCCATAATGGTGAACCCCTGGAGATGGAAGACATTGTATTTTCTATAGAGCGTTTGCACGATATCCCCAAATGTGCTTCATACATGAGCAATGTGGATTCAGTTGAGGTTACCGGTGATAAGGAAGTCACTATCAAACTTAAAGAGCCAAACAGCGGTACAATTAGGAACCTGATGGCTAATGCTCACGTTTACAACAAGTCTTACTGTGAAAGTGCCGGAGAGGCTTATGCCAACGAACCGGTTGGTACCGGCCCTTATGTGGTCAAGAACTTCATTCCCGGTGACAAACTTGAACTTACAGCATGGGAAGATTATCCGTTTGAAAAACCGAAGATTAAGAATATCACTTTCAAGGTTATTGAAGAAGCTGCCAACCGTTATATCTCTGTTGAAACCGGAGAGGCGCAGTTTGCTGCTATAGACTATCAGGATATGGAACGAGCCGAGCAAAACGATAATCTAAATGTGATAACCAAGACAACTACTAACACTTCGTTCATATCTATGAATAACAAAAAAGCACCTTTCGATAACAAGAATATTCGATTGGCAATGGCTTATGCCTGCGACAAGGAAAGCCTCGCCACTATTCAAGGCGGCGCCAGCGTTATTGACAGTATGACTCCTCCAATGTTCAATACTTACTATTCGTCGCCCAATGTACCCGAGTACAACCTGGAAAAGGCAAAGCAACTTTTGGAAGCTGAAGGTTACAATGAATCTAATCCTCTGACGTTTGAGGCTTGGGTTTATGGCGGGCATACCTCCATTATGGAAGCATACCAAGCTGTGCTTAAGAGCATTGGTGTCGATATGTCAATTACCAACCTGGAATTTGGCGTGTTCCTGGAAGGTATGGCTAACGGTGAGTATCAGATGTTGTGTGGCTCTTGGAACAATACTACCGGTGATCCTTTGGTTGCGCTTGAAAACTATTGGACAGGCAGTTTCGGTTCGAGAAACATCTCTTTCTTCGAGAACCCACGTTGTGATGAGTTGTTCAACATTGCCAAGGCTGCTGCTGACGAGGAGGCTTTGATAGAGGCTGCACGGGAGTGTCAGGATATCGCAGCTTCAGAAATGCCTATCATACCCACCTTTAGCAGGCAGGCAATCTTTGCTTGTGATAAAGCCTTGCAGGGAGTACGAATTTACTCAAGTTCAATCTATTCCTTCCGCAATGCTTATTTTGAGTAATGCTGTAGAGATATTTCTTTGTTTGTAGTGGACGGGCTGTTACAAGTACTTGTGACAGCCCATTCACCGACGAAGAACGAAATAGGGGAGAGACCATGAGCAAGTACATTGTAAATCGGTTGCTGCAAATAATTCCTATTCTTATTGGGGTCACTCTTTTGGTATTCGTCCTGCTCTCCTTAAGCCCAGGCGATCCTGCACAGATGATTCTTGGTGTAGGTGCCAAGCCGGAGGAGCTGGAAATGATGCGGGAACAGCTGGGGCTCAACGACCCTATGATCGTTCAGTACTTACGATACATGGGTAACGTGCTTAAAGGTGACTTTGGTACTTCTTACACTACCAAGCAGCCAGTGTCGGAAATGATAAAGATTCGCCTGCCAAATACCCTGTTGCTTTCGTTTGGGTCCATATTCTTGATCTTTATAATAGCAATTCCTTTGGGTATCTTGTTGGCGGTAAAACAAAACTCTGTTTTCGATAACGTGATGCGGGTTGTCACTCTGCTTTTGGCTGCTATGCCTGGCTTTTGGCTGGGACTAATGTTGATCCTTTTGTTTTCGGTAAAACTGCGTTGGCTGCCGTCAAACGGGCTCGAGAGCGCTAAGGCTTGTATCATGCCGCTCATCTGCCTTTCTGTTGCTGGATGGACCACAAATTCCCGGCTGGTGCGCGCTTCCATGCTGGATGTGATACGGCAGGACTATATTCGCACCGCTCGCGCCAAAGGAATCGCCTATGGCCGGATTCTGCATAAGCACGCGTTAAAGAATGCCTTGCTGCCTATAGTTACTTCCATTGGCATGGCAATTGGCCGGTGTGTAGGCGGGTCGGTAATTATTGAAACGGTTTTTGGCATCAATGGCTTAGGTAAAATGATGGTAGACGCTCTTCGCCAGAAAGATATTCCTACTATCATGGCAAGCGTTATTATTGCTGCGGTTATTATTGCTCTGGCCAACCTTCTTACAGACCTTGCCTATGCAGCCGTTGATCCCAGGATCAAATCCATGTATGTGAAGCCAAAGGCAAGAAAACAGAAGGAGGTTCAGGCGTAGGATGATGCAGATCAATACTTCTTTGACTAAGACTACAACCAGACAGGTTAAAAAGCGTAGCCTGTGGGCCGACGCCTGGATGCGCCTACGAAAAAACACGACTGCAGTTATTGGCATGGTTATGTTGGCAATAATTGTTGTGACTTGTCTAAGCGCGCCATTGTTTTTTGATTACGAGGAGGATGTAATTAGCGTTAACATTGGCGAACGGAGTAAATTTCCTACTGAAGGTACATTGTTGGGCACAGATGAGCTGGGCCGTGATATGTTTGCCCGTATAATTTGGGGGGGAAGGACCTCGCTGTTTGTCGGGATTACTTCGGTTTTTTTCGGAAGCGTCATTGGCATGATTCTTGGAGCCTTAGCCGGTTATTACGGAGGTAAAGTAGATACCTGGATTATGCGTGGACTGGATATTCTAATGGCCATTCCGCCTATGCTGCTGATGATTACATTAGTTAGTATTATGCCGCCGACGGTGTTGAATCTTACTATTGCAATTGCCATTGGTTTCATACCCGGTAAGGCTAGGCTTACGCGGGCTCAGGTACTAAAAATCAAGGATCTTGAGTATGTTGATGCAGTTCGGGTGCAGGGTGCAAGCGATTTGCGGATCATATGGCATCATATTCTGCCTAACGCTATCAGCCCTATTATCTCTAGTTTTGTGATGAGCATTCCAGGCGGTATTATGACAATCAGTGGCCTGAGCTTCATAGGCCTCGGTGTTCAACCTCCCGATCCCGAATGGGGTGCCATGCTTTCAAGCGGAAGGGAATTTATTCGGGATTCATGGCACATTACCGCGTTTCCCGGTATTGCCATTGTAATCACCGTTATAGCCTTGACATTAGTGGGCGACGGTCTTCGGGATGCTTTAGATCCGAGGATGAAAGATTAAGGGAGGGATTTGCCAGTGAATGAGCAGACATCAAATGACGAAAAACTTCTGGACATTCAAGGTCTGGTTATTGAGTTTCATACCAGTGACGGAATAGTAGAGGCAATTAATCATCTGAACCTTTCGCTAAATCGCAAGGAGACTTTGGGGTTGGTCGGAGAGACAGGGGCCGGTAAGACTACAACTGCTCTCTCTGTAATGGGGCTCATAGATAGCCCGCCGGGAAAAATAGTGCAAGGCAAGATCGTCTACAATGGCATTGATCTCCTTACTTTGACCGAAGAGGAGTACCGCAAGTACCGGGGAAGCGAGATTTCGATGATATTTCAGGATCCTATGACTGCGCTTAATCCTGTGCTGACAGTGGTGGACCAGATAGCAGAGGTTATCGCTAACCATCAGGTTCTTTCATATAGCGAAGCTACTGATAAGGCAATTGAAATGTTGGAACTGGTACGGATTCCTGCAGACCGTGCATATGAGTATCCACATCAGTTTTCAGGTGGTATGAAGCAACGGGTGGTTATTGCCATTGCCCTGGCATGTAACCCAAGTTTGCTGATTGCAGACGAGCCTACCACTGCATTGGATGTGACTATTCAAGCACAGGTGTTGGACATGATGAAGGAACTCCGCGACCGGCTGGGCACCTCGATGATTATGATTACCCATGATTTAGGTATTGTATCTGAGATTTGTGACAAGGTCGCTATTATGTATGCAGGCCAGATTATTGAGAGTGGAACCTTGGAAGATATCTATCTAAACCCTTCTCATCCTTACACAGTAGGATTGTTTGGATCGATTCCGAACATTGATGAGGAGGTAGAGTTTTTGGCGCAAATTGAAGGGCTTATGCCTGAGCCTACTAATTTACCTACAGGTTGTCCTTTTCATCCCAGGTGCAAATATGCCGAACCCGTATGCGGTGAAATTGTCCCGGCAATTACCACGCTGCCTGGCCAGGAGCATCGTGTGCGCTGTTTGATTTATGAAAACAAGCTAAGAACCACCGAATTGCCAAGAGGGAAGGGGTATCATAATGTCTGAACACTACATAGAGGTAAGAAACCTTACGAAGTATTTCGAAACCCCTGGCGGCCTGCTCCATGCGGTGGACGGTGTGAATTTTACGATTGACAAAGGTGAAACCCTTGGCGTTGTTGGTGAATCCGGATGTGGAAAAAGCACTATGGGCAGGGTTATGGTCAGATTAACCGATGCTACAGACGGAGAAGTGTTTTTCGATGGGGAAAACATACTTAACCTTGAAGGCAATGAGTTGAAAGAGTATCGCAAACGAGTCCAGATCATTTTCCAAGATCCGTTTTCTTCGCTGAACCCACGCAAGACGGTGTACGATACGATTGCAGAGCCCCTAATCATTCACAAAGTGTATTCCGACAACACGGGCCTTGAAAACCGGGTATATGAGCTTATGGAACTTGTGGGGCTGGCAGACCGTCTGGTCAACTCTTATCCTCATGAGCTTGACGGTGGACGCCGCCAGCGAATTGGAATAGCTCGTGCGTTAGCGCTGGATCCGGAATTCATTGTTTGTGACGAACCGGTGTCGGCATTGGACGTGTCAATTCAAGCGCAAATTCTCAATTTGCTCAAGCGTTTGCAGCAGAAGTTTGGCTATACGTACATGTTCATTACCCATGACCTGTCAGTGGTTAAGCACATTTCAAACAATATTCTGGTTATGTATTTAGGGCAAATGGTGGAAAAGGCTCCGGTTCGGGAATTGTTTGCCAACCCTCGCCACCCCTATACCCAGGCGCTGCTATCGGCTATTCCGGTGCCGAGTTTGGACAAAGAGGCCGGCCGCATACTGCTACGAGGTGAGATTACTTCTCCCATAGATCCAGAGGATGCTTGCCGTTTTGCTGATCGGTGCAACTATGCTACGCAAAAATGCTACGATTGCAGCCCGCCTATAACTGATTTAGGCAACGGACATACCATTCGATGTTGGAACCATGAAAAGCTGTCGCAATAGGAGGTAGTTGAGTTCAATGGATCATAACCTTATAGGAAAAACGTTTTTTCACTACCGTTCCGGTGTATACGAAGGAAAAGTTGCATTCGATTCAAAAGAGTTGCAGTGGGCTGCTGTTGACCCTCAGACAAGGGTACAGCTTAAATATATTCCATTTGAAAAGCACATGAAAGAGTCGCTGTTCGATTTTGCAGAACTATATGAGAACCTTGCAGATTATGCCAATGCCGCGTGGGAAGGAGAGAAGGTGACCCTTACTAACGGAAAGCGCTATAACCGCTATTTAACGTTTACCGGGCCTGTTGACGGCAAGCAAACTACATCTCAGCTTTGGGCACAACGAGGCGAACCGCCGGTGATGGACGTAGTTACTTTAGATGGTAAGGTAATTGCTTTTATCATGCCCGGGCGGATTTCCAGCGAGATGCTGATTTTGGAGGGTTATGAAGCTGTAACACCGCTTACAAAATATCAGGACCCTATGCTTTCCAAGGCCGAGTACGGTATTCGCCCGCTGGGCAACCAAATGGTGCCTACCCGCGACGGTGTCAAACTTGCTACAGAAGTATTCTTGCCTGAAGGCGGCAAGCCAGGGCAGAAGTTTCCGGCTATTGTAGTCCGTACTTGCTATGGTAAATCACGGGATATGTACCGATGTACTCATTGGGTTAACCGTGGGTATGCGTTTGTGATCCAGGATGTGCGCGGCCGTTCGGATTCAGATGGCGAACTGGTGCCTTTCTACTACGAGCGGAACGATGCCTACGATTTGTTCGATTGGATCGTTTCTCAGGAATGGTCAGATGGCAATATTGGCATGTGGGGAGCCAGCTACCTAGGCTACACTACCACAGCCGCGGCTACCAGCGGGCACCCTAACTTGAAAACTGCAATCAGCGAGGTTAATGTGGGCTCGCCGTTTTTTATGGATACAGTACGCCGGGGCGGTGCAGTTTGCTCTTGGCCTGCGCTGTGCTGGGGGCTTGGACAATCGGTATCAAACCGGGTGAACTACGATGTATTTGGCGGCGTTACAGTTGTTCCTGAAGAGGCTGTCAAGATACGCCCTCTTAAGGATATACCCATTAAGACTATTGGCAAGCGTTCTCGCATATGGGAAATTTGGGGCAGCCATTACCACTACGATGATTTTTGGAAGCAGTGCGACAATACTCTCCATGGCAAGAATGTCAAGATTCCTATGTTGATTATCTCTGGATGGCACGATGGTGATGCAATGGGCGTACAGGAGACCTGGCGGTTCCTTACGGCTTATGACACTCCCGGCCGCCGGATTATTATTGGGCCGTGGCCTCATCAACTTAATGCATTCCGTGATTGCAGGAGCATCGAGTACGGTGATAATGCCATAGATTACGATTTCGATACCAGAACCATTCGGTGGTTTGATCGCTACCTGAAAAATATTCCCAACGGAGAAGATAAGAAACCTCGCGCGACTTATTACGTTGGTGGCAAAGGGGAGAATAAGTGGTATTATTCCGATGATTGGAGTCCCACTGAAACTATAGTTACTGAACTGTATTTCCATAGCGGTGGAAAGGCAAATTCAATGCATGGCGATGGCTGCCTTGTGACAACTCCTGCTAAAGGACACAGATTCGATTCTTATGTTTACGATCCGGAAAACACCGGCAGTAGCGAAGGTTCATTTGAACCCACAGTTCTTAATGAGCTTCATTCCAGGCAGGATTGCCTTGTATATGATTCTCCGGTGCTTGCTGAACCTGTGGCAGTGGCAGGTAACCTTTCTGCCGAGTTTTATGCTTCTTCCAGTGCAGTAGATACTGACTTCTTTGTTTGCGTTTCTGATGTAGATGAAGAAGGTGTTGCCAGACAGGTTTCCAAGAACTGTATCCGCGCCGAGTTTCGCAACTGGCCGGAGGAGCCGTCGTCACTGCTGACCCCTGGTAAGGTTGAAAAATACCATATTTATTTGCATTTTGCAGGTTATGTATTTGAGCCTGGCCACAAAATCCGGGTGGATATTAGTTCGGCAGACTATATGATTTGTTTCCCGAACACGAATACCGGTATTGATCCTTTCACTGATCCCAAACCGGTGATTGCTACGCAGCAGATTTATCACGGCGAGGATTACCCGTCGTGTGTTAAACTGCCTATTCTTTACGGGAAAATCTGAAGGGCAATGTTTCGGAAGGGGAGTATCTGGCAGAAGTATCTGGCATAACACCTAAGGAAGCATGTGGAGCATTAACATGTGGAGCATTAAGAAGAAGCACCCGAAAGGGTGCTTCTTTACGTGGTTTCAACGGAAGTAACCGTGAAAGAATCCAAGAACAAACAGAGTGAACCACCCCGGTCACATAAGAAGTAAGCATAAAAGAAAGTTAACGGCAAAATAGCGGCAATCCGCACTTTGTTGCGTACTATGCATGATTGCCGCCATTGATATTTCCCTGCAAAACAATGGTGCCGAGGGCGGGAGTCGAACCCGCACGGGGGGTTACCCCACGCGATTTTGAGTCGCGCATGACTGCCAATTCCATCACCCCGGCACTGACATCTAATTTTAGCATGGGTTCTTTTAGTTCACAAGTCCTAATGTTGCGGTTTGCTATTTGTTAAGCAATCCCTGCATGGATATGCTTTTGCAAGCTCGCGGCCCCGAGCATATGCTCAGGGCCGCGAGCTTGATTATGATTGCCCGCAGGCAACTTTGAATTCGGTCCACATTTTTGCGTGCATCTCTTCGGCTTCAGCTCCGACGGTTTGAATCATTTCCATATCGCCGCTCAGGTCAGAAGGCAGTGTAAGCATATCTTTGAAATCCGGATTTATTAGGTCTTCTGCCGCTTTGTTGGTGCAGTAGTATCCCAGGTATTCAAAACACCGGGCAGATATTTCAGGCTGCAAGATGAAATCAATGAACTTATGGGCTGCATCCGGGTTAGGCGCATTGGACGGAATGAAGTTGGCCATGATACCAAATCCGATTCCTTCTTCAGGGAAAACAATCTTCAAATCAGGATTGGCCAGCACTGCTGTTGTTACCTGGGATGTGTACATCACTGCAACCCCGATTTCCCCTGACAGAAGATCATCCTGAAGATTGTCGTCTTTGATTATGCGGATATTTGGTGCAATTTCAAGCAGTTTTTCGCCTGCAGCCTTGATAGTGTCCAAATCTTCAGTATTATAACTCTCGCCTAGGACTTTAAGTGCCATGCCGATAATGACACGGTAATTTGCGATAGTTCCCAGATTATCTTTAAGAGATTCGTTCCAAAGATCAGCGTATCCGGTGATCTCGATTTGAACCTCGTTGGGGTCATAAACGATGGTCTGGACGCCGGCACCGTAGGGCGCTGTGTATTCATCGTCAGGATCATAGAACTGTCCTTGGTATACAGGGTTAATATGTTCAAAGTTCGGAATCTTTGAGCGATCAAGTTTTTGCGCCAGGCCACGGTCGATGACTGTTTGGAGAATGTAGTCGTCAGCGATAACCAGGTCATAATCCCCGCCTTTGGCTGCTTCAAGTTTAGCAAGCATAGTTTCGTTGTAGTCGAAGTTGCTGTAGTTGATTGCGATACCTGTTTCAGCGGTGAATCCATCGAGCACGTCCTGGGGGAACATTCCTTCCCAGGTAAACAGGTTCAACTTAGTTTCTTTGCCCTTGGCACTTTCAGGATTGCAGCCGGCAAAGATGCTACCGAACAACGCCAATACCAAAGCGGTTCTCAGGACTCTCTTCATGTTTTCCCCTCCTGTTGGTTCTTTTTGAAGTTTGTTTGCTGGCCCATGAGGCCAGCAACAGCACAAGCAAAGTTGCCCCGAACATGATTGTACACAGTGCGTTGATTTTGGGTGTTACCCCGGTTTTGAGCTGGGTGTATATTTTCAGTGGAAGTGTATTCGTATGTACGCCGGTTACGAAAACACTAATGACAACATCATCCAGGCTCATGGCAAAAGAAAGAAGCATGCCTGAGACAATGGCCGGCAGGATGAGCGGCAGTGTAATATCGAAAAATACGTTCCATTCATTGGCTCCAAGATCTTTAGCGGCTTCTGCATAACTTTTGTCAATACCCACTAACCTTGCTTTTACCAGCATATAAACATAGGGAATGCAAAACGATGTATGGGCGATGGTAAGAGTAATCATGCCAAAGGGCAATCTGAGCAGTGAGAAAAATACCAGGAAAACCATGCCCAGGACAATCTCTGGGATCATGATTGGCAACGTGGAAATATATTCGATAACACTCTTGCTGATCAGTTTAGCCTTTGGCATACCTATTGCTGCCAAAGTTCCGATTATGGCAGCCAAAATGCTGCTTATGGCCGCCAGAACAAGGCTGTTTACCATAGCCTCAAGCAAGTCCTTATCCCTGAATAACTCCTCATACCATTTCAGGGAAAATCCACCCCATACCGAACTGATCTTGCTTTGATTGAAGGAGTATATGATTACCAGCAAAATAGGTATATACATTATGACGAGTATCAAGCCAAGATAGATGTTGGGGATCTTTGTCCGGTTCTTCATACCGGCCCCTCCGTCAAGGCAGCTGGTTTTGGAAACCAGGGTATTCCGGAAATACTTTTCAGGTTATTCATAACAGGCCTTCCAACTCCTTTACCCCGGAGATTTTTCGGTACAAGCCAATCATTAGGCTTGTAAGGATCATGAGCACAACCGAGAGAGCAGCTGCAAAGGGCCAGTTGCGTGCCTTCATGAGTTGTTCGTGTATTAGATTGCCTATAAGCACAACCTTATTGCCGCCTAGAATGTCTGCGATGAAAAACAAGCCCATTGACGGAATGAACGTAAGAACAACACCGGACAGAAGCCCTGGCAGAGTCAGCCGGAATGATATGGTCCAAAAGGCCTGAAAGCGGGTAGCGCCAAGATCCCGTGCCGCTTCGACTAACTGCCAGTCCAGTTTTTCGGCGCTTGAGTAGACAGAAAAGATCATGAACGGAACCAGAGCGTAGACCATGCCAACGGCTACAGCAGCGTAGGTGTATAGTAACTTGAGAGGGGCACCGGTGATCTTAAGCCCCATGAGCAACCGGTCCAGGGTACCGTTAGCCCGAAAAATGATGATCCAACCGTACAGGCGTATAAGGGAACTGGTCCAAAAAGGAATCATGAGCAATAACATAACCCGTTGCTTCCACTTTGCTGTCAGTTTCGCCATGAAATAACCAAAGGGATAGCCGGTTAAAGCGACCAACAAAGTGGTAAGCCCGGCCAGTTTGAGAGATTCCCAGAAGGTTTTCAAATAAATAGGTTCCAAAATATTGGCGTAGTTATCCAAGGTGAACTCGTGTACAATCCCCCATATTTCAGCCCGCTTCAAAAAACTGAGTATAACCATGTAAACTAACGGGCCTGCTACGAAAAGCAGTGTAAAAACATAAAGGGGCATTACGGTCAAAAACGCCGCATCTACCTTCTTATTGGTTTTGGCATTGATCTTTGGCCTGGGTTTCCCGGAGATCACGGGAATGGTAGAAGATTGTTTCATGCTGTATCCTCCAGATCAACAAGAACTGCATCGTCCGGTTGCCAGGTTGCAATAACCCGATCGCCAGGAGCAAAGGGAAGATCGATACCATGGTACTTGGAAACCAGTTCGCTGCCGTCAGCCAGGGCTACTATGACCTGGAGTACCCCTCCTGCAAAGCGCTTTTCTTTTACTATGGCCCGAAGGCCCGCAGAATGCATGGGAACGTCCGGAGCCAATTCTATTATTTCACCGCGTACAGCAATGGTAACAGTCTGCCCGGATGCAATGTGTGCCCCTTGTGTAGAGACCAGCGTGGTTCCATTTTCATTCTGAAACTCAACCAGTTGATTATTCACGTTGGAGGCTTTGCCTCTGAGGATGTTGGCAGAACCGACAAATCTGGCTACATAACTTGTTTTGGGCCGATCATATACTTCTGACGGTGTATCGATTTGCTCAAACTTGCCATTGCGCATGACTGCAATGCGATCTGACATGTTCAAGGCTTCTTCTTGATCGTGGGTAATGTATACAAAGGTAACGCCTAATCTTTTTTGCAGTCGTTTGAGTTCTGTTTGCATTTGGCGCCGTAACTGAAGGTCCAGAGCACCAAGAGGTTCGTCTAACAGCAAAAGCGCAGGCTGGTTGACGATTGCCCTTGCAATAGCTACACGTTGTTGCTGGCCGCCTGACAGTTCATTTGGCATCCGTTTTTCAAAGTCCTCAAGTTGTACAAGTTCCAGTGCATCTTGAACGGTTTTTCTGATGCTTGCCTTATCAACTCGTCGTAGCCGTAGGCTGTATCCGATGTTTTGTTCTACATTCATGTGCGGAAACAGGGCGTAATTCTGGAATACCATGTTAACATTTCGTTTGTTCGGTTCTTCGTAGGTTACATCTTTGCCTTCAATTAGGACGCGTCCTCTGTCAGGTGTCTCCAGGCCTGCAATTATGCGCAGCGTGGTTGTTTTGCCGCAACCTGAAGGGCCCAATAGGGTAAGGAACTCGCCTTTGCGGACCCTAAGGTCAATGCCGTTAAGAACCTTTGAATTGGCAAAACTCTTTTCAATATGAATTAGCTGTAGGATGGTATCAGCCATGCCGAGCCCCGCTTTCAGTGCCAACTATGGCTAAAAGGCCATTCCTGGCTTTACCGGCACTTTGGTCATCAATGATGCAGTGGGCCACAAAGCCTTATCTGAATCAACTGCAATTAATTATAATGTTTTTGGTGCTAAAGTAAAATTATTTCTTGGGTTTTATCGTTTGCTGCCGTCAGGTAAATGAGGCTTTCGAGGTATCAGGAGTCAACCCTGGTTTGTCTTGTATGTCGTCGACCATTTTTGGAGCCCTGGCAGCGGCAACTTCTACGGCCTCCCTGGGAGCGGACTCAGTGCAAAGGGCTGTCTGTTCGTTCCAGTCGTTTTCGCACACCCATCTGGTGCATTTAGGGCAACGATGGAAGCGCCGCTTTGCTTCGTTTTGAGCTAGCTCAAATGCCGCCTCGTGTTCTTTGTGCCACTCTGGCTCATGCCCTTACGGCCTATGTTGTTCCCGCCTGACTAGGCTTAGTTAACTGCAAAATCATAGGCCGAGTGGTACGCCATGTGTACCATTCAGCACTGTTCGAGGCACAATCACCTGCCGAGTGGTACGCCACGTGTACCATTCAGCACTGTTCGAGGCACAATCACCTGCCGAGTGGTACGCTACGTGTACCATTCAGCACCGTCCGAGGCACAATCACCTGGTGAGTGGTACATCACGTGTACCATTCAGCACCGTCCGAGGCACAATCACCTGGTGAGTGGTACGCCACGTGTACCATTCAGCACTGTCCGAGGCACAATCACCTGCCGAGTGGTACGCCATGTGTACCATTCAGCACCGTCCGAGGCACAATCACCTGGTGAGTGGTACATCACGTGTACCATTCAGCACCGTCCGAGGCACAATCACTGGTGGGTGGTACGCCACCTGTACCAAGGAGCCCTGGTTGAGCCTCGTTTTGCAGGCTGGCTCTCAGGCAAGCCTGGCGTTGGCATATTAGGGGGCTATTAAGAGTATAAGGTAACGAAATCATTGTCCATCGACCTTCCCCAATGTCTAATGTTTCATAGTAGAATAGTAGTCGGACGTTGGAATGAATTGCACAGGTAAAGACGCGGAATGAGATTGAAACGTTTAGGACCGTCCCTGATGTTTCGTCCCTGATGTTTTAGGATGAAACATTTAGGACCGTCCCCGGTGTTTCAGCGAGCCCGGGCGCATTGCCATAAAGAAAGGGTGCGGTGTTTATGCTAAAGATCCGGATAGGTGATTTGAAACTCCACTTGCGAAGAGAGGCTGACAAAACCGGAGTTCTGATAATTAATGCTCAGGCTGCTTTGTTTCTTGATAATATAGCCAGGGCTTATTTTGAGGCTTTCTTTGATGAATACGAAAGGCTGGCCATTGCCGGGAGCGGGCGGGAAGAATCCGGAGAAGGATTTGGAGTAGGCACAGGCGCAGCGGCTTCCCCGGGCCTGCTAGCCAGAATCTTGGGTAAAACCCCTGATGTAAGTTTGAACTCAATTGATATTTCCAATCCGCGGGAGGTTGGCACGGCGCTCGCTCCCAGGGTGATAAGGAGAATAAGGCGCAAGTTTAAGGTGGAAGAGAGCCGGGCTGCACCTGATTGGGAAAGGCTCTGGGGTTCGGTGATTGCTGTTGCTGAAGGAGGCATGTGCCCGTTTTCGGAATTCGAAGTAAGGCGCATAGATCCGTTGTCAGTTGAACTTTCCGCTCCATACAGATGCGATCTGATTCTCACCTATAGGTGCCAGAACAATTGCAGCCATTGCTATGCAGGCGGGCCTCACAGTACACGGGAGATTTCCATAAACTCGTGGAAGCAAATTATCGACAGGTTATCTGATTGGGGAGTTCCTACAGTAGTATTTACAGGCGGGGAACCGCTGTTAAGAGATGGTATTGATGTTTTGGTGCAACATGCTGAAGACAGCGGCCTTATTACCGGCCTTATCACCAATGGCAGGCTTCTTACCGGGCCAAGAGTTGCGGAATTGGCCGAAGCCGGGTTGGATTTTGCCCAGGTCACACTTGAATCACTCAGCCCTGAGGTTCACGACAAGATGGTAGGGGTGGAGGGTGCATGGGCTGAAACGGTAGACGGCATAAGGAATGCAGCGTCAAGGATATACACAACCACTAATACCACCATAACCAGGGATAATAAAGATTCGGTTATTGAGACAATAAGATTCATAAAAACCCTTGGCGTGAAAAAATTCGGCCTCAATGCTTTGATACGTTCAGGCCGCGGAGTGTCACATGAAGGGCTTGAACCTGAGGAGCTAAAGGATCTTTTAGACGAAGTGATTAAGGTATCGGCAGATGAAGATTTCCCGTTTATATGGTATACGCCGACTTGTTACAAGGAATTGAACCCGGTGGATCTTGCCCTGGGTGTTAAGACGTGTTCGGCCGCAAGCACTGTTATGGCCATTGAACCTGACGCCAACGTGATGCCGTGCCAGTCATATTACAAATCTATAGGCAATGCGCTTACAGATCAGTTTCCGGATATTTGGAATCATCGATTGGCTCAGGCGTTGAGAAAACGGAGAATTCCGGGGGTTGTCACACACCCTGATTTCCCTGTGCTTCCTGAGGAATGTATCTCATGCGAGGAACTCGACCTATGTGGCGGAGGTTGTCCCCTGGAACGCAGGCCCGGAGCCAGCATCTACAGGTAAGTCTGCAGGTAACCGGCGAAATGCGGTATGGGGTAAAAGGTTGAATTGGATCATTACCATTGCTTTCATATCTCGACTTTTGGACCTGGTACGCGGTTGGCAAACGGAAAACCAGGCCCATCCTTAGTGTCCGGTCCGGCAATACCACAGTAACCATACTTGTAGCACCAGAATTGCCGGTATTCCCAACTTAAAACTCAAGTGTCTGGTTTTGTGGCGGAAGAAAAACATGCCGGCTAAGATCCCCAAGCTGCCGCCGGTAAGGGCTACAGCAAAGAGCGTCTTTTCCGGTATTCGCCGCCGCCGGCGGAAGGCTTGGTACTTATCATAGCCCATCAATGCACAGGCAAAGATATTATATGTTATGAGCAGCCACATTGAATTAAGTTGGTCGGTAATGATAATTCCCCCATCCAGTAGTTTCGTATCTATGGGCATGACCTGATAACTATAACTAAGTGCATCCCCCACCGCCTGCACAAGCACATGCACAGGCACAGGAAACACAGGCGCAAGCACATGCACAACTGGGAGGGGTAAATCCTCCGTGATGGCTTGTTCCGCCGCTTTTGCCGCCGAAAATGCTCCTGGCAGGCACAGGCCTGGCCGGGGTAAACACTGACTCAGTAATTTTCCTGTACTTTTCTTCGTTGCCATGTATTATGCCGCTTGAGATGCCTGTAAACGAGTGATACATTGCCATAGGCCACCAGTGAATGCCGAAATATCCTCTTCCGTAAGGAAAGCCCATGAGCCACCAATTGGGCCACCAGGCTGCTTTTTTCTGTTCGGAATCAAAAATGCTTTCAGATTCCTTAAGTTTAATTTCGTCTTGAATGAGCCACAGAAGATTCTTGTCAAAAGACTCAAGTTTCAACTCGGGTGTGTTTGCCGCCCTAACCTCAGCCCAAAGATTCGCTATGTGCCCGCGGTAGAAAGCTTCTGTGTCTTTTCGGCAGTAAGGCTTCATTTTCTCATTTACAGAAGCAGCCATGAATCTGAAAACGTAAGTGAGTTTTGTTTGATCAAGTTCTCCTGTATTTCTGTCAATGGCTTTCAAGAAGAGTTCTTCAACTTCTGATAAGTCCCTTTCGTAATGAACAGACAGTCTTAAGGGTTCAGTTGAATATGCTCTTACTATTCCTTTCTTAATAAGTGAGAACAAAAGCAGTGTCATGGTTTTCTCAGGCGGTTGCCTCAAAAGTATGGAAACTTCAACAGGAGACAGGGTTTCGTTGACGCCTATCCCTTCCATGCTTACCCGGGGCGGTGAGTAATCTTCTTTCATTCCGGTGGCTATGCCTATTGCCACAATCACAATGACAGCTACTGCAAATAAGCCAAAGATGGCGCCAAAATTACCTGAATGCCCAATGCCGGGTACCCGGTGAGAAGGAAGTGGCTCGGGAGGAATTACCGGTACAGGTTCTTCCTTCACCGGCAGTGTCACGTACGTATCGGGAATCCCAATGTTGACGGATACTTTTTCGCCTGCTCCCAGGTTTTCAAAGCGCCATGTAACCACATAAGCCCCTGACTCGGTTTGGGCGATTCCGTCCCATTCGCCGGTTCCCGTTTTTATCTCGTCTTTTTCCACGCCACCCGGTAAGATTACTGCAATATCTTGCACTTTAACTTGAGATGACCACCACCCGGGTATATACTTCATTGTGGCGTACCCTTCATTTTCAGAATCCGGAAACAAGAACTCTGGGATAACCGCTTCAACTGTAAACCCTTTAGCCTTTCCCGGTTCTATGGCGTCAAACCCGGTCAAAATCAGGGTGTAATCACCGCCTGATATTTGGGTTTTAAAAGTAACGTTATTCCCCTTATCATCAGTTACCGACGATACCTGAGTTCTTGAAGTGGGAAGCCCTATCCAAATCTCGGTGCCTGAATCAGTAGAACTTTGGTCTACTGCAAACTCAAAATACCGTATTAATCCAACAGAACTGTCTTCATTAACGGTAAGTTGATCTTGCTGCTTTGGAATATAGTATCTAAAGGCTCCAAAGGCGACACGGGGGAATAAGAAAAAGCACAAAACAAACAGAAAAGAAACTACAGCAATTTGCAAGGGGCGTTTTGACACTATCCTTTTCCGGCCAAAATCCGTTATGGGATTTACCCCTTCTTGCTGTAGAGACATGTATCTTAATTTCACGGTGATTCCTCCCCTTGAACCTTGTTGCGTTTCAGGTTCGGGCTTAGTGGCTGCTTCTGCAAACATGGTGAACCTGGTTGCAACATGTTGATGCACAGAGCAGGCCTATATATGATACGTCAGGCCAACCATATTGTAACATTTTCTGATCAGGCAAATATCTTCAAACTAAGCTGAATATTTATTAAGTCCTGGCAGGAATGTTATATAGCTCCGCAGAATGGTAAAAACAGTCATTCCTATTATGCTACAACCACCTGCAGCGATAAACATACCACAATCTCAGGCCCTTGGTTTTGCGTCGGTGTGATCCGCTTAAGCAAATCGAAAGGGGGGAATCGCTTACAAGTTTCTGTTTGCTTTATTTACCGTGCAGTCTTATTGGTTTCAAATATATCTCCGTGACTTGTCTGTGTACAGATTGTGCTGAGAAGTGTCGTGGATAGCAAGCGGTTGCCTTGTTAATTAATGTGAGAGGAGGATTATAGTGGCGTTGATTGCTAAGGGACAAACCATGGCTTTTGTGACTCAGTTGATTTTCTGTATATCCCTCGTATTTTATATCGGCCGTGCCAGAAAGGGCCGGAAACTGCCGTCTATCAGGCGAGTGAGTGGTTTGGATGCCCTGGATGAGGCCATTGGCCGGGCAACGGAGATGGGTAGGCCTGTGCACTTTTCCCCGGGAATCAGCGATGTTAATGAGGCTCAGACTATGGCCTCAATGGCTATTTTGGACTATGTCGCCAGGAAATGTGCCAGAAATGATGTTCCGCTTATCATGAGCAACAACAAGGTTTTGGTGCATACCTTATCTGAGGAAATAATCAAGAACGCTTATCTTACTGAGAACAAACCGGATGCTTTTAATCCTGATGATGTACGATTTCTTACCGATAACCAGTTCGGTTATGCGACAGGCGTAACAGGGATCATGCGCAGGGAAAGAGTGGCCACCAATATTGCCATAGGTGCTTTTTGGGCAGAATCTCTCATTTTTGCTCAAACAGGCTATGAGATTGGAGCAATACAAATCGCCGGTACGGCGAACACGCATCAAATCCCGTTTTTCGTGGCGGCGTGTGACTATTGTCTTATTGGCGAAGAAATTTATGCTGCTTCGGCTTATATCTCAGAGGAGCCTGTACTGATAGGAAGCTTGATTGTGGCTGATTTTGTGAAAGTGGCAATGATTGTGATAACGGCTATAGGTGCGATATTTATGTTTACCGGAAGCGAAACTTTGGTCAATGTGCTTAAAATCTGACGAAAGGAGGAGTACTCTTGAGACGTGAATTACCGTTAGCCATAACCTTTTGTGCCGGCATAATTTATGCCATGGCATATTACTTTACAATTCCCGTAGCCGTTACCGTCAAGTCTACTTTGGATAATTGGTTCCTTATAGTAAGTGCAGTCGGATGTATGTTAGGTGTAATTAACCTCACGCGTATCCATACCAAAAATATTTCCTTGAAACGCGGCCGGTATTGGAGGAGTATCCTTCTTTTCCGTCTATGTAACCTTAGGTGTAGGGCTTTTCGGAGGCCATCAAGGGCCGGGGCTTGGCTATATCTATAATAATGTAATTGTGCCGTTGGATGGAACAATGTATTCGATATTGGTGTTTTACATTGGTTCCGCTTCTTACAGAGCGTTCCGTGCAAAAAACTTCGAAGCTACTTTGCTGCTTGTTGCAGGTGTCATAGTCATGTTAGGGCAAGCGCCGATAGGTGCAACCATATCAAAAACCATTCCCAAGATTTCCGGATGGATCTTGGATGTTCCCAATACCGCAGGCATGAGGGGCATAATTTTGGGTGCTTCCATAGGTGCTGTATCCCAGGCTTTTAGAATCATGCTAGGGATAGAGCGCAGGCATTTGGGCGCCGATTAAGCAAAGGGAGGTAAAGGTTATGAACACGGCTGGAACCAATGACAGGCGGATGGATTATGTTCTATATATTTTGATTATTATGTGTGTAGCATATGCCATTATTTCTCCTATCGGGCTGCCCATTCCAATTAGCAAGGAAACCCAAGTGCTATATGATTTCGTCGATACAATTCCATCCGGAAAAACGGTCTATATCGGTTTTGACTATTATGCATCTTCCTTGGCTGAAATGGAACCTGCAGCGATTGCCTTAATCAGACATTGTTTTTCCAGGGATATCAAGGTGCTTTCTGCAGGGATTACAGCAGAGTCAGGGAGTTTGCTTGAAAGGGCTATGGATGTTGTATTGCCTGACTTCCCTGATAAGAAATACGGTGAAGATTGGGTTAATTTGGGTTACAAGGGTTCGGGCAACGTGTTTTTTGAAGCCATGGGTGTTGATATCATCAATGCGGCAAACGGAGTTGACTTTTATGGAAAACGGCTAGAAGCCATGCCGCTTATGCAAGAAGTGAAATCTCTGAAGGATGTAGCTTTGGCTGCCTCAATTGGGTCACTCGGCGAGGGGCTTTCAGTTTACGTAAAGATGATTGGGGTTCCATTGGGAGTTCCGGTTACCGGGGCGTGTTTTGCTGTGAGTATCCCTGAAAGCATGCCTTTGTTTCAATCAGGCCAGCTTACCGGCATGCTCGCAGGCATGAAAGGGGCCGCCGAATATGAACAATTGATCAATACACCCGGTACTGCCACTGTAGGTATGGATGCTCAGAGCCTAACTCACTTGCTAATTGTACTTTTTGTGATAGTCGGCAACGTTCAGTACTTCCTCTCCAAAAGAAAGGAGGCAAGAGGTAATGGCTAACATCGGAAACTGGATTGCTGCGTTTTTAACCCTTGCTCTTTACAGCATTATCTTCAAAGAGAGCGAAGTTTACTATTTTGCCGAAACTATCTTTGTGGGTACCACAGCCGGGTATGCTGTTGCAATGACGTTCGGCAACAGAATAAAGCCTGCGGTAATGATAGACATTCTTGAAAAGGGCAAGTGGAACTATATAGTTCCGATTATTTTGGGGCTTTTGATGTATACAAGGTTTAGCAAGCGCCTTCAGTGGTTATCAAGATACCCTATATCGTTTACTGTCGGTGTAGGCGCAGGGGTTGTATTGACCAAGACGTGGAAGCCCATGCTGATCGACCAGGTAATTGCTACCATAAAGCCTCTTTCAAACCCAACCGGTGCCGAGGCCATAAATGCTTCGCTTCTTCTGGTAGGCGTGATATGTACGTTATCGTTCTTTTTGTTTACGATCGAACCAAAAGGCCCGCTTAAATATGGTTCCTGGATAGGCAGGTACACTATGATGATAGCTTTTGGCGCTGCGTTTGGAACAACTGTTATGGCCCGTGTATCTTTGTTTCTTGCAAGGATGCAATTCCTTATCGTTGACTGGTTAGAAATAGTGAAGTAGCGGTATCTAATCACGTTTGCAGATAGGTTCCATACGGGCCTGTTAGGAAATGGTGCCCGTTTGTTTCCGGCAGCGGTTTTGGAGAGTTTGAAGCAGTTAGGGCAACGATGTGTACAATTGGAGGGCGTCCTTGTTAAGACGCCCTCACGTTGTTTGTCTTGATATTGGCCTAATTGTATAATCTGAGGAGTTTAGTGTTTGATAGAGAGGGAAAATTAATAACTTTGTAGAATGTAATATAATGATAAATGTCAGACAACATGCTACCAGACAAACAAATTAGGCTGTGGGGCGGTGTGATGAACAAGGGAACCATATTCAATATCCAGAAATTCTCTGTGCATGATGGCCCTGGTATAAGGACTACTGTGTTTTTTAAGGGGTGCCCGCTAAGGTGTAAGTGGTGCCATAACCCTGAAGGCCAGTGTTTAGAACAGGAATTGGTAATTTTTGACTCGAGATGTTTGGGTTGCGGTATGTGTATACCGGTATGTCCTAACAGGGCTTTGGAACCGGTTTTCACATTATCTACAGATAACAAACAATCTGATACACAAATAGCAGACGAAACAGCAGATAAAGCGGCTAATGCAGCCAGAGTAATCACTATAGATACAGTAGGCGAAACAAAATCAGGGGACGCAGTCCATGCAACAGACACGAAGGATACGCGTGGTGCAGAAGATAGACCCGGCGCTGTAAGCCCAATTGTGACAGACAGGCAAAAATGTACAGTGTGCGGGAAGTGTGCAGAAATTTGCCCGGCAGCGGCAAGAGAAATGGCCGGTAAGAAGGTCACTTCTGACTGGGTCATAAACGAGATACTCAAAGATCGAATATTTTATGAACAGTCAGGAGGCGGCGTTACTTTTTCAGGCGGAGAACCTCTTATGCAGCCTCAATTTCTATGTGATCTTCTTTTACGGTGCAAGGATGAAGGCATAAACACAGCTGTCGATACTTCCGGATATGCCCCGTTTAAAGTAGTTGAGCAGGTGGCGTCTTTGGCAGACATATTTCTTTATGATGTAAAAATCATGGACCCGGGCAAGCATGCAAAATACACAGGCGTTTCTAATGAACTGGTATTGGATAACCTGTCCAGGTTGTCTCAAATTCATCAATTAATAATAGCCCGGATGCCCATAATTCCGGGAATGAACGATGGTGAGCAAAACATTAGGGATACAGGGAAGTTTCTTTCGAAACTTAACATCAGGCAAATCAATATTTTGCCGTATCACAATATAGGTTCAGATAAGTACACAAGGCTGGGCAAGGCCTATTGCCTGAAAGATGTTTCTCAGCCTGATACTGAGGATATGTCAAAGGTAAAAAAGCAACTTGAAGAATTCGGGCTTACTGTGAAAATAGGAGGATGAGTCATGAGGGAGAGAGTATTAAGGCTTAGGACCAGAAGCCTTGAGGCACAGCCGGCTCTTTCTATAGAAAGAGCGCAACTGGTTACACAGGCTTACAAGAAGTACGAGGGTAAAGTGCCTGTGCCTGTATTGCGGGCTCTTACGTTTAAGGCGTTGATGGAGCAAAAGGAGATATACATTGGTGAAGATGAACTGATAGTCGGAGAACGAGGCCCGGCTCCCAAGGCTACCCCGACTTACCCTGAACTTTGTTGTCACACCATGGAAGATTTCGATGTTATTAATGACCGGGAAAAAACCTTTTTCAAAGTGGGCGCTGAGGCCAGAAAAGTTCAGCAAACTGAAATAATTCCATTTTGGAAAAAACGATCCATTCGCCATAAAATATTCCGGGAAATGACTGATGAATGGAAAGATTGTTATGAGGCGGGAATATTTACTGAGTTCATGGAGCAGCGGGCCCCTGGCCACACGGTAGCAGACGGCAAGATATATCAAAAGGGTTTCTTGGATTTTAAGAAAGATATAGAAGAGGCCATAAGCAACCTGGATTTTCTCAATGATCCTGAAGCCTACGAAAAACATGACCAACTAAGGGCTATGAAGATTTGTTGTGACGCCATAATTCGATACGGTGAGCGCCATGCAGAAAAAGCCCTTGAACTTTCGAAAAAAGCAAAAGATGAGAAGCGCAGGCAAGAACTTTTGAAGATAGCGCAGGTATGCAAACATGTTCCTGCTCATGCTCCACAGACGTTTCATGAGGCTCTCCAAATGTATTGGTTTGTTCACATAGGCGTAATAACAGAGCTTAACACTTGGGATTCTTTTAACCCCGGAAGATTAGATCAGCACCTTTATCCTTTTTACAAAAAAGAAATTGAAGCAAGCACTTTATCCCGGGAAGACGCACGAGAACTGCTTCAGTGTTTCTGGGTCAAGTTTAATAACCAACCTGCGCCGCCTAAGGTAGGTATCACTTTGCAAGAAAGCGGAACCTATACGGATTTTGCCAATATAAATAACGGCGGCCTTACAAAGGATGGCCAGGATGGGGTAAATGATGTAACCTATCTGATTCTTGATGTTATAGATGAAATGCGGCTTTTGCAGCCAAGCTCAAATATACAGCTTAGCCAGAAGAGTCCCGATAAGTTTTTGAAGCGGGCATTGGAGATTGTAAGGGAAGGTTGGGGCCAGCCTTCTATATTTAACGCTGATACCGTAATACAGGAAATGCTTATGCAAGGAAAAACCATAGAAGATGCTCGCTCAGGCGGTACAAGCGGGTGTGTTGAGACGGGAGCATTCGGCAAGGAAGCGTATATTCTTACAGGGTACTTCAACCTAACCAAGATACTCGAAATAACGCTGAACAATGGGGTTGATCCCAGGACAGGCAAGAAACTGGGGCTTGAAACCGGAGATGCAAACAGTTTCAAGAGTTTTGATCGGCTGATAGAGGCTTTTAAAAAGCAGGTGAAGTATTTTACAGAGATTAAAATCAGAGGCAATCATGTTATAGAGAAACTCTATGCCAGGTATATGCCAAGCCCCTTTCTTTCAGTGACAGTAAGTGATTGCATTGAGAACGGAAAAGACTACAACGCCGGAGGAGCACGGTACAATACCCGTTATATCCAGGGAGTAGGCATAGGAAGCATTACTGATAGTTTGTCAGCTGTTAAGTATCATGTATATGACCAAGCAACGGTTTCTATGGACAGGTTGCTGGAAGCACTTAGGTGCAATTTTGAAGGCTTAGAACCATTGCGCCGGCTCTTGTTAAACCGCACTCCCAAATATGGCAATGATAATGATTATGCCGATCAAATTATGCAGCAGGTTTTTGATATTTTCCATAATGAAGTTAACGGACGAAAGAGCCCAACCGGGGCAACTTATAGAATTAACATGTTACCTACTACATGCCATGTATATTTCGGCTCAGTAATAGGGGCAACTCCTGATGGCAGGTTTGCAGGGCAGCCTTTGTCAGAGGGTATTTCACCTGTGCAAGGTGCAGACAGGAACGGGCCTACAGCCGTTCTTAGGTCTTGTTCCAAGATGGACCATGTAAGAACAGGCGGCACCCTGTTAAACCAGAAATTTAGCCCCCAACTTCTTGAGGGGCAAGAAGGTATAGATAATTTGGCTCATCTGGTGAGGGCATATTTCCGTATGGGAGCCCACCATATCCAGTTTAATGTGGTAAGCGCTGATACTTTGCGCGATGCCCAGGCAAACCCTGAGGAGTACAGAGATCTAATAGTAAGAGTTGCAGGGTACAGTGATTATTTCTGCGATCTGACCAAAGCTCTTCAAGATGAGATAATAGCCAGAACTGAGCATACAACTTTTTAGAAACACAAGCAAAAGAAGTTAAGAATGAAAATGATTGTGACATTGTCACAATCATTTTTGTCTGATGAGCTGATGTCAAACTGCTAAAAGATCTGTTATTAAAATAGTGGGACACAATATCGCAATATGTGCCCGAGAGTTTTGAGATAAGTTGTAAAACAAAGTTAACCAACACTCTGACATCTAAGATTTAATCCAAACTGACATAGATTGAAATAGGACCCAAGCAGGACTTCCGCGAAAATATGACGAATTGTGATAAGGCATACTTTTCAGGCATTTCCATTAATGTAACTGTTATTAGGCTAGGTGGCTCGAAGCACCGTTTTCGAGCCCGTGGTTATGTTTGGTTCGGGCATGAGCGCATTCATGCCGTGAGTAGCCAAGTATAGAGGGTCACAAATTTCTTAAGGTTTGGAGGAGGGTCTCGTGAAACTAAAAACAGTGTCCAAATTGTGTTCAGGCTGCAAAGCGTGTCTCCTGGTTTGCTCACTTGCAAATCACGGCCTGAATAACCCCAGGTATGGAACCATCAATGTTATTCAGCATTTCCCCAGCCCGGGTACTTATGAACTGCAAGTGTGTACTGAATGCGGAGTATGCAAAGATGTTTGTCCTACAGGCGCAATCAAAGAAAACTCAGAGGGGGTTCTCTTTGTTGATGAAGCGGAATGTATAGGATGCGAGGTTTGCGTAGATGCGTGCCCTGAGCAGGTCATACGCTTTATCAAAGAAAAGAATGTTGCATTCAAATGTATCAGCTGCGGCGAATGCGTGAAGTATTGCCCAAGAGAAGCCCTGGCAGATGAATCAGGGGAGGTGCACAGGGTATGACATATGGTGGCTATATGGGTAAACTTTTGGAGATTGATTTATCTTCAAAAACATCAAGGCAAATTCCGACTGATGAGAAACTGATAAAAGAATATATTGGCGGACGTGGGTTTGTTGCCAAACTTCTTTGGGACATGGTTCCCGCAGGTGCCGAGCCGTTTTCAGCAGAAAACGTTGTAGTAATGGCGCCCGGCCCGTTAGGCGGTGTACATTTGCCTGCTTCAGGCAAGGTGCATATGGGCTGTAAGTCTCCTGCCACAAACGGTTACGGTGACTCAAACATGGGCGGGCATTTTGCCCCTGAAATTAAGTTTGCAGGATATGACGCCCTTATTATAAGAGGTAAATCAGATAAGCCAACAATAGTAGTGATAGATGATGACAAAGTCACTTTTGAAGATGCGTCAGACGTGTGGGGCGTTGGGTGTATCACGGCAGAAAAAATGCTCAAAGACAAGTTGGGTGAAGACTTCCAGATTGCCCTGATCGGCCCTGCAGGCGAAAACCTTGTAAAATTTGCATGTGTATCGCATGATTACGGCAGGCAGGCAGGGAGAACAGGCATTGGCGCCGTACTGGGATGGAAGAAAGTGAAGGCTGTGGCGGTGCGCGGCTCACATACCATTCCGATTACAGACACCAAGAAGGCTTTTGAAAAATCGAGGGAAATGTATAAGGTGTGTTTTCATAAGCCAGGATTCAAGACATGGACCCCGTATGGCACTGCTGAAGTGGTTGACTGGGCTAACACTGCCGGAGTTTTTCCCACAAAGAACTTCTCTACAAACTATTTCGAGGGCCACAAAGGGATCAATGGCCAGGCACTTAAAGATCGAATTTTGCAGACTGACAAGGGATGTTTTGCTTGTCCAACGCCTTGTGGAAAATACTCGAAGGCATGCACCAAATTAGGGGAAATTTTGGTGGAGGGCCCTGAGTACGAAACAATTGCAATGCTCGGAGGCAATGTGGCCATAGACACAATCGAAGAAGTTGCTTACGCCAACTGGGTTGCCGATGAACTTGGATTAGACACGATTTCAGGCGGAAACCTGGCTGCCTTTGCCATAGAGTGCTTTGAAAAAGGGCTTCTTACCGAAGAACAGGTAGGGCGAAAACTGGCCTGGGGCGACCTTGAATCAGTAGTTTATCTTCTTGAGAAGATGGCGCATCGTGAAGGTATAGGCGATCTTTTGGCAAAGGGAGTTCGGGCTGCGGCTGACGAGATTGGCGGAGATTCTGACAGGTTTGCGATTCAAGTAAAGGGGCTTGAATGGACAGGATACGAAGCAAGATGGGCTCCGGCGATGATGCTTTCTTACATTACATGCGATATAGGCGCCCACCACAATCGTTCGTGGGCAGTTACCTTTGATGTGGCTGAAGGCCGTGACACAACCGAAGGTAAAGCCGACAAAACCATTGAACTTCAGCACATAAGGCCTGTATTTGACTTGTTAGGCACTTGCAGGCTGCAGTGGGTGGAAATCGGATTTGAAGAACAGCACTATGGCGAAATCTTTCCGTTGATTACAGGGCTTCCTTACGGATGGCAAGATCTTATTTTGGTTGCCGAAAGAGTGTGGAATCTGACCCGGGCTTTGACCGCGAGGGAAAACAAAGGTTTTGGAAGGCCATGGGATTATCCTCCTGCCAGGTTTATGGAAGAACCTGTCCCATCAGGGCCTGCCAAAGGCAAATTCATACCCAGGCAAAAAATAGACATTATGCTCGATGATTACTACGCCAAGCGAGGGTGGACTTCAGACGGTATTCCAACCAAGAAGAAATTGGAGGAACTCGGGCTGGAATATGCAGCCAAGACTCTTGAAGAAGCAGGTTATGATCTCGGATAGCCTGTGCAGGCGTTTGTGAGAAAACTTAATCAATACAGTGGCCTGAGTAAGCAAAGTTTGGCAGAACTTGAATCATGGATTCGTAAATGCAGATTAATAGGCTTTCGGCCCGGGAGGCGTTCGATTCGGGATGCAATTGTATTGACAGGGCGCTTCCCGGGCTTGGCAATATCCTTACAAGCAATAATTGTTCACAGGAGGGGGGCATTAATCTTTGGAATCTTCGGAAATCAGAATCAGAGAACACCCAATACTGGACTTCACCGAGAGGAAGAAAGTTAAGTTCTATTGGGAAGGAAAGGAACTTTGGGGGTACGAAGGCGAGCCGATAGCAAGCGCTCTTCATGCTTCAGGCATCAAGGTGCTTCATGAGAGCATGAAAGAGGGCCGTGCGCGCGGCTTTTTTTGTGCAATAGGCAATTGTTCTTCGTGTTTGGTGGTTGTTGACGGGGTTCCTAATGTTAGGGCGTGCACCGAAAAACTAAGGGCAGGCATGCACGTTGAGATGCAAAAAGGTGTTGGGCCTGACCTGGTAAGTAAGGAGTGACTTTGTTGAAGACTACAGAGCTTGCAATTGTAGGAGCGGGTCCTGCAGGTGTCTGTGCTGCTCTTGAAGCTGCCTCTTACGGAGTTAAGGTCACCCTTATTGATAGGGACGATGGGATCGGTGGGCAGCTGGTAAAACAGACCCATAAGTTCTTTGGGTGGCACGAAAAAAGCGCAGGGACTCGTGGAATTGTAATTTCAAATAATCTCGCTGACGATATAGGGCAAAATCAAAACATTTGCTTTATGAAATCTACCGAAGTTTTAGGGTATTACAAGGATGATGGTGTACTGCTTCTTGAGACTCCCCACGGAATTGAGAAACTCAAAGCCACCAAACTCTTGATAGCTACAGGAGCATCTGAAAAAATGCTTCTTTTCCCGGGCAACGATTTGCCGGGGGTTTATGGGGCAGGCGCTGTGCAGACCCTCATGAATGTTCATGGGGTTAAGCCAGGCGACTCTGTATTGATGATAGGGTCCGGAAATATCGGCCTGATTGTAAGTTACCAGCTTGTGCAAGCCGGTGTGAAGGTGACAGCGCTCGTTGAAGCTCTGCCGGCAATAGGCGGTTATGCGGTACATGCCTCGAAAATCCGGCGGCTTGGCATTCCCATACTTACAAGGCACAGCATTAAAGAAGCGTATGGGAAGCACTCTGTGGAAGGTGCGATTATCTGGCAGCTTGATGACAAGTGGCAGGGAATCCCGGGCACTGAAAAAGACCTGAAAGTAGATGTTGTATGCTTGGCTACAGGCCTTACGCCTTTGTGTGAGTTCTTGTGGCAGGCAGGAGCTGAAATGACTTATGTATCAGCCCTTGGCGGTTTTGTTCCTCTTTACGACGAGAACATGGAAACAACGGTAGAGGGCATCTATGTGGCCGGGGACGTTGCCAGCATAGAAGAAGCTTCTACTGCCATGGCAGAAGGGCGGCTTGCAGGGTTGGCAGTTGCCAACAGCCTTGGCAAGGTTTCTGCAAACGAATTTTCACAAAAACACAAAGCGTCTTTAGAGGAATTGGAGCAATTGAGAGCGGGCCCGACCAGTAAACCAATTGTGGAAGGGTTGGCTGTTTTGAGAGAGCAATTGGGAAAGAGGGTGAGCGTGTGAAAAGCGATATTCTTTTGACCACCGGTGTTCCGTCAAAAGAGCAAATTGAAAGCAGAACGCCGCCGAAATCCCGGAGAGAAAAAGGGCCTTTTGTTGTAGTTGAATGCTTTCAGGAGATTCCGTGCGACCCATGCCATTATAGTTGCAAGTTTGGTGCTATTCGGCAGTTTGAATCAATAAATGATATTCCCGAGGTAGATTGGAGCAAATGTACCGGTTGCGGGGTGTGTGTAGCTGCTTGCCCGGGGTTGGCGATTTTTGTTGTCGATGAAACTTTTAGCGATACTGAATGCTTGGTAGCAATTCCCTTTGAGTTCGCTCCCATGCCCGATAAAGGAGATAAAGTGTCTTTATTGGATAGGGCAGGTGAAAAAGTAGGGGAAGGGTTGGTTCACAGAGTGCTTCCCGGCAAGAAGCCTCAAGGAACGCCTGTTGTTTGGGTACGAGCCCCAAAGCAATTGTCTATGACGGTAAGAAACTTTGAACTTGTTGAAAGGGTGGGGTGAGCCATGGCTAAGGCTGAAAACGACATTATTGTTTGCCGGTGCGAAGACGTGACATTGGGAGAGGTACGAAAAGCCATTAGAGAAGGCGCAACCACCTTAGACGAAGTCAAACGCATAACCAGAGCCGGTATGGGGCCATGCCAAGGAAGAACTTGTAGGTTGCTGGTGGCAGGGGAGATTGCCAGGTATCTCGGAAAACCGGTTTCTGAAATCCTTCAGTCTCGTTACAGGCCCCCTGTTAAACCTATAAAAATGGGTGAGTTGGCCATCATTTCAGAAGATGATGAAGATGGTGCTGATTGTAAGTGTCAAGAGGAGGTGGCCGGCCAATGAAAACTTCAGCAGACGCAGTAGTAGTGGGTGGAGGAGTGAACGGCGCTTCAATAGCCTACAATCTTATGAAGCATGGTATGAAGAACGTCGTATTGTGTGAAAAGGATACTTTCGCAAGCGGTTCCACCGGGCGATGCGGTGCAGGGGTTAGAGAGCAGTGGGGCTCTGAAGGAAATATCAGAATATGCAAAGCTGCAATTGACATTTTTGAGGGTCTCCAGGAAGAACTTCAATATGATTATGATATTGAGTTTGTACAAAAAGGTTACCTGATGATGGCATATAGTGAGAAAGAATGGGAGCAATTTAAGGAAAACGTTGAAGTGCAACACAAGTTGGGCGTAAATGCACAAGTATGTACTCCGGAAGATGCCAAACAAATCGTACCTGCGCTCAATACAGAAGGAATGTTAGGGGCAACCTTTAATGCCCGGGATGGCCACGCCAACCCGTTTCACACAACAAGAGCTTACTTAAAAGCTTTTGAGCGCCTCGGCGGCGAAGTCAACTGCTTTACAGAGGTTACAGGGATTGAGAAATCAAATGGCAAAATAACCAAAGTGAAGACCAATAAAGGCGACATATCTACTTCAATTGTGGTAAACGCTGCAGGGCCTTGGGCGGCTCCTGTTGCTTCCATGGTTGGTGTAAAACTCCCTCTGTATACCGAGCGCCACCAAATCTTGGTTACTGAACCTGTGGGCCATGTGTTTGACCCTATGCTCATGTCTTTTTCCCTTGGGATTTACTGTCAGCAGACACCTCACGGATCCCTGGTCATGGGAATTGGAGATCCAAACGAGCCAAGAGGATATGACATAGGCCATTCATGGCAGTTCCTTGCAAGAATGTCTGACATCATGTGTAAACTTGTTCCGGCACTTGAAGGCGTTAGGGTTATCAGGCAATGGTCCGGCTTATACACTATTACACCTGATGCCCATCCCATACTTGGGACTGTTCCGGGCATCGACGGGTATTACCAGGCGGTCGGGTTCAGCGGCCACGGGTTTATGTTAGCGCCTATAGTCGGACAACTACTTTCTGAGATGATATTAGGCAAAGAGGTTTCTATTGATATAAGTGATTTAGACCTTGCCCGTTTTGAAAGAGGAGACTTGCGGGTAGAACCGGCAGTTGTTTAGAGTATGGCCCGGCCGGAAGTAAGTGAGCCACCGGCGATTTTGCTTCGGCCAAATTATTTGCTATAGAGACGCAGGCACAACAACCTGCGTCTCTGGTCACCACATTATCGGTTGTAATTTTACCTATACATTTTTTGGAGGTGGCCTCATGACTAAGCCAAACAACGATACAGTCAGGCAAATCTATTGCGAATTTGACGCCAAGTGCGCTCAGGCTGTATATAAGTATTCATCAAGCCGTGATTACGAAACCCACACTTTAATACCTTCCATTGCTTTGAAAGAGGAGATGAAGGCTGCTTTTGAATCGCTGCTTGAAGAAGCCAAGAAACTTCCTGAACCTGACCCTGTATTTTCTCTTCTAAGATCTCATTTCATAGAATTCCTGACAGGGCGGATTTCAGCCGTAGAGACCAATTTTCAGCATTTGGCTCGTTTTATGAGCGGGCAAACATGGGTTTTGGATTTCAATTCCCGCCAGGATTCCAGGCCTGCTCAAGAACGTTTGGCTGTACTTTCTGCCCGGCTTTCACAGACAGACGCTCTGTGGGAGGGGGTTAAGGCGTTATTCCCGGATTCTCAAAGTGACAAAATACAAGAGGTAGCAAGGGCATGTAAAATTTTACGGGTTATAGCTTGTAACGTAAAAACCAATATTCCTAAGTACTATCATGAGCTTGATTCAAGGGCCCAAGCTGATCTTGCTGTCAAACTTGATGAGATTGTATCCAGGGCTGCAGCATGGGAGAAAGAAGCTCTTTATGCAGCCGAAAGCAAAACCCCTGCTGAACATGGCTCCGATTCCGTAACTAAGCCTGTAAACCCTGAAAGGTACAGGCGAATTCTCGAAAACGAACTTGGTGTGAGTTTGGAAGAACTGTTGGATTGGCACGAAAGGGAAATGGCATCCACACGCGAGCAGCTGTTGGACACAGCAAGGGATTTAGGTGTAAGGCCCGTCAAATCATTGGCGGATGTATTTGCAATATTAGATGAGCATGCCGGCCCTTGCGACACTGTAGAAGAGATGTTCTCCAGAATGAAAGGCTATGTAGAAACGGCAAAGAAAGCTACGTTAGACGGTTATGTGAAATTGCCTGAAGAGCACTGTGTTGTAAGCCCTACCCCTGAGCAAACAAGAGATTCGTACCCATGGGGCGGGTACGGGGGAGGGTGTTTCAGACGCAGGCCTCTTGTTGGAGAGGTATTTCTGAATGAGACCAATTACAAGGCTGTTACAGACGGTTGGCTCAAGATGATGGCTATACACGAATGTTATCCAGGGCATCACGTGCAGTTTGTCAGAACCACCATGGATCCTTTGCCTGAGACGGTGAAAATCGGTTCGCGGTATATTCCCTTAATGGAAGGCACGGCTCACCGATCAGAGAAACTCATGGAACATATTTTCCCTGACCGGTTTTTCCCTTTATTTGTCCGTCTAAGGCGGCACCATACCGCTGTCAGGATTAAGGCTGATTTGTGGCTTCATTACTTTGGCAAACCGGTGGATGACGCAGTTAAGCTTTATATGCAAGAACTGGGGTTTGATAGGACATCTGCAAGGGGCCAGGTGCTTTACCAGGAACTTAATCCTGGATATATGACTTGCTATTATTATGGAATGAAGAAGATTGGAGATTTACAGGCAAAGTTTAAGTATGGAGACAAAGAGTTTACCGAGATTCTTTTCTCTGTAGGCAGATTGAGCCTTGCCAACTTTGAGAGGTTTCTTGAACTGTCAGATGAGGACAAGGTTCGGTTTCAAACACAATTTGCCGGCCCGGTGAGATAGAGGCTCTGGTTCATCTTCCCCGAAAGGTTGATTTTCTGCAGGGGAATCCTAATAGGTATAGAATGATTATCAGGATGTATGACAGCCTGATAATCCCTGGAAGATTTATTAGGGTTCTTTACGAGGGGGAGATGCAATTTGCTAGGTAATATAGGACGTTTACGGAAGCCAAGTAAAATCACTGAGATGATTACAGACAGAATTCGCGACATGATTGAAAACGGGGTACTCAAACCGGGGGAGAAACTGCCTACGGAAAAGGAACTTTGCGAAGGGTTTGGAGTGGGCCGTTCGTCAGTAAGAGAAGCGTTGCATTCTCTGGAGTATATGGGCCTTGTTGAATCCAGGCCCGGTGTTGGCCGGTTTTTGTCCCAAGATGCCATGGCGTTGATTAACTCTCAGAATTGGAGGTTGGCCCTGAAGCAGGCGCCTGCTTTTGAATTGATGGAGGCCAGAAGGCTGATTGAGGTAACCACTGCCGGGCTTGCCGCTGAAAGGGCAACTGATGAGGTTATTGCAAAACTTGAGCAACTTTTGGAATCAATGAAAGATGTTATGGATGATGATATGGATCTGTTTTTCGAAAAAGAGCTGGATTTTCATTTGACTCTGGCCGGAGCCTGTCAAAATGCAGTATTGACAGAGCTGGTAAGTGTCTTGATTCGGAGAGTCAACAAAGACGCTGAGAGATTCTTAAGGACGTTGCCTTATACTTTCGAGCGAACCGTTGAGCAATTCGAAGTTATCTTGCAAGCTTTGCATGACGGAGACGCAGTGTCTGCAGGTAACAAGATGCATGAGCATTTAGATATTGTAAGAGATGCTTTAGGGAAGGCAAAAAGCGGCAGTAGCAACTAGTGTTCCGGATTCGCAGGAGGTCGCTCAATGAGATTCGAAAGAACGGTAATGTGTATAGATACGCATACTTGTGGCGAACCTACCAGGACGATCATTGGAGGAATAGGCCCAATACAGGGAAATACAGTATCTGAAAAGATGCTGTATTTTCGTGAGAACATGGATCACATTCGCACTATGCTTATGCAAGAGCCAAGAGGGCATAGTGTGATGTCAGGCGCTATACTTACAGAGCCGTGCCATCCAGATGCAGATGTGGGAGTTATCTATCTTGAGGCAGGTGGCTACCTCCCTATGTGTGGCCACGATACAATTGGCTTTTGCACTGCCCTTATTGAATCAAAGGTAATTGGTGTTTCCGAACCTGTTACACTTGTTACTCTCGAGACTCCTGCAGGCCTGGTTGATGTAAGAGCCCTGGTAAAAGACGGTGTTACTCAGTCGGTAACTTTGACTAACGCACCGTCTTTTTTATATGCCGGCGACAAGAATGTATACGTATCGGGGCTCGGCAATATAAGGTTCGACATTGCTTACGGCGGGAATTTCTTTGCTATCGTTGATGCTGAAGATCTTGGCTTGAAAGTCAGCCCTGAATCATCTTTGGACATAATCAGAGCAGGCAAAATGATAAGACAAGCCATCAATGCAGAATTCAAAGTAGTACATCCTGAAAAGCCATTTATTGAAGGGGTTACTCATGTATGTTTTAAGGCAGGCCCGTCTTCACCTGAAACCCATGGCAAAAACGCGGTTTTGATTACCCACGATGCAATAGACAGATCCCCGTGTGGTACGGGGACTTGTGCAGTATTGGCATCTATGTATGCAAGAGGCGAAATTGGTGTAGGTGAAGTGTTTATAAATGAAAGCATTATCGGTACCAGGTTATCAGCCGCTATCGTAGGTGAAGCCTGTGTCGGAGGGGTATCAGGCATTGTATGTGAGATAACCGGAAGCGCTTTTGTTACCGGAATACACAACTTTGTGGTTGATTCAAGGGATCCTTTAAAAAATGGATTTTTGCTTTGATATCGGTTCGGCTTTTGCATTTGCATAGGGTTTTACCTTGCAAGGAGGCAGAAACGTGAGAGTGGTTTCACACCCTGTTCTTGGAAAGCTCCCACCTGCTAAACCAGTGGAAATTACTGTTGACGGAAGAAGAATTTTGGCCCGGGACGGAGAAACAATTGCTGCAGCCTTGATGGCCGCAGGAATCAGAATTCACAGATACACTCCGAAAAGGCACCAACCGCGCGGAGTATTTTGCGGAATTGGGCAGTGTAGCGATTGTATTATGACTGTAAACGGCGTTCCGAATGTAAAAACATGTGTTACTCCTGTTACAAGCGGTATGGTAATTGAAACCCAATACGGAACAGGAGGCTTTGGTGATGAGTCGGCAACAAGTTGACGTATGTGTGGTAGGTGCCGGGCCTGCAGGGCTTACTGCCGCCATCGAGGCTGCGAGGTATGATTTGAGTGTGATTGTAGTCGATTCGAACCTTGTGCCCGGAGGCCAGCTAACAAAGCAAATACACAGATTTTTCGGTGCCACGGAACACAAAGCGGGTGTGAGGGGTACTTTGATTGCACAACAGCTTTATGCCGAAGCCCTGGATCTTGGAGTTAGGTTTTGGCTGGATTCAGAAGTATACGCAGTGCACAGCGGCAATGTGGTTGAAATCATTAGAGGTGTGCACGAATCGAGGTTTTCAGGCAGTTCGTCTCCCTGCAAGGACGTAGTATTAGCCCGTACCCTTGTGTTTGCAGTAGGTGCATCGGAAAAATCAGTTATGTTTCCGGGATGGACCTTGCCCGGGGTCATGGGTGCAGGGGCAACCCAAACATTTGTCAATGTACAAAGAGTGCTTCCAGGGAAGCGGTTCTTAATTGTTGGTTCAGGCAATGTTGGGCTTATAGTCGCTTACCAGTTGATGCAGGCAGGAGCAGAGGTTTCTTGTATAGTAGAGGCGGCTCCGAGCATAGGAGGATATGCGGTGCATGCGGCCAAAGCCAGAAGGTCAGGTGTTCCGGTGCTCACAGGCCATACTATCACAAGAGCATTAGGCGAGAACCAGGTTTGTGGTGCGGAAATTGCTGAAGTAGATGCAGATTTCGAGGTAATTGAAGATACGAAGACAATTGTAGATGTAGATACTGTCTGTATAGCGGCAGGGTTAAGGCCCTATGCCAACCTGGCGGCTTTAGCCGGATGTACTCTCTCGTATGTTCCTGATTTGGGTGGATGGGTCCCCTTACATGATGAAGAAATGGAGACCGGTGTTAGGGGTATTTACATTGCAGGCGATTTAGCAGGTGTTGAGGAAGCGGGAGTAGCTATGGAAGAAGGCCGGGTGGCCGGGCTGGCTATTGCCAGGAGGTTTAATCCTGCGGCACATCAAACTGTAAGCAGCCGAATGGAAACTGCTTGGCAAAGGCTAAACCGGCTTAGGGCAGGCCCCTTTGGGTATAGCAAGCAAAGAGCCAAACAAGCCATAGCCAATGAGTGGCGACAGCTGCAGGAACACAAATCCTACACTCAAAACGAAAGGAGCAATTTGATTGGATGACAGCGTCATCGTTTGCCGTTGCGAGGAAGTAACCCTCGGTGAGATAAAGAAGGCAATTGCCGGCGGTGCTTCGGATATTAACGGTATTAAAAGGCGCACCAGAGCAGGGATGGGTTTGTGCCAGGGCAGATCATGCGAGCACTTGCTAATGTATGTTTTGGCAAGAGAATTGCATAAGCCAGTGGATGATATAGAGCCTGCCAGGGCACGACCCCCTATATTGCCTGTGACTTTTGGGTTATTAGCCGGTGAAGAAAATGGTTGATACTTGTGATGTATTGGTAGTAGGCTGTGGGGCCATCGGAGCGTCTATAACATATTATCTTTCCAAAGCCGGAATGAAAGTTATTGCTGTGGAACAGGGTGATGTTGCTTCAGGTACTTCGTCAGCGTGTGATGGGAATGTGCTTGTTATAGACAAACAGCCGGGATTCGATGCAAAAATGGCCTATGAAAGCCAGCGCCTTTATACAACGCTTCAAGACGAACTTTCATTTGATTTTGAATACAGGCAGCCTGGGAGTACATTGGCAGTGGAAAACCGGCTCCAGGCTCAAATGGCTTTGGAATGGGCTAATCTCTTAAAGGGTTCAGGAGTTCCTGTACGGTACATAGGATCTTGTGACGTTCATCAATATGAACCAATGGTTGCTCAAGATATTATTGGGCTTCTTGAATGTGCCTCAGATTCATCCTTAAATCCAATGGCTTTGGCCTATGCGTATGTAGATGCAGCTAAGAGAAAGGGCGCTCTTATTAAAACTTTTACCCGGGTAGGCTGTTTGCTTCAAGATGCCAAAGGCCGAATCCTGGGGGCAGACACAAGTGAGGGGAAAATTTTGGCGCCCAAAGTTGTATTAGCTTCAGGCGTTTGGACCCCTTCGATCGCACGTACCTGTGGTGTAGATGTGCCTATCATTCCCAGAAAAGGGCATATCCTTGTTGCTGAGAAAAGTTTCAAAGTTGGTTCCCGCAAGATGCAGGAGTTTGGATACTTAATGGCTAAATTCGGCCAAACAGGCAGGCGTGATGTAGAACCTGACATGGAGAAATATGGGGTAGCCATGGTTTTTGAACCAACCCATCATGGCAACTTTCTCATAGGCTCAAGCCGGGAATTTGCCGGTTTCGATTCATCATGCAATATGCGGGTGGTTGAACTTATGGCACGACGCGCCCTTAGGTTTTTTCCTTGCATCGAGAATGTAAGAGTCATTAGGGCTTATGCAGGTTTGAGGCCCTATACCCCTGATCATTTGCCCATTATTTCAGATGTAGATACTGTTCCGGGCCTTTATATTGCCGCAGGGCATGAAGGGGATGGAATAGGATTGGCTCCTATAACCGGAGTGCTTGTATCTCAGATGCTGGTCGGTGAAACACCTGTTCTTGACTTAGAACCTCTCAAGTTAAGCAGGTTATCCAAACCAAGACGCAGATAAACACGGTTAAGAAGGAAATCTTTCGGTGTACGTAGAAGACTGGTTTATATATCAGACAACCTGACTTCAAGCCTGACTGTTTTCAACCTGATAGCGTTGCTTTTTTAGAGTTGGAAATCGATTTATCAGAGGAGGTATTGGTTTATGGAAGTAAATGAAGGAAATTTGCTTGTTGAACGTTACAGGGATTTTGACGCCAGGTGTGCTATCGTGCTTGACGAGTTCAAGAACATTCGGGAATATGAAATAGATTTGTATGTGCCTCATGAAGAGGATAAGAAACAAGCCCTAAAGGAGATTGAGGCTCTTTTAGATGAAGCTTCAAACTTACCGGCTCCGGATCCGGTTTATGAACTCTTAAAGAATCACTTTGATGAGTTCTTAAAAGGGCAGGTTTCTGCCTTAAAGAGAATGTTTGAAGCTCCCGGTTCATTTATAAGCGGCCTATCAGGTTCTATAGACTATTATTCACGGAAGGACTCAAGAGAGAGCACTGAAAGGGCAAAGATCCTTCTTACGAGGTTGGGCATGGCAGACCAACTTCGGGAAGGTATTGAAGGGCTTCTTCCGGAGACAGAAATTGAAGAAGTTGGGCAAATGGAGGATGTGTGCGATACCCTTGCGCTTGTTGCTCACAAAATGAAGCCTCGGGTTCGTAAACTGTTCAATGGCCTCTCTGAAAGAACTATGGAGCAAATTGAGTATAACCTCGAACAGACTGCGGTTAAGGCAAAAAATTGGGAAAACCAAATAAGACAACATATTTTTGAACGCAAGGATTCAAATGGCAAGAAGGTTGATGAGCCTCAGGAAGATTCAATAGAACGTTACAGGTACCTTCTTCAAAACCAGTTTGGAGTGGAATTGGACGAACTTTTGGATTGGCACGAAGAAGAAATTGACAAAACAAGAGCTGAAATGTTTGAAATTGCAAATAATATCGATGCTGCAGGCGTGCCAAAGGCTGAAACCGTAGCGGACGTAGTAGATATTCTTAACAAGTTTCAAGGCCCGTGTGATACTCCTGATGAAATGTTTGTGAGAATGAGAGAGTATCTTGACAGAGCTCAAAAGGCGACCCGGGACTATGTAAGGTTGCCTGAGGAAAGTGTCATTGTGGTACCCACCCCTGAGACTTTGGTCAAGCATTACCCGTGGGGAGGTTACGGAGGCGGTTGCCCGAGAAGAAGGCCTCTTCAAGGAGAGACGATTCTTAACGTAGCAAATTACAAGGCCATAACAGACGGCTGGATAAAAATGAACGCTATTCATGAATGTTATCCCGGCCACCATGTGCAGTGGGTGAGAGCCGTGCTTGATCCTTTACCCGAAACAGTCAAAGCAGGCGCCAGAGGAGTGCCTACGTCTGAAGGCAGCGCTCATAGATCTGAAAGGCTTATGGAGTTTGTGTATCCGGAAGATCCGTTCTACCCCCTGTTTGTGGCATACAGGCGCCATCATACATCTGTTAGGATAAAGGCTGATTTATGGCTACGGTACTTCGGACGTCCTTTTGACGAGATTGTGGATCTTTATATTCAGGAGCTGGGGTTCGAAAGGAAAGTAGCCGAGGGCCAGGTATTGGCTCAGCAGCTTATGGCAGGATATTTCACCTGTTACTACTACGGTATGAAGCGGCTTGCTGATTTGCAGGATGAGTTTGGTTTAAGCGACAAGGATTTCACTGAAGTGATCTTCTCTCTGCCAAGGGTGAGCCTCAAAACAATGGAGAATTTCCTCAAACTTGGCGATGGGTACAAAAACAGGGTGCTAACAGGCTTTCCCAGCAAAGTAGATCGGTAAGACTTTTGGAAGTTACCGTCGTGAGTAATGTGCAAGGTGTAGATTTAGCACTTGCACGAAAGGAGAATTGACATGCTTAAGGCCAGGTGGGACAAACTCACCAAAGCAATCAAAACTTCCCGGGCATCAGGTATAGTGTTTATGCCTGGGCCAAACATGTTCTACATGACCGGGCTTTCCATGGGGCTGTCAGAAAGGCCGACTTTGCTGATAGTCACAAGCGAGGGCACAGCTTGTTTTGTTATGCCTGAACTGGAAAAGCAGAAAGGGGAATCGGTATCAAGTAAGTTGAAAGATCAAGGTGTTCCGGTTGACTTTTCCGTGCATTCGTATACCGACGAAGAGGGCCCCCGTAAAGCATTCAATGAAGCCCTTGAGTCTCGCTCAGGTACATGGGCTTTGGAATATCGAAGCCTTAGAATGCTTGAGTATTCGCTTATGAAGAGTGTCATGGATGAGTTTTCCTGGGTTGATGCAGGAGAAATCATGAAAGATCTCAGGATGGTTAAGGATGAAGATGAACTCAGTAACATGCAAGAAGCTGCAAGGCTCGCAGATTTGGGGGCGGATTTGGCTAAGAAGCTGCTGGCTCCGGGGAAACGAGCTACTGAAATAGTGCTTGAGATCGAGAGGCAGTTGAAGCTGGAAGGAGCGCAGGCAGTTGGAATGTCTTTGGCAACCGGGGCAGATACTGCAATACCTCATGCAGGCACAGGCTCCCGGGTTATTGAGCCGGGAGATTTGGCATGGCTGGACCTTTGTGCCAATGTTAACGGTTACTGGTCTGATATTACAAGAACCTATGCCATTGGCGAGATTTCAGATGAACTCAGGCGGGTATATCAAATTGTGGTAGAGGCTCAGCAAAACGCCAGGCTCAAGGCAAAACCCGGAATGACCGGGGCCGAGGTGGATGCTCTGGCCAGAGACGTGATTGCTGCCCATGGCTATGGAGATAAATTCATACATAGGACCGGGCACGGGCTTGGGCTTGAAATACATGAAGAGCCTTATGTGGTTGCATCAAATAACAACCCTCTGCCGGTAGGATCCACGTTTACCATAGAACCGGGCATCTATCTCCCTGGAAAGGGAGGGGTGAGGGTTGAAGATGACGTGGTGCTTACACCCGAAGGCATTAAGAGCCTTACCAAGTATCCCCGTAATCTCTTAGGCGAGTAATTTATTTTGGTTCTTATCCATATTGCGCCTGCCCTTGAGCAGTTTGAGGCAAGTTTCAAGATAAGGGCCCTTATTATAATCCAGGGCCCTTAATAATATTGCTTATACATATCACTCAAAGAAGGAAAATGCGCAACTTTGCTTGAAGAATTACAAAATAAATGAGAACAACCACAAAACAGCGTGATTGATTTAAATATGAGTGTTGAGATTTTCAGGAGAAAAAATCCAATGGAGATCCAGGCCCTGGTAGATGAATTGGCACGGTTGATAGGGAGGCCTATCACTGTGGAAAATATCGATAATACGCTTATCGCGTATTCTGCTCATGAATCTCCTGTTGATGCAGTTAGGATGGAAACCCTTTTGAGAAAAGGCGCTTCTGAGAACACTATTGAAGTTTTGAGAAAACACGGGGTATACAAGTTAATCAATTCATCGCCTGGAGTGGTAAGGGTTGAGGCGATTCCCGAAATTGATTTTAATTCAAGAATAGCGTTAGCTGTACGTTTAGGGCGCAAAGTTTTAGGGTATTTGTGGGTAAAAGATGACGGGGTTCCGCTCTCAACCAAAGATGAAGCAGCCATTATCAAGACGGCAAGGTTGCTTTCGAATAAACTCTGCGATGCTCAGCACCTCTCTTTGGAGCAAACTAACAGTGTAGACTTACTTATTGCTGAAATTCTGTCTTCAAGCGGTAGCAAGTTGGGCCTTATTGAATACAAAGCAAGGTTGCACGGGTGGAGCCTTGTTCCGCCGTTTAACGTCATGGTTTTGGCAGCTAAACCTGCCCGGTTATCACATAATCTTAAAACGTTGAGGCAAAATACAGAAGAGTTTGCTGCACAAAACAAAGTTGAAGCTATGGTTGGTATTTATGCCGGCCGAACGGTGGCCATAGTGTTTGGTGAATCTTGCCGCCGGGTAAAGCAGATTGCCCTTGGCTTGAGCCGTCACATGGAACAGGCTAAACTATCTGTATTTATAGGTATTGGGTGTTGTTATGAAGAACTTTCTTCTGTAAGCAAGAGCTATCAAGAAGCTTCTGAATCAATAGAACTTGCTGCCGGGTTAAACGTTCTTCAAGACGAACCTTTTATTGATTATGGCCAGGCGGCTCTTTACGACTTGGTGGCTTGCATGCCTGAATGCAAAACAAGAGGTGCTTACGGAAGAGGCGTAGTTCATAAAATTGCTCTTTATGACAAACTCAATGGTACCGAGTTGCTGAAGACTTTGGAAGCCATGCTTGATTACGGAGGCAAACGTAAAGATGCTGCAGGGCATCTTTATGTTCATCCCAATACGGTTGATTACCGGCTTCGCAAAATCAAGCAAGTAGTAGACTTTCCTTTAGACGACCCGAGCATACGATTAGCGGTTCATCTATGGATCAAAGCCTTAAAGTACCACAGCAATTAGAATGTGGGAGTTTTAATTATTTTGATTATTCATTAAAGGCATTTTGCATTGCTTGTTGAAATTAGTATATGGGGTTCGACGTAGTTTTGACTAAGGAGTGATTTGAATGGACCAAATTCTAAAGAAACTTGAAGAGTTTGAACGTCGGCAACAGAGCATATATCACATGTATGAATCTTTGTCGAAGCAAATTGATGACCTAATGTGGTATCAGAAATTGGGCCACATAGCCAAGATTGACAAGGTAACATTTACCGGGCCTCCGCCGGCGAACCCTTTGGCTCAATCACCTCAAGACAGGGGCAATCCGCTTAAGATTCAGGCGTATACTTTTGTTCCCTGCGATGCAAAAGCCGGGAGCAAATACCCGCTATTAGTGTTTGTCCATGGAGGTGTTCATTCCAACTTTAAGTCAGGATCAGCAAATGTTATCCGTGAACTTTTGGAGCAGGGATATATTATTATCGCTCCTGAATACCGAGGAAGCACAGGGTACGGCGAGCAGTTTTACAAGTTCATAGACTATGGCGGGCTCGAAAACGAAGACGTTTGGGAAGCAAGAAACTGGATGGTAGAGAACGAGCCTTTGGTAGACCCGGAGAGAGTAGGTATTATGGGTTGGAGCCATGGCGGAATGATCACGCTCATGAACTTGTTTAACCATCCTGAGAGTTACAAGGCCGGATATGCCGGAGTGCCGGTCAGTGACGTAGTGGCTCGTATGGGATACAAAACTGAAGATTACAGGCAATTGTTTTCAGCAAACTATCATATTGGCAAGACCGCTTATGAAGACGTGCAAGAATATAGGCGAAGGTCTCCTGCCTGGAATGCTGAAAAATTGCAAACGCCGCTGCTCATTCATACCAGTACCAACGACGAAGACGTAAATGTGCTTGAGGTCGAACATCTTATTAAGTCGCTAAAGGCATATGGAAAAGATTTTGAGTACAAAATCTATGACGATGCTCCAGGCGGACATGTGTTTAACAGGATAGATACTAAATTGGCCAAGGAGTCAAGAGCCGAAATTTATGCATTTCTTGCCAAGTATCTTACTCCGCCCAATCCTGCCAAATAACGTACAAAAGCCAGGCTCAATCCAATTGGGCCTGGCAGGTTAATACCCGTCTGTACTTGATCCGAAAGGCAGGTTACCGGTTGCAGCCAATCATTTGCGAGAGTTATAAAGCCTATGCTATACTGGATTAAGCACAATATCAAAAGTACTTTACACATCGAGGAGATTCTGTCGGAGTGGGTTTTGGTCAAAAAACCCACTCTTTGTATGTTGTCGGGGTGATGAATGTGAGCCGTAAGCAAATACTAGACAATCTGTTTGAAACTTTTGAACCTATAATTGAAAATATGGGGCTTGAATTGCTGGACGTTGAGTTTACATCTGAAGAGGGAAGAACAATTTTGCGTGTGACTATATATGAACCGGACGGGGTTACTCTGGATGATTGTGTAGCGGTAGACAGAACTGTTGGCCCGATACTTGATGAATTGGATCCTATCCCTGGCAGCTACAACCTTGAAGTATCTTCACCTGGGCTGGAAAGGAGACTGAAGAGAGACAAGGAGTATCAGATCTTCAGCGGGAGGCTTTGCAGGGTAAATCTCTACGGGCCTGTTAACGGTAAGCGAACCTTTGAGGGGATTCTCCTAGGGCTCGGAGATTCCTCCGGTGAACAAACGGTAGTTATCAGGGCCGAAAATGAAGAGATAGCGTTGCCCAGGGCGATGGTAAGTAAAGTTCAACTGGTTTACCGGGAAAAACCGTTTTAACGGCTAGAAAGGGGGCGGGAGGAATTAACGGGGAAATTATGAGTGCCTTGGATCAACTCGAGCGAGAACGAGGCATTTCAAAAGACGATCTTATAGAGGCTATGGAAGCTGCTCTTTTGTCAGCTTATCGTAAGCATTCTGGCACAACTGAAAATGTAAGAATACAATTCGACCGGGAGACTGGGAACATTAAGGTCCTCTCCCGCCGTCAAGTTGTATCTGATGTAAGAGACCCTCAAAGGGATATTTTAATTAGCGAAGCTAAAAACATTAGCGCTAAGTACCAAGAGGGAGATTACGTAGAAGAAGAGATTCCTGCTCAAGGTTTCGGCAGAATTGCTGCCCAGACTGCAAAACAGGTAGTAATGCAGAAACTTCGTGATATAGAACGGGATATGATCTATGACGAGTTTTCCGAGCGGGAAGGAGACGTAGTTACAGGCCAGATAATTCGCGTCGACAGAGGCGTGGTTATTGTTGACTTGGGAAGAGCGGAAGGTTTTATTTTGTCTCAGGAACAGCCCAGAGGCGAAAGATATCGTGAACGAGACAGGATCAAGTCTTATGTTCTTGAGGTGAAAAAGACTACCAAGGGCCCGCAGATTTTGCTTTCAAGAACCCATCCTGGGTTGTTGAAAAGGCTACTTGAACTGGAGGTGCCCGAGATCAGAGACGGAGTTGTTGAGATAAAGGGTATGGCACGTGAAGCAGGCTCAAGATCAAAAGTGGCTGTAAAGGCTAATCTTCCTGAAGTTGACGCTCTTGGAGCTTGCGTAGGGCCCAGGGGTTCGCGAGTCCAGGTAATTGTCCAAGAGCTTCGCGGAGAAAGGATAGATATCATAGAGTGGGACGATGACCCTCAGGTATTTGTGGGCAATGCTTTGAGTCCTGCAAGAGTACTGCGTGTAGAGGCGAATCACACGGATAAAATAGCGAGGGTAATAGTCCCTGACAATCAACTGTCTTTGGCAATTGGGCGTGACGGGCAAAACGCCAGGCTTGCAGCTAAGCTTACCGGTTGGAAGATTGATATTAGGTCTGAGCGCAATATGTAAAATTCAAAATTGAATTTAACTTGAATAGGGGTGGTAACCGTGCTCAAGAAACTGCCTCAAAGAACCTGTCTGGGGTGTCAGAGGGTAAAGCCGAAACGAGAGATGATCAGAATTGTCCGAACTTTAGACGGCAAGGTGGAGTTAGACCCTACAGGTAAGAAGGCAGGCCGAGGTGCTTACGTTTGCCCCAGCGAACGCTGCTTCAGGCAAATGGTGAAAAAGCAGCGCTTAGGCAAGGCCCTGGGTGTGGAACCATCCTCTTCTTTGATAGCAGAGTTAGAACGCTCTATATTTGAGTATGAGGGAAGTTTGGAGTGAGGAGGTGATTTCGGATGGCAAAACGCATCCGTGTTTATGAGCTTGCAAGGCAACTTGGACTGGATTCAAAGGTTTTGATCGCCAATTTGAACGAAATGGGAATTGAGATAAAGAACCATATGGCGGCTTTGGATGAAGCCATATGCCAAGATGTCAGACGAAAGCTATCGGCCGCAAAGAGCCGTTCCGAAAACAGACAGAAATCAGCACGAACTACGGTTACGAGGGACAAACCTCAGGAAAAAACCGGTAGTACGCGCAATGAAAATAATTCACAAGGGAATGAGAGACGGGATAGAAAAGGGCGTGGCCGCAGAACGTCCCGAAAGGGTGGCAGAGGAGGCCATAAACCAAGAACCAGATCCAATCGCAAGCCAAGTAAGCTTGTGATTGGAGCCAGGCGTGTGGTTATCCAAGGAGATACCCCGGTAAGGGAATTGGCAACGTTGATCGGTGTGCCGGTTAGCACCGTACAGCGGACCTTGATGGGTTTTGGGGCTCTGGTAAGCATCAATGAGAATGTTCCTGAGGAATTAGCCTGTAAAGTGGCTGAGAAACTTGGCTGTGCGGTAACTGTAAAACAACCGGAAAAAACCGTAGAAGAGAAGATCGCTCTTGAATTGGGCAAGCCTGACGATCCTGATAAGGCTGAGCCAAGGCCGCCTGTTGTTACTGTTATGGGCCACGTTGATCATGGTAAGACATCTCTGTTGGATGCCATAAGAGATACAAACGTAACTGCGAGAGAAGCAGGCGGAATTACACAGCACATAGGAGCTTCCCTGGTTCGGCATGAAGACAGAAAACTCATTTTCCTTGATACCCCAGGCCACGAGGCATTTACCCAGATGAGGGCGAGAGGTGCGAAGATTACTGATGTTGCAGTGCTTGTAGTTGCAGCTGATGATGGGGTTATGCCCCAGACAATTGAAGCTGCTAACCATGCCAAGGCAGCAGAGGTACCCGTTATTGTAGCTGTCAACAAGATTGATAAGCCTGGAGCCAAGCCAGATCGGGTAAAACAGCAGCTCACTGAGATTGGGCTCGTACCTGAGGAATGGGGAGGAGAAACTGTTGTTGTTGAGGTATCGGCGAAAACAAGGCAGGGAATAGATGAACTTCTCGAGATGGTGTCGCTTGTGGCTGAGATGCAAGAACTAAAGGCTGATCCTACGCGGAAGGCCAGAGGCTATATCATTGAGTCTGAGATGGACAAAGGGCGAGGGCCTGTTGCTACAGGCATTGTCAGGTCGGGAGTTCTCGAGGTAGGCCACGTAGTTATAACGGATACTACCTGGGGGCGCATTAGGGCCATGTATGACGGAAGAGGTAAGCAAGTGCAAAAAGCAGGGCCTTCAACGCCTGTTGAACTGGTTGGCCTTGAACAACTTGCCCAGGCGGGAGATACTTTCCTTGTCGTGGACGATGAAAAAACCGCGAAACAGGTTACAGAAAAGCGGAAACTTGAAAGACGCGAACAAGAAATGTCTGTGAGTACAATGAGCCTTGAGGATTTTCTTAAGATGCAAGAGGAAGAAGAAATGCGCGAACTCAAGTTAATCATAAAAAGCGACGTCCAGGGATCTCTTGAAGCAATTTTACAAGCCCTTGGCAAAATCAAAAAAGGTGAAGTGAGGATGGAAATTCTTCATTCCGGCGTTGGCGCCGTAATTGAGTCAGACGTAATGCTGGCCAAGGCATCCGGGGCAAAGATTCTTGGGTTCAACGTAAGGCCTGACGCTAATGCGAGAAGTGTAGCCGAGTTCGAAAACGTTGAGATTAGAACTTACAGAATCATATACGAACTTATTGAAGATGTCGAAAACATGCTCAAAGGCCTGGTTAAGCCTAAATTCAAGGAAGTTTTGGTGGGAAGGGTGGAGGTCAGAGATACTTTCCACGTACCCAATGTCGGCACTGTGGCAGGTTGCTATGTTACGAGCGGTAAGGTGACCCGTGGCGCAGGTGTCAGGCTTGTGAGAGACGGAAGAATCATATATGAGGGCAAAATTTCTTCTCTAAAGCGGTTTAAGGATGATGTTTCTGAGGTCGCCCAGGGTTATGAATGTGGTATCGGGCTTGAACGGTATCAAGATATAAAACCGGGAGACGTAATAGAAGTGTTTGTTATGAAAGAGGTAAAACCGGCCTAAATTCCGATTCAGGGTTGTTGGAAGTCAGGCAAATGATGTGGTACATGGAGTTGTATGATGATAGTAGGGCAGTGCTTGGTGGATATAAGGCTTTTTGGAGTTCACTCGTTGAAAGAGAAGCGGCGGGTTATGAGCAGCCTTATTACGAGATTACGGCAGAAGTTCGGCTTGTCCTGTGCGGAAGTAGGGGCTAATGATACTTGGGGCAGAGCCCTTGTAGGCATGGCTTTCGTTTCCAACCAAGGAAGCCATGTGACGGAAGTGCTGCAAAGGGCTGTTTTATGGATTGAGAACAACATTGATGGCCTGGTCTTGAACTTCCAAATTGACATTATTACATGACTGTGGGGTGGTGCTCGTGGCACAAAGACAAGAGAGGATTGCAGCATCAATTCGTGAGATTGTGTCAGAGCTGATGTTACGACGGCTTAAAGATCCGCGAATAGGATTTGCCAGTATTGTCAACGTGGAAGTTAACAGAGATTTGTCGTTGGCCAAGATATACGTTAGCGTATTGGGTTCTGACGAAGACAAGAAAAGAACCATGGAAGGTTTCAAGAGTGCACAAGGCCTTATCAGGTCCGAAATTTCAAAAGCATTAGGTATAAGATATGCTCCCGAGTTACAGTTTGTTCTTGATGAAGGTATCGAATACAGCATGCGGGTGTCGAAACTGCTTTCGGAGATAAAGAAGTCTGAAAGTGAGCCTAAGCAAGAGGAGTAATCCTGAGAATTGCCCGAATGAGAATAGAGGAGCCAGGAAGCGATGGTCAGGGGAGTAATTCCTCATAAGCAAGTTTTTAAGCAGATAGCGGCGGTTATAGGTGCGAGCAATAGGATCTTGATTTTGGAACACGAAAAACCGGATGGCGACTGCATAGGTTCAGGCCTTGCGCTTGCCCTGGTTCTTTCATCTCTTGACAAGCAGGTGTTGCTGCTTTCTCAAGATCCTCATCCTGCCGCTTATGACTTCTTGCCCGGAAGCCATCTACATGTAACAACTTCAACTGTGGAACCGGAAGATATCGGCCCGGATCTTACAGTGTTTTTGGATTGCACTGATCCTGAGAGGGCCGGCAACGCATTACAGTTTGCCGGAAACACAATCTGGATAAATATTGATCATCATGTGTCCAATTCCGGATTCGGTGACGTTAATTTAGTGGACCCTGATGCTGCTGCTACCGGAGAGCTGGTATTCTTTTTGCTCAAGGCTATGGGTGCAGAGATTGGCAGTGATGTTGCAACCTGCCTGTATGCGGCGTTGGTAAGTGATACAGGGAGTTTCAGATATCAGAATACCAGCCCAAGATGTTTTCACGTTGCTGCTGCGCTAGTCGACTTAGGGGTTAACCCGTCACAAGTGGCAGACTACCTCTATGAAACCAGGAGCCTTTCGTCAATATTGCTTATCCGGGAATCCCTTAACACGTTAAGGGTGCATAGAGGCGGAAAACTTGCTTCAATAGAAGTAACGGCCAAGATGATGGAAGATGTAGGGGCAGTATATGAAGATGCAGACTCAATAATCAATTATCCCCGTGCCATTGCAGGGGTCGAAGTTGCTGTGTGTTTCAAGGAAAGTAAAAAGAGAACGGGTATACATGTGAGCCTGAGGTCCAGGTCGAAGGTGGATGTATCGGAAGTTGCTGTTTCCTTGGGCGGCGGTGGCCATCCAAGGGCTGCAGGCGTAGTTTTAGAGGGAACTTTGGAACAAGTCAAAGCCCGGGTATTTAGGGTCTTAGATGAGTTGGGAATATGTACGGATTCTTAAATGTTTTGAAGCCTAAAGGCGTTACCTCTCACGATGTGGTTCTTGAGGTAAGGCGAATATTCAGCCAGAAAAGAGCGGGCCATCTGGGTACTTTGGATCCAATGGCCCAGGGCGTGTTACCTGTAGCGTTAGGTTCATATACACGTCTTTCTGAATACCTGCTGGATCAGGATAAGGAGTATCTGGCTGAGTTTACATTTGGAATTTCCACTGATACCTGCGATTTAGACGGAGGAATTATTTCAAAGAAGCCATGTCCTCATTTAGAAGCGTCCAAGGTTGTAAGTTTGCTGCCCAAATACACAGGTGTCATCAGGCAAATTCCACCTGCGTATTCTGCAGTGCAAGTCAAGGGGCAAAGGCTTCATAAGCTTGCCAGGCAGGGTATACCGGTAAAGCCACCTGAACGTAAGGTGAATGTTCATGAATTTCGCCTTTTGCACTGGCGCCGTGGGCCTTACCCTAAAGGCGTTTTCTCTCTTAGGGTAGGGCGAGGCACATATGTTAGAACTCTTGCTACTGATTTGGGCGCAGAGTTGGGTTGCGGTGCTACAGTTTCATATCTCTTACGGACAAGGGTAGGCAGATTCATGCTAAAAGACGCTTTGCTTATGTCTTCTTTGCAGAACAGGCTGCTCAAATTCCAATTGGAAGATGTGCTTTTAAGCCCATACAATGTTTTTGCAGATTTTCCGTTGTTTGAGCTTAAGCCGGATGCAATTTCTTGCGTAATACATGGAAAGCCACTTGATCCCAGCGCTTTTCAGGAACCTGAAAGTATTGAGGCTTGGCTAAACCGCCCGCGTAAAAATGATTGCGGCAAAAAAGATATATTGGTCGGGGTTTATTCAGACAGTTCTGCCCAACGTCAAGACATAGCTTGTGTACTTTCTGTTGCCATGGATGAAGACAAATCGTATAGAATCAAATATGAGAAAGTATTGATTCGGGAAGAGTGATGCCCATTGAAGACCGTAGTCAGACCATGGATCGATTTACAATCACACAATACAATTGCAGCCATCGGTGCGTTTGATGGAGTACATCTCGGCCATAGGCAACTTTTCAAGAAGGCTCTGGCAATCAAGGAGGAAGTTAACCTGCCGGTCATTGCAGTAACGTTCCATCCGCACCCTAAGAGCCTGACCAGGTCTAAGAGCAGGTATGCAACCTTGATTACGCCTTTGGACGAGAAGAAGGCTCTTCTTGAGGGCCTTGGGGTAGATTATTTCTGGGCAATACCTTTTACCAAAGACGTATCCAGAATGTCTCCCAGGGAGTTTGCCGGCAATTACCTTAGAACTCAAATCAAGGCAAATCTCGTTGTATGTGGGTTCAACTTTGGTTTTGGTTACAAAAGGCAGGGAACCCCTGAGCGCCTTATGGAATTTGGCGAGGAAATGGGTTTTGAAGTAGAAGTTGTGCCGCCGTATAAAGTCGGCGGTAAAGTAGTTTCAAGCACAAGGATTAGGCAGCTGCTTGGAGCCGGTGACGTAGAAGAGGCCGGCCGGCTTCTGGGACGGCCCTATTGCGTTTATGGGCCAATTGTCCGTGGCGATGGCCGTGGCAGGCAAATGGGCACGCCAACGTCAAATGTATCTTTTCCTGCTGACAAACTAATGCCTAAGAACGGTGTTTATGCAGTATGGGTCCGGGGCTGTGGGCGAGAACTTGAGCCTGCTGTGGCAAACGTAGGGGTGAGGCCTACGTTTGGCGGGGAACATGTCAGGTTGGAAGTGCATGTCCCGGGGTTTTGCGGACAACTGTACGGTGAGCGTATGCAAGTGTTCTTTATGAAGCATATTAGGGAAGAACGGAAATTCGAGAGTAAAGAGATTTTGAAAAAGCAGATAAAGACAGATATACAAACTGCTTTATCGTTTCTGGGTACGTGTGGTATGGGATTCCCTGGCAGGAATTCATTTACACACATAGAAGCCTATGATAGAATTTTCTATGCTAATCTACCTTGAGACTCGGCTCGGTGTACCTCCGGCGCAGTGCTGGGTTCAAGGTGTAGCTACAAAACTTGGAGGTGTTCTAATTGACATTTGATTCTGCCACAAAAAAAGCCATTATTGATGAGTTCAAACGCCACGAAAATGACACAGGCTCTCCAGAGGTTCAAATTGCACTTTTGACAAAGAGAATTTCGTATTTGACAGAGCATTTGAAAGTTCACAAGACGGATCATCATAGCCGAAGAGGCCTTTTGAAAATGGTCGGACAACGTCGTGCACTCTTAAATTACCTCTATCGGGAGTCTCCTGAGCGTTACAGGGCTATAGTGCAGAGACTTGGCTTGAGAGGTTAGCGGGAAAGTGAAAGGAAGTGTATTTATTGGATGGGTTTAAACGATATTCATTGGAGGTAAACAGCAAGCCTTTAGTACTGGAATTTGGCAAAGTAGCAAGGCAGGCCAACGGATCGGTAGTCGTCAAGCACGGAGACACTACCATTTTGGTGACTGCAACTGCATCAAAGGAACCACGGGAAGGTGTAGATTTTTTCCCTCTCACTGTAGACGTTGAGGAAAGGCTGTATGCAGTAGGCCGTATTCCCGGAAGCTGGGGAAGGCGCGAGGGCAGGCCGCCTGAGAAATCCATATTGCAAGCGAGGGTGACAGATAGGCCTCTTAGGCCACTTTTTCCAAGAGGTTTTCGCAATGATGTACAGATAGTAATCATACCTCTTGCAATAGACCATGATTATTCCCCGGAAATTGCAGGCATGATCGGTGCTTCGGCAGCGTTGTCAGTAAGCGATATTCCTTTTAATGGGCCTGTAGGAGCTGTAGAGGTAGGCCTCGTCGACGGTGAGTTCATTATGAATCCTACTGTAAAACAAACTGAGGAAAGCGAACTTACGCTTACGGTTGCCGGAACCAAAGATGCTATATTGATGGTGGAAGCAGGCGCCAATGAGGTTTCTGAGGATGTAATTGTAGATGCCATAATGAAAGGCCATGAAGTAATAAAACAGATAGTGGCAGTTCAGGAACAGATAGTAGAGGAAATCGGAAAACCCAAGATGGAACCTGTGCTCTTTATTCCGGCTGAAGACATAGCAGCCAGAGTTGATGAAGTCGCTACCCCTAAACTTCAGCAAGCTATCAGGATTAAGGATAAGCTCGAAAGAGAAGAAGCCATTGATGGTGTCCTCGAGGAAGTATTTGAACAGATTTCTGAGGAGTTTCCTGAGCGTGAAGATGAAATAGGCGAAGCATTTCATGATATTCTGAGGCGGGAAGTCAGGGCCATGATACTCAATGAAGAGGTCAGGCCGGACTTCAGAAGGCCTGATGAGATTAGGCCGGTGAGTTGTGAAGCCGGTATTATCCCCCGTGTTCACGGATCAGGGCTTTTTACCAGGGGCCAGACCCAGGTTCTCAGTATAGCAACACTTGGAGCTACCAGCGATATTCAAGAACTGGATACTACCGGTTTGGAAGAGTTCAAACGTTATATTCACCACTACAACTTCCCTCCTTTTTCGGTAGGGGAGACCCGGCCATTAAGAGGCCCGGGCCGTCGTGAGATTGGCCACGGTGCTCTTGCCGAGAGAGCTCTTTTGCCTGTTATACCCGGCGAAGAAGAGTTCCCATATACTATCAGGGTTGTTTCGGAAGTGCTTGAATCTAACGGTTCTTCTTCCATGGCTTCAATTTGTGGAAGCACTTTGTCTCTCATGGACGCAGGAGTTCCTATTAAATCGCCTGTAGCGGGAATTGCCATGGGGCTTGTCAAAGGGGACGACAAGCAAGTAATACTTACCGATATTCAAGGCATGGAAGATGCCTTGGGTGATATGGATTTCAAAGTTGCAGGAACTGAAGACGGAATTACCGCCCTGCAAATGGATATTAAAACATCGGGCGTAACCCGGGAGGTTCTGCAAACGGCGCTTAAGAAAGCGAAAGCAGCGCGTATGTTCATATTGCAGAAAGTCTTGCAGACTATTGACAAACCCAGAGAAGAACTGTCGCCTTATGCTCCGAGAATCATTATTGTGGAGATTGATCCTGACAAGATAAGGGATGTTATAGGCCCAGGCGGCAAGACCATCAACAAGATCACCAACGAAACCGGTGTTAAGATCGACATTGAGCAGGATGGCCGGGTGTTCATAGCATCAACTGATGAAGAAACAGGGTTAAGGGCAAAACAGATTGTAGAGAAGATTACCGAGGAAGTCGAAGTCGGCAACACCTACATGGGGAAAGTCACGAGGATTGCTCCTTTTGGAGTGTTTGTTGAGGTTCTTCCGGGTAAAGACGGTTTGGTTCGCACAAATGATTTGGGTAAGGTTAATGCAGACAAAGTCGAAATTGGCGATGAGTTTCTGGTCAAAGTAGCAGAAATCGATCATTTGGGAAGAATCAATCTTACAACCCGTATCGAAGGTTCAAGTAACCGGTCCGACAGAGGACGTAACAAATACAACAAGTTCAGAAGTAACTCAAGAAAGAACAAGAGGAACAGGTAGTCAAATGAGATTTGGCGTTCACCTTTCAATACAGGGTGGAATGGGAAAAATGGCTCAGGCCGCTATTGAGTTGGGTTGCGAGACGGTACAGATATTCTCTCGCAGCCCTCGGGGCGGAAAAGCCAAAAAATTGGTTGCAAGTGATGTTGCCAAGATGAGGCAGTTATTTCACGAGCACCAAATAGGGCCACTCATTATCCATGCCCCTTATTTTGTAAACCTGGCTTCAATTGAACCTGGAAAGCGCAATTATTCCATTGAGGTTTTGGCTGAAGATTTATTTCGCGCCGAAACTTTAGGCGCTCAATTTGTGGTAACTCATGTTGGTCATAAAAGCAAGGACGAGCCGCCTAATGCAGAGGAGGCTCTTTTAAGGGTAATCCATAGCTTAAGGCACGTATTGGCCAAGTATACAGGGCCGGTTAAGCTCTTACTTGAGAATACTGCCGGCCAGGGGCAGGAAGTTGGCTCTACGTTTGAGGCGCTGGCAACAATAATTGATGAGCTTCCAGGTGACAGGGTAGGCACTTGTTTCGATACATGCCATGCTTTTGGCCAGGGTTATGATTTGTCAGAACAAGATGCTGTAGGCCGGGTTCTGTCTTTATTTGACAGTCATGTTGGGCTTGATTCACTTGAAGTTATCCATCTTAATGATTCCAAAGGCAGTTTGGGTTCTCACCGGGACAGGCACCACCATATTGGGCAAGGCGAAATAGGGTTAGAAGGCTTCAGGGCGCTTATCAACAGCCCGCAATTGAAACCTGGTATCCCGGGTATTATGGAAACTCCAAGCGATAGCCCCACTGCTGATGAAGATAATCTACGTAGAGTCAAAGGGTTAAGGTTAGGCCTAAAAGGTTGCCATACCCAGGGATATTTGGAGTAAAATGGCATGGCATGTCATTCGGTAGCCTTCCAATGCAACATTTGACAATATTTCTGCCTGGGTATTCCCAATTCGACAAAAAAAGGTTATAATTGTATGCGGATTTCTTAGACGTAAGCGCGAAGCGAAACTATTGACAGTCTTAGGGTCTGAAGCGTAGGGGGGTCAATACAAATCGGAAGCGAAGAGCAGCTCCTAGATGAGATTGAATTGCTTCGCGGCCGGTTACATGAGCAAGTCGGAGATATATATAATTGCGATAAGGTGAAGGCCGCAGAAGCGCTTAGTTCTCACCTGGATAGGCTTGTAAATAAATGGTATAAACTACAAGCGAAGAAACGAGCTTCTAGGTGACAAGGGTTTGCAGGCGACATACAGCCTGCTTTTTATTTGGCCTTTGAAAGCCCCTGTTCATTCAAGCCTTGCTTTCAGATTCTGCTTTTGGTTGGGAACATGGGAGCCGCTACTGCAAGAACTATTGCCACAACCGCTATAGGGTCAAAGGATATCCCCCAAACCTCTGCCTGGATAGGAGCCGGTACCTTCAGGAATTCTGAAAGTGCCATGAGGGCCAGATAAACTCCTCCTGCAACGGCCACAAAGTCTTTAATGGCTTCGGCAAGAGGCGAAGGCATTTCTTCGTAAGTTCTCTTGCGGGCTCTGACAGATTCAATTCTATTAACTCTTACACTCATTGAAGCATAAATCAGAATGAAGGCCACAAGTGTCACAATCACCGAATAGAACATCTATTTCCCCTCCTTGTCTACTTTTACATATTTTGAATTTGCGAATTTTATGCCCAATTTTAAGTTTTTGAATTTCAGTGCGGTTGTAAGGGGACAATAGCCTCAGAACCAACTGGGAGGTGTATGTATTAGATGCAGAAGACAGTTTTGGGAGTTTTCGATAATACAACGCAAGCCGAAAGAGCTGTAGATGACCTGCAAAGAAAAGGGTTCAAAGAAAATGAAATTTCGATTGTAGCCAAAAAGGCTACGGCAGGCAGGGGCGGCCGTGGGCGTGGCGATATGGAAGCCGGCCCTGATATTTCAGGTGGAGTTACTACAGGTGGTGCCATTGGTGGAGTTGCAGGCCTTTTAGCCGGAGTTGGAGCACTGGCTATTCCAGGGATTGGCCCGATAGTTGCAGCAGGCCCTATTGCAGCGGCTTTAAGCGGGGCAGTTACCGGTGGAATAGCAGGTGGACTAATAGACTGGGGTATTCCGGAAGATGTTGGTGAGAGGTATGAGCAGAGGGTTAGGGAAGGTAAAGTTGTAGCTATGGTAAGGACAAATGACACCAGAATCAATGAAGCGGCAGACATTTTCCGGCGGCATGGCGCTCATGAAGTAGAGACTCACTAAGAGCCACAATTAAACGGGCGGCACACCTTGCCGCCCATGATTTTGAAACCATGTTCTGGCATTCCTGAGCGAGACAGGCTATACTAGCATTTGGTGAGGAAATATGACAAAAGAAATACGATTGGTTGCATTGGGCGGTTTGGGTGAGATTGGTAAGAATCTTATGCTTCTCGAATCGGGCCCTGACATGATTGCAATTGACTGTGGGCTCGCTTTTCCCAAGGATGAAATGCCTGGCGTCGACTTTGTGGTTCCTGATATTTCCTATTTGGTCAAAAGGAAAAATCGCCTTAGGGGTATTGTTCTGACTCATGGGCATGAAGACCACGTAGGTTCATTGCCTTTTGTTCTTAGCGAGGTAAATGTTCCTGTATATGGTACCAAACTTACATTAGGGCTTGCTCGCAGAAAAATGGATGAAAACTTTGAAGGCGAGTTTGATTTTAGAACTGTTTCACCAAGGGACAGAATTAAATTGGGGTCTATTGAAGTTGAGTTTGTAAGAATGACCCACTCTGTATCAGACAGTGCAGGGTTAATTATATATACACCTTGTGGAACATTGGTTTTTACAGGTGACTTCAAATTCGATCAAACCCCTGTAGATGGAGAGGTATCAGACTATCACCGGCTTGCAGAGGTAGGCGAGGAAGGGGTGCTTGCATTACTTTCAGACAGCACCCATGCAGATCGCCCCGGATATACCCCTTCAGAAAAAGTCGTAGGTAAAAAACTTTCCCAGGTGTTTCATCAGGCCAAGGGAAGAATAATAGTAACTTCGTTTGCTTCAAATGTTCCAAGAATCCAGCAGGTAATCGATGCTGCCCACGAGCATGGGAGAAAAGTATGTGTTGTAGGCCGCAGCATGGAAAATGTAGTAGAAGTTGCTATGAGTATGGGTTTTCTCAAAGTTCCGCTAGGCACGCTTATTAGTGTTCATGACATAAATAAGTATCCATTGTCAAAAATAGTGGTATTGAGCACCGGAAGCCAGGGGGAACCTCTTTCAGCGCTTTCCCGTATGTCTGTAGGACGGCACAGGCAGATTAATATTCTCAAAGGAGATCTGGTGGTCATGGCCGCTTCTCCTGTGCCAGGCAACGAGACTACCGTATCACAGGTGGTTGATAATCTATTCAGGCGAGGAGCCGATGTAATCTATACACCCGAGTCCGGGGTTCATGTATCAGGGCATGCAAGCCAGGAAGAACTCAAGATAATGCTCAATCTCACAAAACCCAGAATTTTTATTCCTGTTCACGGAGAGTATAGGCATTTGATTATACATTCCCAACTGGCTATAGCCACCGGTGTACCGCCCTCTAATGTGCTTATTGGTGAAAATGGCACAATCTTTAGGTTAACTCCTCAACGAGGGGAAATACTCGGTAAGATTCAAACAAGGGATATATTTGTAGACGGGTACGGAATAGGTGACATAGGGCATCCCATTCTTAGAGAAAGACAGTCGCTTGGAGAAGCAGGTGCAGTGTTCTTGTCATGTGTACTTTCCGGGGGCACAGGCAAGTTTATCTGCCCGCCACAAGTTAAGAGTGTAGGCCTAATCAGCGAACAACATCAGGATGCCGTTACGTCAGAAGTGATTAACAGAACCAAAGAATACTTTTCGGTGCTGCCCAAAGAAACTTTGCAGAACAAAGAATTGGTCGAAGAAGAACTGGCTTCCATCATAAGGCGGTTGTTCAGAAGCGAATTGGGCAGAAGGCCTCTTGTACTTTGCAGTGTAACACTTCTTTGATTTATTTTCCTAAAGCATAAAGCAGTTTGACGGTAAGCATGACAGATCGGATTTGTAGCACCGGTTTAAAAAGGTGTAATGAAACAGTGCAAGTAGAAAGAGTGTTTCTGATTGTACTTGACAGTGTGGGTATTGGAGCGCTTCCTGATGCTCATTTGTACAATGATCAGGGTTCCAATACCCTCGGTAACATAGCCAAAGCCCTAGGCAACCTTTCTCTGCCTAACCTGGCTAAACTCGGGATAGGCAATCTTCTGGATATACCCGGCACTCCCGAAATGGTTCCTGTGGGAGCTTGTGGGCGTATGGCTATGGCTTCACCGGGAAAAGACACCACAACAGGACATTGGGAAATCGCCGGTATCATATTAGACAAGCCTTTTAGGACTTATCCTAAAGGATTCTCCAGGGACATAATTGATCAATTTGAATGTGCCATAGGGCGTAAGGTTTTGGGCAACAAGCCTGCTTCAGGAACTGTGATCATTGAAGAACTTGGCCAATTGCACATGGAAACCGGTTATCCGATTGTCTACACTTCGGCAGACAGCGTATTTCAAATAGCTTGTCATGAGGAAGTGGTGCCCTTATCCACTTTGTATTCGTGGTCGCAAGAGGCACGAGATATTCTTGTTGGCGATAACTTGGTGGCGAGAGTGATTGCCAGGCCCTTTTTGGGCACACCCGGCAGTTTTTTCAGAACGGTTAACCGAAAAGATTTCTCACTGGCTCCTATAAGAAGAACGTTGCTTGATTACGCAAATGAATCCGGAGTATTTGTGACCGGAGTAGGTAAGATACATGACATATTTGCCGGCAGGGGAATTGGCAAACGGATAAGCACAGTATCTAACTTGGAAGGCATAGAAACTTTGAAACGGCTCTTACATACCCGGGGTTGTAAGCCACATAGGCTCTCAACCGCTGGTGGTAGGCATTTGGTTTTTGCCAACTTGGTTGACTTTGACATGCTTTACGGGCATCGGAACAATGTTAAGGGGTACGCTGAGGCCCTTTGTGAATTTGATCGTGCCCTGCCAGGCTTAACGGGTTTGCTTGGGCCTCAGGATGTGGTTATTATAACTGCAGATCATGGATGTGACCCTACCACTCCAAGCACTGATCACTCAAGAGAATATGTACCTTTGCTAATCTGCGGGCAACCGGTAAAACAAGGTGTTATTTTGGAAACGAGGAGTACTTTTGCAGATTTAGGGGCTACAGTGGCTGAACTTTTGAAAATTGATTACGGCGGAGACGGCATGAGTTTTTGCTCTCGAATTATGGAGGTGTAAAATGCCTGAAGTATTTACCCAACATCATATAAAGGCAAAAGACGAGGATATAGCCAGATATTGTTTTATTCCTGGTGATCATGTGCGTGGCCGGAAAATGGCTGAAAAACTGGATGATATGAGGCTTGTCAGTGATACGCGGGGTTATTTTGTCTACACAGGCTTGCATAAAGGGGTTTCCATGACTGTATGTTCTACAGGAATGGGTGGCCCTCAAGTAGCTATAGCCATGGAGGAACTTGGCAATATGGGCGCTGATACTTTCATCCGGATAGGTTCTGCAGGAGGCGTGGCTGAAAATACCGGCGTAGGTGATATTGTAATAGCCACTGCTTCATACAGAGGCGGAGGTACAGCCGATGAATATCTTGCCAAACCCTTTCCGGCAGTTGCTGATTTTACAGTTACCAGGGCTCTTTTTAAATCGGCCGGCAAAAACGGGGTTCAAGCTCTTATAGGCCCGGTGGCTACTGTTGATGCGTTTTATGCTCCGGATGACCAGGACAAGCGGTCCATTCTTAGAAAGGGCGGCATTTTATGCATTGAAATGGAAGCAGATACCCAGTTTATCATTGGCCTTATGAGAGGTTTTCGTTGCGGGGCTGCTTTTGTGCTCGATAACGGGCCAAGAACAAAAGAGGTATCTGTCAAGTCCGGTGCTACTAAAGATTTTGCTGTTGCTCATCACGGTAAAGATCCTTTGTACGTTGAAGGAGAGGATCAGCTTATCACCATGGGGTTTAAAGCAATGTATGAGATTGCATTGGCTGACACTGGGAAATAGGTTTGGATTAGCCTGGGTTTTACCTGGATAAACAGGAAACCGCCTGTGTTTAGACGAAGTTAACCTAGGGTGGTTCCATATATGGGTTTACGGTTGATAATCGGGCCTGCCGGTTCAGGCAAAACACAATATATAATTGATTCGGTGATTGACGAGCTTAGTTGTCTTACAGAAGGTAAGATACAAGGGTCTCATACACTGTCTGCGCCTCCTATCTTGATAGTTGTCCCAGATCAGGCAACTTTTCAAATGGAGAAGGCTGTTCTTGAAGATGGCAGGCTTCAAGGTTTCATAAATCTTCATATTCTGGGCTTTAGGCGCCTTTGCTTACGAATCTTGGAAGAGGTTGGCGGGGCTACCCGGCCGTTTATTACACCTGTTGGCCGGAGCATGGCTATCCAGTCTATTTTATGGGAGCACAGAAATAGTTTGAGTGTGTATGGGCCCATGGTAGACTATCCAGGGTTTCGGGAAACCGTAATTCAGGCGCTGTCAGAGTTTAATGCCTACGACATAATGCCAGGCGATTTCAGGCTTGAGGCTGAGGGACAAGGCAGCAGCCCTCCTTTTCTTTCACAGAAACTCGATGATCTCGGGTTAATATACGGTAAGTACCACGAGTTTCTGGAAGATAATTTCCTGGATCCTGATGATTACCTGGAATTAGCAGCGTCTGGAATGCACCGTTCCAGCCTGGTAAGAGATGCTTCGGTATGGATCGACGGGTTCTCAGGGTTTACGCCTAAAGAGTACAAAGTGATTTCTTCAATGCTCAATATTGCGTCCAAGGTTAGCATTGCCCTTTGTATGGATCGTGAGGAAATTCAACACAAGCCAAGAGAAACCAGCTTGTTCCACCCGGTGAGGGAAGTTTATGAAAATATAACACAGATCTGCCGGGAAAATGGAGTTCCTATCGAAGAAACGATTATTTTAGGTGAAAAACCACTTTTGCCAAGGTTTAAAAGCCGCGAGCTTTCACAGGTTGAGTATGAATTCAGGCATAAAGAGCGAGGAGCCAAACCCTCATTTGATGCTTTGTTGAGCCGTGAAGCCAAAAATCACATAGACGCAGGTTTGGGCCAGGATGAGTCAAATACACAGCCTTGCGGCGTTGAACTGGTGGCCGCAGTGAATCCACGTGCCGAAGTTGAGTTTGTGGCAAGGGAAATTTTGAAGATGGTCCGTGAAGAGGGGCTTAGATTCAGAGACATCACCGTTGAATTGAGAAGTGTTGAGAAATACAAGGATCTTATCGAAATCACTTTTCAAGATCATAACATTCCGTTTTTCCTTGACCAAAAGCGCTCTTTGTCCCATCATCCTTTGGCTGAGTTAATAAGATCTGCTTTTGATATCGTGCTTAGCGATTTCGGATTTGATTCGGTGTTTCGGTTTTTGAAAACTGACCTTGTGCCGGTTGAACGCGAATTGGTAGACCGGCTCGAAAACTATGTACTTGCGTGCGGAATACGAGGGCAAAGATGGATTTCCCAGGAACCCTGGCAGTATACCAAGCAATTTATTTCAGATGAAGATGATCCGGGAGATATCCGGGGCGGGCAAAGAATAGATCAAATCAGGCGAGAAGCAATGGCTGCATTTTCAAAGTTTTATCACTGCCTAAAAGTTCCGGAAAGCAATGAGGCCTGCGATACAAACAACTTAAGGCAAACTGAGCCACGGTTAACTACAAGAGAAATATCAATGGCTGTATATAACCTGCTTTTGGAACTTGAGGTTCCCAAAACTCTTTCTCAGTGGCAAAAAGGTTGTGAAAGCCATGGAGACTTTGTTTCTGCACTTGAGCATGCAGGGGTATGGGATAAAACCCTTGAGATTTTGGAACAAACTGTGGAAATTTTGGGAGATCAGCCTTGTGATTTAAGAACGTACTCTCTTTTGATTAATGCAGGCTTGGAAGATATCAGGTTAGGCGCAATACCGCCTTCTCTTGACCAGGTGCTTGTAGGGAGCCTGGATCGTACAAGGCAGCCTGAGTGTCAGGTTACCTTCCTGTTAGGGGCCCTTGAAGGGGATTTTCCAAAGAAGCAAGCGGAAGAAGGAGTTTTCACAGACAAGGAACGAGAGATTCTCATAAAGACAGGATTGAACCTTGAGCCATCATCGCGAATCAAACAACTTCATGAGCAATATCTGGTATACATAGCTCTTACACGGCCTCGAAAGGCACTGTATATTTCGTACCCGCTTGGAGACAGCGAAGGAAAAACCGTTGTGCCTTCTTCTGTGGTTGGGTGGGTAAAGAGCATCATGCCCTATAAACAAGAACGCCTGGTTTCTCTGGATCCCCCTGGTACGTATCCGGAAGATTTGGATTACCTTGCGCCTGTTACGGTATGGAGCCTTGCTGCCCGCCGTTTATCTCTTATGAGGCAGGGTATCTATCCCGGAATCGTCTGGGAGGAAGCGTACCGGTGGATGCTTGAGCCTTCCAGGGCAGCAAGGAGCCGCAGAATCCTTAGTTCCCTTGGTTACAGCAATAAGGCCGAACGGTTGGGTGAAGTTTTATCTGAGAAATTATATGGACGCCCGCTTGTTACCAGCGTTTCCAGATTGGAGAGATTTCAGCAATGCCCTTTCCGGCACTTTGCCAGAGACGGTTTAGGGCTTAGGGAACGGGAAGTGTTTGAGTTAGATCCTCTTAAGGCAGGAAGTTTTTTTCATGAAGCCATGCGGGAGTTTATCCTGAAAGTTTCAGCTTCCGGCCAACAGGTTGAACATATGAACCAC
>CAZXLH010000002.1:0-117135 GCA_964641455.1 uncultured Eubacteriales bacterium | reverse complement strand
TTTCGCCTGTAACGGCTGTTCCGGCAGGAAGGCGGAGCAGAACATGAGCGCCTTTCACTCCCCTGGCATGAAACCAAATATCACCTGGTTTCCTGAGGTGCCGAACCAAATAATCGTTGCCCTGTGCGCTTTTTCCTACGTAAAGCACAGCATCGGCAGGGCCTTCTATAATCTGGACAGGTTTATCGGGTACTTTCTTGCCCTTTGCGGCAACCCTGGCAGTTTTTCGATTGCGCCCGGAAATACGAATATTTGACTGCCGGGCAATTTTGATTGTCTGGTTTTGTATAGATATCAAACTATTGATGTCATTTTCCTGTTCCAGTCTTTCTTGGAGGAGATCTAACCGGTTAATATGAACTTGAGCACGTCTTAGTGAAGATTCCAAAACTTGTTTGGCCCTCTGAAGTTTTGCATACTTGGCATAATATCTACCGGCATTCTCACCTGAGGTAAACCTGGGATCAAGAGGAATAATAACTTCCACAGGGGGATCCTGGTAATAATCCAAGGCCTTAATCTCGTGATGGCCTCTTGGGAGATGTTCACCGGTTGAATATATCAGTTCAGCCCAAATACGGTACTTTTCAAATTCACTTGCGTTTTCAAAATCTTGTGTTTGTGCGTTGAACTTGGTAACAACCTTATTCCTCACTTTTTTGTACAAAGATTTTACCTGAGAATCGAGAGTTGTGTAACGCCTAAAATATAGCAAATACTCTCTATATGAAGATACGCCTTCAAGCACACAGGCAAAGGTCTTCACAGGTTCTAAGTGATACAAAGGCAACGCACTAAACAAGGGTTTTCCTGATTCCTTCAAATACAAGGCCGGTGAAAATTGCCCAACAACAAGGCGGCTTTGAATTGCTTCCAGGCTCTTAGCCAAGCCCTCGACGTTGCCCATACTTGATAACCCGCCGGCAGGCAATCCTGCATTTGCAACTATGCTTAGAGCAAGGTCCTTTCCAACCCCCTCAACGAAAGAAATTATCGATCTGTAAGCAGGTTGTTGGGCAGAGCAAATTTTAGATGCCAAACCAGGCAAGTCATTTTCAGTGAGTAAGTTAGATTTTGACGAATGGGGCGGTGCATACGGTTTTCCCAAATCAAAACGTTGCCTTCCTTGGGGAATGCCAAGTTCTACAACTCCATTTCGTATAAGGCCAAAGCCACCGCTTCTTCCGGCTGCATCAAAAACAAGAGTGTAATCTTCACGATTTCTGAAACCGTCATAGCCTGAGAACTCAAAATAGAGAACTCGATCCAAACTTTCTTGACCTATTTCATTAAGAATGCCGCCTTCAAGACGTTTCCTGAGCCCAAGGCATACCCCTGAAGGCACTTCAGGGGCTTGGGGTTTATCGCCTACAATACCAAAAAAGGGAAGCCCGTTTTCCAAAGACAGCACAAGGTTTGCCTTAAGATGCTTGCTCCAAAGCATAAACAACAGTTCTTTGTCATTAAGATGATATATTTTCTGTACCCTCATTGGAAGGTATCTTGCAAGCTCATGTCGTATAGCATAAAGAGATATTCCGTCCAATATGATCCACCTCACGAATCTGAGTATATCTGTTAAAGCCTGCCGGATTCAATATTAAAGAGAGGTGATACGTATGAATCGCCGGCTCAAAGCCGATATTTTCCACAAAGCCGGATTTTCAATTACAGAGCAATCTTCAGAGAGCATCAAGGCCGTAAAAGGCCGTTGTGAAATATATATTAAACAAAAACCAACGGCAACAGTCTTGGAGTTGCCTGTAATTGAACTTTGCGGAAAAAGAAACAGATCACAACCGCTTATGCGTTATCTTTTGGAAAGAAACGGCGCTATGAACGGGCCTGGCTTTTTTGCAATCAAAGATGGCTGTATTTACTACCGTTCAATTGTTTATTGCTCAGAGAATATAAGTGAAGTAGCGCTCAAAATGCAAGAAACCATAGAGCAACTAGGCCCTAAAATTATCAACGTGGCTAAGCAATAGAATCCAAAGTTGAGCCAGAGCCCTGATTACTGATAACTAATATTAGAACTGGAGAGGACAATAATGAACCGAAAGAGGAGCCCTAGCCCAACATTTTTGGTGTGTGATCTTGACGGAACATTAATAGGCCCGGATGACTACGGGTTGAAGCAAGCCCGGCAAACCCTTGACTTGTGCCGCAGACACGGAAGCCGGGTTACTGTTGCAACCGGCAGAGCTTTTGGCGCAGCAAAAAAATACCTGGCTTATTTGGGTATAGAAGAACCTGTAATAACCAACGGAGGCGGGCTTATTGCCCGTGTAGGCAACCCGCCTGTTTATGAAAAAACCATCGACAGGCACGTTGCTCAAAATATCGCCCTGGAACTCAAAGCACTTGAATACCCGTTTTACTTTGTGGTGAGCAAGGATATGTACACCCACGTAAAAGGTGCCGAAACACAGCGGTATTCAGACGTGTTAGGATACAAAATAAACATAGTTGATTCTCTAAGGGAGATTCCAGGATCTCCAACCCAAATTGTATTGAGAGTGCCTGCAGAGCAATCTGACCGAATTCTGGCCAGTCTGAATGCCAGGTGGCAACCGAAAGTAACAGTGATCAAAAGCATGCCACACTTGCTTGAAATTCAGCCACCGGGAGTATCCAAAGCCAAAGCTCTTAAGCTGCTAACCAATTCTATGAACGTAGACAGGGAAGAGGTCTTGGCAATTGGAGACGGCCTTAACGATCTTGACATGCTGATATGGTCGGGTATGAAAGCAACTGTCAGCAATGCTCATGAAATAGTCAAACGAAATGTGCCTTACGTAGCTCAAAAACCGTTTTCTGAAGGAGTTCGGGAGATAGTGCAAGAATTTATGGGTTTTTAGTATTGATTATCCCAGGCCAACCTTAATTAAGGGTATATCTTAGATTTACATAGGGAAACTTTTTAGAGCGCCTGGCTGGGAAATCCAGGCGCTCTAAGATTGCCTATATGTTTAAAGGAAATCAGAGACGTGTAATAGAAAAACTAATACAGTGCTATAGCAATTCGAAAGGCAGGCAGATTAGCTCTATGACCAAAGATAAGTTAAAATATGCAGTAATGCACCAAATAGATAATAACCGGAAGAAAATCATAGATCTTGGACAAGATATAATGGCCCATCCAGAACTTGGATATAAAGAGGTTAGAACCTCAACACTCGTCAAGCAGTGTTTTGGCGAACTTGGCCTGGATATCACTGATAGTCTTGGGATAACCGGTGTATCCGGAGTACTGGATTCGATGAACGATGGGCCTAACGTGTGCATTATGGGTGAACTTGATGCTGTAGTATGCCCTGGCCATCCATACGCTGACCCTATGACCGGAGCGGCTCACGCGTGTGGCCATAACGGACAGGTAGCTTCCATGATAGGTTCCGCCATTGGGCTTGTAAGTTCCGGTGCAATGGAGTTTTTGTCAGGCAAAATTACTTTTCTTGGAGTGCCTGCCGAAGAGTATGTTGAAGTAGAATACAGGCAAAAACTCAGGAAAGAAGGCAAGATCCGGTTTCTTGGAGGTAAGCAAGAACTTTTGGCTAGGGGATTCTTTGACGACATCGATATTGCAATGCTGGTGCACATGGCGGCTCTTGGGCCTGACAAAAAGATCATTGTAGGCGGAACTTCCAACGGGTTTATCGGAAAACTTGTAAGGTATAAGGGCAAAGAGGCTCATGCAGGGGCAACACCTCATTTGGGTGTTAATGCTCTTAATGCTGCAATGTTAGGGCTCATGGGAATCCACCTTCATCGAGAAACGTTCAAAGACGAAGATCATATTAGGGTGCACCCAATTATTACTAAAGGAGGAGATCTTGTTAACGTTGTTCCGGCAGATGTCAGGCTGGAAACTTACGTAAGAGGTAAATCCCTGGAAGCAATCAAAGATGCCAACAGAAAGGTAACAAAGGCGCTTAGGGCCGGTGCAGATGCTATAGGCGCACAAGTTGAGATAGAAGATATTCCGGGTTATCTTCCAAGGTGGAGCAACCAATTGCTTGATCTTGTGCTTAGAGATAATGCGGAAAACCTTGTAGGAAAGCATATGGTTGGGATGGGCGCTCATAGCACCGGATCATCTGATATGGGAGACATAATGCATATTCTGCCGGCTATTCACCCCTCGTGCGGAGGAGCCAAAGGAGCTGCGCATTCTGAGGAGTACATGGTAGACGATCCTGACACAGCATATATTTTACCGGCTAAATTGCTTGCGCTCACAACGATAGATCTTTTATGGGATAATGCTGTAGTTGGTAAGGAAATAGTTGATGAATTTGAGCCTCTGATGACCAAAGAGGAATACATGGCAATTTGGGATTGGATGTTAGCAGACTCCGGTAGTTAAGAGAAAGGAGGCTTGATTCCGAAATGCCTACACAACGATGGCTTTGGATCTTAATAGGCATAGCTGTGGCCATAGTTCTGGCCTCAACAGGAATAGCAAAATTTTACACGGACATATTGTGGTTTGAAGAATTAGGCTACAGTTCTGTATATTGGACAATTTTTAAAGCCAGGTGGCTTGTAGCTCTAGCCGGGGGATTGTTGTTCTTTGCAGTAGCTTTTGCTAATTTAATGGCGGTTATGTGGAGGCGGCGTGACCTAAACGTAGTAGGCGGGCTGGTTATGCCGGTACCCATTCGTTCGCCTGAAAGAATGGGGCGCTGGGTTCTGATAATCTCTGTGGTAGTAGGGATACTGGGCGGATTGTCCGGATACAGCCAGTGGCATGTAATTTTGGCTCACTTAAATGCTACTCCGTTTGAAATAAATGATCCGTTTTTCGGGAAAGACGTAGGGTTTTACATTTTTACTTTACCGTTCATTAGCCTGCTTCAGCAACACTTATGGGTTGCTTTTATTGCAGCTTTGGTTCTTTCGGGGATAATGTATTTTATCTTCGGCGACATACGTTTCGGCGAAAGAAGGATTATCGTAGTTCGAAGGGCACGCATCCACCTGTCGATTCTGTCTGCTGTATTGTTTGGGCTAAGGGCGTGGAACTATAAGATCAACATTTGGAATCTCATGTACTCTCCCAGGGGAGTAGCCTTTGGAGCTTCTTATACTGACATTTATGCCCAGGTTCCGACTTACAAAGGGCTAATTGCCGTAGCGTTGGCGGGTGTGGCCTTTTCGTTGCTGGGCCTTATTATGCACAATTTCAGGTGGGTAGGATATGCTGTTGTTGGGCTCGTAGTTATGTCTCTTGCAGTCGGGTATGCATACCCTGCTTTCATTCAGCAGTTTACCGTATCTCCTAACGAAATTGCATATGAAGAGCCTTTTATTGAGAAAAACATACAATTTACCAGGCACGCGTTTGGGTTAGATAACATTGAAATTGTTGAATATCCTGCAGATGACTCATTGGCCAGGGACGATATCCTGGCTAACCCGGATACAATCAGCAACCTAAGGCTATGGGACTACCGTGTGCTCAGCGACACATTCAGCCAAGTGCAAGAAATAAGGATGTATTACAAGTTCAATGATGTAGATATAGACAGGTACACTGTAGACGGCAACCTTCGGCAAGTATTGCTTTCACCCAGGGAATTGGACATAAACCTCTTGCCTGCGGAAGCAAAAACCTGGGTTAACTTACACCTGAAATATACTCATGGATACGGCATGGTAATGAGCCCTTCACGGGAAGTAACACGAGAAGGTATGCCGGCATTTTACTTTAAAGACGTACCTCCCAAGACCCTAACTGATCTTTTGCTCACCCGGCCGGAACTATATTTTGGAGAACTGACCAATCATTATGTGATTGTAAATACCAAAGAGCCTGAATTCGATTATCCCAAACTGGATTCTCAAACGATAGAGCCTACATTTTATCAGGGCGATGCAGGCATAAGCCTAAACAATTTTCTTAAGAAACTTGCTTTTACCATTCGGTTCCGGGACTATCAGATATTAGTGTCAGGAGCTTTGACCCCGGATTCAAGGCTAATCATGAATCGGAACATTGTTGGCCGGGCCAAAACAATCGCACCTTTTTTCCTATATGACCAAGATCCATATCTGGTGCTTGCAGAAGGCAAACTGTACTGGTTCATTGACGGCTATACTGTGTCGTCAAACTATCCGTATAGCCAACCGGACTCCCAATTAAGGGTCAACTACATGAGAAATGCCGTAAAAGTGGTAATCGATGCTTATAGTGGTGAAACGGTGTTTTACAGCGCTGATAAATCAGATCCGGTGTTGCAAACTTACGAGAAGGTTTTCCCTCAGTTGACCAAGCCCCTGGATGAGATGCCAGAGGAACTCAAGCAACATATCCGTTTTCCACAGGACATGTTTACAGTGCAAACCAGGATGCTTACAACTTACCATATGACCGATCCGCAAGTTTACTACAACAAGGAAGACTACTGGGAAATTCCAATGGAGATCTATGGCAATCAGGAAATACCTGTAGAGCCATACTACATCTTGATTGCTTTGCCTGGGGAAACTGCTACTGAATATGTGCAAATCATACCTTTCACACCCAGGGGAAAGCCCAACATGACAGCTTGGCTGGCAGTAAGATGTGACCCTGAAAGGTACGGAGAGATGCTGCTTTATGTTTTGCCAAAAGACAAACATATACCAGGGCCAATGCAAGTCGAATCACTTATTTCTCAAAATCCGTCTATTTCAGAAGCTACGACACTTTGGGGCCAGGTTGGGTCCCAAGTGATAAGAGGAAACCTTGTGACTATCCCAATGGATGGCTCATTCCTGTACGTAGAACCTTTGTATATCCAAGCAGAAAAAGTAAAAATACCTGAACTCAAGCGTGTTTTGATGTATGCCGGCGGCCAGGTTGTTATGGGAACTACAGTCGAAGATGCTTTAAATAAGCTGGTGGGGCCCGTAGCCGAACCACCTGCAGGAGAAATCGAAGCAGCCGGCCTATCGAATCTTATTGAAAGAGCCAATGAGCTTTGGGCCGAGGCCCAAGACAGGCTTAGAAACGGAGATTGGGCAGGCTATGGAAAAACCATGGATGAACTTGGACTAATCCTAAAGCAATTGCGGGAACAGCCGGTAGGCCCGGAGTAACCCTTACCAAGTTTAACTATGAATGCTACACTAAGTACAGGACAAGTTTGAGGAGGAAGTGTCATCATGAACTCATCTGCTGAAACAACATATAGTAGTACAATAGGCAAAGTAGGTTCGTATGAAAACCGCAAAATCCGGCTAAAAGGATGGCTATACAACAAACGATCATCAGGTAAGGTAATTTTTGTGATACTGCGTGACGGTACAGGCACAATGCAATGTGTCGCTTCACAAAAAGACATAGGTAAAGATCTCTTTGAGCGGTTGGAGAGACTCAATCAAGAGTCGTGCCTCACCGTCGAAGGCATCGTCAAAAAAGATTCCAGGGCTCCGGGCGGATATGAACTGGGGCTGACTGATTGTACGATTGTATCTGAGGCGTTTGATGACTATCCTATAACCCTTAAGGAGCACGGAGTTGAGTTTCTGCTTGATAACAGGCATTTATGGATGCGCACTCCTCGTCAAAGAGATATTCTGAAGATACGAGCTGAAATCATAAGGGCTTGCCGGGATTTTCTTAACCAAGAAGGGTTTATGAATGTTGACGCACCTATTTTCACACCGTCTGCATGTGAGGGCACTACAACTCTATTCTCTGTTGAGTACTTTGGAGAACATGCTTTCTTGAGCCAAAGCGGCCAACTTTACAATGAAGCTGCTATTATGTCTTTGGGAAAAGTATACTGTTTTGGGCCCACATTCAGGGCTGAAAAATCCAAGACACGCCGTCATTTGACTGAATTTTGGATGGTTGAGCCTGAAGCGGCGTTTATGCAGTTTGATGAGTTACTGGGTCTTGAGGAAAGAATGGTAACTTATGTGGTTAGAAAGGTGCTTGAAAACTGCGAATCAGAGCTGAGGGAATTGGGCCGGGATCCTGAAGACTTATCTGTGATTGAGCCTCCTTTCCCGAGAATTACTTATACCGAAGCCATCGAAATGTTAGTTCAAAAAGGAATGGATATTACGTGGGGTGATGATTTTGGCGCTCCCCACGAGACAGAGATAGCATCTCATTATCGCAAACCTGTTTTCGTCACACATTACCCAACGAAGATAAAAGCTTTCTATATGCAACCGGATTCCAATAACCCTGAGACAGTGCTGGGAGCTGATCTGTTAGCGCCTGAAGGACATGGGGAGATCATAGGCGGTGGCGAGCGAATTTACGACTATGATTTGCTTTTGGACAGGATTAAACAACATAATCTTTCTGTGGCAGAGTATCAATGGTATCTGGACCTAAGGAAATACGGTGCTGTACCACATAGCGGTTTTGGGATGGGAATAGAACGTGTTGTAGCTTGGTTATGTGGCCTTGACCATGTGAGAGAAGCCAGCCCGTTCCCGAGAACGATCACCAGATTGAGGCCATGAGCGTGAAGGAGGGAAGAACGTGGCTGAGGAGGTTATTAATGATTCACGCGACAAGTTAATTGAGATAGGTGAAACTATCAGGGCACGAAGGGAAAACCTGGGATTATCCCTTGAAGAAGTACAAGAGCAGACCAAAATCCGCTCCAAATACCTTATGGCAGTAGAAGCCGGGGACGATAATATTCCACCTGGCAAGACTTATTTTAGGGCATTTCTCAAATCTTACGCTGAGTTCTTAGGCTTGGATGGTTTAGAAGTTTCTCGGATTTATGGGGAAATTTGTGAAGGGAAAGTTGCAAATAAAACTCAAACTCACAAAATTTCCACTGCGCATCCTCCGGCAACAGGTGTTAGGAGAGGCAAACGCAGGAGGAAAAAGGGCCGCACCAACATAGTAACCACAATGATTATACTGGTTCTCATAGTGGCAGCAATTTGGGGAGCTGCTAAAGTATTTAACAACATATTTCGTCGAGCTGTACCCGGCCAGAGTGCAGACCTTGAAAACGATAATGGCAATGGCCAAACTGAACCTCAACCGGAACAGCCTGGAGGCAAGGGCGATCCTGTGGAAGAACCGGCGGAAGCTTCAATTGAAAGATCCGACCCAAACGAGCAAACTACTGTTTTTGAAATTAATCAAACCCCTTTGGAGGTTACACTTCGGACTTTGCCGGGTGAAGATACTACATGTTGGATTCAAGTAAGAGCCGATGGCCAAATTGTAACTGAGAAAACCGTGGGGCCAAATGAATCTGTTGACGTTACCGCAGACAATGAAATTTATGTGCGGGCCGGTAAACCCTGGGTGCTCACTATAACATTAAACGGACAAGAACTGGGTGAAGGAGGCCCTTACGGGCCGGTTAAAGACTTGATCTTTCGGTATAACAAGGAAATATAGATATTAAGCATCATACCGTCGTAAGGATTCCCATATGATGTTTTTGATCCTCTCAGAAACTCGGAGTGATGGTATGAGCGTGTTATCTTCTAGAAGGAGCAAGTTACCGGGAATATTGTGTTTAGTGCTCATAATACTTGCCTGCGTAGACAGCCATAACACACATTTTGCTTATTGCCAGGGGGCCGGGCCATCCTGGCAGCCACAAGTATCTGCCAGGGCTGCAATATTGATGGAATGGCAAACCGGTTCCATAATTTTTGAGAAACAAGGGTTTAGCCGAATGCATCCTGCCAGCCTGACCAAGATGATGACTGCCCTTATTGCGTTGGAACGAGGACGTTTGGAAGACATAGTTGAGGTATCCCGTGACGCTGCGTTTCAGCCCGGTTCGTCTATGCATCTTAGAGCCGGTAATAAGTTTAGTTTGACAGGCCTCTTATACGGGTTAATGTTAAATTCAGGCAATGATGCAGCTTGGGCAATTGCAGAACATATAGGACATGGATCTGCCTCGGAATTTTTCACCTTAATGAATCAACGGGCTAAGCAACTGGGGGCGATAAACACCAGATTTGAAAACCCTCATGGGCTTACTGATCCAAATCATTACACAACTGCATTTGACCTTGCACTCATAGCCAGAGTTTGTCTTAGGCACCCTTATTTTAAGAACCTTGTTGCCACTAAAGAAAAAGATGTTATTGAAGCTGAAACAAATATAGTCTTGTCTCTTCAAAATACCAACCGGCTGCTTTGGCTTCTTCCCGAAGTAGACGGTGTCAAGACAGGTACTACTCAAGCTGCAGGACAGTGCCTTGTTACGTCAGCAACCAAAAACGGAATGCGTCTTTTGGCAATTGTGCTTGACAGCAACGACAGATGGCATGATGCTGCCGAACTTTTGGAATACGGCTTTGAGAATTTCAGGTTTGTGAAAGTAGTGTCGGCAGGAGAAACTGTTGTTACTCTGCCGGCATCCAATTCGACTGAGAAATATGTTCCAATACATTGCCTAAATAATTTGCATGCCTGTGTACCCAGATACGCACTGGGCTTAAGAATACACGTTGACTTACCCGGCACAATTAAAGCACCGTGCCCTGCCGGAACTGTAATAGGCCAGGCTACCCTTTGCTTAGGCGACCAGGTAGTGGCACATTCTGAACTTGTAGCAGGTGTCTGGGTAAACCCCCGAACACCCTGGCGGCTGATGGCACGCCTGGCCTCAAAACTTATCATATATTTCAGTAACCTGAGGCTTCAGTAAAACCGGTAACCTGGCGAAAACCGGGTGCCTTCATAAGCAAACTGTTATCGTATCCCTCTTACCAGGGTAGACAGGCTTACCATAGACATTCCTTGAATTTTAAGGTATGTTGCCAGATTTTCAATATACTCAGGTTTGGGAACCATGCCTTTCTTGCCTATGCGTATTATAAGTATGTCGCCAGGCTTGGCAGAACCGCCAACCTTCCTTACTACGCTGTCTACTTTTCCTCTAAGGGCTTTCCCGTCAATGGAGCCTTTGACTGAGTAGAACCCTTGCTCAAAAGCTGCATTTACAAGTTTCTTATTGAAACGGCCTGCAGGTGCATAAAAGAAGGGCATAGGTTCGGCAGTCTTAATAAGAGCTTCCCTTGCCCTAACCAACCGCAGTTCAATTTCCGCATCGTCAAGCCGGTCCATGGCCTTATCATCGGTGCCCGAAAGCCCTAATTCATGGCCATTATCAATAATTTGCTGTATCAAATCATCATGAGCTTCTGCAAAAGTGGCCGAGCAAAACCAGGTGGCTTTAATGCCGGCAGATTCAAAAACACCTAAGCATTGAGCCACAGATTCAGCAGTAGCCTGTGATACGTCAACCATGACGCCTATAACCGGTTCTGATGTTTTTACACGAGTTAAAGGGGTTATATTGGCCGCAACGCTTTTGTCATGAAACGTGACGCCTATTTTTGCACCGGCAACCAACAAGGCAAAAGCAATGAAGATTAACACCCGCTCACGATGACGTGGCTTTAAAGAAATGAGCAATCATATTCCTCCTTTCGACAAGAATAAGAGTTAAAAAGAGAGCCTTGGTTGCTTATAGTTATGAGTGAAAAACATAGGGTATAACAGTTACAAGGTAGAAATCGCTGTTAATTGGGCCTAACCCTTGAACTTATGGCACCAAGCACCTCAAGGCACGAAATCTTAACATAATGGCCGGCTTTTTGCTCAGGGCCCACACATCCGGGACAACCTTTTGGGCACTGGCAAGATGAAATTAAATCAAGGCCGGCTTTTATGATATAGGGAAGAATATGGAACGTCTTTTCCGCCAAACCCAGCCCGCCTGGATGAGAATCATATAAGTATATCGTAGGCTTACCGTCATAGGCAGAACGAACTTCTACTGAGACTCCCAAATCTTGCTTGTCGCTCATAAGAAACAAAGGAGCAATATTCGATAACACATTAGCGATTCCGAAAAGTATACGCCCTATCAAGTATGGCTCGATGTTACTGCATAGATCATCGGGGATATGGAACCATGTGCCTTGGGTATGCAAATTGGCTTCAGGAATGCTTATTTCGCCTGATCCGATATTCTCGTTGGTATAAAGCCTAATCTTTCTGTAAACGGTGGCAAGCGCAGTAACACAGAGCTTACCGAATTTGACAGGGAAGGCCCGGGAAGATTTCTCAACTGACATGACCTTGATGCCTACAGCCAGGTTAGCGTCAGTATAATAATCTACGTTAACTTGTTTTACATAAGCTTTTCCGCTTTGATAATCTAATTTGATAACTTGATATTGCTGCCCCTTATGCATATAGATAGCCTGCTCGTGGATTAATATTGGAGCCGAAGCCCGGTCAACCCGGCCTATGGTTTTATAGTTATGAGTTATATCTATTACAGTAAAATTGTCACAGGCAGCAGATCTCAGACTCACCCCGGCTGCAGGAAAACCATTCGAAGGCCAATTCCACCTGCATGAATCTTTGTCCAGGATTTTTCTTTTGGCCAAATCTTCCAAGATAGGTTGAATCCTTATGCCTCTGAATGCTATGTCATCGGTGCTAAACGGAAGCTCGTAAACTGCACACATTGCATGTTGCTCAAGGATATAGGGGTTATTGGGATTTACCATTGCGTGTTCAGGGCTTTGGGCAAAGAAGTAATCAGGGTTGCTTATTATAAACTGGTCAAGGGGAGAACTTGCTGCTATTAAGATAACAACAGACTTTGCTTGCCTTCTTCCGGCTCTGCCTGCTTGCTGCCAAGTGCTGGATATGGTTCCCGGGTAACCCGCCATAACCACCACATCAAGATTGCCTATATCTATTCCCAGTTCTAACGCGTTGGTGGCAGCTACGCCTATAATATCTCCGTTCCGAAGGCCTTCCTCTATTGCCCTTCGTTGCTTAGGTAAGTACCCACCCCGATAACCCTGAACTTTGCCTTTCTTAGGCTCATCAGTGAACGAATTTCTAAGGTATTGTACCAGCAATTCACATGACTTTCTGGATTTTGCAAAAATCAAAGTTTGAATGTTGTTTCTAACAAACCGTAAAGCAATCCTTGATGCAGCATTTATTGCCGATTGCCTGATTGAACCTTCACTGCTAAGAGCGGGGGGGTTGTAAAAAATAAAATCCTTCTCTGACACCGGGGCACCGCTCTTGTCAACCAACGACACTGATCTGCCTGTTAGAGCCGAAGCCAACTCGCCTGGGTTTGCAATTGTTGCAGAAGCCAAAATGAATTGAGGTGTTGTTCCATAGAAGAGGCAAATTCGCATAAGCCTCCTTAAAACATTGGCTACATGGCTTCCGAAAACCCCTCTGTAGTGATGCATTTCATCAATAATTACATATTTCAACCTGGCAAAAAAACCGGCCCATGCACAATGGTGAGGAAGAATAGCCAGATGCAGCATGTCTGGATTAGTAATTATAATCTGCCCTGCTTGCCTCGCAATGCCTCTTTTGTATGAAGGTGTATCGCCATCATAACTAAAACATCTTATCGAAAACCCACCCGGCTTACACATATTACGAAGTTCAACCAGTTGATCTTGGGCAAGCGCTTTAGTCGGAAATATGTATAAAGCACAAGTTGCATCATTCTTGAGGATCGAATCCAACACAGGCAAATTGTAACACATAGTCTTGCCTGATGCCGTCGGAGTTACCACACAAATATCTTCGCCATTTGAAATTCGATCATAAGAATCTCGCTGGTGAGCGTAAAGCGCGTTTATTCCCTTTTGGCTCAGTGCTTGTTTCAATGAAGGATGCAAGTCATGTGGGATAGCGAGATAATCAGCCGGAGTAGCCGATAAATGATGCCAGCCAGTTATGCAAGCCATGAATCTGGGATCCTGGCGTAGATCCCGTAGTACATAGCCTATATCCGAACTAGACATACCCAAATTACCCCCTCAAACCATGGATAACCTTATTTTTCCTGGTGAATACCTGTTTTTATCAGGTAGTATGTAATATAACCACGTTATGTCAAGCAAGAAGGAGGACACCATTAATGCCAAAACCTAGGCTATCAACAATTATAGCAGTAATTACACTAATACTAATCACTGTGCTTATTCCTATTCAAGGCCACGCAGCTTCTCTCCTTCGATTGGGAAGTTATGGAGACAGTGTGGCCAATTTGCAGGAATCTCTTATGAATGCCGGTTTTAATCCAGGGCCTATTGATGGGATTTTCGGCTCAAGGACCCAATTTGCAACAATAGAGTTTCAAAGAAGTGCAGGTTTGGCCGTCGACGGAATTGCCGGCCCTCTTACTTGGAACGCTCTTGAAAGGGCAAACAGTGTTTCAAGAGGATCGGGGCCACTGAGAAACAGAGTAATCGTGATAGACCCTGGCCATGGCGGGCCTGAACCCGGAGCTATATCTTATTGGGGCGATAAAGAAAAGAACTTTACTCTTGACATAGCGGCCAAAGTCAGAAAATACCTTGAATCTCAAGGGGCAGTTGTTATTATGACCAGGTACGGTGACTATTCACCAGGCAGTGACTGGTGGCCACCTGCAGATGACCTGCTTGCCAGGGTTTCTATAGCTAATTCAAGGGGTGCTGATCTTTTTCTCAGCATACATATAAATGCATATCCCAATGACTCGCAAGTATCGGGAGTCATGGGCTTTTACAGGAATGGCTCTTGGGAATCGCAACGATTGGCGAAAACACTTGCCCAGGCTGTATCTGACTACACAGGGCTTAGAATGATCGATGTTCAAAAAGGCCCATACTACGTACTCAATCAAACATATATGCCGGCAGCCTTGATGGAAATAGGATTTGTGACAAACTGGAATGATGTAAACCTCTTGAGGCAGAATTGGTTTCAGGAGTCAGTAGCCAGAGGTTTAGCCAAAGGAGTCTGTGAATTCCTTAGGCGCTAGAAACCGCTAATTTGTACGCACAATCAACCTAACCGATGCATGTCCCGGCATCGGTTAGGCACTTTCATATTCTTGTTGAAATAGCCAAGTATAGGAGCCTTGCCAAACTCTTTAGATGTGTCCATCTATTACCTTCGAACAGCCTGTCTATCATTGATATACTTATGTCAACTGTATGTCTATTTTGTAAATTTGGAGAGGAAGACACAATGTCCATGAGAAACATGCGATGGGAATATGTGCTGTTGTGGGCGTTCTTAGCATTGATGGTATTAGCGCTTGCCCACTATTCCTACCGGGTCTTTCGGATAGAAAGGCCTCTTAAAAAGTGCCTGTCCGAGAATCCCGATGTTCTTAGGGCTGATATTGAGTCAATAGAGGACACAATTACAATTGATGTGAGCCTTGGTTATGTTGATGATCTGTCTTTGGCATATAAGAAGATTGAAGACTCAGTTCAAAACATAGTTGGCCAACGAGCTTATGAAGTCGTGATTCGAGACGATTCTGACGAAACCTTGGAAAAAGCGTATGACTTAATCCATTTCTACGTAGAGGAAGCCAGGCTGCGAGGGAACTTTGGCGATATGGCCAATCAATCGAGCCTGGTGTTAAAGAACATGGGCATAGAAGACTTCAATCTTACGGTAAATGACAATAATATCTATATTCAACTTCGTCTTAAAGAAAAATATCTTTACAGAATTAAGGATCTTAAAGACATCAAGGGAGGCCCGGAACTATGAACCAAAAAGAAGTGGTGCTTGGTGGTGCACTTGGCGTTATGGCCTTCCTTATTGCCTTGAAAGTTAATGTTTTTCCTGTTCTCATAGTGCTCGGGCTTGCTTATTTTCTATATACCTCAGGTGGCCAAATAAGAAACTTTGGCAAGCGTAAAGTCGGAGCCGTTATGGCCGAAACATCTAACGTCAGATTTGAAGACGTAGGAGGCCAAGAAGTGGCGAAGAGGGAGCTAATAGAAGCCTTAGAGTTTTTGGGTGACTATGAAAGAGCCAGTCTTTTAGGAATCAGGCCCCTAAAAGGAGTACTGTTGTCTGGCCCCCCGGGAACAGGAAAGACACTGCTTGCAAAAGCTGCAGCCAACTACACTGATTCTGTATTCATTTCAGCATCAGGTTCTGAATTTATTGAAGTATATGCAGGCCTTGGCGCTCAGCGAATAAGAGAACTGTTTTCCAGGGCCAGAAACCTTGCAAGAGAGCGTAAAAAGTCCGGAGCAATAATATTTATTGACGAAATTGAAGTATTGGCCGGCAAGCGTGGTTCTCAAGTTGGCCATTTGGAATATGATCAAACCCTAAATCAATTGCTGGTTGAAATGGATGGGTTGAGATTTGACAACGACGTCAGAATCCTTGTGGTAGCTGCCACTAACAGGCCGGATTTGTTGGATCCGGCGATCCTCAGGCCCGGAAGGTTTGATCGAACGGTAACGGTGGATCTTCCGGACAAACATGGGAGGCTGGAGATTCTTAAACTCCACCTTCGCAACAAACCGGTGGCAAGTGAAGTTAACCTTGAAAACCTGGCGAGGGAGACATTTGGCCTTTCAGGAGCTCATCTTGAGAGCCTTTGCAATGAAGCTGCCATAGGCACGCTACGCAGAGGCGGACAAGAAATAAGTTCAGATGATCTGGCTGAAGCCCTAAATAAAGTAATTTTAGGCGAGAAACTTGAAAGGCGCCCATCAGATGCAGAAATGCAACGCATATGTGCTCATGAGGCCGGACATGCCGTTGTGGCGGAAACAGTAAGGCCAGGGTCTGTTGCCCATGTAACGGTATCACCCAGAGGCAACGCTCTTGGATTTGTGAGACATGCGCCACAAGAGGACAGATACCTGTATCCCAGGGAAGTGCTCGAGGAAGAAATTGAGATTCTTGTGGCCGGGGCAATTGCAGAAAATCTAGTGTTTGGTTCTAAAAGCACAGGAGCGGCAAATGACTTTCAAAGGGCGCTTGACATCGCCAAAAGAATTGTAATGTATGGAATGTCGCCAATTGGAATTGTAGACAGGGAAACAGCTTCTCACGACATTATAGCAAGAGCTACTAACGACATTATAAGGAATGCAGAAATTGCAGCGGCCAAGATACTCAAGAAATATCAAACCGTTGTCAGAGAATTATCTCACGAGTTATTTGAAAAGGAAGCAGTTTCAGGGGAAAGGCTAAAGGAATATCTTGAATTGCCGGCTAAACTCTCTTGGAAATGGAGGAAACCACCTGTTCGAAAGAGTAGAATAATCAGAGGGGTATAAACTCCGGCTCATTTTCGGGGGTGGTTTTTTGAACGCAGAAATCCTTTCCATAGGCACTGAACTTCTACTGGGCGAAATTATTGATACAAACGCCCAGTATCTTTCTTCTCGTCTGAGAGATATTGGGGTAAACGTATATAGAAGAGTTACCGTGGGAGATAATCCAAAAAGGCTTCTTTTGGCTTTTGAAGATTCAATCAAGCGAGCCGATCTTATTATAGCTACAGGAGGGCTTGGCCCAACTCAAGACGATGTAACAGCTCGTTGCCTCGCTTCTGCTCTGAACCGAGACCTGGTATTTGATGAAAATGCATGGAACAACATGCACAGATGGTTTGCAAAACGTAATCGGAAAAGCGGTGATTCCGATAAAAAACAGGCCTATGTTGTAGATGGCGGGGTTTTCCTCCCAAATGAGGTAGGCACGGCTCCCGGCCAAGCGATAAAGTTTGATAAAACCTTTGCAGTGCTGCTTCCTGGGCCTCCCTCTGAAATGAAACCTATGTTTGAAAACTACGTGGTACCGCTTATAAAGCAGCACTTTCCGGATTTGGAGCCTATCCATTATGTCAATCTCAATATAGTAGGTCTTGGCGAATCCATGGTAGCTGAGACGGTCAAAGACCTGCTCACGTACAAAAACCCAACTGTAGCGCCTTACGCAGGGGCGGGACAGGTAAGGCTTAGAATAGCCGCTCAGACCGGCAATGAAAAAGAAGCTGCTTCAATGATTTCTCAGGTAGAAAAAGAAGTGCGGAAGCGATTGGGGCATCATGTATATGGCAGAAACAGCGAAACATTGGAACAAGCCGTAGGCAGGCTGCTTAGAACCAAAGGGCTGACTGTAGCTATAGCCGAGTCTGTAACAGGAGGCTTAATATGTCACAGGCTAAGTGAGGTCCCGGGAAGTTCAAAATACTTCAAAATGGGAATGATCGCTTACGACTCCAAAGTCAAAATGTCCAGCCTGGGGGTACCCCCGGAAGTTGTACACAAGGACCAAGCAGTAAACGAACAAGTTGCAAAATATATGGCAGACAGTGTCCGCCTTCTTGCTGGGGCCGACTTGGGTTTGGCGACTACCGGGTTCGCAGGCCCTGAGGGAGGTACCCCAAACGCGCCTTTAGGCACTGTATACATAGGCCTCAGCCACAAAAAATATGGAGTTATTGCAGACAAAATAGTTTATCCGTCATCGAGGCCAAGAACCAAACAATACGCAGCTCAACGAGCATTGTATGTCTTGTATCGTTATTTAGTAGAACATCAAAAACACAGGAGATAAGTTCAATGAAAACTGATGTTTTTAGAGGGTTTGTGGCTTTGTCTTTGCCTTCAGAAATAAAAGTGTTTTTGGAACGTTTCACTACGCAAGCAAAACCGGTTTTCCCGGATTGCCGATTTGTGTCTGTTAAGAATTTGCACATTACACTTCAATTCCTCGGCAATAATGTACAAAGAACGTCAATACCTTGCATATTGGACGTGATTCAAGCGTCGGCTACAAATACTGCACCATTTACGCTTTCACTGGGAAAGCCCTCAACCTTTCCATATAAGGGCTGCCCACGGGTCTTTCACATCGGAATCGATAAGGGGAAACATGAACTCATAAACCTTGCCGGCAATTTGCGTACAGGGTTAAGTAGCCTTGGGTTTGAGGAAAACAGGCCTTTTCAGCCTCACATAACTCTGGCAAGAAACAAAAGGCGTGGGAACAGGCAGAAGGGCAATTCCGGCCAACGCATGCTCTGGGAACAAAGTTTCCGGGCCTTCAGAAACAAGTATTTAGAGTCGGAAAGTACCGCGTCAGTCAATTTACACTGGGATGTTTCAGATGTACTCCTAATGGAAAGTCAATTATACCCTCAAGGCCCCTTATACTCGGTTCTTGGCAGCGTACAACTACCGCCTGGGTGATAGGCGAACATTTGTGTAATATGTGATTGCTCCTTGTTCTTGCTGATGTTATACTTGACTGGGAATGGACTGTCAGGGTTATATGGCGACTCTAAGGAGTGAATCAATTTAGATGTTAGAAAAAGAAAAGGCTCTGGAGTTGGCGGTTGCGCAAATAGAGAAGCAGTTCGGCAAAGGTTCCATAATGAGGTATGGAGAATCTTCTCAGAAATTGCAAGTAGATGTTATTCCAACCGGTGCCCTGGCATTGGACATTGCTCTTGGAATCGGAGGTATACCTCGAGGGCGAATTGTGGAGATCTATGGCCCAGAAGGTTCAGGTAAGACAACCGTGGCTCTGCACATCGTTGCAGAAGCACAGAAAGCGGGAGGAATTGCTGCATTTATCGATGCTGAACATGCCTTGGACCCTATGTATGCAAAGAATCTAGGGTTGGACATAGAAAACCTTCTTATTTCCCAACCTGATACCGGAGAACAAGCATTGGAAATAGTCGAAGCTTTGGTTAGAAGCGGTGCTGTGGATTGCATCGTAGTAGATTCTGTGGCAGCTTTGGCTCCACGCGCTGAAATCGAAGGCGAAATGGGTGATGCCCACGTAGGCCTTCAGGCGCGTTTGATGTCCCAAGCACTAAGGAAACTTACTGCTGTGGTGGCTAAGTCAAAGTCAACTGCCATTTTCATAAATCAAGTGCGTGAGAAGATTGGCGTAATGTTCGGAAATCCTGAAGTTACTCCTGGTGGGAGAGCCCTTAAATTTTATTCTTCAGTGAGGCTCGATGTAAGAAGAATTGAAAATCTGAAAAAAGGGCAGGAAACCATAGGTGCAAGAACCAGGATAAGAGTTGTAAAGAATAAGTTGTCTCCGCCTTTTAAGGATGCAGAGGTCGACATAATCTTTGGAGAAGGCATTTCCCGTGAAGGTTCACTCTTGGACGTAGGTGTAGAAAAGGGCATTATCACCAGAACGGGAACCTGGTATTATTACGGGAAAACACAACTTGGACAGGGTAAAGAAAACGCCAGGGAATTCTTTAAGAGCCATCCTGAAATCAGCAAAGAGGTAGAATCCAAAATCAAGGACCTATTAAGGCCTGAAGCGCAAGAAGAAGAGGATAAGGCTAAAACTAAAGAAGTTAAGGATTCAAAGTCAAAGTCCGGTAAACGCCATGGGAAATAAGAGTGTCATGAATGCTGCCCTGAGAATCTTGGCAAGGCGGCAAGTTAGTTCAGGCCAGATGAAATTTATGCTCTCGCGAAAAGAATTTACGTCGGGTGAAATAGACACATGTATTGAGAAACTTAAGGAATGGGGTTATCTTAACGATACAGTGCTTGCCAAAAATATTTTGGATGCAATTATACGAAATAAACCTTGTGGCAAGAAACGTTGCTTTTACGAACTCAGGAAACGTCGTTTCGATAAGCAACTTGCGGAAACTTTGATTGACGAAGTTTACGCAGAGTTAGATGAGCGAAGCCTGGCGCGTACTGCGGCAAGACAGTATGCAAAAGGCAAAACCCAATGGACATTGAAAGACACGCAACGCCTGGCCAGATGGTTATTTCGAAGAGGATTTACCGAAGCAACCATATTATCGGTAGTGAGGACATTCGGTCGGGTAAGTGACGTAGAGTAGCCGTGTGATGCTGGCTTTGATGCGAATTGATGCCTGGATAATTTACTGTTTAACGTGAACAACTGACGGTGATAACATTGTTTTGACTGTTCAAAGATTCTAGGTGTTTTTGATCTTGTGAATATATAAGTCATAGTCAATTTCACAAATTGTTGTTTGTTTATATAGATGGTCCTAAAACCAGGTATTAACATAATTGAGCCAGTATGCCGAGCGCTGCTCGGCTTTTTCCGTTTATGGAGGAGGTGACAGCATTTGCAGTATATCTTGTATGTTGTACTCTTTGTTGTAGGGGCTTCAATAGGATACTTGCTACGGCGAATAATCGGTGAAGCAAAGATAACGTCAGCAGAAACTGAAGCTAAGAGAATATTGGAACAGTCCACCAAAAGCGCTGAGAACAAACACCGGGAAATCCTTCTTGAAGCCAGAGACAGTGCCCAAAAAATCAGGGCTGAAATCGATAAAGAAATACGTGAAAGGCGTCAGGAAGTAAAACGCTTTGAACGTAGGTTGATCAAGAAAGAGGAATCGCTTGACAGAAGGCAGGAATTTTTAACTCAGCGAGAAGAAGCCATGTCAAAACAAGAAAAGGCGTTTGCTCAAAAAGAACGGGAACTTGAAACGCTATACGAATCTTCCATGAAAGAATTGGAGCGTATTTCAGGGCTGTCAAGAGAAAGTGCCCGGGAAAAAATCCTTCAGGAGGTCAGAGAGACCCTTAAGGGCGAAACTGCAAGGCTAATCAGAGACGCTGAAGAACAGGCAAGGGCCGAAGCAGAGCAGAAGTCACGAAGCATAGTTGCCCTGGCGATTCAACGATGTGCAGCCGATCACGTAGCAGAGAATACCGTATCTGTAGTTGAACTGCCAAATGACGAGATGAAAGGCAGGATAATCGGGAGAGAAGGCAGGAATATCAGAACCCTCGAAACTCTTACAGGGATTGAACTCATAATCGATGATACTCCCGAAGCTGTCATTTTGTCAGGTTTCGACCCAATAAGAAGGGAAGTTGCCCGTATTGCACTGGAAAGGCTTGTAGCTGACGGCCGTATCCATCCTGCTCGCATAGAAGAGATGGTTGAAAAAGCTCAAAAGGATGTAGATTCAGTTATCAAACAAGAAGGCGAGCAAGCAGCGCTCAATCTTAGTGTTCACGGGCTCCACCCGGAACTTATTAGGCTTTTAGGCAGGCTTAAGTTCAGAACCAGTTATGGCCAGAATGTACTCAAGCATTCCATTGAGGTTGCACAATTGGCGGCAAATATGGCCGCTGAAATAGGTGCTGACGTAACTGTTGCTAAACGGGCAGGGCTTCTTCACGATATTGGAAAGTCTGTAGATCACGAGGTTGAAGGCTCTCACGTAGCCATTGGAGTTAATTTGCTTAAGAGATACAGGGAATCAAAAGCCGTCATTCGTGCCATTGAGGCACATCATGGCGATGTAGAGCCACAGTCTGTCGAAGCGTTCTTGGTAGCGGCGGCTGATGCCATTTCTGCTGCGCGTCCCGGAGCAAGACGCGAAACTTTGGAGATGTATCTCAAGCGGCTTGAAAAGCTTGAAGACATCGCCAACTCCTTTGAGGGCGTTGAAAAGTCATATGCCATACAAGCCGGCCGTGAAATAAGGATCATGGTCAAACCTGAAAGAATTGACGATCTCGGGTCAGTGACTTTGGCACGGGATATTGTCAACAAGATTGAAAAAGAACTTGAATACCCTGGTCAAATTAAGGTTACCGTGATTAGGGAGACAAGGGCTATAGGTTACGCAAAGTAGTATTTAACGCAAAAACTGAGGCGTCGGAACCGGTTTTGCCAGGCGGGCCGGCGCCTCTATTCAAACAAGTTTGCCAATCAGAGGCCCAGAGGCTGAAACGGAGCAAAACAATGTCTGATAATACAACTCAAAGAAAAACAAATATAGATAAGCACGAACAGAGGGGCAAACAAGTATCTCAAAAAGATGTTGAAGTTTTGGCTGCGCTACTCATAGCTTTCCCCCAGGTATCAAAAATCACCTTTGACCCGGAAAGGCGAGGGCTAAAGTTGGTGTTTTTGTGCCAAGGCCCTGTCAGCAAGTCAAAACGTGAGAAATTGCAGTCGCTGTATCTACAGTCAATAGATGCATACCTCTCGTTGGCCAAGCAAACCGGCAGCATTATTGAATGCAATTGGGAAACCATAGACGATTTCCACTCTTTTCATGTAGAAAGAGACGTTGCTTCGTTATCTACAGGTGAGCTTAGCCTCACTGTTTCACTGGTTACAGACCAAGTCCCCATACTGTTGGATTTAGATGATTCACTCATTACAGACACTGATTTTTCTTGGTCGGCCAGATTCTTCTTACAGGAAATGCTTGACAAAATTAAGGAACTTGAGTGCCCCAAAAGACTGGTTGCATTACGCGAAGGTGAAAAGGTGCTAGTGTTTCATAAGTGAGGTATATTCATGAATTTACTATTTATCGGAGATATATTTGGCTCCCCGGGCCGGTCATTTCTGAAATCCAGGCTACCCCAATTAATTGATGACTACGAAGTAGACTTTACTATTGTCAACGGAGAAAATGCCGCAGGCGGCGCAGGCCTTACCAAGAAAGTGGCTGAAGAACTGTTTTCCATGGGGGTAGACGTGATAACTTCAGGAAATCACATATGGGATAAGAAAGAGATCTATCCGGTAATAGAATCACAAAACAGAATTCTAAGGCCTGCAAATTATCCCCCAGGCATTCCAGGCAAAGGTTCAGGTGTGTTCACAGCTCGCAATAGCACAACTGTGGGAGTAATAAATGTTTGCGGGAGAGTGTTTTCTCCGCAGAATTTTGATTGCCCCTTTAGGGTCCTGGATGCTGAACTCGCTCAGATGCAAACTATCACTCCGGTGATTATTGTAGATTTCCATGGCGAAGCGTCGTCGGAAAAGATAGCTGCAGGTTGGTATGTTGACGGAAGAGTGAGTGCATTCTTTGGAACCCATACTCATGTACAAACTGCTGATGAAACTATATTGCCTGATGGCACTGCGTATATAACCGATGTTGGCATGACGGGCAGTTATGAAGGAGTCATCGGGGTCAAGCGCAAAACTATCATTAAGAAGTTCCTAACGCAATTACCCGTTCGTCATGAGCCAGCCAAAGGGAAGCGACAGTTATGTGCAGTTTTATGTGCTATTAACCCTTCCGGCAGAGCTGAAAAAATTGAGCGTATACTAATAAGAGAATGACACAGTCCCAATATGATTGAATCTTACCCAAAGAAGTCAATATTTGCTTTCTAAGGGTAAATTCTCCTTGTCAAATACATGGATTACCAGTAGAATGGAAATACACCAAGATTCGGTAGTTCAAGTTATAGGTTATTTACAATTGCCGCAGTTAATTAATTTACTTTGGAGGGATAAGATTGGGAGTAGCCAACGTAGATCGCCGAGATACCACGTCCGTTGAAGTTCTCAAAGTTTCCTCAAAGTCAAGCCCTAATGCTGTTGCAGGGGCGCTAGCCGGAGTTATTAGAGAGCGCGGGTACGCCGAAATTCAAGGCATAGGCGCAGGGGCTATCAACCAAGCCATTAAGGCAGTTGCTATTGCACGTGGGTTTGTGGCGCCAAGCGGAGTTGACCTTGTATGTGTTCCCGCATTTACTGACATCACTATAGATGGTCAGGAACGGACAGCTATCAAACTCATTGTTAGTCCCAGAAATTAGTTATCAGGATGCACCCATGTGTCAGTGACGGCCGGATACTTCGCAAAGATCTCTCGGGTAGTGATGTCACTGGCCGAGAAGATCCAATTTCTAATTTATGTGATCTTCATATTCATACTACTGCCTCTGATGGTCAATATACACCACAGCAGGTAGTTAGTTATTCACATAAATTGGGTTTGAGGACGGTTTCAATATGTGATCATGATACGGTTTCCGGATATGAACAACTGGCTAGAGTATACCCTACTAATCAAAGTGATGATATCAAGCATGGAAGTATCGAAGTAATTCCAGGTATAGAGATAAATAGCCAGTGGGGTGGAAGGGAAATACACATTTTAGGTTATTTTATTGATCCTGACAACCATCAGTTATCAAAGGTATTGTCACAGCTCAGAGAGTCACGTCATCTTAGAATCAAAGCCATGGTTGAAAAACTTAATCATCTTGGTATACAGATTGAGTTATGCAGAGTACTTGAACTATCGAAGGGAGAATCAGTTGGGAGGCCCCATGTTGCTGAAGCAATGATTGAAAAAGGATACATTAGCAGTATTGAAGAGGGGTTCGATCTCTATCTTGGGATAGGGAGGCCTGCATATGTAGAGAGGTTTCACCTCAATCCTGTCGAATCAATAAAAGTTATACGGCAAGCAAAGGGTATTGCTGTATGGGCTCATCCCGGAACTGCCAATGCAGATTACCTGCTCCACGAACTTGTAGAAAACGGGCTTCAAGGAATAGAGGTGTGCCATCCTGAGCACGATCATAGCCTTCAGCAAAGATATTGGTATATGGCGCGGGAAAACAAACTACTGATTACCGGAGGCTCGGATTTTCACAGTACCTCATCGACAGAAGGTGCGATGATAGGCAGTCATGGTGTTAGCTACGAATCTGTTGAGATAATGAAACAACTTGTAGGAACAACAAGTTTAATTGTTTACTCAGGAATATAGGTTAAATCAGGATCCCAGATTTCGTCATTGTAGGGCTTTGGCTCCAAGACAAGTTCCGGGCGGCGTTTCCGCAGTTTTGCCTTAGATCGCTTGTAACTATCATAGGGTTCGATTGGAGGGTTCTGAGACAATTTGATTTGGTCTTCTTTTTCCTCATACGTGGATCTTAAGTGTTTATGAAACTCAGACATATATTTTGAACCGGTAGTTTGTGTGCGCACACCCAAACCTCCCTTATGAGTGACTGTCAGGTAACCGGGGCATAGGCTCGAAGCCTAGTGCACCGGTTACCTTTTTATCAAATGTTATGAGAGCTTGATTTTGATATCAAGTGCACTCAGTCCCTTAGGATACGCAAAAACCGGGTTTATATCCAGTTCAGATATCTCAGGGAAATCTCTGCACAGTTGAGCCACTCTGGCAACTGCTTCGGCAATTGCCGGGATATCATCTGGCTCCGCACCTCTAAACCCTTTCAATATGGTATATGCCTTGGTTTCCTTAATCATTTCATCTATTTCATGTTTGGTGAGCCCTGACGCTAACCTAAACGATGCATCTTGGAGTAAGTTAACCAGGATTCCACCTGAACCAAAAGCAACCATTGGCCCGAAGGTCGGATCTTTAATCATGCCAATTATGATCTCATCGCCCTTAGGCATCATTTTCTGAACTTCTACGCCGTAAATTTTGGCATCAGGAGCTGCCTTTTTGGAGTTCTCCATGATTGAAGTAAAAGCAGCCCTTACTTCTTCTTTGGACTTAAGTCCAATTTTGACTCCGCCGATATCAGTCTTGTGCATAATATCAGGGGAAGCAATTTTCATGACTACCGGAAAACCCATTTCTACGGCAAACTTTTCAGCTTCATCTTCTGTGGTCGCCAACCGGGAAGGAGCTGCAGGAATCTTGTAGAGTTCAGCCACTCTGGCCGCTTCAGGGCTCAGAAGGAGATCACGCCCATCCTGGCGGACTTTATCGAAAATCTTGGCAACTTCCTCCTTGCCCACATCGTCAAAGGCCCATTCTTCACCTTGCTGAATAGATTTTCTAAGTTCTGCAAACTTTGCCATTCCTCGGAGCGTAGCCACTCCGGGCTCGGGGAATGCATAGGTAGGCACACCATGTTCTCTGAGATACGAAACAGCGTTTTCTACTGCATAACCGCCTGTAAATGCTGCTACTACCGGCTTCTCAGGATATTTCTTTCCTTTTTCCACGATTACCTCAGCAACTTTGTCAACTTCTATAACGGCAGTCGGGCTGAGAAGAACAGTGGCTGCATCAACATTTGGATCAGAAAGAGCTGCATCCAGTGCATTTTCGTACCGGTCGTAGTGGGCATCTCCGATAACGTCTATTGGGTTATGAATGTTTGCCATCGATGGCATAGTCTCTTTAAGTGAGTTCAAAGTCTTTTCGCTGAACCTTGCCATTTCAAGCCCGCCCAATTCTATTGAGTCACTTGCTACAATCCCAGGGCCCCCGGAGTTAGTAATAACTGCAATTCGTTTGCCATTGGGTATAGGCTGGCTTGTAAATGCACTGGCCAAATCGAACAACTCGGTCATGTTTGACGCCCTGAGCACTCCGGCATGCCGGAAAGCAGTTTCATAAGCAGTATCTGAACCTGCAAGAGCGCCTGTATGAGACGACGCAGCCTTAGCGCCTGCTTCACTGACTCCTGACTTAAGTACAATAACAGGAACTCGTTTGGTGGCTTCCCTTGCCGCTTCAATAAATCTAGGCCCATCTACTATGTCTTCCAGATACAAACAGATAACCTTGGTGTTCGGGTCGTTACTTGCAATTTCAATAAAGTCAGCCTCATTAAGGTCAGCCTTGTTGCCAAAACTAATAAACTGGCTGAAGCCCAACCCAGTCTTGAGGCTCCAGTCTAATATAGCGATACACAGTGCACCGCTTTGCGAAATGAAAGCTATGTTCCCTTTGAGCGCCATGTTTTTGGCAAAAGTGGCATTGAAAGGGGTGTGAGTGTCCATGACTCCAAGGCAGTTAGGCCCCACTATGGTCATATCGTACTTCTTGGCAATTTCAACAAGTTTATCTTCAAGTGCACGGCCTTCTGCTCCAACCTCTTTAAACCCTGCTGTAATCACTATCATGTGCTTAACTCCGGCCTGGCCGCATTCCTCAGCGACAGGTACTGATACCTTGGCCGGGACACAGAGTACTGCTACGTCGATTGGTTTGTGAACTTCCGTGATTGAAGGGTATGCCTTGAAACCTGCTATTTCAGCTTCTTTCGGGTTAATGGGGTAAATCTCACCTTTGAATCCTGAGGACTTCATGTTTTCGACAACTGCGTTGCCAATCTTGCCAGGTGTCTTTGAAGCACCTATAATAGCAACGGATTGGGGACGCATAAGAGACGTAAACTTACTCATATTGTAACTGCACCTTCCTCCAGCAAAAATTACATAAAGGGTAACCACCACCGATAAGTCTAACATACTTGGTGTTTAAGCGTAAACAATGTGGCAAAAGCAGATAGTTGTAGCCCTGGCTTAGTGCCAACTCCTGGATAGTATGGTATTATACGTATGAAAAACAATCGGTACAATGCCAATCTAAGTTGGGGGAAGCAAAATGGCTGAAGTTTTTTGGTCTGATGTAGGTAACAGCCTGGGGTTATCCAAATCTACCATGAAAGATATAAGCAAGAAATTCGGACATCTGTTAGGCGTAACTCCATCCAATAAGGTTCCGAGAAGTTCCTTGGGAGCAATATCTATGATTGCTACAATGCAAGAACAAGGTATGTCTGACGATGAAATAAGGGAGGCCCTTGTAAGTTCAAAGAGCCAATCCGGATGGCCGGACATAGTGCTTAGCCGTATACAAGAGCAAGTAGCACCTTCAGCAACCATTGCAGTTTCACAGGAAATGACAAACGTATCCGAAACTCACAATCACTCTTGGCTAGGTTGCTTAGACACAATAGTGCAAGGTAATAACCGGGATACGGCACTATCTGTACAAGATATGATACTCGACCTTAGGCGGGAAATTTGCACCAACACTGTCTCGGAAAGAGAGCAGATTCAACGGCTCACCCAGGTAATTGAACGTCTCATAATAGAAGTAAGAGATTTGAAATATGCCTTAATTATGGCTTCATCCCGAAAAGACAGAAAAAAAGGGCACAAAGGTTTGTCAAGGCTGCTGCATCACTAGTATCTGTGTTTTGGGCTGGGCCTTAGCCAAATTGACTGCAGCACATTCCGCATTTGACGCCTGAGCCCGGGAATATCTTGACTCAATTCGATAATTAGATCTTTCATAAACTGACGGCTGGTAGTCCCTGAAAAGCCACATGTTGAGGAAATCACAGGAAAACCTAAATTTGTTGCTGTTTCGGCTATTTTATGTTCTTCCAAATACACCAACGGCCTTATGACCTCTATTTGACGGCGTGACAGGTAAGTCTTTGGTTTGAAACACCGTAACCCGCCCTGATAAAACATGTTCATAAGAAGAGTTTCTATAGCATCATCAATGTGGTGGGCCAAAGCTACCTTTCTGATCCCCAGTTCATTGGCAAATCTGTGCAGATAACCCCTACGTAAATTGGCACATAACGAGCAGGGTGTCTTTCGCGTCTCATAACCGGTTACTACCCTCGCAATATTGGAGGGAACAACATGGTAAGGTATACCCAATCCGGCCAGAAATTGGCCGACACGGCTGATATCTTTTTCACTGAACTGCCAGGGCTCTCCCAAAGTGATTGTTGCCGCCTCGAGAGAAAATTTCACAGGAGAGCGTTTCTTGATATCAGAAAGAATCCATGCCATAAACAAGCTGTCTTTGCCACCTGAAACTCCGATAAGTATACGGTCACCTGGCTGTATAAGTTGATAATCTGAAATCGCTTTTCCAGCAAGCCCAAACAGATGCCTGTCAATTTTCTTACTCAATGTATACACTCCAAGTAAAAGAGTTTAGTTTGCTATGATCTTTGTAATCTTATTGTACATATGTTTGCAGCCCGGCAAAAGTTCCCGCCTATATGCCAAATACCTGTATTCAGGTGAGAACATAGCCGTCAAAAAGGATAATATAGAAATGGAAAGCCCGTATGGCACTAGTTAATGGAGGTATAAGATTGACTGTCAAATTCCAAAATGTTCCGGGAATTATTTATATGGACAATTCTTCAACAACAAGGCCGTTTCCCCAGGTGGCAGAAGTTATGTCCGGTGTACTGGAAGACGAGTTTGGAAACCCATCATCACTTCACAGGCTGGGATCTCAATCAGAAAAACTGCTAAGAAAGGCCAGAAGTTCCGTTGCATCCTTAATTGGGGCAAATGAAAATGAAATTTTCTTTACTTCAGGAGGCACTGAGGCCAACAATTGGGCCATATTCGGAAGCTTAAGGTCGGCAGGCCCCAAGTACAGGCACGTAATTACTTCTTCTGTGGAACATCCGTCAATTATGGCTACAGTAGAATATCTTAAGGAAATGGGTTATGAAGTAACCATTGTCGAGGTTAATGAAGAAGGGAAAGTAGATCCGGATGAAGTTATCTCCTGTGTAAGGGAAGATACATGCTTAGTATCGATTATGCTTGTTCAAAATGAAATTGGCGCTGTCGAGCCTTGCTCAGAAATTGGAACCATGTTATCCAGTTTAGGGCCAAAACGGCCTAGGTTCCATGTGGATGCAGTCCAAGGCTTTGCAAGGCTTGAAATAGACGTTAAAAAGTGGGGCGTAGATCTGCTAAGTATCAGTTCCCATAAAATTCACGGGCCTAAGGGCGTAGGAGCACTGTATGTTCGTAAAGGGATCCCCATGCACCCCTTGATTTTTGGCGGCGGACAGGAACAGGGCTTTCGATCAGGCACGGAAAATGTACCCGGGATTGCAGGTTTTGGCATAGCGTGTGACATATGGTTAAACAACGCAGATAAGTTTAGAGAAAACCTCCTTGGCCTTAGAAACCGGCTCATTTCAGGAATTACGGATGCAGTGCCAGATGCAATACTTCATGGGCCAGAACAGCAAGGCGCAGCCCCTCATATTGCCAATTTCTCATTTCCGGGTTTTCGGGGAGAAACCATTTTGCACGCCTTGGAAAAGCGAAATGTGTTTGTTTCTACAGGATCTGCATGTTCTTCTCACAGAGCCAAACCAAGCCCGGTAATTCTCGCCCTGGGGAGAAGCGAAGAGGAAGCCTTATCAGCGATTAGGTTTTCAATGTCACTCTTCACTACTGCCGCTGACGTAGAAGCCACAGTATCAGCCCTGGAAGATTCCTTGAAGGAACTTGGGCCTTGGCGCCAGAAGAGGATTTAACAGCACGAAAAACTTGAACCTGAAAACAACATACAGCTGAAGGAGCACAAAAAAGATGAAGAAACTCTTCTTAATCCGATATGGCGAAATAGGCCTCAAAGGGCAAAACCGGCGGCAATTTGAAGATATCCTGCAACGAAATATTAAGCAGGCAATTGTCAATACACATAACCATACCGGCGCGCAAATATCCAAGTCTTACGGAAGGTTTTACGTTTCCGGAATTGAAGCAGACGAAGAAGAAGCCTATCTAGACAAACTTTCCCGGGTGCCTGGTATTGTAGCGGTTAACCCCGCTTTTGCCGTAGAGAATGATTTGAGCAAGATAAAGCAAACAGCCATATTGGCCATCAAACAAGCAATTGAGCAAATAGCTTTTTCGCAAAGCCAATCTTTGTCAGAAGCAGTCACTTTCAAGGTAGATACAAGACGTGCCGACAAGAGTTTCCCACTTAAATCGCCTGAAGTTAACCAAGAAATAGGGGCTGCAATCCTTCGAAATGTACCTGGGCTGACAGTAGATGTGCACAATCCTGATATTCATTTGGCAATTGAAATTCGCAAGCAAGGCACCTATGTATATTGGAATCAAAAAAGAGGCCCAGGTGGCTTGCCGGTAGGTTCATCAGGTAAAGGCATACTGCTTATTTCAGGAGGAATAGACAGCCCGGTAGCCGGTTACATGGCTATGAAGCGGGGAGTGGCCATTGATGCCCTCCATTTCTGGAGTTACCCTATAACCGGGGAACGAGCAAGGGATAAGGTAGTCGATATATGCCGTGTGCTGAGACAGTATAACCCAAGGCTGAGGCTGTTTATCGCTCCGTTTACCAAAATCCAGACTGAGATTATGGAAAAATGCCCGGAAAAATACCGGGTAACCATTATGAGGCGCATGATGATGAGAGTGGCTTCAGAAGTTTGTCGCAAACTGGGTGGAATGGCTATATTCACAGGTGAAAGTTTGGGGCAAGTCGCAAGCCAGACTTTGCAAAGTTTACAGGTAATTGAAGAAGCAGCCGGGTTTCCGGTATTAAGGCCGCTTATTTGCTTCGACAAGATAGAAACCATTCAAATGGCAGAAGAAATTGGCACGTACGATATCTCTTGTTTGCCTTACGAAGATTGCTGCTCGGTATTCGTGCCTAAACATCCTGTAACCAAGCCCCGCCTTAATGAAACAGTCAAAGCGGAAAAACATCTGGATATTGAGAAACTAACTGAAGAATGCGCAACCAACATTGAACAGATGGATATTGAATAAGGTTGCTGTCACTTGCGGCTAAAGTTTGTGCCCTTGCCCAGACACTCTTATAATAGGGTAGACAGCATTATAATCGCAAGGTTAAGAACTTTAACAAAGGCTTCCGGGGTGCATATAAAGTGAATATGAATAATACTGAGGTTACCTATTTCATAGAGACCTTTGGCTGCCAAATGAATGAAAGAGATTCACAAACAATAGAAGGGCTTCTTCAGAAAAGAGGGTTTCGTTTAGCTCAAACTGCCAAGGAAGCCGATGTTGTTGTGGTAAACACATGTGCAGTCAGAAAGTCTGCTGAAGATAAGGTGTGGAGTTGGCTGGGAAGACTTGCTGCTTCAACCAAAAGCAGCAAACCCCCTGTCATAGTACTGTCAGGGTGCATGGCTCAACTGCCACAAACAATAGAAAGAATCAAACAGCGGGTTCCGTATGTACAAATTGCAGCAGGGCCCGGACATATAGATAAGATTCCTGAACTTATAGATAAAATTATGGATAACCAGTCTGAGAAATTGCTTACTGCTATTTCTCCCGGAAGAGTAGAAGCACATCGAAGCAAGGCTACGCAAATGCTCCCGGAATGCTTGCCCAAATGCAAAGTTCCGGGAGTAAGCGCATATGTCACCATAATGTATGGGTGTGACAACTTTTGCACTTATTGCATAGTTCCTTTTGTTAGGGGGCCGCAGGTATCCCGTGAGCCTGAATTCATATTAGACGAAGTTAGTCAACTTATTAGCCAGGGTTACGCAGAAATCACGCTTTTGGGGCAAAACGTCAACGCTTACGGAATGGACCTTAATAAAGGATATGGATTTGCAGAACTGCTGCAAGACCTTGATCGAATGCCGGGAACGTGCAGAATAAGATACTTTACATCCCATCCAAGGGATTTTTCCAGGAATATGGTAGATTCAATAAGACAATCCAAGCACGTTTGCGAACATTTTCACCTTCCCCTTCAGTCAGGAAGCGATAGAATACTAAAACAGATGCACAGAGGGTATTCCAGCGATGAGTACCTTGAACTGGTAGATTATATTAAAGAGCAAATTCCCGGAGCTTCCATTACAACTGATATCATAGTGGGTTTTCCGGGAGAAACTGATGAAGATTTTGAGGATACTGTTAATCTTATAAAGCGTGTAAGGTTTGATGGTGCGTTTACTTTTGTTTTTTCGCCAAGAACCGGCACCGCTGCCGCCAAGATGGGCAATCACATCCCTCGAAATGTCAAATCACAGCGGCTCCAACACCTTGTAGAAATTCAAAATGAGATTACCAAAAGCATCAACGCGCCTCTTTTAGGAACCGTCCAAGAAATTCTGGTTGAAGGGCCTGATCTGAAACATTCTCAATATATGCGTGGACGAACCCGTACCAATAAACTTGTGGTTTGCACATCTCGTAAGCCACAGACCGGAGACCTGGTAAATGTGAAAATTGAAGAAACAGGTACATGGTACCTAAAGGGCCCCCTATGTGAAAACCTGTAAGTACCTGAATTAAGATCGAAAGATAACCGGAGGGCCAATGTCTTGTCAAAAAACACAACTCCAATGATGAGTCAATATAAATCTTTGAAGGCTAAATATGAAGGTTGCTTGCTTTTCTTTAGGCTAGGCGATTTTTATGAAATGTTCTTTGAAGACGCTGAGATAGGCTCGCGAGAACTCGGCATCACGCTTACGAGCCGTGGTTCAAGAAGAACAAAGAAGGTTCCCATGTGCGGAGTGCCTCATCATTCAGCAGATGACTATATAAGAACATTAATATCAAAAGGTTACAAAGTTGCCATATGCGAACAAGTCGAGGACCCTGCAAAGGCAAAAGGGTTGGTTAAACGCGACGTTGTTAGGGTAATAACCCCAGGTACATATTGGGAAGGCGCAGAGGATGCAGCAGCAAACTACATGACTGCAATTTACGCCGGCCATGATAACACAGAGGCAACTTATGCTGTAGGCTTATGCTCATGTGATTTGTCAACAGGCGAAGTATTGCTGGCCTGGTTTGAACAAGATGTGCTTGGTGCTGGCCAAAGCCAGGTTCAAGGCAATGTGGTAGATGAGATTTCCCGCCTTTTGCCGAAAGAATGTGTGTTTCCTAAGAGCCTCAAAGGGACAAGCCTCTTAAGGGCCGTGGTGAAAAACTTACCTGGCGTTTACACCAGTTTTCGGGAAGACTCAGATTACGATATTGACAGTTACCGGACATTATTCCTAAGCCAGTGGGACCTACAGGGCCTGCCTGATGCAGCATACAAGGCGCTTTCAGGCCTTTTGTCATACTTAGAAGACACTCAAATGGTTAAACTAAGCCACTTAAAAAAGCCCAGCCTTTATCTTAAAGATGCTTTTGTTGAACTTGACCACTCAACAAGAAGGAATCTTGAGCTTACTCAAAGGCTTCAAGGCGAATTTTATGGTTCTCTCGCTTGGGTTTTAGATGAATGTTGCACATCAATGGGTTCACGGCTTCTGAAGAAATGGATACAACGTCCGTTGAGAGATCCGTCTATGATACGTAAAAGGCTCGATGCCGTAGAGGAAATTCACAGCAGTTTCGCTTTAAGAAGCAACCTGCGAAACACCCTTACAGGGATAAGAGACCTTGAAAGGTTAGTAACCAAAATAACTTACAAGACGTGCAACGCCAGGGATTTGGTAGCAATTGCCTCTTCCTTGGAAAAAGTGCCTTTACTCAAAGAACAAATATCCGGTGACTGCCCTGAATTACTCAAGCAAATAAGGCAAAATTTAGATGAAATACCCGAGATAATATCTGCCGTAAGAGAAGCCATAGTTGACAACCCACCGCTCTCTGTAACTGAAGGAGGGTTAATACGGCCCGGATACAGCAAACAAATTGATGAACTAAGAGACCTGTCAGCAGGTGGCAAGAGATGGCTCATTGAATTAGAAGCAAAAGAGCGAAAAAGAACCGGCATTAAATCTCTCCGAGTAGGATACAACAAAGTTTTCGGGTACTACCTGGAAGTGACCAAAGCAAATCTGGACCTTGTGCCAGACGATTACATAAGAAAGCAAACTCTCGTCTCGGCTGAAAGGTTTATTACCCCTGAACTCAAGGAGAAAGAAACAGCTATTCTTGGCGCTGAAGAGAAACTGTTTAAGGAAGAATACAGGCTTTTCTGCAAGCAGCGTGACGTTATAGAAGCTCACATAAGAAGGCTTCAAAACACGGCCATTGCAATAGCTCAACTGGATGTCTACTGTAGCCTGGCTGAAGTAGCCGGCCTATACGGGTATGTCAAACCTGAAGTAACTGAAAAAGGGCCTATTATTATAAAAGAAGGACGGCATCCGGTGCTTGAAAGAGTGCTTGCGCCAGGTGAATTCGTTCCCAATGATCTGGCCCTGGATCAAAAGCAAAGCATCTTGATAATCACAGGGCCCAATATGGGCGGCAAATCGACGTATTGCCGTCAAACGGCTCTTATAGTACTTATGGCTCAAATGGGTTCGTTTGTGCCCTGTAAATCCTGCACAATAGCATGTGTAGACAGAATTTTTGCCCGGGTAGGGGCATATGACGACTTGGTGTTGGGGCAATCCACTTTTATGGTAGAAATGAACGAAGTATCAAGAATTCTTAAAGGCGCCACATCAAACAGCCTTGTAATACTCGATGAAATAGGCAGAGGGACAAGCACTTTTGACGGCCTCTCTGTTGCGTGGGCGGTTGTAGAGTATTTGGCAGACCAAAAGACTGTGGGAGCCAAAGGATTGGTAGCCACTCATTACCGTGAACTTACGCTGCTTTCCGACTTAAGGCCCGGAATAGCTAATTACAATGTAACAGTCAAGAAATCAGGCGATGATATTATATTTCTAAGAAAAGTTGTCAAAGGGGTTGCACAAGGAAGTTTCGGAATTGATGTAGCGCGGATGGCAGGGTTGCCGGCTGATGTTATCGCCAGGGCCAGGGAAATTCTCCACGGCCTTGAAACAGAAGCCCGCAAAGGCGGATCCAAAAAGGGGATATTAGGGCAGGTGGCAGCGAGAAGTACCGGTACTCTGCCTACGCCAGAAGGCCAACCGCTTTTGCTCGGTATTGCCAACCAAGAGCCTTACGAACCTATGCCTGAGAATTACAAGGCAATCATATCTCACATCAAATCTTTGGACATTAACCACATAACCCCTTTTCAAGCATTGGAAATACTGCATACCTTTAAACAAGAGGTGCAAGAGAAACAGGATGATAACTAAATGCCTTGCATAGTCAAAAAGTTAGACCCTTTGTTATCCAGCCAGATTGCTGCAGGGGAAGTAATAGAACGCCCTGCTTCAGTCGTAAAGGAACTTGTTGAAAACTCAATAGACTCAGGTGCAACCAGAATATCCGTAGAAGTTCTGGACGGAGGAATGAAACTGGTAAGAGTATGGGACAACGGAACCGGTATGTCGCATGAAGATGCAATTTTGTCAATTGAGAGATTTGCAACATCAAAAATCAGCACGGTAAATGACCTGGGAAACATAGAAACGCTGGGTTTCAGGGGTGAGGCCTTACCTTCAATTGCGTCATGCTCAAAATTCACTCTTGAAACCAAAACTAAAGATGCTCAATCAGGAATCTGTGTTTATGTTGAGGGCGGCAAGGTGCTGGAAGCAAAAGATAAGGGGTTGCCCACGGGAACAACCGTTACAGTAAGGGACCTGTTCTTTAACATCCCTGCCCGTCTTAAATTCGTAAAATCAACAAGCAGGGAAAGAAACGCTGTGATCGAAACAGTGGAGCATTTGGCACTTGCTTGGCCTCACATTAGTTTTACACTAAGTTCACAAGGCAGAGTAGTGTTACATACGTCGGGAAACGGATTGGAAGATGCTTTGGCCAATATTTTCGGGCCTAAAGCCGTTGAGTCAATGATAAAGGTGGCAGGCGAAGATGAAGACACAGGTATCACAGGATTTGTGGGTTTGCCAAGGCTTTGCAGGAGAAGAAGGGATCGTCAACTCTTTTCAGTGAATCGAAGGCCTGTCAGGAATCCTGTACTTGGGTGGGCTCTTGATTCTGCATACGCCGGGCTTATTCCGCCAAAAACTTATGCTGTGGCTTTTTTGGAAATCTCCGTTGAACCCGGGCAAATCGATGTAAACGTACATCCCACAAAAGCAGAGATCAAGTTTCGAAACGAAAACAAAATCAGGCAGTTTGTCACTGACAGCGTAAAATACGCGCTGGCCGGGGCAGGATATCTGAGTGAATCTGCCCACAGCGGACAACCGGTACGTGGGCCCGAATCGGGATATGGCAGTCCCGCTAACCGGGAAAACGCTTATAGATACCCTGGGCCGCAGATACATTGGAAGAACCGGCAACCCTTATCTTTCCGTGAGAAGGCTGAATCGAGTGCTCATTCAATGTGCAACCTTGGCTTGAGTCTGAGCAATGGCACTCATGAATGGGAAATTTTAGGCACGCTCCAAAATACATACATTGTGGTTAAGGCTTTAGACTCCCTTCTCATCGTTGATCAGCATGCCCTTGCTGAAAGCCTGGCTTATCAATGTCTTTCCAGAGGAGAAAGCAGCAGCCAAGAGCTCTTAATTCCCGAGATTACTCAGTTGGAACCAAAAGAAGCCGCTCTTTACGAAGAACATATTGATATTCTGGAGAAGGTAGGGTTTTCGACAAGGACAATAGGTACAAGAACCATATTGGTAACCAAAGTCCCTTTGATCCTGGGTAAATCACTTCCTGCAAACTCTGTTAAAGAGATCTTGTTGTCAATCTATGAAGCACCTGAATCCAAAGTATCGCCTGAGAGAGCCTTAGCTAAAGCTCAAATAGCAACAGCTGCGTGCCATGCATCGGTAAAGGGAAAACGACCTTTGACACGAGAAGAAGCATTAGCCCTAATACATTCTCTATGGGATAACCCAGCGGCAAGAACATGCCCCCACGGAAGGCCGACAGTATTTCAAGTACCATATGATGAAATCCGAAGATTCTTTGGGCGTTAGGGTTTTAAGCGTGCATAATGGCATCCATAATGTATAATGAGAAGTGCTTGGTTGGTAGATTTTTGAAAGGGTGTCCGATTCAGTATTGACTAAAGTCTTAGTAATAACGGGCCCGACAGCCTCTGGAAAGTCCAGGTTGTCGCTGGACCTGGCCAAAATATATCCTATTGAAATTATTTCTGCAGACTCTATGCAGGTTTATCGTTACATGGATATTGGCACAGACAAAGCCACACCAAGGCAAATGGAGCAAGTTCGGCACCATTTGATAAACATAAAACATCCTGACGAACCATGGAGCGTACAGGAATTTCAGTGGCGTGCCAAGAAGGCAACCAAGGAGATTACAAACAGGGGCCGTCTTCCTTGCATAGTAGGGGGAACCGGATTTTACATAAGAGCCCTGTTGAATGATTTTCCCCTGGATGATGCACCACCTAACAGGGAATTGCGGCACAAACTCAAGCAGCTTGCAAAAAGTAAGGGAAACCTTGCAGTTCATACTATACTCAAAGACATTGATCCCGAGTCTTATCAGGATCTTCATCCTAACGATCTCAAACGGGTCATACGGGCGATTGAGTACCATAAAGCCACCAATCAACCTATTTCTGCAAGGAAACACATAAAGCAGTGTCGTATATATGATTCTATGATGATAGGACTCAGGTGGGATCGTCAAGAATTATATGAAACAATCGATGATAGAGTAGACGTCCAATTTAGCCGCGGCCTTGTAGATGAGGTCAAGAACCTTGTAAACATGGGTTATTCCGAAGAACTCCCCAGTATGCAAGGGCTTGGCTACAAAGAGGTATACTGGATGCTCAAAGGGCTAACCACTGAACAGGAAACAAAGAGGTTGCTGAAACGCAATACCAGGCGGTTTGCAAAAAGGCAATTAACATGGTTTTCCAGAGAAGAAGGCATAATTTGGCTGCCCTTTGGCAAGCATAAATCTCGAAATCAACTTATAGAGCAAGTCCGACCTCTAATTGATAAGTGGCTCCGGAATAAGCACTAGCATATGCAGTAGAGGATAACTGGAGGGAACTATTATGAGTGCGAAAAGCGAAATAAATCTTCAAGACGGGTACTTAAACCAGATCAGAAAGGATAACATCCTCACAACAGTATACCTTGTCAACGGATTTCAGTTAAAAGGCCTGGTTAAGGGTTTTGATAGCTACACTGTGCTGCTTGATGTAGATGGAAAGCAAATGCTTATATACAAACATGCAATTTCAACTATTAATCCAATTAAACCAATCAACGTGTTAGGCCAAAGAGACAAGAAAGAGCAAACCACATCTAAAGAATCATAAGATTCAAAGGCAAGTAGTTTTGTCCAAAACTGATCCTAACTCTGGATTAGAACGTGTGGGTATCACAGCATGAAATAGATATCTTTGGGTATACTCCTCTCAATAAGCGGTACTTGCTGAGGGAGGTGACAGTATGCCAAAAGATCCGGTTTGCGGCATGAATGTTAGGGATGACAAAAAATCCGTTAGATCAGCTTTTAGGGGGCAAACCTATCATTTTTGCTCAGACAGTTGCAAGAACGCTTTTGATCAAGACCCGGAGATGTATACGAATCTAGTAGACGACAGCAAATCTCAAAAGCAGGGCAAACCAAGAAGCAAGAAGCAAGATTGGGATGACATCCCCCTTAAATAAGCCGTACCGAGCCAAGCAAAAGTCACTGGGCAGACAGGCAACCGGCCTTCTGCCCAGTTGGTTTGCTATCACCTCCAGGCCTCAATGCGTATAATGATCCTGCTGGAAGATTCAATTGTCCGGGGGAGGTATTGTTGGGTGTACGGAAATATCCTACATTATGACAACAGGCCGATTTTAAGAGTTGTATCCAGCCACAAAAACAACTCGTCCTTCGATAAAACAGACCAATTTCTTAGAAGGGTTCATAAGAAAAGACAATCGGCAAACGAACAAAGCGCCCTTGAGGAACTCAACGCACTAATAGGCTTATCTCATGTAAAAGAGCTAATATTTGAAATCTACGCATTTTCAGAAATTCAAAAACGTAGAGGTAAGGCAGGCCTTGCAGAAGAAAATACAATACTTCATATGATTTTCAAAGGTAACCCGGGAACAGGAAAAACCACTATTGCACGCATACTGGGTAGGCTGCTTTTTGAAGGTGGGCTCCTGCCCAAGGGCCACATAATCGAAGTAGAAAGGGCTGACCTTGTAGGGGAGTACATTGGCCACACAGCTCAAAAAACAAGGGAACATATACGCAAAGCGCTGGGCGGAATTCTTTTCATAGATGAAGCTTATTCCCTGGCACGAGGCGGGGAAAAGGACTTTGGAAAGGAATGCATTGATTGCATTGTAAAAGGAATGGAGGATCACGCCAAGCAAATGGTGTTCATTTTGGCAGGTTACCCTAAAGAAATGGAGCATTTTCTCAGCACCAACCCTGGGCTGCGCTCACGCTTTCCTATCCATCTGAGTTTTCCTGACTATACAATAGATGAACTGGTGCAAATAGCCTGCCTGATGCTGGAAAAGCGCGAATACCGCCTTTCCCATGAATCACACACAGTGCTAAAAAACATTATCCGTGAGAAGATTTCCCAAGAAAGAATTCCTTCTAATGCCAGAATGGTAAGAAATCTTGTTGAACGGGCTATTCGCAGGCAAGCAGTCCGTCTTGTCAAAGAAGGCTCTTTCAGCCGTAAAGATCTGATGCTCATAACCCCAAGGGAATTGCTGGAGACATCGCTGGCTTAGAAAACAGGTTGTAGCTGCTTAGCACTTTGTGCTAACCTGCAGTCTGGCAGCCCACGTGTCCCGAGCCAAAAACTCGATTAGCTATAGTGTATAATTGAAACAGGACCAGTCCAAAAGCAGGAGGGACATATTTGAATAGTCCAACAAAATCAGAAAACATTAAGGCTATTATTTGTTCGGTGGATAGTAAATCGCTAAGTGCGAGTAATCAAAATCAACTTATCCTGACCCCTGAAGAGTCTGCTCAAGAACTTTTGCGTCTTGCCGAGACCTTAGGCATGGAAGTGGCGGAAACAGTGATACAGGAACGGCCGGCGCCTGATCCTGCCACCTATTTGGGCAAAGGCAAGGTGCAAGAAGTAGCGCAATTGGCAGCCGATTACGAGGCATCCTGTGTGCTGGTTGACGGGCAGATTTCTCCTACTCAATCCAAGAACCTTGAAGATGCGCTTGGAACGACTGTACTGGATCGCACCGAAGTGATACTTAGAATTTTTGCTCAGCGGGCCAAAACCAAAGAAGGTAAACTGCAAGTTGAACTTGCTACCAGAAGGCATGAACTTACACGCCTTACCGGCCATGGAACAGCCATGTCCGGCCTCGGGGCCGGCATTGGAACCAGAGGGCCGGGAGAGCAGAAACTTGAAGTAGACCGCCGGGTGCTCAGACGCAGAATAGCACAGCTTACCAAAGAGATTGACAAAGTGCGTACGGTCAGGGAAGAACAGAGAAAACGAAGAAAAGATTCGCGGATTGTGCAGGTTTCGCTTATAGGCTATACAAATACAGGCAAGTCTACGCTTTTTAGGGCGCTGACCGGCGAAGAAGTGCTTTGCGATGATATGCTCTTTGCCACCCTTGATCCTTGGACCAGAAGATGGGCCTTGCCTTCCGGCAAACCTGTACTGCTTTCTGATACAGTTGGGTTCATTCAGGGATTGCCTCATGAGTTGATTTTCGCTTTTCGATCAACCCTTGAGGAATCGCTTGAAGCAGACGTACTTATTCACGTTGTAGACGTTTCTTCACCTACATGGATGCAACAAGTAAAAACGGTAAACAAAGTGATAAAAGAATTAGGTGCAGGAGAAAGCCCAATTATTACTGCCTTCAACAAAGCCGACAAAGTTGCCCATGCTAACCTCGAAGAAATCACGAAAATGCAAAGCCGTGCAGTAGCAATTTCAGCTCTTAAAGGTAATGGGTTAGAGAAACTTGCCATGTTAGTTGAAAAGCAACTTCTGGCTAATACACAAGTGGTTTCGTGGTCCATACCCTATTCAAGGTGGGATGTGATGTCGGAAATTAGGGAGGTAGGCACAATACTTGAAGAAGTTCATGAAGACTCAGGAGCCAAAGTAACATGCAGGTTAGATCCGGTAGACGTTGACCGCTTCAAAAAAATACTGTTGGGATGATGAAACGTTGAAACATAATCATAATCGGTTTGGTGTTACACAAAATACCCTTAGCCTTGCTTTGGAATGTACATATGAACTTACGGAAGTTTGGAATCGTATAGATAATTTGGTGTTCTCAAATCAAATCAAAGTGCTTCAAGCCTTTAACCGGGCCAGAATCTCCCTTGCCCATATGTGGCCGTCCAGCGGCTATGGATATCAAGATATGGGAAGGGAGGGGCTGGAACAACTGTTTGCACGTGTTTTTGGAAGTGAATCTTCCCTTGTACGCCTGGCTTGGACCTCGGGAACCCATGTTCTGAAAACCGTGCTTTTCGGGTTGCTACGGCCCGGTGATGAGCTTCTGTCTGTTACAGGAACGCCATATGAAACATTGCAACCTGTTATCGGCATCGACAGCTCCGGAAAGCCGCTTTCTGACATAACCAGAGGTAGCCTGCAAGACTTAGGAATTAGCTACAGTGAAAGTTCATGCCTTATTGATTTTGAAACCGAAATCATTGACAAAGATTCACTTGAGGCAGAACTTGAAAACCATATCACGCCAAGAACCAGGTTAATACTTATCCAACGTTCCAGAGGATATTCTCACAGAAAAACAGTATCTATGTCATCGCTTAAACAATTCATGGAAGTAGTAAACCGAAGATGGCCTAACATCATAACATTTGTTGATAATTGTTACTGTGAATTCACAGATTCTTATGAACCGCCTGTTCTCGGGGTTTCCATAACAGCAGGTTCATTAATCAAGAATCCGGGAGGCGGGTTAGCAGCCACAGGAGGTTATGTGGTGGGCACTGAGAAGTGTGTTGAGCTTGTAGCCAGATCGCTTTACGCACCAGGGCTTGGGAAAGAAGTAGGAAGCAATCCTTACGGATACAGGGATATATACCAAGGCCTCTTTCTTGCGCCAAAAGTGGTAGGAGAGGCCCTAAAAGGAGCGTGCTTCGCCGCTTTGTTTTTCGATAAGTTAGGCTACAAAGTAGATCCCGGCCCATTTGAAGAGAGGGGAGACATAGTCCAAGAGATTACTCTTGAAACACCTGAAGCACTAAAGGCCCTGGCAAGGGCTATACAAGCTTCGTCACCTATAGATTCTTATGCGTCTCCTGAACCATGGGATATGCCAGGTTACACTCACAAAGTAATCATGGCTGCCGGCACCTTTGTTGAAGGTGCGTCAATTGAGTTGTCATGCGATGGGCCATTTACATACCCGTATTCAGCCTACTTACAGGGTGGGCTGACCAAAGAACATGTTATTTATGCGTGCATGAAAGGCAAGGACGCTCTGGATGCCTGCAGTGATGTAAAAGTGATGTAAAACTAAAGTGGCTGATAAATTAGTGGAATGACCGGTATAACCCGATTACTTTACCAAGTATACGAACATTTTTTGAGTATATTGGTTTGAGTTTGGGATTTTCCGGTTGAAGCCTGATTGTATGTTTTTCTCTGTAAAAGGTTTTTACTGTTGCTTCATCATCGATAAGCGCTACAACGATATCTCCGTTATCTGCCGTTTCCTGCTGCCTTACAAGTACGAAATCACCGCTGAAAATACCTGCACCTATCATGCTGTCGCCCTCTACTTGAAGCATGAATACATTTTCACTCCTAACAAACGAGCGGGGCAAAGGCACAAACTCTTCTATATTTTCAACAGCCAGTACCGGAACGCCGGCACGGACCATGCCTACTATAGGTACCATCACAGCAGGTGCCGGCTGATCATTTTCTGTATCTTCTACAATAGTAAAAGCACGTGACTTCTGAGCGGTTCTACGTAAATAGCCCTTGCGTTCAAGGGTTCTGAGGTGGCTATGAACAGTGGCAGTCGATTTTAGGCCCAACCTTTTGCCTAATTCTCTTACTGATGGGGGATAACCAACCTCACGTATATATTGACGGATGGCTTCAAGTACCCTGGCTTGCTGGAAGGTTAGTTTCTCCATTTTCACCTCTCCTTGTGTATACTTCTAAAAGAAGCATGGCTTCTCAGAAAGAGTGTACCATCAATTCACTTGAAAAGCAAACGTCAGTTTGGTAGTTTTCATCGCCCGCCTCAAGATTGCGGAGGTAAACATAGAAGGCCGGCTAACAAGGATATAAATTGGCCATACACATGCCGGCAAAGTAACCAAAAGTAATTCAAGGACATAGGTTGGAAGAGAAGGCTACCGTCATGTCCCATTTTTATCGATCCGGGGGGAGAGAAGAAATGACTGAAAGCACCCTTCGTGATGCTTGCATTCTTACTTGGACAACTGAAAAACAGATAGTTCCAACACTGGAAAAGTGCCTGACATTATCCGGGCAACATAATTGTCTTGATGAAGCAGAGCAACTGGCCTCAATTCACAATCACGTACTTGCTGATTGCACTGAGTTAATGGCTGTCATGGGAGTGGAGGATAAAGGTACTGTCATCGCCATAACCGTTCCTGATGACTTCACAACATGCATCATAGTTATCCATCGCCATTTCATGCACGTAATTGACAATGGATACATCAAAATCGATCCACATGCATCAGAGCCGATCCAACGAGCCATATTGGAAAGGGTAACCCGGCGAAAGGCAGACCAAATGCATCTGGTACGTAAAATCGCCGAGAAATGTAAGATAACCTTACCTGATGTTTCAGTTCCGCCACCTTCTAAGCCACCGGCTGAACCTCCTGCAATGCCTCCGGCAGAAACTACTCAATACGTGGTTCAATCTGGTGACACTATGTTCAGCATAGCGAGACGGTTCGGGGTTTCACTCGAAGCTTTGATAAGAGCTAATCCTCAGGTAAGGAATCCGGATATGATTATAGTAGGAGAGATCATTGTTGTGCCCAAAAGACCAATGCCTCCTACGCCGGGCCCAGGGCCTGCTCCTTCTCCAGGCAGAAAATATGTTGTGCAATCCGGTGATACCATGTTCTCTATCGCGCAAAGATTTGCAGTTAGTTTAAATGAACTTATCGCATTTAACCCACAAATTGCAGATCCTAATGTGCTCGTACCAGGGCAAGTAGTGCTGATTCCTACGTCTGGCGGAGCGCTGGGCTAATCCACAAGATATGAGGCGGTATTGCCTTGGCCTTTTGGGGAATACCGCCTCTGTCACAAGAGAGGGAAGGAGTCGGCAATGTTCATCTCTGAACCTAACTTGATTCAAAACGAAACTTCATAATAACCGATCAAAATTATGGCATGCTACGAAATGGCCTGTAGCCACTTCGCCTAAAACAGGCTCTTCATTCTCGCAAATCTTGGCCGCAAACCGGCACCGAGTCCGAAACCCGCATCCTGAAGGCGGATTTACAGGGCTAGGAACATCACCTTCAAGAATGATACGATGCCGCTTGGCTTTTGGGTTTGGGATGGGTATAGCCGAAATCAGTGCCCTGGTATAAGGGTGTAAAGGATTTTCATAGATATTATTGCTTTCAGCGACTTCAATTATCTTCCCAAGATACATCACGCCTACACGATCAGATATGTGCTTAACTACATGCAATCCATGAGCTATAAAAAGATAAGACACCCCAAATTGCTCCTGGAGGTCTTCCAACAGATTCAGTATCTGGCTTTGTATCGATACATCAAGAGCGGAAACAGGTTCGTCACACACTATCAGTTTGGGGTCAGTAGCAATAGCTCTGGCTATGCCTATCCTCTGGCGTTGCCCGCCGGAAAATTCGTGGGGATACCGTTGAACATGATACGGAGAAAGCCCTACCATTTCCAAAAGGTGGGACACTCTGTCATTTAGTTCTTTCCCTCTGGCCATCCCATGAAACTCCAGCGCTTCTCCTATTATTTCACCGACTGTAAACCGAGGGTTGAGCGAACCGTAAGGGTCTTGGAAGATCACTTGCATTTTTGGGCGAATCTTACTTAACTCGTCTTTTCCTAAGTTCAGTAAGTTTACACCATCAAAAACCACTTCCCCTTCAGTCGGTTCAATTAACCTGAGCATGGTCCTGGCGGTAGTGGTTTTTCCACACCCGCTTTCACCCACAAGCCCAAGAGTCTCTCCATGTCTGATAAAAAAACTCACGTCATCTACTGCTTTAACGTGGCCAATGGTTTTCTGAAACACTCCACCTCTAATCGGAAACCATTTGACCAACCCGTTTACTTCCATAAGGTGGTTGGGATCAAGCATAGGTTGTTCAACATTTACATCCGTAATCTCTGCTATTGTGCCCATTGGCTCACCTCCTCAGGTCCGGAGCCTCTCTTAAAGCACCGAACCCTATGGTTGCCCTCTAAAGTGAGTAGTTCAGGAACGGCTTCTCTGCAAATCTCTTCAGCCTCACTACACCTGGGATGAAATCTACAACCGTCAGGTAATTCAAGCAGATTCGGAACCATACCTTCGATAACATGCAGGCGGCCCCTGTCTGCATCCATGCGGGGAATTGACCTCAAAAGCGCAGTAGTATACGGATGACACGGCGTTTCAAAAAGAGCTTCACAAGAAGCTTCTTCAAATATCTGGCCGGCATACATGACTACAACCCGGTGTGCCATCTCAGCGATTACTCCAAGATCATGGGTTATAAGAAGCACACTCATTCCTGTTTCAGCCCTAAGACGCCTAATCAAATCAAGTATCTGAGCCTGAATCGTAACGTCAAGGGCAGTTGTAGGTTCGTCTGCCACTAGTAGTTTTGGGTTACAGGACAGAGCCATGGCTATCATCACACGCTGCCTCATACCACCTGACAATTGGTGTGGATATTCTACATACCGCCTCTCAGGCTCTGGAATGCCAACCAATTTGAGCATTTGAATGGTTTTGTGCTTGGCATCCTCCTTGGATACGTCTTGATGTAAAAGTATAGTTTCAGATATTTGAGTTCCTATAGTGTAAACAGGATTCAGTGATGTCATTGGCTCTTGAAATATCATCGAGATCTTGTTTCCTCGCACTGAACGCATCTCTGCTTCCGATTTTGCAAGCAAGTCCTCACCTTCGAAAGTAACTTCCCCAGATGTTATTTTTCCAGGAGGCGAAGGAATAAGCCGCATGATAGACAATGATGTAACTGACTTACCACATCCTGATTCACCAACCATCCCCAAAGTCTCGCCTTCCCCAATATTGAAGGATACTCTGTCCACGGCTGTTACAACACCGTCGTCGGTGAAAAACTTGGTAGTAAGATCGCATACTTGCAACAATGGTTCACCTGCTGACAAATTATTCATAATGACCTCACCTCTGCCGGTTGCCTTATTTGATGATTCGACGTCCTTCTAAGAATTTGCCGGCTAAAGACGCTGAGTAGTCAGAGTGGGAAGGGTAGAAACTATTAATGGCAACTCCGGCACTGCTCCCTGCATGAATGTAACGATAATCGCCTATGTAAATCCCTACATGTGAAGGGCCGGGCCTATATGTTTCAAAAAACACCAGGTCGCCTGGTTTCAAGTCGACTATTGCTCTCACCGGTTCACCTTGTTCATATTGGATATCAGCGTCTCGCCTAATGTGATAACCATTTATTTTCATGCAAAACTGAGTAAAACCTGAGCAGTCAAACCCGTATGAAGTGCAACCGCCCCACAGATAGGGAAGGCCTATATACTGCTTCGCCGTTGCAATTACGTCCTCGGCACTCTTTTTTTCGGCAAACACACTATCCCTGTTAGAAAAACTCTTGATACCGGAAGTTCTGACAAAGCAGATGTTGCCATCGGGAAGTTTAAGTTGAGACCACTCAGGATCAACGGAAGCAAGAGGGAGCACCGTTCCCTGCACCAGCCACCGGCTAAATAATTGCTGGCCCTCAGGTTCGTCCAATGCCTCTGCCATTTTGGTTTCAATCAGAGCAACTTGCCCAGACCAATAATCATTAAGGGATGTTAAATCATAAAGCGTAATGTGATTAGGATCAGCCCAGCCAAGATACTTATCTTCCATCTGAACCAGGTACCAATCATCCTTCTTAAGCAGAACAAGTACGATATCGCCCATTCTGGCCTGAGTTACTGTGTTCTTGCCTTCAGATTGGCCCGGAGCATCGCCTAGATTGATTACAGGCTCTTTGACAACTGCCCATATCTTATCGCCCAGTTCTGCAGCAGGAAACATTGTTACTTCGTCAATTACCTTTACTCCGGGAATATCCAAAATCTCCAGTACAATAGTTTCCTTGATTTCCAGCTCAGTTGTCTCTCCGGCTAAGATAACTCTGCCGTCTTCTACCGAAGCCGTAATAGTAAAAATGGCTTCCTCATCGCAAATCTTTGCCTCTTGTATTGTTGTTTCTATGATTTTGTTTGCTCTTGTTAGTATCTCTGCATCAGGAGGAGTCGGTTCAGGTTGACATCCCAGAATACAGATAACACCCAAAGCGATCGCAAAAGTAAGTAACCCTTTGCAAACCGTAGCCAATTTGACATATTTGCTTCCATATCTGAGGCAATTGTTCAAATCAAGCTCTCCCTTCAAATCTCGGTCAATAAGAACTGCTCGTTTGCAGTTTGCTTGAGATTCTTTAACTTAACCCTTGATTCTACAAGTATCCTATGATTTAAAAGGTATCCACGGTTATTTGTCTTAATCATCTTTTCAGCCTGGGATCAAGGGCATCCCGCAGCCCATCGCCCAATAGGTTAAATGACAGGACAGTTAGAACTATTGCAATGCCTGGCCATACAGAGAACCACGGATTGGCACGCAAATAAGGCCTGGCATCACCAATCATGTTGCCCCAGCTGGGAGTAGGAGGCAGAATACCCAATCCCAAGTAGGAGAGAGAAGCCTCTGAGAGCATGGAACCGGGAATCCCCATGGTGATGGATACAATTATTGGCCCCAAGGAATTAGGTAGGATATGGTGGAAAATGATCCTGGCATCGGATAAGCCTTGTGCACGAGCTGCCTCAACATACTCAGATTCACGAAGCGAAAGAAACTGGCCACGTACAAGCCTGGCTCGCCCGGCCCATCCGATTATCGACAATGCAAGAAACATATTGTAGATACCAGGGCCAAGGGCAAACATTATCCCGATGTAGAAAAGGAGGTCGGGAAATGCAAACAGAATGTCTCCTGTGCGCATCACAAGCATGTCAATCCAACCCCCGTAATATCCTGCCAAAGCACCAAGTGCAACTCCGATTACCGTTATTAGAAACTGCGTAACTATCCCAACAGTCAAAGATATTCTTGCGCCGTATAATAGCCTGGAAAGAATGTCCCTGCCGAGGGTATCAGACCCTAAAATATAGGTACCATTCCGGGTAATGTTCGAAGGAGCTCCTGGAAGTTTCAGGCGGTTAGGCAGATCCTGCTTCAAAGGATCTGCAGGTGCCAACCACGGGGCAAATATTGCTGACAAAGTCAGCAATATGATGAATACAAGCCCTGCTATGGCCGGACGATTCCTCTTTAGGCGCTTCCATGAATCGCTCCACAAGGAATGGGAACTTTCTTGTTTTGCTTCTGATGTCTGCAGAACCTCTTCTTTCTTTTTGTTTTCCGTTCTTCTTGCCACGTTCCCACCTCCTAGCGCAGTCTTATTCTCGGGTCAAGATAGCCGTACATGACATCTACCAGAATGTTTACGAATACAAATATACATGCGTTAAAAAGAACCGTACCTTGAACCAGAGGAAAGTCCCGGTTATTCAGTGCCCAAACCGACAATCTTCCGACTCCCGGGATGGCAAAGATAGTTTCGACCATGAGTGCTCCGGTTAAGAGCCCACCTATCTGCATTCCCATAATAGTTACAACCGGTATCAAGGCATTCTTCAGGGCATGGCCAAATACCACTGTTTTCTCTGCCAAGCCTTTTGCCCTGGCTGTGCGAATGTAATCTTGCCTTATGACATCAAGCAAAGTAGTTCGGGTATATCTTGCTATTGAAGCGGCATATCTGGTTCCCAGTACCAAGGCAGGCAAAATCATATCTTTAGGGCTTGAATACCCTGAAATAGGCAAGAGCTTTAGTTTAAGCCCAAATATCAGTTGGGCAATGGTAGCTACCCAAAAAGCAGGGGCGCTAATGCCTAAGAGCGCGCCAATCATAAGAAAGTGATCCAGGAATGAATATTGTTTGACCGCCGATACAATCCCAACTATGAGCCCTATGATACTTGCAACCACAAACGCAGTGAGCGCAAGCCTTATGGTGTTTGGAAACGCAGTTTTGATCATACCGGATACCGGTAATCCGGTAATAAACGATTTGCCAAGATCGCCCTTACAAGCATTGCGCACAAACCTTCCGTATTGAACGGCTAACGGATCGTTTAATCCGAGCTGCTCGCGGACTTTTTCAATGGTAGCGTCATCTGACCGTTTCAGCATGATTTCCACGGGATCGCCAGGAACAACGTTGAGCAAAATAAATGTAATAAGTGTTATCCCGATTAAGACTGGAATGGCAATAAGGAGTCGGCGAACAATGTAGTTGACCATATAATATCACCCCGTGTAGCGGGAAGGTGCGCTTTGCGGCGCACCTTCGCTTTGACTGTCTATACTTAATTATTCCGGTACTTCCTTGTAAGCTGTGCTAATCATCACAATTCCCGTGGGGTGCATAATAACACCCTTAACATTTGGATGTACAAACCGAAACTGTTTGGTATGGAACAGGGGAATTACAGCTACTTCATCTCCAATCAGCACAGTCTCAATTTCCTGATAAAGCTCAGCACGCTTATCAGGGTCAACTTCTATTTTGGCTTGTTCGATTTTGTCTTGAATTTCCGGATTGTTATATCCTGATGACATTTGGTTGCCACGTGCAAAGAAAGTGCCGATGTAGTTGTCTGCGTCAGGTATGTCTGCCCACCAGTTGCCATAGTTTGCCGGAATATCACCCTGCCGTCTTGACGAATTGAAAACACCTGCTTCAACCGGAATTATCTTAAGATCAATACCGGCTTCCTTAGCCATGGCCTGGAATGCAAGGTTAGCATCGCTAATAGTATCTCCGCCGCCCCGCTGCCAGGCCTCAACAACGACAGGTTTGCCGGTTTCTGTTACCACTTCTTCGATAAGAGCCTTGGCCGCTTCCAAATCGTAATCATATGCAGGCCCTTCACCTTTTTCAAACGCCCCGGGTATTCCAGGGGTAACAAAGGATGTAGCCACCTCAGCCCGGCCGCCGGGATAAAACGACTCAACAAACTCCTCCTTATTAAAGCTAAGCGCCAAAGCTTTACGAACCCTTAAGTCAGCCCAATCTTCATTAGACTGGTTTATAAGAAAGTAATATGTGTTGAGGGGGTTAGCTTCAAGCAATGTGTAAAGGTCGGATTCTACAAACCGGTTGTGATCTTCAACACCGACTGCAACTATGTCAAGGGTCTCGTTCTCAAACTCCATAATCGCGGTAGTCGAAGCCAAAATCCTGTACCTTACGCCATCAAGATAGGGGAGGCCTTCTTCAAAATATTCTGTATGCTTCTCCAATACAATTTCGTCCTGAGGAGTATACTTCTTTAATTTAAAGGGGCCTGTGCCCATTGGGTTAATCCCAAAATCTTCGCCTGCAGCGGTCACGATGCTTTCAGAGTAAACAGAAGCCGACGGCACCGCAAGATTCTGCAAGAACGGGGCATAAGGCTCCTCTAGTGTGATTTCGAATTTGTAATCATCTATTTTCTTAAATCCTTCAAGAGAAGTACTTTTGCCGTCTATTATATCCTGGGCACCTTTTATAGGATCGAATAGCCATGCAGAAAGCCCTTTTCCTTCTGGGGAAAGCATACGTTCAATAGTGAATTTTACATCATCTGACTTAAGCTCAGTTTCACCATCATGAAAGATTACGCCTTGCTTAAGTTCAAAGGTATAGGTTAAACCATCTGGAGACACTTCAGGCATTTCAGCCAAAAGTTCAGGCTCAAGTTCAGTTGTGGCGCCTTTGTACCTAACCAACGTGCTAAACATGAGCCGTGCCAGTTCATAGTTGACCAACATAGTGCTTTCCTGTACGTCGAGGCCCTTTGGATCGCCTGTCATGTAATCCTCGAAAAATCCTCCCTTAACTACTGTAGGCCCTTCCGGTTCTTCGGGAGCTTTAGGACCACAGCCGGCCAAAAGACTCATGGTAAGAAACAATGCCGTAAGGACCATTACCAGTCTTTTTCTCAACTTGGAGAACACCTCCTATGATTTGGAAAATCAGTACACCGGGAAATCAATACAACACAGGGTCGCCCTCTCTGGAAAAGTGTTTGGGGCATGCATCAGTTGAAAATGCCGAAGTAAATTGCAGGATATTTGCTCGTTATTGCAGACTGGTTATTTATGAGCAAGCTCCGAATGATAGAATATCAAATAAGGTGTTTATAGGGTGTCTATAGGGTAGTAGGGCGTTTCCGGTTATTTACCCGCATCACCTCCGAAAACGATAACCGATAATCAAATCAGTTCAAATTGATTGCCCAATTCCGTGGTAGTATTCCATGTTTTCCCTGCGCCTCATCAATGATGAGGATCTACTACCATTGTAATTCTCTCTAGATTCGTAAATTCCTTCTATGATTGTAACGAAATTAATTTTGATCCGGCAATCTACCGCATGGTTTACGAATAACATGTATGTATCGAATGGCTCAATTATGTGAAACCTGTCATAAATCTCAGTAAACCGGTCGAAATTCTGCTTATCCGGGAACAAACATATAAGAAATACATTCGTTTTGGACGGAAACACGGTTCCAAGCGATATTCATAAAATACAATCGTTCCTCTTAAAAAACGAGCGTTTTAAACGCATTTTAAAGCCGTTTTATTTATCCGTAGGTGTAATCCCCCATAAAACCCCTAAAGTAGGGCATACACATCCCCAGAGGCTAATTTCGGCTCAAACCGGTCACAAAACTAGTTTTTGACCGCTTTTGGGCGTTCTTCAAGGCATTTTGCGGCCATTTGAAGCCAAATGAGCATGTCCAAAGGCAGGGCCAAAATCCATCATTCATGGTTGTACGATTGTACCGGAAAATAGGCCGGCAAGAATTATGCGCACGGCCACGAGGGCCAACATTATAATAGAACCATAATAAAACCGCATGACAAGCAAAATAACAGTCAAAACCAACAAGATACACAAAACTACAATGATTGAATCCAGGAAGGTTAGAACCGTCAAAAACAAGATGAGATTAGAATCTATATTATCTATAGAACATCATCTAAGAATCATCGAGAAACAAACTCATATGCCTAATATCCAAATAAGATAATCGATGACAACTTTCGTGCATGGGATAATAATCTCGGTAGACTGAGGCTGATACGCCTCGTTGTTTACCCTATAACGTCCTATAATATACATTATGTAAACTAGGATCTATAAAATTATTGAGCCGGAACCCCTGGATTACGATGCTTGTTCCCGGCGATTCCGGCCCATTTGATCTAAAGTAAAGTTACAATTGCTCCATATTTACGGTTTCATGGTCAATCTGAAATCCCGAACGAGTCCCAGAAGGCCTTGAAAGCGTTTAGAGTTTCATTATAAGCAGCTTCTTTTTGGTCTAACTGTTCTTGAGTTATTTCACCGTCTCTGAAAAGTACCTTGGCAAGTTCAAAATCAAGTTTCTTTATTTCATAATCCTGTTTCATCAAAGTACCTTCAATAGCACCTACGGAATTGGTAAAAGCCATTGATTGCTCGCCTTGGGGCATAGACATTTTCTTGAGCTGGCCTACCCTATCCAATGCATTATTCAGAGAAAATCGCGTGTTGAATGTATAGTTCACATCTTCATCTGGATGGACTTGCTGGAGCTCCTCTTCAATTGACGGCTCCATGGCTATAGGTTCTTTCTCTTGGGCCGGTGTACAACCTGATACTATAAGCGCCAAGGCCATAACGCATATCGATAGGTACAGCATTGACCGTTTTTTCACTAGTAACCACCTCCGAACTAGCCTTTTAGACTCCAAACAGGAGCAAAAGGTTCCTTTGCTCGAACCAAGTTCCCAAACATCCAATAACGGAGGGGCCTGTATAAAATCCATACAGCTGCTTGAAATTCATACAACTCCTGGCGGAACCTGTACAGAATCTATACAGCTTTTTAGAAACCTGTATGGAAATTGAGCAACTTTCCCAAAAGCTGTAGTTTTTCTATACAGCTGCTTGAAATTCATACAACTTTCAGCGGGACTGCTGTTTTACAAAGCCTTCCATCTTTCTTATATCCAGTTCTCATAGCCAATTCATTGGGATTTCGCGTTTCGGGTTTATTGCAATAATCAAAACTAATCCTCAGTTAAGTTCACTAGAGAATTCACTGGACAGAATTCATTGGCTGCTTACCCAAGACCTTATTATTTTCCACCCCGTGCCCTGGACCATCTGTGTGGATCTGCCAGGAAATCTCTTACTTTGGCGGCTTCGTCTTTGCTAAAATACCCTGTGTCTTCTGCCACATCAACAATTGTAGGCCAGTCAGTAAGCCATGACACCTTTGCATCAATTGAACCAAGGGTTTTCTCGTACTCGTCATAAAGTGCATAAGAAGCAATGGTAAACACGTGGTTTACTGCCAACCCAGCCTTCCTGAGGCCTTCAATGAAATTCACTTTGCTCCCACCGTCAAAAATCAGGTCTTCAATAAGAACCACACGTGACCCATCAATAACATCGCCTTCGACCATGGCGTTTTTCCCAAACCCTTTGGGTTTTTTTCGTACATAAAGCATGGGAAGCCCCATCTGCCAGCTAAGAAAAGCAGCGTACGGAATCCCTGCAGTCTCGCCACCTGCAATTGCGCCTATTGGGCCATCTACCGAATCTTGAACCAGCTGCTGCAAAAACCGTACAGCCTCCTCCCTCTCAGGCACAAACGAAATCAATCTGCGGCAGTCTATGTACACCGGGCTCTTGGTTCCGGAAGTCAATGTAAAGGGCTCATCAGGCCTGGCTCCTACCGCCTCTATATCTATCAATATCTTTGCTACCCTTTCTGCCATATGTTTTCGATCTAGATCATTAACCATGAAGGAAGCTCCTCCCTATGTTTGTTTTTTAGACTAAGCAGTACCTGAGCAAAATCTGCAGGTAACGGCGCTGTAAATTCCTGGTACTCATCGTAATTCTCGCCTAGAAACAATCCAAGCCTAAATGCATGAAGCGCCTGGCCTGAAAGTTTTAGTTTTCTTCCTGTTCTACCATACACACGATCTCCGGCTACAGGATGGCCTATGTAAGACATATGAACGCGAATCTGGTGGGTTCTACCCGTGAGCAGCCTGGCAATTATGAGTGTATAGGCAGAATCAAACCTCGTAACCACTTGCCACTGTGTTACTGCTTCTCTGGCTCTGGTTCGAGGAGAAATACCTGGCTCCGTCGTGATTACAGCCATCCGTTTGCGGTCTACAGGATGCCGGCCAATAGGTGCATCAACAATTCCTTGATCTTTCCCTATACGGCCCTTACACAAAACAACATATTCCCGTTTTGCCTTCCTGTTCTTCATCTGAGTTTGAAGTTGCCTAAGTGTCGTTTCGTTTTTGGCAACCACCAGCACGCCGGTAGTATCCTTGTCTAACCGGTGAACTATTCCCGGGCGCATGTTGTCCCCTACTCCGGCGATTTCCGGACAATAACTTAATATTGCGTTGACTAAGGTTCCTCGTTTATGGCCTGCTGCCGGATGAACCACCATTCCCCTTGGTTTATTTACTACAAGAACATTATTGTTTTCGTATATTATGTCTAAGGAAATATCCTCGGCTTCTAAATCCCATTTCTCCGGATGAGGAATTGCTACCTCGACAACATCATTGGTTTTCACTCTAATCGAAGGTTTAGTCACAACCATGCCGTTCAACATAACTCTTCCCTGCTTAATGAAGGCCTGGATTTGTGATCGAGAAATACCGGATTCAAGTTGTGCAGCAGCAAAAACATCTAACCTGTCGTTTGAGTTTTCATTTCGTACGACCAAACGTGTTACAGTTTCCTTTATTTGCAAACGAGATTTATTACTGTCTTTCACAACACCGGCTCATCCTTTGGGAGTAAAATAATCAACATAATTCCAATCATGAAAGCTCCAATGACTATTGCAGCATCGGCTACGTTAAACACTGCAGGAAAATACTTTAGATATATAAAATCCGTTACTGTGGTTTGATGTATCCTATCAATAAGGTTTCCCAAAGCACCTCCGGCAACAAGCCCAAGCGCCATTACCATAGGCCGCCCGAATGAATATAGTTTCGGGTGAAGCAAAACGGCCAGCACTACACTAATAGCGCTTGTAACAATAAACAACCATCTTGCGCCTGCCAGGATACCAAAAGCGGCACCTGCGTTTTCTCTATACACAATCTGCAGCCACTCACCGATAATGGGCAGAGACTGGCCGAGAGCAAAATTCGATCTAATATACCACTTACTCAACTGGTCCAGAACCACAACTCCCAGAAACGGAATCCAAAACATCAATGTATCTGCCTACTTTCACTAGCCTAGGGCAGCTATGGATTTGCACAAAACCCTATAAGGGATTATAACTTAACCTTATTACAGCATACAAAAGATAAAACACCGGGGGCAAGTGTCCCCGGTGTTTTCCAGTGTTTTCCGGTATCTTTGTGTTTCGGCCTTCCTCATACAACCACAGGCCGGTTAGTCCAAAGGCGGCTCATCCCCAGGCTCTTCATCATGGCCTTCGCCGGGGAAATCCTGCTTGATAACCTGTTCTTCCACAGGCCTTCTGCTTGGTGGCACAACCTCTTGTTCTTCCTGGCATGGAACACACAGTTCAACTTCAGGTGCGGCTCTGAGCCTTTCAATAGGAATAGGTTCCTTACAGCTAAGGCAGAAGCCGTATTTCCCCTGTCTGATTCGGTCCAGAGCGCCCCTAACTCTCGCCATCCCAATCTCAAGCCCGTCCTTTAGGCCCAGATCTTTGCCCCTCTCAAAAGTCTCAGTGCCAATGTCCGCAGGGTGCTGATCGTAAGCTGACTCTATCCCAAGGGATTCCTGCTGGCTCATTGAAAACGATTTCTCTTTGAGCCCTTCAAACCCGCTTTTCAGGCGCCTCAATTCAGAATGCAACTTGTTTTCAAACTCTCTGACATCAAAATCAAGATCAAAATCGGGATTGATTTCATCTGTATCTCTATTGCCTCTGTTCACTTTGCTCACCCTGTTCATGGTTTTGACTCATTTGATAACATTCCCGGCCCTGTGGCCATCACATTCTAGGGCTTTGCTCTCAGATACTCCTGAATTATCCATACCAACTCTCCAAGAAAGTTGCCTACAAGCGGAAGATTCAATATAAAACTCCTGGTGAGAACATATATAAGCAACGCACCCAGCACTGTAAAGCCAATAGCGAGCCCTACCCCTCTGGAAAGCCCTCCTATCAAGTTAAGGTATATAAGACGCCTGGGATGGTTCAAAAGGTCTACATACTCGGCTATTTTGGACCGTTCCAGGGAATCTGAAATGCGCCTGACTGTTTCTTCAAGGTTTCTTAGCCTGTGTTCCGGCTTAATTTCATCCTGATGGCCGTGTTCAAACTCCACTTTTGATACCTCAATCAGATTGTGTGAACTGTAGCTAGTGTATCCTCAGAGCGAAACCTGGATACAAAACACAATGGCCCAACAGTAATCTAAACCCCAGCCTGTTCAACCTGCCTGGCATAACCCAGGATCCTCTCAATGATTCTATTCCGGAGCTGTTCTATACCGGCAAAATCCATATTGGGCGCGTAGCACCTTTCCAACGCATCATGATACTGCTTTGCCTGGCCAATATAGTAAATACCTGAGTCAAATAGCCGTTGGAATTCATCCTGAGCCCTGACGATATACGGGTAGTGCTTCTCTATTACACTGTCACCAAGGCAACTGTTCATTTCTACGATTACGTCTTTCTGGCCGGGAACATAAGTATGTGGCTCGATTGATTTGGTCAGCGCAAGGCCTAATCCAGGAACAACCACATGCTCAACTTTTTCCGGATGCAGCGGGCAGAAATATGTCTCTACAAAAAATCCCCGCTCAAGGGCAGCCACCGCTACCTTGTGGAGCAAAACAGACTTGCCTGTGCCTGGATTTCCACATATTGCATAGCGTTTCTTGCACGGGGCCACTATACTGTTTAGGTAGTTCACCATGCCGTCAGGTGTTATAGCACTTGCAAAGAGTTTTCGCTGAAATCCGGGTTTCGGGGCTACTTCAATATGCCCAAAGTTTTCATCAATTATCTGTTTGGCAATGATATTAGCTTTACCAAAGTCCATAGCTTCGATGTAGACTGACTCCCAGTCCTCATATATAATCTGGGCAGCTTTTAGGAAACGGTAAGCACGCCTAAAAACCGACTCGGCACCCTTTTGAGCCTTCAGAATCTCTTGCTTATTTGCGCGTACTGATTCTTCGTCCCAAAATTCGCCGAGCCATATAATTTCATCAACAGCGCCGGGAACCTTAGGATCAACTACATGGGGCCAGGTACCATCCAGTATTCCTACACCGATTTCAGGAAATACCACCCCGTCTATTGAGCCGTTGTCTGATGAACAATGGTGGATTTCCACGTCATATCCTTTGTCTACCATGTCCCATGCTATTGCAGACATGAATGTAGACTTGCCAACTCCTGGGCCTCCCTTTATCACAAAAACCCTGTTGGCATTGTTTGGCATCATGTAGTCATAGTAAGAAAAGAATCCGTCTGGAGTGTTGTTGCCCGGAAATATACGTTTTATATAGCCCTTGGTTTTCAAGGACGTGCCCTCCCCTCATATCTGTCAAGTGCCCTAATATGGTATAAACTATAGGGCAAAACCTTTTGGAATTTGCTTTGATGCCTCCTTGGCATACTATGTAAAACTAACCTATCGGGTGTCCGTCGGACATGAAGACATTGGGGTGGCTGATTTGAAAATGCCCAAAGGTAAAAATACAAGCAGGCATAAGTCCAGGCCTTGGGCCCGAGCTGCAGTTGTATCTATGCTCGTAGTTGGGCTTGTAGGCTTCAACATACTACTGTCTGTCCAAATTACAGCTTTAGACCTTGATTTCTACACTGCAAAATGGGAGGAACTTGATATTCCTGAGTCAGCTCGAATACCTATGGAAGAACTGAAAATGGTTGGCATGAGGCTTCAGGGTTATTTGACAGGCAAAAACTCCACACCTCAACTGGATGTGACTATTAACGACACTCTCAGGCCGCTATACAGGCAGAATGAAATTGAACACTTAAAGGATGTCCGTGCCTTGTTTCAATTAGGTTTCCTGGCAAAACGCATTTGCCTGGGCCTCATTGTATTGGGAGTTGTGTTTGCCGCGCTTGTACCCAGGGCCAAATTACTAGTGGGCAAATCACTTAAAATCTCTGCAATTGTACTTATAGCACTAATATTACTGCTAACCATACCTCCTGCTTTGAACTTCACGGACTGGTGGACTAACTTTCATATTGTAATATTCCCAAACGAGTTATGGCTGCTTGACCCTAATCTAGATTGGCTCATAAAGATATTTCCTGAAGAATTTTTCTATTCTGCAGTCAAAAGAACCGGATTTTGTTCTTTGATAATTAGCGCAATCTACTACGGGATGGGCCTGGGCATTAGGGCTTTCTGTAAGCGATTTCTCCGCCGACCACGGTAAGGACCACTTCTAAATCCTTAATGTCTTCAGGGCTCACGAAAGCAATGTCTTCTGACAAAACTACCAAATCACACAGTTTCCCAGGAGTAAGGCTTCCTTTCTTATTCTCCTCGTATGATCCATAAGCACCGCCGGCTGTAAACAGATTCACAGCTTCATCAAGTGTAAGTTTCTCATTTGGGAAAAATCCCATAGGTGGATTCCCTTCCATATCTTTGCGTGTTACGGCACAGTAGATGCCATACAATGGATCCGGGGGTTCAACCGGGCAATCAGACCCTCCGGCAAGGGGTACGCCTGCCCTTAGCATTGTACGCCAGGAATACGAAGATCGCATTCTGGCCGTTCCTACTCTATCTAACGCCCATCTCATGTCACTGGATATGAACTTGGGTTGAACATCTGCAACCACTCTTACCCGTCTCATTTCAGTGATAAGCAGGGGCGACAATATTTGAACATGAACCAACCTGTGCCTTATCCCACTAATGGGAAGCCTGGATTGAGCCGAGTTTATTGCTTCGAGGCTTACTTTGGCAGCTCTGTCGCCTATTGCGTGTATGGCTACCTGCATACCATTGGCGTGGGCCAGATAAACCTGTTGTTTGAGATCATCTTGAGACAAAACTAACATACCGCGATTGTTAGGATCGTCTGAGTATGGTGCTTCCAAGGCAGCTGTTCTTCCGCCAAGAGAGCCATCGGCAAAAAGTTTCACGGCTCCAATCCTGAAGTAATCATCGCCGTCTCCTGATCGCAGAGGGGTCTCAAACAGGTCTGTCATTAGATCACCCGGAATGTCCCAATAAACCCTTAAGGAATAACCTTGCTGCTGAACCTTCTTATAAAGTTCCATGGTTCCCGGAAATCCTAACTGCCCGTCATTTATATGAACCGAAGTAATACCTCTGGAAAGCACATATTCCATGGCATTTTTGAGGGCGTCTTCCATAGTTTCATAATCTGTTTCGGGAATGTAAGGCCGTACTAAACCCTGAGCAGTTTCACGAAGAATACCGGTGGGATCTCCATAGGAATCCCGATCAATTTTGCCCCCCGGCGGGTCCGGAGTATCCCGGTTAACACCTGCAATCTCAAGAGCTTTTGATGAAACAACTGCGATATGTCCACACACTCTTGTCAAATACACAGGCCTGCCACCTGAAGCCTCATCAAGATCTTTTCGTGTAGGATATCGTTTTTCGAAAAATAAATCCTGATCCCAGCCCCGGCCGATGACCCAGCTATTTTCAGAAACTTGATCTGCCCTTGCCTTAACCTTTGATTTCAGTTCAGTAATAGAGCCAATATCAACTAAAGATACATCGCGCAATGTTAGGCCAAAACTCAAAAGGTGGAGGTGGCTGTCGATAAACCCAGGCAAAACTGTCTTTCCGTTAAGATCTGTTACTTCAGGCTTGATACCAATAGGAAGAGCATCAAGACATTGATTGTAATCTCCTACACAAACAATTCTACCGTTTAGGGCAGCCAAACTGTCTCTTCGCCTTAAATCTCTGCCTGAAACCCAGAAGTTGCCGTTGGTAAATACTCTGGCTTTCAACTACCACACCTCCACGTTTATTACTTCTCAAGGGCAAATTTCACACATGCTCTGGCCAACACATCAGTTGCATCTATTACGTCAATGTCCAAGTCGCCTTGTTTCAATATGAGCGGTATCTCAGTGCACCCTGCGATAACTACGTCAGCGCCACGAGCTGAAAGCGCTTTGCCTTGCTCAATTATAAGTTCTCTTGCACGTTCAACCTTGCCGGATTTAACCAAGTATATAGACTCCATCACTTGGCCTTGGCTTTTTTCGCCGGGTACAATCGTATCTATACCTTCAGCCGAAAGCGCTTCTGAATAAAGCCCGATTTTCAAAGTACCGCTTGTAGCCAAAATCCCTGCCTTTTTTATTTTTCCCTTTAGGTGCAAGGCCACTTCATTCATCATATGAAGTACAGGAATACCAACCTTAGCTTGAACATCTTTGTGAAAGTAATGCGCTGTATTACAAGGAATAACTATAAATGATGCCCCGGCCTTTTCGACATTACAGGCGGTTTCAATAAGATACGGCCTGGGGTCTTCACCTTTGCCGAGGATATAAGCCGTTCTATCAGGTATTTTTGGATTAGAATCAATTATTACCCGCAAGTGGTCCTGATCCTTTTCCGCCGGGGTATGTTGAATTATTTTCATGTACAAATCACATGTTGCTTGAGGACCCATCCCTCCGGCAATCCCTATCACTTTCATGTGTCAATCTCCAATCGCTAATCAATGCTGTGTTCGGTTTCTTTTTCTTCACCTAAGATTCGTGTTACTTTATCCACATTGTCGTCAAGCATCTCCAATGTGGATTGAAGCAATGTACGAAATTCTGTTTTAAACCTGACTGCTTTTTGACGCTCTGTCTCAAGATCCTCATAGGTTTTTCTGCGAAGCTCTTCTGCTTCACTTCTTGTTCTGTCTGCCTGGCGATGAGCATCCTCTATTATGGCCTTTGCCTCTCTTGCAGCAGACTCTTTGATTTGATCCGCTGCTTTCTGAGCAAGCACAATAGCATTTTTCAAAGTCTCTTCAAGCCCTTTGTAATGCCCAATCCTGGCTTCAAGGCCTGACATGCTTGCATGAAGTTCTTCATTTTCCCGTATGAATGCCTCAAACTCAGCAACTATGAGATCTAAGAACTCATCTACTTCATCTTCATTATAACCACGAAAAGACTTTGTAAACTCTTTGTTATGGATATCCAGAGGCGTCAACCTGGGAACCCTCAACGGAGTTAGATTGGTCTCTTCCTGTCCCATAGATACCCCTCCAATAAATATGATATCAAGGATAGAATTTCCACAGAGGCGAGCCAAGATCCTGCTATTTATAGCTCCGAGGGCCAAATAGTGCTGTGCCCAGCCTGATTACCGTCGCTCCTTCCTCAACAGCCACTTGATAATCCGATGACATCCCCATGGAAAGTTCCCGTAGATTGTCTTCGGGGATGCCGCTGTGTACCAGTTGTTCGCGAAGCATCTTCAGATTGCGAAAGTGCTCCCTTGAAGCATTTGGGTTATGGGCTATAGGAGCGACTGTCATAAGCCCTATCAGTTTGATACCGTCTGAATCCAGAATGTGGCCGGCAAGAGGCAGCGCTTCTTCAGGTAAGCATCCGTATTTATTCTTATCTTTTGCTATGTTCACCTGCAAATAAACAGGCAGCGCCTCGTCACGGTATTTGACAGCGAACTTAGACAGGGATTGAGCCACTTTTAACGAATCTACTGATTGAACTTCATCGAAAATTCTCACAGCCATTGACGCTTTGTTGGTTTGAAGATGACCAATAAGAGCCAGTTTAGTTCCCTGAAAGATACCTGTAGGCTTCTTCCTCCTCGCCTCTTGAACACGATTTTCACCAAAGTAAGAAATACCCAAAGATCTGGCTTGACTGATGGTTTCATTGGAAAACCTTTTCGAAACAGCCAAGATCTGCACTGATCCAGGATCGCGCCCTGATTTTTCACATGCTCTTTTGATGTTTTCTGCAACCCGTTCCAGATTGGCCTTAATCACCTAACTCTCCTTCCTTCAAAAAACTTGATTCCGTTAAGTACTATTTCACTTGTTTCACTGACGCCCTCTACCGCTGCTTGTTCGCCTTTAATCATTTTTATGTCAACAGGCTGAAAAACAGCATAGGTCTTATGAACCACCAAAACGCCTGTTTCCCCATCCTTTTCGACAAGGCTCTTTAAGGGCACAATGATTCCTTGCTCTCTACGGGTAATCAGAGAAATATGTGAAGTTCTCACAAACTTATCAGGAGGGATATATTCAATCTCTCCGGATATTATCGAATAGCCGGGAGGTTTGCCGTCTGTTACTTCTTTTATAGTAGTGCTAAGTGAGGCAGGCCCCTCTGATTCTACCGATGCCTTGCTTCCCACTTTGATGTCAGGGCGATATTCTGTCTTGACAGTCATAAAAAACTTGACGTTTTCACCGGATACAATCCTGCCAATCATGTCTCCGTGACTCACGTTCTGCCCATCTTCAACATGATACTCTACTGCATCCTCCAATTCTTGAGCAAGCACAGATAATTCCGACCCGTCTTTTTCTGCCAAACTGGCCATAGACAGTTTCGAATCCAGGGAAACTATTTCAGAATAGAAAACGCCGGAGACAGGAGCCAGAACTTTTACAGAAGATGAAGAAGCAACTTGCTTTATTACTTCTATTTGATGAGCCAATTGAGCGCGCCGGTCTTCAAGGCCCATTAATTGGGCCCGGTTACTGGAAAGCGCCTCTAATTCTTCACAAAATTCATCTTCTGTTGCAATCAGATTAGATGTGTTGCCTGAGGCATATGCTATTTGCATACCGTACAACGCTGATACTGCATTTTCATAACGCTCTTGTATACTTTCCGTAAGATTAGCAAACTTGTTTGACGTTTGATCATCATATGCCCGAAGGGCTTCTTGAGCCAAAACGAGATTCTCGCTTAGAGAACTCAAAGCATCTTTGTCTCCAATTTCCGCTACCACGTCACCTACTCTAACTGAATCACCGTTTTTGACATTAAACCTAATTGAACCGGATGCCGGAGCAACAAGTACTGTCTGGCCATTGGCATAAATAGCTTGTCCGGAAATACATTCGTCAAGCATCCCAGGGGTTCCTCGGCCTATGGGTACAAATGCCGTCAAAAACGCAGATCTCAAATACGGCCAAAGCAAAACAAGGGCAAGCAGCAATACAAAAACCGCAATGCCGGCATTTTGAATCTGCTTATTTATTTTCTTTTTTTTGGTTCTCCTTCGCTTTGCCATATTACTTTAAAGCGTATTGTACATAAAGGCTCAAGTCAAGCATGATAAGCAGGCGAAACTCAGGGAGTTGACCGCCGGAGATAACGGTCGGAGAGTTCTACAAGGATAACATCTTCACCAATTTTCTTAATGCTATCCCATGGAATAATATAATCATCGCCATGGCCAAAAAGTCCGAAAGCCTTGGGTTGCCCGGGCACTATCACTGCAACTATTTTCCCGGTAGTAAGATCCAGTTCAATATCTACAATATTGCCTAAACGCCGCCCATCGGCTGTATTTATTACTTCTCGCATAGAAAGATCAGAGGCCCGGATCACATAAACACCCCTTAACAGTATATGGTGTAATGGATCATTAGTAGTATAAATACTCTACTTTCCCGGCCTATTCTCAGAAGTGAATTGCTTTGAGGCAAAAAAGGAAGAGATAATATCCTTGCTCTTCTGAAGCACGTCTAACAGCAAGAATCGAAATTCGACCGGAATTTCCCTTAAGGAATCTTCATCCACAAAAACATAGTGATCAGCGCCAACCGCAGTTTCGGTAAGGGTTTTGTAAATCTCCACCTGGTCAAATTCAGTCCCTCTTACAATATCAATGTAGCACATAGGGGGATACATGACACACCACCAGTTTTGCCCCTTACCTGCTCCAAGAACCACCTGTAGTGATTTGTATGCGCCTTCAGGAAGAAAAACGGTTTGGCCCGAGGAAGTTTCATAGTATTTATCAGGGAAAAACACAGTTTCCAATTTGGCTTGAGCATTGTATTCAATTCCTGATTTAGCAAGGCACTTTCGGGCGGCATTTTCAATTTCGGGCAAAAGCTCTGTAATGATCCTTTCGGCCTGTTTTGCATCTGTTACGTACAACAGATTCTTGCCGAAAGTATTGATTATTGAATCCCTGACTCTAAGTTTTACTTCCTGATCTTCCAAAGAATCAGAATTTCCTATTATGTGCAGCCTAATCAAGTTCGTGGGAGTATAGGCTTTTTGGGTATCGTAAGCCCTTGCCATAACCCACCCTGCACCTAGAATCACACCGGCAACTACTGCAAGTAATACTGCCTCAGCAAACCCCTTTCTAATCTTACCTCCCATAATTGCACACCTCCTATCTTACTGAGTCATATCCTGTCTCATTTGTATCAGCGCCGCTTTTTCAAGCCTTGAAACTTGAGCCTGAGAAATTCCTATTTCCTGAGCAACCTCCATTTGTGTTTTTCCCTCAAAAAATCTCATTCTTATTATTGCCTGTTCTCGCTGGGATAATTTCTGAATAGACTCATTGATAGATATTTCCTGAAGCCATGCTGAGTCTTCTCCCTTTTCGTCCTTTACCTGGTCCATGACGTATATTGGATCACCCCCGTCATGGTAGACGGGTTCAAACAGGCTAATCGGCTCTTGTATGGCATCAAGTGCATACACAATTTCGTCCTCCGGAGTCTCTAGGTGTTGTGAGATTTCACTCATAGAAGGCTCTCTGCCAAATCTTGCGATCAGGGAATCACGTGTTTGAAGTGCACGGTAAGCAGTATCCCTAAGCGATCTCGACACACGGATAGGGTTGTTGTCCCTAAGATACCGCTTTATCTCACCGATTATCATAGGAACGGCATAAGTGGAAAATTTTACATTTTGGCTAAGATCGAAATTGTCAATGGCTTTAATGAGGCCAATGCATCCTACCTGGAAAAGATCGTCAACGTATTCACCCCGGTTGGAAAACCGCTGAATTACACTAAGAACCAATCTTAAGTTTCCGTTTACCAATTTTTCTCTGGCGGTTGGATCGCCATTTTGCTTGGAAATAAAGAGCTCGCGCATTTTAGAGGATGATAGCACCGGTAGTTGACTGGTATTAACTCCACAGATCTCGACTTTGTACAAAGCCAATATTCCCCCCCGGTCGGTTTGCCAGTTTTTGCTGAAGTCTCTCATAAAAAGTATTGCCGCAATTACCAGGGGTTATACAAATTGGCTTTGTGTTTGTTATACAACCTTACTGAAGGCTAACTATGTCTTTCTGCAATCTCTGCATGATTTTCTTCTCTAGCCGGGAAATGTAGGATTGTGAAATGCCCAGCATATCTGCAACCTGTTTTTGGGTGCGTTCAACTCCGTCCTTTAAACCATATCGCAGATCAACAATAGTTCGTTCTCTCCAGGGGAGCCTGCTTAGCACTAATCTGAGCATCTGCTTGTCATCTTCCTTCTCAAGATCGTAGTAAATGAGATCCGGAGGGGTGCCTTTCACATCTGAAAGGCAAAGTTCGTTTCCTTCGCCATCAACATTCAAAGGTTCATCAAAAGAAATTTCAAACTTGGTTTTCATAGTCCTGCGCAGATACATCAAAATTTCGTTTTCAATACATTTTGAAGCATAGGTAGCCAGTCTTATATTTTTTGATACATCGAATGTAGACACTGCCTTAATGAGGCCTATTGAACCGATAGAAACCAAATCGTCAATTGGAATTCCGGTGTTTTCGAATTTTTTCGCAATGTAAACAACAAGCCTTAAGTTCCTTTCAATTAAGGTGGATCTGACATCTGAACTTCCATCTGTAAGCCGTGATAGCAAGGTACTCTCTTCTTCTTGCGACAAAGGCGGAGGCAGCGCTTCTGCCCCTCCAATGTAATCTATCCTGCTGTGAAGGCCCAGCCTCGCAACCAGGCGAGCCCATTTTACAGAGAGCATTAATCTCAATTCGTTCCATGATATCAAAACAAAACACCTCCCTGCGCGCAAACTCGAATAACGATTTATAAATTCACAAGTTCGGGATGTAGCAAAGCCTGATATAGTCCTTCGGAACTCAGCGGCTTCTCAGAGACTCCTACTACGGCGTGTTTTCTGAGTTTTCCGTGCTTCCCAACCACAAACAGTGCATCAGGCTTGAAGCCTGGCAGAACACCTCTGTTGCCGGATACACTTTCATAGGGAATCAACCTTAATTTCCGGCCAATTGCCAATTCTGTAAGCTTCGCTGTAACCAAACTCCAAGTAGACAGGAAGAAACAGGATACTTCATCAGGCATCATGCCTTTCAGGCAATCCCAGTCGACTACTATCACCGGAAGCCCGGAAACCGGATCTCTCAAATCATTGCCGGTATCGACCAGGCCGATCAGCGAAACGCAATGATCGTTTACAGTTATCTCTATTTGCATTAGCGGTAGGTGCCGAATGGTAGGAAAATTTAAAGTTCTCCACAAGAAGCCTGACGAAGACACTATTAACAGCGAAAGGGCCAGAGTCCACCATTGGACGCCGTAATATCCCTGCACGAAATTAGAGTGTATGATACTTGGGTTGCCCCAAACATACAGGGCCATTGCTGTACCCGCAACTACAGCGGAACATAGGTAGAACGAACCTGCAAGGCCAAGAAATGATATACCACAAACTTCAGGGTATGAAAGGGCGACCATGAGAAGTCCGAAAAGAACTCTTGCCGGAAAACCGAAGAAGCATTGAAAAGGAACTATCAATGAGCAAACTGAATACAAACCGCCCAAACAAGAAGCGATAACCGCCCTCTTAAGCTCGAACGACTTGCCTACCATTTTCCCTGCAGCCAAGAGCATTACATAGTTTACTATGAGGTTTACAAAAAACAGTACGTCCAAATAGATATAACTCTTCACGTACGTGATCACCCCGTATGGACATGGATATTCATGTCTGTCCACTTTTATGCCCAATTAAGATCATACAGGGTTTCAGACGCGAACTATGTAACTATGTGTTTTCGGCAAATAGCGTTTTTACCGAGGTTTTTCATCACGTTTTGATCTTCGCAAAAAAGTTGGGACCTCCAGTAAATCCTTGCTCTCAATCTTGACAAATGGTTGTTTAGGCTGAACTAACCGCTTAGCTGAGCTGTTATCGAAACCTGTGGCGATTACGGTTATTTGTATGGTATCTTCAAACTCCTCGTTAATCACGGCACCGAAAATGATATTTGCGTCAGAATCTGCAGATTGCATTACAATTTCAGCAGCTTCATTAACTTCAAAGATCCCAAGATCAGGCCCTCCGGTAACATTCATCAAGACACCCTTTGCCCCATCTATAGTCGCTTCAAGCAACGGACTGGCAATCGCCTGCATAGCGGCTTCTTTTGCTTTGTTTTCACCATGGGCTATACCAATACCCATCAAAGCAGACCCGGTGTCCATCATAATGGTCCGGACATCAGCAAAATCCAAGTTGATCAGGCCGGGAACACAAACCAAATCGGAAATGCCTTGAACTCCATGGCGAAGTACATCATCAGCAACCTTAAAAGCATCTAAAATCGAGGAATCTTTAGCCACAACCTGTAACAGCCTGTCATTGGGAATAACTATTAGCGTGTCTACATTGTCACGCAATTTCTCAATACCCTCTAGCGCTACAGCCATTCTTCGCCGGCCTTCAAAGGAGAAGGGTTTGGTCACTACCCCAACAGTCAGGGCTCCAACCTCCTTTGCGGCCTGGGCAACAATAGGAGTTCCGCCTGTTCCGGTGCCGCCTCCCATACCGGCAGTAATAAAGACCATGTCAGCTCCCTTAAGATGCTCAACAATGTCTTCTCGTGATTCCTCAGCGGCTTTCTCTCCTACCTCTGGGTTAGCGCCTGCACCTAAGCCCCTTGTAAGATCCTGCCCGATCTGAAGTTTAGCAGGGGCCATTGACAAATTCAGTGCCTGGGCATCAGTATTAATGCAAATAAACTCTACTCCCTGAATATCGGCCTCAATCATCCGATTGACAGCGTTTGTGCCACCTCCGCCTACACCAATTACTTTTAAGTTAGCATATCTGGGTTCCTCTTCGAACATGGCCACACAACTCCCCTCTCCTAGTCAGCTATATTTTCAACACTACCCTGCAATTAACCTTCACTTTTGGCCTGAGTTGTGGCTTTATCCTCAGTTTCCTCGCCTGTCCATTCCCTCAAGTATAGTCGTCGTATTACGCCCAAATTGTTAAAGATTCTCACTCCAAGCGCTACAACTGCAGCGAGATATAGTTCAATACCTAAAATGTCTCCCATGTAGACGAAAAGAGCAGCAAGAACCGTATTGCCAAGAAAACCGGTTACAAATATAACAATATCGAAATCGCCCTCAAGACTTGCTCGTAATCCTCCAAGAGAAGTGTCAACGCCTGCCAAAAGACTCACTGCCAGGTAACGTGCAAGAATCTCCGGAATCTTCCATGGGATGTTAAGCCCAATGACAATTCCGAGAAGCAAGGCTGCAAAAAGATACCACATTACGATCCCTCTTTTTGAACTGGATTTGCAAATCGAAACTTAAGTGAACCACTGTAGGCAGGCAACACAATTTCCTGCTCTGCCTTAATCTTTACATCTATACCCCAAAAAGTAAGGTTGTCCACAACTCCTCCACGCATTTTGAGAGCGTTTTGCAACACTTCAGGATCTCCAATCGCCTGGATCTTAAGGGGCGGGGCAAGCCTTACTCCATTAATCATGAGTACAGCGCCTGCGCAACGAATTTCTGTAGTTGCTACAACCCGCTGTCCATTAATGGACATTCCTTCTGCTCCCGCTGCGAAAAGCTCATTAACCACGGCCAGTACATCATCATCATGGATAATATAAAGATTGGGATCCTGGCCTGCAGCAGCCTCCTTCTGAGCATCGCTCATCTCGACTGTGACTCCTGGGCCTTTGACTTCAACAAGCCCAGCCAATACCCTGGCTTTGAGAAGTTCTTCCTGTAACACTTTGACCTGACTCTCACTTGCCACCATCGCTTCTGCCACACGATCTCGCAAAACCTTCACTTCATCTTTCAAACGGTCTCTTTCTTCTTCTGTAGCATCCAGTAACATGGACAATTCCTCTGCTCGCTGATAATGAACATTTGCAGGCATAGGTGGCCGCACTCGTAATTGAGTGGCTAGCATAAAGCCAAATAACACAAATATAATAGTGAGTGCTATCTGAGAACCACGACGGCTCACAGTGTTTCCACCTCCGTTTCTTATTATTTCAGTTTAACTGCATGCCTGTCGAAGCGCAAATCAATGTATTCAGCAATTTTTCCTTCCTCATCGAGCTCGCTGATTAATGATTCCAGCAACTCTACCTTGGCTTCTGAACCAGGTTCTTCCTCACCCAAAAAAACCTTGCATCCATCATTAAAAATTAACATACATTCTGCGCTTTGAACATTAACTTCGATTACTTTTTCTTGTGCCAACGAACCTAGTTCTGATATTACTTTAAGGCCCCAATCGTATCGTAGATCCAGAAATTGCCCCGGTGCAACTATGCCTTCGATTCCGGTAAAAGCAATCAAATTCTCACACACCCCATCGTCTTCTTGAAGTACGCGGCCTTGTCCATCAATAAGCCACATTTTACCGCCAATCGGCGCAAAAGCAATGGGCTTTCGTTCCACCACATCGATAACGAGTGTGTTAGGTATTTTCACAGTACAACCCACTTCCTTGATCCATGGCGACGATTCTATGGCTTTTTGGATCTTGTCCAAATCCAAGTCAAAAATATTATCTGAACGCTGGGTACTCCTGGCAATAATCTCCTCGTGAGAAACTCTGTCCGCACCATTAATCACATAATGCTTAACAGAAAAGTAAGGAGATCTTAGAAAAAGGAATATACCTGTCAGAAAGAAAAACACAACTACCAAAACCCAGGGAGACCCCTGGCTTGCTCTCTCAACTCTGTCGCTTTCCGAAGCGTCAGGTGTATTTGCTGTTCTTCTTCTCGATGTGCTTTTCTTTCCTCGCTTCATACGAGTCAAAAACCTCAACCTTGTCTAATTATGTCAGCTCCCAATGCCGCCAGCTTGCTTTCAAGACGCTCATATCCTCGGTCGACATTGTGAATTCCGGATACAATTGTCTTGCCTTCAGCAGACAACCCTGCCAAAACCAGGGAAGCACCGGATCTTAAATCAGTAGACTCAACCAAAGCTCCGGATAGCCTGGGTACTCCCTTTATTATAGCAGTTCTGCCTTCTGTACGTATCCTTGCTCCCATTCTTCCCAACTCTTCAGCCTGCTTAAATCTTGACTCAAAAATGGTCTCACTTATAACAGATGTTCCTTCTCCAATAGAAAGCAAAGCCATCATCTGAGGCTGCATATCAGTAGGAAACCCAGGATATGGCAACGTCTTAAGATCTGTCGGCTTAAGTTTCTGAGAACCTCTAACCAAGATACCTTTGTTTAGAACGGATACAATGGTTCCTACTTCCCTAAGCTTAGATATGACAGCCTGAACGTGTTCTGCAATAACATTCTTAAGGTAAATCTCGCCTGCAGTTATAGCCGCAGCTACCATAAGAGTGCCAACCTCAATCCTGTCAGGCATCACACAGTATTCACAACCCTTTAGGATCCCGACCCCCTCAATTCTTATTACATCGGTACCGGCACCTCGTATTCTGGCCCCCATAGCATTTAAGAACCCCTGTAAATCAACAATTTCCGGTTCTTTAGCAGCGTTTCGAATTACAGTAATTCCGTCGGCCATGGTAGCGCACATCATAATATTCTCAGTTGCTCCAACAGATGGGATATCAAGGTGAATGTCAATCCCCTGCAATTGAGATGCTTCGGCTGTTATGTGGCCATGAGCTTCATGAAAAGATGCGCCCAGGGATCTTAGACCTTTCAAGTGCTGATCTATGGGCCTCTGGCCAATATCACACCCTCCAGGATACGACACCCGTACTTTGCCCTCTTTAGACAATATAGGCCCCATAAGAAAGATCGAAGACCTTACTTGCCTCATTAGGGTTTCGTCAACTACGTAACTGTCCATGGTTGTTGGATCAATGTATAATGTTTGACGTTCTGACTCATCAAAGGTTTCAACTTTAACACCCAGGCCGCGTAGGAGCTCTGCCATTACCCTTACATCCACAAGATCCGGAACATTATGCAAAATACTCGGGGAATCGGCCATTACCGAAGCAGCCATGATAGGAAGCACTGCATTCTTCGCACCGCTAACTCCGATTTCTCCATAGAGTTTCTTCCGGCCTACAATAACAAATCTTGACATTAGCTCTATCACACTCCCGGCAACAGCAACCTGATATTCTATTCATTGTACGAAACTGTCTGGTAACTGGTTACTCAAATCGCCAGTAGCTCGAAAAGAATGTCATGTGCTTTCCATATGTCCCCTGCTCCCATTGTTACCAACACATCATCCCTACGACAAATATCAGCAGCCAGTTTCGATGCTTCGCCAACATCGTTAACTTCGTAGACACTTGTATGTCCGACGTTTCTTATTGATTTGCTGATAAACTCAGGATTAACTTCTTGATCTTGTATCTCGCCGGGCCCACTGTAAATTCCTGTGACAATCACTATATCTGCTTTTGCAAATGCATGGCCAAACTCATCTTGCAGAAGCCTGGTACGTGAATACCGGTGAGGCTGAAACAGCACTATTATCTTTGAGCCAGGCAATCTGCTCCTTATAGCTTCCAATGCAACTGAAATTTCGCTGGGGTGGTGAGCAAAGTCATCTAGCACTAACACTCCCCCAAATTCCCCAATACGCTCAAGCCTACGTTTAACCCCGGGAAAAGATCCCAGCCTGTCGCATGCAACCTGAGGATCAAGCCCTACGCTGACAGCAGTGACCACAGCTCCTAAAGCATTCTGCAAGTTATATACTCCCGGCAATCCGATTTCTAATGAAGCCACGCTCTTGCCACGCTTACAGACCATACCTGTAGTGCGCCATCCTTTTTCAACTATGCCGGTAACCTGCCACGTACCTTCACTTCTGACTCCATATGAAACCACATCTTGGTTACGGGCCGCCCACTTTCGCAACAACTCATCATCAGAACATACGATTCTTAAGCCCCCGGGTTTGGTCTGCCCAAGATATGAATAAAAAGCATTCTCCAATGACTCTAAACAACCCCAAAACTCCAAATGATCATTGTCTATGTTTGTAACAACGCTTACATCAGGGTGACACTTAAGAAATGAGCCATCGCTTTCATCAGTCTCTACTACAACATAGGGCCCGTTTCCCGATCTCGCGTTTCCGTTTTTTCCAATGTCACCGCCAATCAGATACGTAGGATCTTCTCCCGCCTTCTCCAAAATCCACGCAATCATCGCAGAAGTCGTAGTTTTACCGTGAGCACCTGCTACCCCTATCATTTTCTTGCCCTCAATTGCGCTAAGCAGCATGTCCATGCGGTGAACAATGGGTATCCCTCGCCTTCTGGCTTCAATCACTTCAGGGTTATCCTCAGAAATCGCTGAAGAGATAACTACTATGTCCGGATCAAGAATGTTGCTTGCTTGATGCCCGGTAAAAACTTTGGCTCCAAGTTTGCTAAGCCGTTGGGTAATTACGCTGGATTTTACATCTGATCCTGAGACTTCAAAGCCCCTGTCCAGCAAAATACGGGCGATACCCGACATCCCTTGCCCGCCTATTGCAACAAAGTGAACTTTTTTCATTCTACACCTTCTTTTACCGTATAAAATTGCTCTCAATTAATTTGAAGACGGCGGAATTACATGAAGCTACTTGTGTCTGGCAAGGGTGATAAGTTCTCTGGCAATATGCCTTGCAGCATTGGGCCTGCCTATTTGCCTTGAAGCGTTTGCCATGTTTTTATAAAGTTCTGAATCACTGACGATTTGGTTTAAACTGTCATGAATGCTTTCAGGTACCCCTGGCCCTTCTCTTATCACCACTGCAGCGCCTGCTTCTTCCAATGCACGAGCATTATATTCCTGATGGTTACCTACTACATTTGGAGAAGGTACGATAATCGACGGCAATCCCAACGCTGTGATTTCTGCAAGAGTCATGCCTCCTGCCCTGCCCAGAACCACGTCACACGCCTGATACGCCATCTCCATGTTGTAAACATAAGGTCGTAAGATAATATTTCCGGTTTTGGCTCCGGCTATCCCTGTTTGCTTTTCAGCGCCAAGTATTCTAACTGCTTCATTGTAATATTCATGACCTGTTATTAAGAGCATTTGAATATCCAGGTTACCATAAAGCCCCATCTTGACTGCAGTTTCAACCAGAGTTCTGGCTCCCCTCGAGCCTCCCAAAACAAGTAGCGTAAATTTCTCACCTAATCCAAAATATGATTTTGCTTCGGATCTTGTACTTTCAAAAAGTTTGCTTCTTACCGGGTTTCCGGTAACCCTCATAACGGCTCTTTTTGGAAAAAACTCAAATGAATACTCCCAAGCAGTAAAGACTCGGTCAACCATTCTTGAAAGCACCAAGTTCGTTTTTCCGGGAACAGCATTTTGCTCTTGAATGGCACATGGAACCCGCATTAGGTCAGCCGCCAAAACAACCGGCCCTGATACATACCCTCCTGTGCCTAACACAACATCAGGCCTAAAAGATTTAATAATTCGCCGGGCATCGCCTATTCCCAAAGTTGCATCCCAAACGCCCTTTAAAGCCGACGAAAAAGATTTCCCTCTGATTCCTGAGGATCTTATGACTTCAAAATCCAGGCCTTCTTTAGGCACCAATGTACTCTCCATGCCTTTAGAAGTTCCCACGTACAAAATTCGTGTGCTTGGTACAATCTCACACAAAGATTCGGCTACAGCTATGGCAGGATAAATGTGGCCGCCTGTCCCACCCCCTGTCACCAAACATTTCATTTTACCCAACGCCTCCTATCGGCTGGCATACCGAGAAATATTGAGCAATATTCCTGCAGATATTAAACTCGTGAGAAGCGAAGAACCTCCGTAACTCACAAACGGCAATGTAATCCCTGTAATCGGAAGTGTGCCCGTAGCTACGCCAATGTTAACTACAGCCTGCAGTGATATCAACGTAGTAAGCCCTGCTGCCAGCAAACATGAAAACCGGTCAGGAGCAGCCATGGCGGTTCTGTAACCCCTCCATGCAAAAGTAAAGAACAACAGCAAAACGAGAGCCGTGCCAAAAAACCCCAATTCTTCACCAATTACGGCAAAAATAAAGTCAGTGTCCGGTTGAGGCAGGTAAAACCATTTCTGCCGGGAAAAACCTACACCTGTGCCGAATGGGCCACCTGTCCCTAAAGCATATAAAGATTGTATTATTTGCCAGCCATCACCTGTTGGGTCTTTCCATGGGTCCAGAAACGCAAGGAAACGGTCCCGGCGGTAGTCTTCACTCATTATCACATAGTAAAACAGCGGAGACGAAGCCAGCCCCAAGAACGCCAAATGAAACACGTTAGCTCCTGCAATAAAAAGCAGCACTACAGCCGCTCCGGCTATGGTTACTGCCGTACCAAGGTCAGGTTCAAGCAAAATCAACCCAAAAGTAATGCCTAGTATAACCAAATAAGGGCCAAGCCCCTTAAAAAACTGCCTGATTTTGTCCTTAGTTCCGGCGAGGCTATCTGCCAGAAAGAGAATAGTCGTGACCTTTGCCAGCTCTGCAGGCTGAAATCCAATAGGTCCAATGCCCAACCAACGCCTGGCCCCATCCCTCAATTGTCCGGCGCCTGGAATAAGCACCAAGACCAGGAGCACCAAAGACGCTACATAAACATAACGGATCAGCCGCCTGTAGCGCCAACAATCAAAATTCATGAGAAAGAACATGCAAATCAAACCCAAGCCGGCCCATAGGCTTTGCCTCACCAAATAGTGGTAAGCATTTCCGTAAAATCTAAGGGATCTAACCATGCTTGCCGAAAACACCATAATTATGCCAAGGGCAAGCAGAGTAAGCACGGAAAAAAACAGGATGTAGTCCGGGCTTCCTCTCCGCACAATACCCTCTGCCCTCTTCTTTCTCAATCAAAACCACCCCTGATCTATACATATGCCATTGATGCAATCCCCAAAATCGCCATAACCAAAGAAGCAAGCCAAAACAAAAACACTACCCGCTTTTCGCTCCATCCTAAAAGTTCAAAGTGATGGTGCAGAGGCGTCATCTTAAAGATTCTCTTTCCAAACAATTGAAAAGAAATAACCTGCAATATTACTGACACTACTTCTATTAGTTGCACCGCTGCTATGAAAACAAATACCAGTTCTGTATTGGTAACTATGGCGTACCCTGCCAGGAGGCCACCCAAAGCCAGTGAACCTGTATCACCCATAAAAACCTTGGCAGGGTTATAGTTATAGGCCAGAAAACCTAACAGAGCACCTACTGACGTAAGCGCAAGATACCCCAACCCGGCCAAATCGGGCCTGTTTACGGCTTGAGCATATCCGTTTGCTATGAAATAGTAGGCTCCGAGGCCAATAGAGGCCACACCTGCTGCCAAACCGTCAAGACCGTCTGTAAAGTTCATGCCGTTTCCTGAACCTGCAATCAAAACCACACCCAGGATAGGATACAAAAATCCCATATCTAAGTGTCTGCCTGAGAAAGGCACTATCACAACAGAACCCCGATCCGCAAAAAACCACATAAATAATGCAGCAAAAAGCACCTGAAGGGCAAACTTTTCCCTGGCCCTTAATCCAAGAGAACGCCCTAGTTTGACTTGCCTATAATCGTCTATGAAACCTATGAATCCATATGAAATCATGAGCGCCAGGATAAGCAATTCTTCCCGGGTGGGCACTTGTTTCTTGGCCAGGTAAACGGCAATGCGGGACGCAATAATCGACAGGATGAAGATAAGCCCTCCCATTGTTGGAGTTCCGGCTTTCTTTTTGTGTGTTTTAGGGCCTTCTTCCCGAATTTGTTGCCCAATCTTAAGTTGTTTGAGCTTAGGGATCAAAATCTGTGCAAAAACCAGCGAGAAAGCAACACCCGCAAACAAACACAGTCCCCCTGGGAATCTCAACACACTTCATCTCCTATCGTGCAATCACCCAAACCTGCGAGAAACTTTACTATAGATTCAAATTTCAGCCCGCGTGACGCTTTGACAAGGCAAGTGTCTCCGCTTTTAATAAGCCCTGATATGGATTTTAAGCACTCTTCTTTGTCACGAAACCATGACGAAGAATCGGCGGCCTGGGTTTCAGATTGATCCCAACCTTGTTTGGTATAAGCACTCAGAGGGCCAACCGCCACGAGAAAATCTGCTTTCTGCCGTGCATGAATACCTACTTCAATGTGCGCCTCGGGCCCGTACTCGCCCATTTCTAACATATCGCCCAGAATAAGAACTTTCCTTCCCTCTCCCAGAGAAGGAAGCAAGTCTAAAGCAGCCTTCATCGACTTAACACTGGCGTTATATACATCATTTATGATGGTAAGGTGCTTGGTTTGTATTATTTGCTGCCTCATAGGGCTCAATTCAACGTTGGAAAGGCCGTTTTGTATTAGTTCAACAGTAAGCCCTAGTTCAAACCCTAACGCTACAGCAGCCAGAGCATTTTGAACTTGGTGTACTCCGGGCATATTCAAAATAAATTCATACTCTTGCCCCTGAAAACGCACCTTGAACCGCATACCCAAATTGCCTGTAGGCTCAACATCAAACCCCTTATAGTCTGCTTGTTCATGAAACCCATACGTGATCTTACGGCAGTTTGCATGTTCGCTTACTTTCCTTACCATTTCGCTATCCCAGCAAAGTACCGCCATACCATCAAAAGGAAGGCAATCAAGAAGTTCAGCTTTGGATAGCGCTATTGTCTCCATATTTCCTACTACGCCAATATGAGAAGCGGATATATCTGTAAGCACGCCAATCCCGGGTTTTGCAATATCACAAAGATCTTTTATCTCGCCTCGTGCTCTCATGGCCATCTCAAGCACTGCATAGTCATACCCTGATTCCATACCAAGCACTGCAAGAGGAAGTCCGATATGGGAATTGAGGTTGCCTGGATTCTTGTATGACCTAAACTCTTGATTAAGCACAGAACCTATTAAGTCTTTGGTACTTGTTTTGCCGACACTACCGGTAATGCCAATAGTAGTTACAGACATTTTGCTCCGGTAATGAGATGCTAAAGATCCTAATGCCCTGACAGTGGAATCAACCATTATGAGCCCAAACTCACAGTCACCGGTTTCAACCGGATGCTGGACCAAAGCTCCCAGGGCTCCTTTTGAAGCAGCCACCTTGACGAAATCATGGCCATCAACCCTTTCGCCGGGGATAGCGCAAAATAAGGAGCCTGAGATGTCCTCTCGCGAGTCTATGGAAACATTGTGCACCAGAGAAGACGGTTTACCCTGGATCATCATCCCGCCTGTAATTTGAGTAATTTCACCCAATGTGTATTGCAACATCAAACTCTCCCTGTTAGAAACAATCCAATATTATCAACATCTTGGTTACCGCCGAAAGTTCTTATATTCTTCTTGTTTTGACAGCGATTGCCTTCTTGGCTTCCTCTACATCATCAAAATGAATAGTCTCATCTGCAAACATCTGGTACGTCTCGTGCCCCTTGCCTGCTATTACCACTATGTCGCCTTCCTGAGCCCGGGATATCGCTTTCGAAATGGCCTTTCCTCGATCTCTGATTCGGATGTATGAAAGGCTCGGGTATTTCTCTTTGGCTTCACGTACTCCTGCTTCAATCTGGTCCAAAATCGCCTCTTCATCTTCTGTACGCGGGTTATCATCGGTAATCACTACTAAGTCAGCTATTTCCCCTGCTATTTTTCCCATCATAGGCCTCTTGTGCTTATCGCGGTCTCCCCCACATCCAAAAACAGCTATAACCCTGTTTTCGGCTACCTCTTTTGCCGTAGCAAGAATATCCCTAAGGCTTTCCGGCGTATGCGCATAATCTACCCAAACAGCAAATTCATCAGAACCAGGCACCAGTTCTGCACGGCCTTTAACTCCTTCAAGTGTTGCAAGAACTTTAACTACACTATCCATTGGCATTCCAAACCCAAGGCCCACCGCACTTGCTGCAAGCGCATTTTCAATATTGAACCTGCCAGGAAGTGGTATTTTGACTTTTTGCCGCTTTCCCTTAAAGCAAAGATCAAACATGCTCCCTTTTGGCCCGATTTCAGGATCTTGGGCACTTACATCTGCTTCTTTGGAAAATCCGTAAGTAATAACTTCAGCCTGTGTAACACAGCGAAAAAGGCCATAGAAGGAATCATCGATATTGAGAACTGCAAGTCTGTTTCCATAAGATGAATTTTCCCGGCTTAGTTTCTCAAACAGCTTTGTTTTAGTTCTTGCATAATTATCAACGGTATGATGAAAATCCAAATGATCTGTGCCTATATTGGTAAACACAGCCACATCAAACCCAACATGGGCAACCCGTGATAAGGCCAAGGCATGGGAAGACACTTCCATGGCCACGGCTTTACACCCCCTGTCAACCATTTGCCGTTGCATGCTCAATAGATCGGCAGATTCAGGGGTAGTGCGGCTAACAGGCAGTATCTCATTACCGATAATATTATGTACCGTACCTACCAACCCGGTAGGATAGCCTAATGCTTCAAGCATATTTCTTACCATGTGGCAAACAGTGGTCTTTCCTTTTGTGCCTGTTATGCCCACTGTAAAAAGATCTTTACTTGGGTCATCATAAAACCTGCAGGCCAAGTGAGACAGAGCGAATCTGGAATCTTCCACAATAGCCAAACCTTTACCCGGTGGTACTGAAATACGATCTTGAACAACTATACCGCTTGCGCCTCTTGCAAAAGCATCGCAAACAAAAGCGTGTCCATCTAATTGGTACCCTTTTATTGCCACAAACAAATAACCTTCCTGCACATCACGGGAATCATAGGCAATGCCTTTTACATGGCAATCGTGTATTAAACAGGCGTCTTCGAGCCCCTCTAACAGATAAGATAACAGCATGCCACTCACCTCGGCTTTAGTCTTAATAACCAGCCACTGAGGTTTGCTTCCTTACTATATGCAAGTCACTGGCCTACATCCATACGGAAAATAGCTTTTATCATGGTGCCTTTTGGAACAACGCTTCCGGCCGGGGGTTCTTGTGATACACAGAACCCTTGTCCCTGGGCACTTAGCGATAATCCGGCATCTCTGAGTTTGATCCTTGCTTGTGTCAACCCTAACCCTACGACAGAAGGAACCTTTACCATTCCCTCAGCTGGCTCATCATCATCTTCCGTGTATAATATCACATTTGTGTCTCTAAGAACTCTTGCCCCGGCGATCGGGAACTGGGAAACAACAGTATTTCCCAGGCCTTCTTTTTTCCCCGACAGGCCTGCTTTGTGAAGTTCAGCCTGGGCTGCCACCACATCCTGGCCTGCCAAGTCCGGTACGATTACCGTATCTTGCTGCTCTTCGTCTACTGCTTCCTCCTGAGGCGGAATTTCAAGGTATCTGAGCACGTCTCTCATAACGGCAGAAAAGACAGGAGCTGCTACAACACCACCGTAATAATCTCCTTTTGGCTCATCAATCATGACCAGAAGAACTAACTTAGGATCGTTTGCAGGAGCAAACCCGGCAAATGACGCAATATACTTACCCTGGGCAATCCTTCCGTCTACTACCTTGTTTGATGTGCCTGTTTTCCCGGCCAGACGGTAACCAGGAACATAAGCAGCCCGGCCTGTACCATCTGAGATGACCTTCTCAAGTGCCGCTCTCAATTCTCCTGCCGTTTTTGCAGAAATCACTTGCCTTACCGGTTCAAATGATTTGAATTCTAAGACATTGCCGTAAATGTCAGTCACTTCTTTTACCAAATGCGGAACCACCAGGTGGCCTCCGTTTGCTATGGCCGCCATAGAGGCTGCTATTTGCATAGGAGTAGTCTGAAGGGTTTGCCCGTAAGACATTACCGCCAAGTCAATAGGCTTGGCATATTCTTCAGGAACAATTATTCCCGCTGTTTCGCCTGGCAGATCGATGCCTGTAGCAGAAGTTATTCCAAAAAGATCAATGTATTTGTAGAAAGATTCAATTCCCATTCGTTGGGCTATTTGAATAAATCCTATGTTACACGAGTTCTGGATGACTTCCGAAAATGTTTGGCTGCCATGGCCATCATCCCTGTGGCAATGCAACGTATCAGGCCCTACCTTCATACTGCCGCCACAATAAAAAGTGTCGTTGGCACTTACAGCGCCGCATTCCAGCGCAGCAGCAGCCGTAATCGGTTTAAAGGTAGAACCCGGGGGAAATGAATCTGTAATTGCCCTAATCCTTCGATTAGCAGTGGGATAATTATCGTACTGGTTAGGATCGTATTCAGGGCGTATGGCAAGCGCCAGTATTTCCCCGTTTGACGGGTTCATGGCGATCACTACACCGCCTTCAGCATTACACTCTTTGACTTTAGCATCCAGCTCGCGTTCAGCAATAAACTGAATTACTTCATCTATGCTAAGAACCAAGTTCTTGCCCTGAACAGGAGGTGTATACCCTTTTTGCGACTGAGGCAGCGCCTCACCGATAGCATCTACTTCAACGGTAAACTTACCGGGAACCCCTCTTAAAACCTTGTCGTATTCATACTCAAGCCCTTCCAGCCCGTCATTGTCTATGCCAACAATGCCCAGGACATGCGACATTAAACTGCCTTTGGGCCACACCCGCATTGATTCCTGGGTAAAACCGATACCGTGAAGTTTGTGCTCCTTTATCTGCCTTGCCATGTCGTCAGGGACTTTTCTTTTAATCCATTCAAAAGCGCTCTTTCTTGTAAGAATGGATTCAACAGTATCGTACTTCATCCCCAGAATCTCAGACAGAATCTTTGCGGTTTCAGACGGGTCCTTAACCTGTGCAGGAATGGCATACAAAGATTCTACATCTATGCTAAAAGCAAGTTCATGGCCGTTTCTGTCATAGATGACTCCACGCCTGGGCTGGATTGGAATATCCTGCATCCTCATGTCCAAAGCCTGCTGGCCTAATTCTTCTGCCCATATAAATTGCACGTAAACCAGTCTTCCAACTAAAAAAACAAAGCAAGCCGCGACAATACATAAGATTACCCCGACCCGCTTCCGAGCCAAGACTCCACCCATAACTCTTCTCCCCAGCCAAGTTTTCACTGTCGTCCTTTAGCAACAGCTATACTGTTTCTCATAAATTCAGCTATGCGGTTAAGCCATGCAAATATACCTTGGGCTGGCTTTTCTGCAGTGTCCACATTTTGCTCTCCTGGGAAATCAGGGCTTTGGGTTTCAATATTGACAGCTACGGATCTCACTTGTTCAGGATCGACCATGCCAAGGCTGTCACGGGCTTGGCTTTCAACGAATGTGAGCGACTCCATAGTTGCAACCATTCGTTTGAGATCTTCATTACGCAATTTAAGGTCGCGCAGTTTAGTTTCAAGATGTCTTACTTCTTGGCTCATACGGGCAACTTTGGCAGGCTGGCATACCAAAATCACCCCTGCAGTAACTATTAGTACAAAATATAATATCCCTAAAACTTCCAGAGACAAATTCTTCTTAGAATTCAATTCAACATCCCGTATCATAGTTCTCCCTTCTCTCTATCTTTGGATAACCCGGAGTTTTGCACTCCGTGAACGCGGATTACGCTTGATTTCAGCTTCGCTGGGACGGACTACTTTCCTGGTCCTTACTGTGCCAAGCCCTTTGGACTCAATGTCTCTGAAGGTATTTTTGGCAATTCGATCCTCCAAGGAATGATACGTTATTATTAGAATAACACCGCCCTGTTCTAACAAGTGAAACCCTTGGACGATACTCGCATTCAACCTGGATAATTCATCGTTAGTCGCTATTCTTAACGCCTGAAACGTTTTTCTGGCAGGATGCTGCGCCTGGCTTCGTGTCCTCACAGGCATTGCACCCTTGATTGCATCTACAAGTTCAGTAGTTGTTGTGATTTCCTTAATCTTTCTTCGCTCAACTATCGTCCTGGCAATTCGCCGCGCAAACCGTTCCTCGCCGTAATCTCTGAGAATTCTCTCAAGTTCGTCTTGAGATGATTCAGCCAGAATATCTCGGGCTGTCTTGGGCGCATCAGGATTCATTCGCATATCCAAAGGTGCCTCTGTCCAGTATGAGAATCCTCGATGGGCCTCATCGAGCTGTCTGGACGATACACCAAGATCCAATAACATTCCTCCGATTCCGGAAACTCCAAACCGTGCCAAAACACCGGGCAACTCTCGATAATCTCCTTTGATTGCCTTAAACCGTCCCTGAAACTTGGAACCAAGGCGCTTGTTTGCCACTTCCAGTGCTTCGTCATCGACATCTATGCCCAAAACGAATGTATCCGGGCTATGAGATAAAATCTCCCGGGAATGCCCACCATCACCTAATGTGCAATCAACGAATATATGCATTTTCCTCTCTAAAACGAAAGAGAGCACTTCTTCAACCATAACAGGTTCGTGATATATGTAATCATCATTAAAACGGCTCATCATATCCCCGCTACACTTTCCGCTAAAATAGAGAATTCTTGTTCAAGATCTATCTTTGTCTTTTCCCAAGAATCTTTATCCCAAATCTCAATTCTGCTGCCGACGCCTAAAATAAAAACCTCTTTGTTTAGGCCGGCATATTCGCGTAGGTTTTGAGGTAGAATTACTCTGCCCTGCTTGTCGGGTTCTGCTTCAGTAGCTCCTGAAAGGAAATATCTGGTAAAGTGTCTTGCGTCTTTACGGCTGATAGGAATGGTTTTCAATTTCTCCATCACCTGAGCCCACTCTTCACTTGGATAAACGAAGAGACACTTGTCCAAACCCCGGGCAACAATAAACTTTGGCCCTAGGTTCTCTCTGAACTTGATAGGCAGAGCAACTCGGCCTTTCGAGTCCAAAGTATGAAGATATTCTCCAACGAAGCCATTTATCCCATTCATCCGGGCCACTTCTCCCCACTTTTCCCCACTTGAAACCTCTATTCGCCATATATATCGAAATCTCCTTCTGTTTTGTGAGGGATTTTCGAAAAAGTCTCTTGAATATCTCATCTCTAATCAGCAAATAGGCAAAAGTATGGGATCTATGGCTTGAAACCACGTACATAAAAACCGCCACCTAAGTGGCGGCATAACTAAGCATACGGTTTACTGTGTTAATCTAAGGCGTTTTTGCATGTACATGGGCCAAAATATTTGAGGCGGCCTCTCTCTCAAGGCAAACTGCATTTGCATAGCACTTTGGACACCTTAAGAGAAAACCGCCTCTTGCACTTTGTTCTTCAGATTCGACACGTTCAATTTGCACTAACCCCTGGGCCCCACAAATGAGACAGATGTACTCTACCATCCTGGGTGGCCTTTCCACTATTTTAAGCCCCCTTAATCGTGGATTTTCACGAACCCTGTACCTCCAAGAGCAAATGCTCCGCTACTATAGTGTATTCTTCTTGCTCAATTAATCTCCTTCCTTACGGCGCAAGAAAAACTTTCCGAAAACCTTTTCCGGATTCTTGGATATTACCCTATCTATATCATCGTCAATTAACCCTGAATGTGACAGCTCCTTTGAATATCTTGTCCACTTAAGCAAAGGATAATCACTTCCCAACACGATTTGCTCCAGGGCTCCGGATAATTTAAGGCCCTGATAAACCTCAGATGAATACAAAAAGGGTTGAGCTGCCGTATCGTAGTAGACATTGCGGAGCCGTTTTATCTCAGGCATGTAATAAAAGAAGGGTAATCCGCCGCCAAGGTGAGCAAAAACTATGGTAACGTCAGGGTTCTCTCTGGCAAACCAATATGCTTCTTTGGGGCCGGTACTGCCTTTCCCGGGGTACATATGCCCTATTTGCTCATTGACATGCACAAGCAAAGGAACCCCGGCGTCACCGGCAAGGCCGGCAAGATTCTTCATTGCAGGCCCACAAAGGTCAAAACCATGTCCGGCCGGAAACAACTCGCCGAAACCTTTAAGCCCAATGTCAAGTGCACGCTCAGCTTCTTTCAGTGCACCCTCTCTCTCAGGATCCAACACTGCAAGCCCAACAAATTTATCTGGATGTTCCTTGCATACAGATGCAACATAATCATTAATTGCTCTCGAAATCCCTATGTCCTTAAAACCAAATCCAAACACCACTGCCTGATCCAGGGAATGTTTTGCCATATCAACCAGGAGGTCCTTCCCTGTTTTGAATCTTGCATTCTTGGTTCGGGTAAGGAGCCCGAAATGTGGATCCAGGCTCCCATACCTCGTAACATCTTGTGTAATTTCTTCAGGCAGTATATGACAATGACAATCTATCACGACGCCTAGTCACCTTTCTCGACAAGTTCTACGAGTACTCCCAAAGTACTCTTAGGATGTATAAAAGCTACCTTTGTACCATGTGCTCCAGGCCTAGGCTCTTTGTCAATTAATCTTAACCCCTGGCTTTCGGCAAGTTTAAGAGCTTCTTCAATGCAGTCTGTCTCTAAGGCTACATGGTGAAAACCTTCTCCCCTTTTTGCCAGGAACTTGGCAACAGCACCGTCTTCTGAAGTGGGCTCAAGAAGTTCCAACCTGCTCTCGCCGATGGGGAGAAACGCTACCTTGACCTTCTGGGATGCGACTTCCTCAATTCCGGTTACTTCCAGATTAAAAGCCGATTTCAATAAGTTTACTGCACTATCCAGATCTTTTACCGCAATCCCAAGGTGGTTAATTTTAGTTATCATAGATATCCACCCTTTCCATGGAATTTATCGCCAAAAAAATCATACTTCTTGGCCGGGACGGTATACACCGAAAACATCCCTCAAAACATCACATATCTCGCCTATGGTTGCATATGCCTTAACAGCTTCGAGGATCGGAGGAATCAGGTTACCCTCGCCTCTTGCAACAGACTCAATATTCTTAAGGGCAGTGCCTACTGCTCTTTGATCTCTCTGAGCTTTAAGGTTCTGCAGTCGTTTCTTCTGAGCTTCACCAATTTCGGGATCCACCCTGAGAAGGTTCTGGGGTTGTTCTTCTTCTGTTTCAAAGCAGTTAACACCGACAACCATCTTCTCGTTAGATTCAACTGCTTTTTGATACCTGTATGCACTGTCTTGAATTTCACGCTGCATAAAGCCGTTTTCAATGGCTCTTACCGCACCGCCCATGTCGTCAATCTTCTTAATATAGTCTAAAGCCTCAGCTTCCATCTGGTCTGTCATTTTCTCCACAAAATAGCTCCCTGCCAGCGGATCAATGGTATCTGCCACACCTGACTCGTAAGCAATCACCTGCTGGGTTCTAAGGGCAATTCTCACAGAATCCTCAGTAGGCAAAGCCAGAGCTTCGTCTCTCGAGTTGGTGTGCAAAGATTGAGTGCCTCCAAGAACAGCGGCTAAAGCTTGCATGGCAGTCCGCACAATATTATTGTCCGGTTGCTGGGCGGTAAGAGAAGACCCTGCAGTCTGAGTATGGAAACGAAGCCTGTATGATTTCGGGTTCTTGGCACCGAAACGTTCTTTCATGATTCTTGCCCAAAGCCTTCTTGCAGCTCTGAACTTGGCAATTTCCTCGAAGAAATTCACATGGCTGTTGAAGAAGAAAGACAATCGTCCTGCAAAAACGTCAACGTCTAACCCCTTGTCAATAGCTGCTTGAACATATGCAATACCGTTTGCAAGGGTAAATGCAACTTCTTGAGCAGCGGTACTTCCGGCTTCCCTGATGTGGTAACCACTTATCGAAATAGTGTTCCATGACGGAACAGCCTTTGAACAATACTCAAACACGTCAGTTACCAAACGCATCGAGGGTTCCGGCGGAAAGATATAAGTGCCTCTGGCAACATATTCTTTAAGAATGTCGTTTTGGACAGTCCCGCTAAGTTTATCTGGGCTAACGCCTTGCTTCTCCCCGACCGCCTGGTACATTGCCAAAAGAATAGCTGCAGGAGCGTTTATGGTCATAGATGTTGAGACTTTGTCAAGTGGAATCTTATCAAACACTACTTCCATATCTTCTAAGGAGTCAACAGTCACTCCCACCCGCCCAACTTCACCTTCGGCTAAATCGTGGCTCGAATCGTATCCAATTTGGGTAGGCAGGTCAAAAGCAACGCTCAAGCCTGTCTGGCCCTGATCCAGGAGAAAACGGAACCTTTCGTTGGTTTCCTTGGCTGTACCAAAACCGGCGTATTGCCGCATGGTCCACAAACGCCCTCTGTACATTGTGGGTTGAACCCCTCGGGTAAAAGGATATTGCCCTGGAAACCCCAACTTACTCAGATAGTCCCACCCTTGGAGATCTTCAGGTGTATAGATGCGTTCTACAGGTATTCCTGAATCAGTTGAAAACTGCTCCTGCCTTTCAGGATATCTTTTTAGAACATTAGCCAGAGTATTTTGTTCCCACTTCTCTCTGGATTGCTTAATCATATTTCACAAACCCCCTCTTGCTGGCTTCAAACATTATACTGGGGCTTATAACGCTTTTGCAGCGTCCACTCCGGCAGCAAACGCCTTTTTGTTAAGTTCTTCAGTGCCTTTGGGAACCCGGTCCAAAACCGCAGCAATCACTGCCTCTCTTGGCACTATATCTGTCAATTCAACAACAAGCCCCAAGGCAACAATGTTAGCTACAATCTCACGCCCAAGTTCTTTGGCTTTGGCGCTTATTGGATATTCAACCACTTTGAACTGTTTTGCTTCTGATTCAGGAAGTGGTTTTACATAAGTTGTATCGATAATCACCGTTCCTTCGGGCCTAACCTGTGAAACATACTTATCTGCTGCTTCCTGAGCCATTACCACCAGTACGTCCGGAGTCTTTACCTCGGGATAGTCAATTTCATCGGTTGAGATTATTACGTCTGCCCGTGATGCACCGCCTCTGGATTCAGGGCCATATGACTGAGTTTGTGCCGCGTTGAGTTCAGTATATTCGGCACAAGCCTCGGCCAAAATTATGCCTGCAGTAATAAGCCCTTGTCCACCTTCTCCTGCAAGGCGAAGTTCCAATCGCATTAGTCTTCACCTCTTTGCTGTAACTTTTCTGTGAGTTGCGCATAAACCTCTGTAAGTTCAGGGTACTGGGTTTTGGTCAATACTCCAATCGGGAACTTGCCTTCCCGTTCTTCCGGGCTTAGTTTGTCCCAGGTGCTCTTGGGAACTGAACGTTCTTTAAACCAATTCATCATCTCTAAAGGGGTCCTCAAATTATTTCGCCTGCCAAAATATGTGGGGCACTGCGACAAAGCATCGATAAAAGCAAATCCCTTATGTGAGATTCCTTCTTTTATGATGTTGGTAAGTTGCCGCGCATGGTAAGTAGTGCTCCGTGCCGTAAAACTGCCACCGGCCCCTATGACCAAATTGCATAAATCGAAAGGCCTCTCCAACATTCCGTATGGAGCCGTTGTTGCATAGCTGTCCTGCGGCGTAAGAGGTGAATATTGTCCGGATGTCATTCCGTAAATATTGTTGTTAAAGCAAATCACCGTCAAATCTACATTTCTTCGTGCTGCATGAATAAGATGGTTGCCGCCGATTGCAGCAGCATCACCGTCTCCTGTGATGACAATCACTTTGAGTTCGGGCCTGGCTATCTTTATGCCTGTCGCAAAAGCAATTGCCCGTCCATGGGTAGTGTGAAGCGTATCAAAATGCAAATAACCAGGAGCTCTGGCAGAACACCCAATTCCGGAAACAATGACGGTTTTGTCAGTGTCAAGTTCCAATTCGTCAATAGCCCTGACAATGGCCTGGGTTACAATACCATGGCCGCATCCGGGGCACCAAATATGAGGCATTTTGCTCATTCTGAGGTGTTTTTCCAAAGAAAGTGCCACCTTACATCGCCTCCTTTATTGCCGAAAGAATCTCTTCAGGATCAATGAGTTGGCCTGCAATCTTATTGATTGGTATTACCGGTGCACTATCGCCAATAACCCTCCGGACAGGCAACACTAACTGTCCCAGGTTCATTTCAGGCACTATCACTGCCTTGGGGGAACTTTTCTTGACTTCCAAAAGCGCATCTTCTGCAAAGGGCCAAATGGTAATGGGCCTCAAGAGCCCGGCCTTTATGCCCTGCGCCCTGGCATCCTTAACCGCCTTCCTGGCGGACCTGGCAGTTCCACCGTAAGCAAATACCACTGCTTCGGCATCATCCATATAGAATTTCTCTACCTTTGCAACTGCTTTCTTATTAGAACTTATCTTTTCAGAAAGCCTTTTCAGTTGCTTTTCAGCAATAGCAGGATTATTCGTAGGGAAACCATCTTCTCCGTGGGTCAGGCCGGTAACATGGAATTTATACCCTTCGCCATAAGCAGCGAGGGGCGGAACTCCTGGTACCTTGCCTTGGCCCATGGCAAATGGTTTATATTCCTCAGGTGACATAGTGGGCTTTTCCCTGTTTTTAATTACCAAGTCTTCTTTATCCGGCAAAAACACTTTCTCTCTCAAGTGCCCTATCATTTCGTCCATAAGCAAAATAACAGGTGTGCGGAACTCTTCAGCAATGTTAAACGCTTCTACAGTAAGAGTAAACGTCTCTTCCACTGATGCCGGAGAAAGGGCCACTATCTCATGATCGCCATGAGCTCCCCATCTAGCCTGCATAACATCACCCTGAGCAGCTGATGTGGGCATTCCTGTCGAAGGGCCCACTCGCTGTACGTTAACAACCACGCAGGGAATCTCACCCTTAACCGCAAACCCTAAGTTTTCCTGTTTCAACGAAAAACCGGGCCCACTGGTTGCAGTCATAGCCTTAAGTCCGGCTAATGAAGCACCGCAAATTGCAGCCATACTGGCTATCTCGTCTTCCATCTGCACAAATTTACCACCGGCTTGGGGTAGTTTGGCTGCACACAGTTCAGCAATCTCAGTAGATGGAGTTATCGGGTAACCTGCAAAAAACTTCATACCTGCAGCAATTGCTCCTTCTACACAAGCTTCGTTCCCTTGAAGAAGCCTGGCTCCTTTCTTAATCATTCTCCTCCCCCCTTCTTTACAGAGATTGCAAAGTCAGGACAATGCATCTCACACATAAGACATCCGATACAGCGGGCAGCGTCTTTTACATTGGGAATCTCTTTCATTTCCAGTACATTACGAGGGCAAAATTCTACACACAACCCGCATTTTTTGCACCATTTGGAGTTAATGGTTATCTCCCATGGCAGCTTTTGGTCCACCGTTAATCGCCTCCTGCTTAGAATTGCTTTTTCTATGTTCCAACACAGAGGACCTTAGAAGATTTACCGACCCGGCATCGGGCTTATAGATGAATTCTATAAGCTGGGTTCCCTTTTTGGCCAATGACCCAACTTCTTTGAGCCTTCCAGGCGATGCAATTACAGCCTGTTTGTCTTTGAGCAATTTCTCCAGGGCCTCATTATCCCGCCCGGTATACACTTGCACTTCAATCTCTTTTATTCCGGCAAGGTTAATGGACTTTAAGACCCTTTCGGCAAAAGCTTCAGAAATACAAACCAGAAGCACTTTTGCACCGTGCGGAAGCCTGGCTATTTTGACTATAGACTCAATGACCGGATCAAGAGCTATCCCCAGTATGTCCCCTTGTCTTCCCGGAAACTTGCTACGCACCTCATCTAAGTGAAAGAATGTGGTTACGATGAGATCTGCCTCGTTTACAATGCGAGATGCTTCTTCGTTGGACTCTATACCGTCAATGAGCACCGGCATAACTTTTACCCCTATTCCCAATTCAATCTCCCGGGCAAAGTAATCAAGTTGCTCTTTGTTGCACTCAAGAAAGGCAATATTGACTTTCGTAAGTAATTGCCGTCTCTCTTCAACACGTTTTCTGGCCATAGACAGAAACTCTTCCAAACTCACGCCCAGAGATAAGGCATCTTCGAGAGCGCCATCGATAATCCTAATGCATCTTTCCCGTTTATTCTCAATCCTGAGAAGATCATCAGCCTCTGCAACGAAGGTGCCTCGTCCTTGCCTGGATGTGATTAGCCCCTCGCTTTCCAGTTGACGATAGGCAAGACTCACTGTATTACGGCTAACTCCAAGGCCGGCTGCCAAATTACGTTCTGTAGGCAGTTTCTCGCCTTTCTTCCAATAGTTAGACGCAATAAGGTAACTCACATTACGTTTGATTTGGAGGTGAATGGGGAGCCCGCTTTGTCGGTCTATTTCAAACGGTATATCCATCTCGGCCTCCCCTTAATAATGCCACTTGGCTTGGTATTGCCAATTGCTTCATTGGACCTATTTCTCATTCCTTTTAAAAAGGTTCTATACATATTCTCATATTCGCCAACAGCATGCTGAATTCCTTTGTTCTAAGAGAAAATATTAAAAAAATAATCCGGACTTAAAGCCCGGATTGGATCACAAGTTAGGTCCAAGTTTATAAATTATGTACATTGATTCCTACTACGCTAATCGTTAAAGGTTCTTGCTATCCCTGTCTTTAAGACTTCAACTTCTACTTTTTCAGCCACTCTCACTTTCACAGCTAAGTCCTCAACTTTAGTAATCACGCCTATCAAACCGCCATTGGTAAGAATCCTATCTCCTGGCTTAAGCGCCCGTATCATTTCAGCCCTTGCTTTTTGTTCTTTTTGCTGAGGACGTATCATGAGAAAGTACATTAACCCGAAAAGCAAAGCCAACCAGATAAGGTTGCCAATCAGCGGATTTTGTGTTGCCGTTTGCGCTGCAAACACCAAATCGAACCCCTCCTTTCGTTATCCATAAAAAACCCATGTTTCTTTGTTCGACGAAAAACCTTGATTACCTTGTTTACCGGTAACAATTCGCTCATAACGGGTACAGCTTTTCCATTTCGCCTTTAAACTTAACAAGCGTGCCGTTAACCATGCAATTTCTGATTTTGTCCATGAACCTTTGGAAAAATCGAATATTGTGAATGGATACAAGGGTCCAGGCCAAACTTTCCTTTGCAGAGAACAAGTGCCGGATGTATGACCTGGAAAAACTCTGGCAGGCCTTGCAATCACACCCTTCCTCAATCGGAAGAAAATCATAGGAAAACCGGGCATTCTTGAGATTTAAAGCACCCTCAAAAGTGAAAGCCCTGCCGTGCCTTGCATTTCTTGTAGGAAGCACGCAATCAAACATGTCTATCCCGGCCATAACCCCTTCTATAAGATCCAATGGATGGCCTACACCCATCAGATACCTGGGTTTGTGCCTGGGAAGGTATTGTGCCGTAAAGTGAAGCATATCATAGAATTCTTGCTTGCTTTCACCTACAGATAACCCTCCCAATGCATATCCTGGAAAATCCATGGTTGCAAGCTCAATGGCACAGCGTTTCCTTAGTTCCGGATAAACTGAACCCTGTACAATCCCAAAAAGCGATTGATGGCCTTGTATATTTACCTTTTGCGCTCGCTGAGCCCACAGCAGAGTCCGCTCCGTTGCCTCTTGTGCAACATCAAAAGGCGCCGGCGACTTAATACACTGGTCAAGGCACATTATAATGTCGGCTCCAAGGGCGGCTTGAATTCGTATAGAATCTTCAGGGCTGAATCGGATAAGGCTTCCATCTATGTGCGACCTGAATACAGCCTCTTTGTCAGAGATCGAAACCATATGCCCAAGGCTCATTATCTGGAAACCGCCGCTGTCAGTCAAAATAGCCCCACGCCAATCCATGAAATCGTGAAGTCCGCCTGCCGCCTTTATTATGTCAGGCCCAGGCCTTAGATATAAGTGATAAGCATTACAAAGAACTATTCGGGATCCTGTATCCCATACATCTTCCGGCAGAACAGACTTTACAGTAGCCTGGGTCCCTACAGGCATGAATACGGGAGTGTCAATTTCCCCATGAGCAGTGTTTATCTTGCCGATTCTGGCCCTGTCAGATTCAAACAGCACATCATATGAAAATTCAGCCAAATCTTAACCCTCTCTCTGTTCTTCTACAAAATAAGCATTGCATCGCCAAATGAAAAGAATCTGTATCTTTCCCCAATGGCTTCTTTGTACGCTTCCATAATGAGTTGTTTGCCTGCAAAAGCACATACCATCATAAGCAACGTCGATTTTGGCAAATGAAAATTGGTCACCATGCAATCTACAACTTTAAACTCATAGCCCGGATAGATAAAAAGGTTTGTGGTACCCTTTTGCGGCCTAACCAAACCGCCGGAACAACATGAGAATTCCAGGACCCTTACAACCGTTGTACCCACTGCAAATATCCTGTGCCCTGAACCCTTTGCCTCATTTATTACAGACGCCGTATCACCTGCTATTTCAAAATACTCTTTATGCATCTTGTGCTCCTCAACATTGTCTGCCGTAACCGGCCTGAACGTTCCCAAACCAACATTAAGGGTCACGGGAACAATGGTTACTCCCTTAGACACAAGCCGTTTTAGCAATTCAGGCGTAAAATGAAGCCCTGCAGTAGGTGCGGCTGCAGATCCAGGTACTTGTGAATATACTGTCTGGTATCTCTCAGAATCGTCCAGACGGGTTTTTATGTAAGGCGGCAACGGAATATGCCCGGCACGTTTCAACACGTCTTCCCATTCACCTTGATATTCCCATCTGATGAGCCTGCCGCCAAATGCAGTTCTTGATTCAACAGTGCCCACCATATCAGAGGCGCTGCCGTCTCCTATGAAGATTTTTTCACCAGGCTTTATCTTTCGCCCGGGACGAACCAAACACTCCCAAACATCGGGCTCTACAGAGTTAAGCAAAAGAACCTCAACGCTACCGCCTGTTTTTCGGCGTCCAAATAACCTGGCCGGTATTACCCTGGTATTATTGACCACCAATACATCGCCGGACTCGACATAATTCACAATATCCCTAAAACAGCCATGATAAAAAGCCTCGGGCTTTCTGTTGACCACAAGCAGACGCGACCTGTCCCGATCGGGTATTGGAGTTTGGGCAATCAACTCTTCCGGAAGCAAATAATCAAATTCTTTAGTTTTCATATCTTTACCACCATGATTCGATACCGGTTCCAGGATAGTAGTGCATTAGTATTCCGGTAAAATCTGCACCTTCATCAGCCATGGCATTGGCCCCCCATTGCGAAAGCCCTACTCCATGGCCATGCCCGCGCCCCTGAAGTACAAATCCAATTGAGCCGGTTTCCTTTGCGCCTACAACCGCTGCGCCTTGTGTGGCTACAGAATTTCGTTTAGGGCCGGATATCTTGCACCTCTTCAAGCAAACAGTTTGAGTTTCAGTGCCATTATCCACATAAACATCGAATCCCGGATTGAGAAATCCCAAGGTATTTCGATTCCCTCCTTTTCTAAACACAGAAAACCAAAGGCTCTTAAGCTTCAAGAGCGGCCTAAACTCACTGCCCTTTATTCTTACACTCTTGTTGCCGGAACCTACATTAACAGCGAACCATCTACCTGAAATTCCAGGTTCTACGCCTTTAATCATGTCAACGCTGCCGTTTAGGCCATAGCCTTCCAGTTTCCGGCCCACCGTCTTAGCATCAAAGCAAACTTCCCATGCCGAATACGGTGACAAATGAGGCACCTCAGCTACTCCCGTTAAGTATGGAATAGCGCCGCCCCAAACAAACCTCGGGTCCTCAGTCATGCCCCCGGCGTCAGAATGAAAGAAAGCCTCTACGAGCTGCCCCTGGTACACAACAACTTGTCCTTTGGTTTCAACACATGCTTCAACAACCCGGGGATCTTCACATCCTTTTCCGCGGTAAACCTGATTATCTTCTGTGGCCCAAATCCTCACATCTCCGGCGTTGACTCCGCCGTTTTGCAAAACAGACCTGGCAAAAACGACAGGGGTGCCTTTTTTCATGCCAACCCTACTGGCCGCATACGTACGCGAAGCCACAGCCTGTGCCTTCAAAGCATCCTTGGCCCAGGCAGCAGGCACTTCACATGATACGACAGACCATAAGTACTTCTCTAACTCAAGGAGATTGGCAAGTATCAAAGAGCCTCCGTCCTCTGTTATCAACGCGCTCCCCCTGAATTCTTGGCCAACAAGGCTGTGGTTTAAGTTGCACTCTTTAATCCGAAAACAATCTTTGTCAGATTGAGAACAAGGTGTGATGAAAACCGGAGATAATGTTTCCGCTTCGTATGATACAGCCGATCCAGACGACACGGTAACAACCGGCTTGCCGTTTTTGACTTTGACAGATACATTTCCTTGTGCAGGTATTTCAATTCTTTTGCCGTCCACAAACGCCTCGTAAGTTTGAGAAAAATCCAGGGAAACAGAAGTGGCCCTGGCCAACCCCACAAGAACCTCTGGTTCAGTGAACCTGGATTTTTGTGCGTTCACATCTGCTACAGAAAACTGAAACCCTAATACTAGGGTAAGACCCACCACAACACAAACTGCAACTGATTTCCTTATGGTTTTCGCAAAAGCCATAGCAAAACTGTAAGGCCCAAGCTTAAAAGAATTGACGTCATTAGTGGAAAGTAAAAGGTGAAATTTCCCCGCCTGATAACAATATCTCCAGGTAACCGCCCAAAGTTCATAAATCGCCCGCCAAATGAAAATAAGATTCCGAGGACGACCAGAAATGCTCCTATTATTACCAGTATGCGGCCGAACTCACCGAAGCTTGGCACCTTACCGGTCACCTCCTATACTGAACTCACACCCACAGTACTTTTGCATGTACATGTGGCTTCCCCTCGCCATTTGCCGTGAACGTAGATAGCCACGTCTAAGGTCGCCGTAAACATAAGGTATTCCGTACTCACCGGCAGCCTGCTTCATTACCTCTGAAATAGCATGGTGATCTTGATAGGGGCTTACCAGCAAAGTCGTGGAAAAACCGGAATACCTCTCCTCTTTTGCAAGGCGGGCAGTCTCTTTGAGCCTCACGTAATAACACATTCTACATCGCCCTGGTTTCGTTAAATCACAAGCAACCGCTTCTAACCAATCTTCGTGGGGAACCACAATGCGCCTTGCATTAAGGCCCACTTGCTTTGACCACTCAGCGTAAGTATCCCATCGTTTTCTCTCTTCTGCCAACGGGTAGATATTAGGGTTAAAATACAACCCATCAACCAAAAACCCCTGCGCTCTGAAAAAATGGAGGGGAAACGTTGTACACGGGCCACAGCATGAATGGAGCAGAAGTTTCAAAGGTTTTCAAAAAGCCCCTTTCTTCGTTTGGCCTTGTCGCCCAAAATATACTCTATAGCCTTTTGAGTAGCCACCCGTCCTCTGGGTGTCCTCTCTATGAAGCCCATCTGCAATAAGTATGGCTCATAGACGTCTTCAAGAGTGCCGGGATCTTCACTTAGGCAAGCAGCCAGAGTGGATAGCCCTACCGGCCCTCCCCCATAATTATTGATTATAGCAGACAGAATCATTCTATCCAGCCCATCCAGGCCTTCAGAATCAATGTCCATAAACGCAAGCGATTCACATGCAACATGCCTATCTATGGTACCATCCCCTTTAACTTGCGCATAATCACGGACTCTTCTAAGAAGCCTGTTGGCTATTCTGGGGGTACCTCGCGATCGCCTGGCAATTTCCATGGCTCCTTCGTCTTCAATGGGAACCCCCAGTATCCTGGCAGATCTTAAAACCACCTCAACAAGCTCAGAATCTGAGTAAAACTCCAAACGAAACGCAATTCCAAACCTATCTCGCAATGGCGATGTGAGAAGGCCGCTTCGGGTAGTCGCGGCAACCAGAGTGAACCTGGGCAGTTTCAAACGATATGTCCTCGCCGCAGGGCCTTTGCCGGCAATCCAATCAAAAGTGAAATCTTCCATGGCCGGATAAAGGGCTTCTTCAGCCTGATGATTCAATCTGTGGATTTCATCAATAAACAAAACGTCTCTGTCTTCCAAATTCGTCAAGATAGCAACAAGATCACCTGAACGTTCAATTGCAGGCCCAGACGTAATTCTAATTCCCACTCCAAGTTCGTTGGCAATTATGTGCGAAAGAGTGGTTTTCCCCAAACCGGGCGGGCCGGAAAGCAAAATATGATCTACAGCATCTTGTCGTTGCTTTGCAGCTTCGATATACACTTCCAGGTTCTCTTTGACCCTCTCCTGCCCCACGTATTCAGAAAGGGTAAGGGGCCTAAGTGATACTTCAGCTATCTCTTCCTCAGGTGAAACTTCTCTTGAAATAAGTTCTCTAGAATCTGGCAAGATACTTCAAAGCCTCCCGAAGCAATGATTCAAGATCGATATCGGAAACTGTTTTGGTAGCCCGTGACAAAGCATCATGCGCTTCTTGCTTGGTATATCCCAATGCCAAAAGAGCTTCAGTTGCTTCGTCTAACATACCGGGTTGTCCAACGGAAACAACTACTTGGTCTCTTGGAAGCCCGATTTTATCCCTCAATTCAACAATAATTCTTCCTGCAGTCTTCTTCCCAATTCCAGGTAGCTTAGTCAGCGCCTTTTCGTCTTTCGACAAAACAGCCCTGTAAAACTCCCTTACCGGAAGAGATGACAAAATCCCCACAGCTGTCCTTGGGCCTATGCCTTGAACCGTCAAAAGCATATCAAATAAAATTCGGTCTTCACGGTTCTTAAATCCATACAAATGCCAACCGTCATCTCTGACAATAAGCCTGGTATATAAATGAATCTCCTGGTTAATTGCCAGGTTGCTCCAGAGTCCTGAAGGTACGTTTACCTCAAAACCAATACCGCCGACCATGACGGCTACATTGCCTTCGCCTTTAGATATTACAATTCCATTGAGTTCAGATATCATTTGTTTTTCCCTTTTCTGATTTCTCACTACGTACAATTACTGCCCGGAAAGATCTCTTAATGGCCGCAGACACGGCAACAGCCAAAGCATCACTCACGTCATCAGGCCTTGGTATTCTGGATAGGCCCAATATACTCTTAATCATTACCCCTACTTGTTCTTTGGTTGCGTTGCCATATCCTACTATAGACGACTTGACCTGCAAAGGAGTAACTTCCTCAAGTGGAATATTCCGCATTCCTCCGATGAGCAGACAAACCCCTCGGCTGTGTCCAACAGAAATGGCTGTCTTCACGTTCTTGGCAAAAAACAATTGTTCAACTGCCAATAGGTCAGGAGAATACTTATCTACCAACGAGTCCAAACTCTCATAAATAAATAACAGCCTCGCAGGGAGGCCTTCAGTTTTGTGTGTAGTTATGCACCCGTAATCCACCGGAACGAAATCTTGCCCTTTTGAGTCTACAACACCCCAGCCTGTCCTCGCTATTCCCGGATCAATTCCAAAAATTCGCATCGCAATACCCCCGACTAGGGTTTCGACAGGTTAGTCTGTGATTCCTTCCAGATATGACCTCACCAAAACATCAAGGTGATCAGGATCTTCGTCAAAAAGGGAAATCCCTTGTTTTAGTTTTTCCAAAGTTCCCTTATGAATAATCGACGACTCCTCCAAATGCTTGTAATCCGAAACAACGAACCCGTCATCAGGGCTTTGTCCTCGAAAAACCGTTACCCGGCCACGGTGCATTTTAATCAAACGATAATTCTTGTGGTTCGGACACCAGTCATCAACGACTTTTAGCAGGTGTACCGATCCATCTTGTTCGTCAATAACACTCCACTCTAAAGACAAGGAATCTACGAACAGATTAAGTTGGTTCCTCCCCACGTCTTGAGTGACTGCAGCCGTATCATCACATTTTTGATATCTGGTAATATAAGTCACTTGAACCATAGACGCCTCAATGCCAGGGTGGTGCGGCGTTGGAAATACCAAATCCGAAAGGAGAAACCTTCCAAGGAATATTCCTCCAATCAGGACAGCCAAGACTGTTAAAATCAATAACCTACGCTTACTTAAACCAAAATTACTGTTTTTCACAATTCCCTCCCTCCAGGCAAATCTAGGTTCCCCAGGAAAGAGGGCCGTATTCACAGACAGATCATGCGTTGCCGTCTAAGATGTCATCGGGAATGTCAAAGTTAGCATACACTCTCGAAACATCATCGTGTGACTCGAGCAGATCCAAAAGAGTCAACACCTGCTTTGCATTATCTCCATCAAGATTCACATAGGTTTTGGGTACCATGGTAAATTCGGCTGTCTGTACCATGGCTCCAACCGATTCGAGTTTGGTTTTTACCTGTTCAAGCTCATTAGGCTCTGTATATATTTCATAGCAGTCGTCATCTGCTTCCATATCAAGAGCCCCTGCTTCTATACACATCTCAAGAGCTTCTTCTTCTGTAAGGTTATCTTTTTCCATAGCAACATAGCCTCGTTGGTCAAAAATCCATGCAACAGCGCCAAGTTCAGCAAGTTTGCCACCGTGCTTAGAAAATATGTGCCTGATTTCCGAAGCCGTACGGTTCCGGTTATCTGTAGCGGCTTCCACAAGAACCGCAGTGCCGCCAGGCCCATAGCCTTCATATGTTATTTCTTCTACTTCTCCGCCTCCTAATTCACCGGTACCCCGCTTAATCGCACGGTCAATGCTGTCAGCGCTTACATTAGCGTCCCGGGCTTTTTCCAGAGCCATTCTAAGCCTGAAGTTAATATCAGGATCACCGCCGCCATGACGTGCAGCCAGCATAACGTCTCGTACTGCCTTGGAAATAATGTTTGCTCGTTGTGCATCTACCTTAGCTTTCTTGCGCTTAATATTCGACCATTTTGAATGTCCTGCCAAAATTCATTCCTCCTCAAAAAACCCGGTGCCAAAGCAAGGCATTGGCGGAAGTTTTCTCTTGTGCTCACTTCTTCTATGCATGTTCAGAATCCTTGCCTCAGCTTCCCTGGAAATCTTCTTCCCACACAGGTAACCATCGAATTCTTTGTAAGACAGCCCCATTTCTTCTTCGTCTGTCTGCCCTTCCCACAGGCCTCCTGAAGGCACTTTCTCAATAATCTTTTCCGGAACTCCAAAGTATCTGGAAAGCTGCTTCACCTGGCTCTTTGTAAGCCCCCGAAGAGGTTGTATGTCAACTCCTCCGTCACCATACTTGGTAAAATAACCTACAAAGTACTCACACCGGTTAGTTGTGCCTACTACAATATAATTCATTAAATTAGCATAATAATAAAGAGTGGCCATGCGAAGCCTGGGCTTTAGGTTAGCTTGAGCCATGGGCCGCGGGCCCTCGCCTTCAGGCAACAGCCTCATGAATGTGTCAAATACGCAAGTGAGATCAACGACCTCATACGCACAATCAAAATGGTTAAGTACGTCTATGGCATCGCTCACATCAGCATCTCGAGACTGGCACGGAAGTACCAAACCCATACAATCATCTTGCCAGGCCTGTTTGGCAAGGGCAACAATCAGCGCAGAGTCTATTCCGCCTGAGACTCCAAACACTCCGCCCTTTGCCCCGGCCGATTGGCTCATCTGCCTCATCCAAGCAGAAATAGACTCAGCCACCTCTTGGATGTTTCTCAAACCCGTCACCTCCGGAACAGTGCTTTACAAACATTATCCTCCAGACACCGTATCCTTGTGAAGGGTTATGGCAAAATCAGCGGTTTTCATAGGGGATAGTCAGATAAGTATCGGGAACCTTTCCGGGTATAAGCACTGTAGCCAGAGGTATATCTGTTGATACCTGAGCCTTTGAAGAAATGAGCGGAATAACTACCTGCAACGTATAAGTTGCACGCAAGCACAAATCATATTTAACCTGGTTAATCCCTGTAACTTCAAAACTGTCTAATACTTGCACGTTGACGTGGCCGTAGGGAAACAAAGCAACTTTAATTTTGGGGCCAAAAGATGCAAAAATACTTGAACCAAAAGCCTGCCCAAATGGGATATGAACCTCAAAACCTTCAAGGTCGGTAATGGCAGCCTGAAGAATTGACAATGATTCAGATTGTATCTTGTTAAGATCAGCTGCATTGGTTTGTACATATAAAAGTTGGCCCTCTGAACTAACGTGAAAATCCAGGAGTTTCTTGCCTTGAAGAAGGGAGTCTATATGGGCATTTACCGCATCGATGATCGCCTCGTTTGCTATGGCCGTAACCCTGGATTCTGAGATAGCGATCAAGGTTGGGATAATACTCTTTTCCAAAACCATAAGTGACCATATGAGCAAGATAAAAAGCCCTATTACAAAAACCAAGGCCTTCTTGTTGGCTTTTCTGCTAACCAAAAATCTTTTTTTAAAAATAATGAGAAGCTCCTTTCGTTACAGGTAGCCTCTCATACTTATGCAACCATAGCTTGTAAAGTTCGCAGAAAAAGCGAATAACTTACTAATCCACCCTAACCTTGCAGATTCTTCGCTTTCCTACCTGAAGCAACATCCCATTTTCCACTTTTATTACTTTCGACGCATCTTCAACTTTCTCCTGATTAATCTTTACGGCACCACTCTTAATAAGCCTCCTGGCCTCTGATGAAGAAGGGGCAAGCCCACATAACGCAAGCAGCTTTGCAAGCCCAACCTCTTCCCCTGATGCGATTTCGGTAAGGCTCACTTCCTGAATATTTTCCGGCAAAGAGTCTTGCCTAAATACTCGCAGGAAGTTGTCTTCTGCAGATTTGGCCACAGATAACCCGTAAAACTGAGCAACGATCCTTCTGGCCAGTTCCATTTTGACGTCCATTGGATGACGCTTACCTGATTCAATCTTCTGATTCAAAGTTTTTGCAAAACCACCTGGTTCACCAAGTACCAATTCATAGTAATCGCCCATAACTTCATCGGGAATGGACATTGCTTTGCCATACATATCGTCGGGCTCATCTGTTACGCCAATGTAATTTCCCAGGCTCTTAGACATTTTTTCCTTGCCGTCAGTACCTACCAAAAGAGGCATGGTAAGTGCAATTTGAGGGTCCTGCCCATAATAAGGCTGTATGTCTCTGCCCACCAAGAGGTTGAAAGTTTGGTCAGTGCCGCCTAACTCTACATCTGCTTTTACTGCAACAGAATCATATGCTTGAGCCAACGGATACAAAAATTCATGAATTCCGATAGTATGGCCCTCTGTATAGCGTTTGTTGAAATCATCTCTCTCGATCATTCGCGCCACTGTAAACGTGGACGCAAGACGTATCAGGTCCCTAAACGTAAGCGGCGACAACCATGAAGAATTAAACACTACATTGGTTTTATCAGGATCAAGCACCAATGTTGCCTGTTCGTAATAAGTCTTTGCGTTAGCCTCAACCTCTTCTCGTGATAACTGTGGCCTGGTCTTTGACCTCCCGCTGGGATCTCCAATCATTCCGGTAAAATCGCCAATAACGAAATATATCTCATGGCCCAGTTCTTGAAATTCCCGGAGTTTCCTCATGACCACCATGTGGCCCAGATGAATGTCCGGGGCACTGGGATCAACCCCCAGTTTTACCCTCAAAGGCCGTTTTTGCGTAAGTGATCGTTCAAGTTTGGCTTCGAGCCCATGTTCAGTCACCAGCATATCGGTTCTCTGGCTTATTATTTCAATATGGCGTTTGATAACGTGCTCTAATTTTCCCAAAGCAATAACCCTCCTTGGGCTTTTCATAAGATTATACCATTGTCGCTAAGCCTAAGAAACCAATTGCCTCAAATGGTATAATGTTGGCACCTAATTAGATTAGTTCTCGTCTAATAAGAAGTAATTAAGTATAATTGGCCTTAATAAGGCCGGCTGTTCTTACAAGTAGACTGGGATAGACAAATCGCCTGGAGGTAGTAAGCCAATGGGAAAAAGAAAACGAACCAAGAAAAAGCGTATGCCAACCCTGGACATCATAATATACGTGGTGTTAGGTATTTGTTTGGTAGGTGCAGGTTTTGCCGCTGCCATTGTGCTTTCGGCCATTCGCGATCTTCCTGCTCTTGCAAATCTTGAACCGGAACCCAGCGAAATATCGATACTATACGATCGTAACGGAGACATATGGACAGAGCTTAGATCAACTGAGTACCGGGTTCCGGTAACCATAAGAGACATGCCTTCCCACTTAATTGACGCTGTGCTTGCCGCAGAAGACCATAGATTCTACACGCATCCAGGGTTTGATCTAAAAGCAATTTTCAGGGCCCTATATCAAAACATAAAAGATGATTCAAGTTTGCAAGGTGGGAGTACAATCACTCAGCAACTTGCCAAAATTGCTTTCCTGGAACAAGATCGAACCCTTAAAAGGAAGGTTCAAGATGCCATAGTCGCAACTTTAATGGAACGTAAATACACCAAGAATGAAATATTGACTATGTATCTAAACCAGGTCAATTTTGGCCGCGGTGCATATGGAGTGGAAGCAGCGGCCAGAGCTTACTTTGGTAAGTCTGTATCAGAATTAGGCGTTGATGAAGCTGCCTTTATCGCAGGAGCCATTAGAGCGCCTTCATACTATGGAGATAAGTCAAACATTGAACAGAGCCTTACCCGTCGCAATACAGTGCTCAATCAAATGGCCGAATACGGCTTTTTGACCCAGGACGAGGCGGAAACCCATAAAAATAAGGCGCTTAACATTATCGACCATGAACCTAAGGCAGTCACTGAAGGCGGGCACTTTCTTGACTATGTGCTTCAGCAACTTCTTTCTCGCTACCCTTCAGATCTTGTATACGGAGGAGGGCTTAGAGTCTACACAACCTATAGCCCTAAATGTCAAAAGGCGGCCGAATCAGCGATCAAGAAAGTGCTTGATCCGGTTTTCCCTTACAAAGAAGATCAAGATAACATCGAAGCAGCCACGGTAGTTATGGATGTAAAGACAGGCCACCTGCTTGCTCTTGTTGGAGGAAGGCGCCACGAAAGTATGCTCGGGTGGAACCGGGCAGTTGATGCACAGCGCCAGCCGGGCTCTGCGTTCAAACCTATTTCTGTGTATGTACCCGCCCTTGAACAAGGTATGGGCCCTTACACTGTAATTGACGACTCACCTGTAACCTGGGTAGATCCTATAACTAAAGAACGGTTTTCCCCAAGAAACTATAGTGGGACATTTCAAGGCCTGGTTACAATGAGATCCGGCGTAAGACAATCACTCAACGTAGTGGCGTGTAAAGTTCAAGACATGGTAGGCCTTCAAAACAGCCTGGACATGTCGGAAAAATTAGGGATCACGTCTCTGGTTAAGACACCTGTCTCAGGAGGGCGTTCAGATCTCACAAGATCCCTTGCGCTGGGTGGCCTCACATACGGAGTAAGCCCTCTGGATATGGCAGTTGCTTTTGGCACAATAGCAAACCGCGGAATCCAGGTTGAGCCTATATCCATTCTCAAAGTGGAAGACAAAAACGGAAATGTGCTGGAAGAGCACACTACAAACAGAAATCTTGTAATTTCCGAAGAATCTGCATACCTGATGACCAGCATGCTCCAAGACGTACTTACAGTACCAGGCGGAACCGGACGTGCCGCTTATTTTGGCAGGCCTGCTGCAGGTAAGACAGGAACTACAAGCGACTGGAAAGACGCTTGGTTTTCCGGATACACTCCAAGCACCGTAGGTGTTGTGTGGATGGGCTATGATCAGGAAAAGACAATGTCGCAGTGGAAAATAACCGGGGGAAGCTACCCTGCAGTGATCTGGAACCATATGATGAAAAGCATCACTCAGGAAATGCCTGTTGAGGAATTCACAAGGCCCGCTACAATAATCGAAATTGAAGTCTGCAATCAATCTGGGCTGTTGCCTGGCCCCAATTGCCCGGCAGAAAACATAGTAAAAGAACTGGCGGTCAAAGGTAACACTCCCAAGTCAACTTGCGATTACCACTTTAAAGAGGAACCTGCCGAAAAGCCAGATAATAGGCCAAATGATCAACCGGCCAATAAGCCAAGCAACAAGCACGATAACAAGAAACCAAACAAGCCCGGCAAGGCCAATGATAAGCCGAGTGATAATTCCGGCGGAAATTGATGCCTATGACCTCTAAAATAGGAAATTAGTTATTCAGTTTTGCTACAGTGACGCCAGTGCCGCCTTCTGATGGTTCTCCAAGACGGTAACTGGCGATATATTTCCCCATCGACTGAAGATACTCTTCCACTGCGTTTCGTAAAGCACCTGTTCCTTTGCCGTGAATAATGGTGATTTGCGGCAAAGAAGCAAGAAACGCGTCATCAAGATACTTGTCTAATGCCCCAAAAGCCTCTTCCCTGGTCATCCCACGCAAATCTATCCCGCTGGATATTGAACGGGCTTTTTCACCGGTAAGATCGCGGATTCTTGAACCGGCTGTGTAAGTTTTCGGTTGTTTGCTTACCTGGCTTACTTTGCTTAACTTGTCTGTTTCAGTCCAAACTTTAAGAGCGCCAATCCGCACCAAAACATCTCCGGAATCAGACAGTTCCAATATTGTTCCGGGTTCTGTAAAGCCAAAAACACGAACCGGCATACCAGGTTTGATATCCTCAATCTTCAAGGGAGTGCCTTGAGGTTGTTCCTCTGTTTCTGCTGACAACTCGCCTTGAGTTTTAAAGAGCCTACGGCGGATTTTTGCTGCAGCGTTATTCAGTTCTCCAGAACTTTTCCGCCGCTCGTCTTTCAAATCACGCAGTGCTCTTTCAAATTCAATCCTTGCTCTTGATATGATCGACTGAGCTTCACGCTTAGCATCGTTGATAATCCCCTTTTGCCGGGTTTCCAAAGAAACCAATTTGCTCTCATATTCAGCTCGCAACCGTTCGTAAAAAGCGCTCTCTCTCGCAGCCTCAAGAGCTTTTTGTTTTGCCTCCTGAGACGCAACCTCCATTTCCGCTATCACATCTTCCAATTTCACCACATCTTCGTGCATACTTTCGCGAGCCCTAGCCAATACATCCTCATCCAAGCCCAATCGCCGAGCTACAAGAAATGCATTAGATCTTCCAGGTCTCCCTACTACAAGCCTAAAAGTAGGCACCATGTTCACTGAATCCCACTCCATGCTTGCATTAGTCATGCCCGAAACCTTCTGTGCCATAATTTTGAGCTCGCTATAATGACTGGTAATAACACACAAAGCCCCTGATCTGTGAATTTTCTCAAGTATAGCCTGAGCCAGAGCTGCCCCCTCTTTAGGATCTGTGCCTGCACCGAGTTCATCAATTAGTACCAGCTTACCCCTGCCTGCAGAATCCAGTATGTTCTTAACGTTAGTCATATGAGCAGAAAATGTACTCAAGTTTTCTTCAATTGATTGCTCGTCGCCAATGTCGCACAAAATCTCCTGGATATTACCTATTTCCGTCTGTGGATCGCATGGACACGGAATTCCGGCAAGAGCCATTGCGACCAACAAGCCGCATGTCTTTAAAGCTACTGTTTTACCACCCATATTCGGCCCTGTAACAACCACGGTTCTTGTACCCGATTCATCTAGGCCAATGTCAAGAGGGACAGGTGTTCCCTTTAGCAAAGGATGCCACCCTTTGGCCAAAGACAGCATAAAATCATCTTTTAGCTGAGGAAAGCATCCATTCCATTTGAATACAAGCCTTGCTTTGGCCAATCCTAAATCGAATTCCCCTAAAGCATCGATGCCGTCAATTAGCTCCTGGCCCACTTCGCCTATGAATGCAGATATTTCAACAAGTATTATTTCGATTTCGTCACGCTCCATAAGCTCAAAACGCTTAAGCTGATTTGCCATTTTTACCAATTCAGACGGCTCCAAAAACAAAGTCTGCCCCGATGCTGATTGATCATGGACAATACCTTGTATCCTTGAAACGAATTCTTGCTTAACAGGTAGTACGTATCTGCCATTACGAATAGTTACAATAGGCTCTTGAAGGTACTGAGCAATGCTTCTTTGACGAGTAAATTCCTCAGCGCGCCTTCTTAGCCTTTCTTGAAAATCTCTCATTGATTTTCTGATAGAGTACAATTTGTCACTTGCAGTATCTTTGATCTCGCCTTCATCATCTACTGTCTGAGCAAGCCTGGTTTTCAAAAAAGGTAAGCCGGGAAGATTGCTATTTATTGTATGAAGGCCGGTAAACCTGACATCAAGCCGGCTAATCCATGCTGAAACAGTGTCAAAAGCCACCAACACACTGAGCACATCCCGTATGTCCTGAGGGGTTAACGTCATCCCCTGCATTGCACGGGATACTTTGTTCCTAACATCGGGCACTTTAGTTATTGATGGCGAGGGAACCTTTAGCAAAACTTCGGAAATCTCACGCCCCACTTTTTGACGCCCTCTGGCCAGTGATACGTCAACAGGAAAAGTGTTCTTAGCCAGCCTTCTTCCCATTGGCGTACCGGTTTGCGCGGCAAGCATGTCCTGTATTTTCTCATATTCCAAAAGTTCAAGCGTTCTGTAATCCATATCTGTTTTCTAAAATCCTCCGAATCTCCTTTATGGTGTCATCCCTAAACCCGGTTTTGTAAAGTTTTCGTAGTTTTGTGCGGACCCCGTAAACCGCTCTTTTCCTTTGATTTTCAGGAAGTTCGTCACTTTTGGCTTTTTCTTTGGCCAAAAACTCTGAAGCACTTTTTGGCCTTTCAATAAACCGGCCTATATCTTTCCCTGTCTCATCGAAAAACACAAACACAGGAATAGTCCTTTTGCCACCGGTAAGGTACTTGTCCATGATATCTAAATTATCGTCTCTTGAAAACACGAGCAAACCAAAGCATGAATACAATGAAGCTAACTTGGCAACAACCGGTAGATTTTCTACACAATCTCCACACCATGATTCTGAAAGAGCCAGTACTCTTATTGAGCCAGGGGTCAATTCTGCCGAAACCCATGCAAAATAGCGGTGGTCTTCATCGCTTACCTGAGTATCTGCAAAGTTTTGCTTCATAGTGGGAACATTCATGTCGGCTTTTTCAAGATACTCATCAAAAGACATAGCCCTCTGCAACCACTGCTCATCAAAATACATAACAGCCATCTCCCCTTTTTAGTAATTCGTGTTGCTTCAGTAAGATTATGCCTCATTTTTGGGTCAGGCGTGAAGCTGTTCTGCTCTTTAATGGTTCGCTTATTTCATAATATCTCTTTCTTAACCGCTCAGATGACAGTGCCATTATGTCATTGATCCTGGAAATATTGCTAATATCCATATCTTTTACGGTTACAGGCCGGGCCTCTTTCTTAAATATCACCGATACTTCTCCTGTAGGCTCAAGTACTGCCAAAGCCACATCTTCAATGCGGTCTACACCCTTTTCACGCAATACTATGTGAAGATCTGATAACGATACCCTCTCCATCTTGCGGTTATCATGCATAATCTGGCCGTTAACCACAAGCGGTGTAGACATACCCTGTGTTACTTTTTCAGCGCCCCGCCAGTGCAAATTGATTACGCTTAGCAGATATTGAAGAAGAGACAAGATCAGGATGGGTACAATTCCGTTCCAAAGACTAATGCTCTCTTCTTCCAGTGGTAAGGCTGCTGCCGAGCCTATGATTATGATCACAGTCAGGTCAAAAGGGGCAAGTTGAGCTATAGAACGTTTGCCCATAGCCCGCACAGCAACCAGAGTAAGAAAGAACATCACCACAGACCGGAACGTAACCAGTTTCAAACTGGCAATATCCGGCAAACATATCTACCTCCAAGACACGATCAGCCGCCGATATTTTCGAGTTGCTCTGTATGAACTTTGCATGATCTATTGATTAGTATGGCCTTTCATCCCAAAACGAATGCTCTCCTCAAACTCCCTGCGATTTGTTTTCCCCGACAAGTACTTGCCAATTGCAGGAGTAATGGTGGTTCGTATGTTATTCCTACTGTTGAATTCTATCCGGTCAACTACGTAAGCACCGGAATTCTTGAACCCGACCAAAAGAGCCGTTCTTTCTTCCCGGCTAAATCCACTTTCCAGGTGAAAAACCGGCACATCTTGGTGGGCAGCAGGTACGCCGCCAATGGCACGAGCAGCCCACCTTCCTCTGTTTGCCGCAAGAGCGCTTGCAAGCATAACTGCGTACTTGGCTTGCTCATGGTTTTTGGCCAAGACTACATAACCCGGAACAGTAAAGTGGAACCGAGGCTCACCCTGGGGATTTGGAATGGGCAACATCTGAGGGCCTGAACCTTCCTGAGTCAGCTTTAGCCATTTAAAAAGATGAGGAGTAACAGGACATAGCATATTAATTTCGTATTGTTCCCACATATCCAAAACATCATTGCAGCAGGGCGCGTAGGTATCCTTGACCCAATCAATGTAATTACATATGTTCTCAAAGGCCCATCCATCATGTTGATAATCGAGCACCGAATGCAAAAAACCCGGAGCAGTCAGCAAATAACCCATACGGTCTTGTGAATCGGCGGAATCCGATATTTTCTTTGCCAAACACAACCAGTGAACATACGATGGAACGCCCATTAGTTTGCCATTGTGCGTCCAGTATGATAAAGCAGCTTCCAAATAATCATCTGAACAAACAATTTCGGTCAAATCCTGCATAGATTCACTTACAAAAGGCCATTCAGCAGAATACACAACACAAGGAGGGTCCCCTTGGTAATTGCCTAAAAGAAGGTCTTCAATTTCTTGCCTGGACTTATGCTCGATTGCTACTTCTATGCCATGCTCCTCGGTAAAACTTTCTACCGTGTTGGCCAACAGTTCCGAATAAGGAAACGCACCTGGAAGATGAGGTTCTCTTGTATCCCAAACCACGAGTTTTATGTCATAAACAGAAACTTCAGAAGGAGGTTGGCTTTGGCTTTTACAACCAAAGCACAAAACCAATACAAGTACCGCCATTACAAAAACCTTTCTATTCACAGCTTCCCCTCCTACTGTCCTTCAACCTGCAAAAGCACGAATACATCGATTGATGCCCACTCTTGCCTTCCCAACCCAAAGACCTCGCTTATTTCCTGAACTGCCAGCGCAGTGTTGGGCCCATACCTCCCATCGCTTGGCCCCGGATCAAACCCAAACTCACGTAACGCTTCCTGAAGCCTCACTACTTCCGGCCCTATGGTCCCGGGGCCAAACGGCCTCCCAAAATCCAAAGACGGCCTGTACCCCAAAATCCTAACCTTTGTTCCTATTGAAACTATGTCAAATAATTCTTCAATGTCCTCATTGAACATTCTCACACAGCCCAAACTTGCATAGGTGCCAATGGACCACGGCCTGTTAGTTCCGTGAATCCCGTATCCTCCCCATGGCACATCAAGCGCCATCCATCTGGTCCCAAAAGCGCCTCCGGTCTCAAAACCCTTGTCTACTATTTTCCACTCGCCTACGGGAGTCAAAGTTGCCCATTTACCTACCGCTACCGGATAGGTTTTCCACAAGGCATCGCCAACCCATACTGTCAACTGGGCGGTTTCGGTGTTTACCTGAAGGTAAATTTCTCCTTCAGGTAACTCCTTGGAAACAGGACGGCTTGGCCTGGAAACCCCAAAAGCAAGCGCTTTCCATGTAGGTTGGTCTACTACCCCGGTAGGATCCAGCCAGTAGCTTTCTTGAAATTGCTTTACGGCTTTTACTGTTTCCTCATCGTAAATTTCATCAATTGGGCCTGTATAGAAACCCAGTTGCGTTAAACGCGTCTTGAGTTCATGCACATCATGCCGCCTTTGAGGTGGGCTACGAGGCACAAGAGGTTCATCTGTTTCATGATACTGCAGGGCTGACGGAACCTGAGTTTTCATTCCCAATGCAAACAAGAGGGAAACAACCAGCAAAAACAGCAAAAAGATAGACAGTCTCCAATTAGTTTTTTTGCTACCGAACAAAGCAGGACACTCCTCTGCTTTACAAGTAGATTCCCAAGTAAAATATGAGGTTACCCTTTAAATTATGAGCGCAAGCACAAGAATCAATATCCTTATCCTTGACACCGTGTACCTTAAGCATAATCCCTGGGTAGAAGTACAAGCGCCTTTTTATGTTTGATCCAAACTCAAATCCCTCAGCCAAAATGAAATACGCCAAGGCATGGCGGGATTGCTTGCCCTGGCGTATATGTAGGCTATTTCTTTCTACAGACTCTTCTTTATTGGAAACCAGTCATCAAGAGGTTGCGTGTTAATAATTGCTTCTGAAGTGAGCCCTGCCCTTCTTGCCGAAGAAGCAATTCCGAAAACCATGTCATCCATTCCGGCAGGGCTGTGAGCATCTGTGCAAACGGCAAGCCGTGCCCCACACGCACTCGCGGTTTGCGCAAGTTGTTCATTTAAATCCAGCCGATCAGGCGATGCGTTGATCTCTAAAACAGTACTGTTAGCAGCGGCTACCTTAAAGAGTTCGTCGAAACCCTCTGAAGTTCCAGGCCTGCGCCCTATTAGCCTTCCTGTCGGATGGCCGATAATATCTACATGAGGGTTATTTACCGCTCTTATCAGCCGTTTGACAACACTGTCATCGGAACCTCGTATATCCTGGTGGACTGAAGCTACTACAATATCCATCTTGGACAGCAAATCATCAGATAGTGCCAGGCTTCCGTCTTTGAGAATGTCTACTTCCACACCTGAAAGAATCTGTATCTCTGGATATTTCCCGGCTATTTTGCTTATCTCATCAAGTTGGGCCTTTATCTTAACAGGATTAAGCCCATCAATCACCTTGATCCTAGTTGCATGATCAGTAATTGCTATGTATGAATAGCCCAATTCAATGGCTTTCCTGGCCATCTGTTCAATATTGCCAAGCCCATCAGACCAAGTTGTGTGAAGATGCAGGTCACCTTGGATGTCAGAAAGCTCAACAAGACGGATTTCCGCATTGCAAATTGCCTTTTCCAAGAAGTTTTTCCGGTGACGCACCTCTGCCGGAACAAACCCAATACCTAAAGTTTCAAATACTTCCGCTTCAGATGTAGCAGGCACTCTTGTGCCACCTTTGATAAAACCTTCAGATTCGAAAGCATACCCCTTGGATTTAGCAAACTCTGCTATCCAGTTGGAAAACATACAAGGGCCTGTAAGCAGAATTGACCTTAAACCAAATTGAGCTTTTGGAGCCACATGTACTTTAAGCGGAATCCCCAGGTTAGTAGTAAACACGAATGCGCCTTGCTTCCCGCTCCAGGCCCGATTCCATAACTCTTCGGAACTGAAGGTTCCAATCCAATTGGTTGATACATGTTCAACCAGCTGCTTAGCACTTTGGGCTTCAAGCAAAATTTCTATAGAAGAAACAGTACTAAGCGTTCTCGTGACTTCCCCTACCAATGTTCCGCGAATCCCGTTTTGGGAGAATAAGCGAACAAGGTTATTGGCTGTAGGCAAAGCCAACCCAAGGGTTATCCGTCCGGAATACTTCTTGATTTCCTTAAGCCCCTGGCCAATAAGCGCTTCACGCTTGGGGCCTAAACCGGGCACTTTCTGTAACATGTTAGTCTCGACTGCGCTTTCGAGAGCATCTAGGTCAGATATCCCCAAAAACTCGTAGAGAGTTCTTGCAGTTTTTGGCCCTATACCCGGTACTTTGACCAAGTCCAGCAAACCAACGGGAACCTCCTTAGCCAGTTCTTCCAGATAGGAAGAACGCCCGGCCGTCATAATCTCATGTATCTCAGATTCAAGAGTTCTGCCGATTCCGGGCACCTCTTTAAGGCGATGCTCACGAGTAAGCACTTCAAGATCAAAGTCACCGTGCGCAATGGTATGGGCTGCCTTTTCATAAGCTCTTACCTTGAACACTTGCTCTCCCTTTATTCTGAGAAGCGAGGCAATTGTCCTTAAAATATGGGCTACTTCGTATTTATGCATCTAAGTCCTCAACACTGCTTCAAAATCTTTGTTCAACCTGTCCAAGATTCTTTCCCTGTCCGCTGCCAAATCCTCTTCTGTTAACGTCTCATCCAGCGGTTGGTATACAAGCCTTATAGCCAAACTTTTGTGATTCAAAGGCACAGGCGGTTTTGCCCATATGTCAAATAAAGTCACCGAGGCCAGATTGCTACCGGTTTCCCAAATAGCGTCGATCACATCACCGGCAGGCACATCCTCGCGCACAACCACTGCCAGGTCTCGTTCAACAGACATGAACCTGGAAACAGGCTCATACTGTGCTTCCCTCATTATTGGCATTAGTCCGTCAAGTGAAAGCCAAGACACTGTTACCGGGGAAGGTATATCCAGTTTCTTCAGACACACCGGATGTAATTCTCCAATCTCACCTATAGCAGACATGTTAGCCATAATCCTTGCAGATCTTCCTGGATGAAATGGCATACCGGCTTGAGGCAAATATTTGACATTGTCAATTCCCAGCAAATCCAAAAGGCTTGAAACAATTCCCTTCATCTGAAAAAAGCCGGATTCGTCAGAACCACGTAACCATGTAGAAGGAGTAAGAGCACCATAAGAAAGAAGTGCTATTTGCTCTGCTTCAATAGGAAGTTCACCGGCTGATGGAAAAAACACCCTTCCTATTTCCCATATGAACATACCTGAAATACCGGACCTGTGATTTGCAGCCGCTACTTTTGTGAGCCCGGGCAAGAGGCTTGTTCTTAGGACTGATTCGTGAGATGATAAAGGATTTAGCAGGCGTACAGGATTTCCTCTGGGATCATCCGGTTCCCACCCGAGTATTAGGAGATCCTCAGGCCCAAGAAGGGAGTTGGTCACACTCTCTAGCCCTCCCAAAGATACAAGCATATCGCTTATTTTCTGCTTGTACAGTTTCTCAGGATCGGTAATACCTCCGGGCACAGCCTTCGATAAATCCCGGGCTCCTAGCCGATCGTATCCATAATGCCTTGCTATTTCCTCGACCAGATCAACTTCTGCCTTTATGTCCACACGCCTGGGAGGCACTACAACGGATATTGAACTTGAGCCTGTATTGGCTTTTTCAACTTTGAAATTGATTCCCTCGAGAAGTTCACGGCATGTCTCAATTGAAAAAGCCGTGCCAAGCAACTTCTCCACAGTGCTCATGTGCAGCAAAATTCGCCTTGCCTCAGGTTCCAAATAGTTGGTTTCAGCATAACCGGAAACAGCCCTCGCACCTGACAGTTGAGTGACCAAATTTGCCGCCCGTTCAGCTACTGCTGCTTGAGCAGTTGGATCAACTCCTTTTTCGAATCGAAGTGCAGCCTCTGTCCGTAACTTCAGTTTCTGAGATGCAATCCTCACTTTAAGGGGTGCAAAATACGCAGACTCAATAAGAACATTCCGGGTTGTTTCTGTAATTTCTGTAGCCTTGCCGCCCATTATTCCCGCAACAGCAATAGGCCCTGATTCATCGGTAATTACGATGGTATTTTCAGGTAAAACCCTTTCTCCGTCATCGAGGGTAACCAAGGTTTCTCCTGGCCTGGAAGGCCTCACTGTTATCACATCCCCGGCTATCTTGCCGGCATCAAACGCGTGAAGGGGTTGGCCTGTCTCCAGCATACAATAGTTGGTTACATCAACAATCAAATTGAGAGGCCTTTGGCCTGCCAGATAAAGCCGTCTTTCCAGGTTTACGGGAGAATAGCCAAACTTGACATCTTGCATTAGCTTTCCTACATACCTTGGGCAAAGATCCTGCCTCGGAAGGCTTATCTTAACATCGGGCAACTCAAAACGATTGTCCTCAGGCTCTGTGCTGCCATAGGCCCCTGCCCAATTCCACTTATCAAGCACGTAAGGTAACCGAAGAGGTGTTTTTGCCAGCGCCGAAATTTCTATGGCTACGCCCAAAATCCCCAAGCAATGGGAATAGTTAACGGTTAATTCAAGTTCCAGCACCCAGTCATCCAGTTGGAACAATTGCTGTGCATTGGCCCCAAGAACCGTATCGTCAGGCAAAATAACAATATCTTCAAAAGGCCTTGGGGGTTGGCCTGTCAACAGCTCATTGGTGCAAATAACCATTCCCTGTGAAACAACCCCGTCAAAATCCTTAGGGCCGATTTTTACTCCTCCGGGAAGGCAGGCACCTGGCTTTGCAACCAGTGTAACATTGCCTTCTTTGAAGCCGGGAGCTCCACTGACTATTTTCAGTTTCTCAGTTCCTGCATCAAGGATACCAACTTTCTGCCCCGGTTTTTCGGGGTGAGAAGTTACTTCCAGTATCTTTGCCGAGACAACCGATGAAACTTCAAGTTCTTCATACGAAAGCGATTCTACATTAACACCTGTCATGGTCAAGCGGCGAGCTGTCTCCTCAGGGCCCCATGGCAGGTCTACATATTCGTTAAGCCACGTCCACGGTACTTTCATACCAATTCATGCCTCCTAGTCATCGTCAAATAGGCTAAAGTCCCCGAAACTGCGACAAGAACCTTTTGTCGTTACCATAAAGATGGCGTATGTCATCAATTCCGTATTTAAGCATGGCCAGTCTATCCAACCCGAAACCAAAAGCAAATCCGGTTACCTTATCAGGATCGTACCCTCCGTTTTTGATAACGTCAGGATGAACCATGCCTGCACCTGCCACCTCTAAGTATCCTGAACCTCCACATACTGAACATCCTGCCCTTTCACAGAACAGGCAAGATATATCTACTTCACATGAGGGCTCAGTAAACGGAAAGTAACTGGGCCTTAGCCGCGTAGATACCTCCTGCCCGAAAAACTTCTTCACAAAGGTCGATAGAACCCCCTTAAGCTCCTGAAAAGTAACATCAACGTCAAGAGCCAGCCCTTCAACCTGGTGAAACACAGGATGGTGTGATGCATCGGTAGGATCTCGCCTGTAGACCCTGCCAGGAACTATAAAACGCACAGGTAATTTTCCTTTAAGCGATAACATACCCCGTATCTGTCCTGGAGACGTATGAGTTCTCAGCAAAGTATTATCGGTAATGTAAAAGGTCTCTTGCATATCTCTTGCAGGGTGCCCAGGAGCAATATTGAGTTTCACAAAATTCATTTCGTCAGTCTCAGTCTCGCGGCTCTCATAGACAGTAAAACCCAAACCTGCAAAGATTGAAACCACGTCGCGCAGCGACCTTGTCAAAGGGTGAAGCCCTCCTACTTGATAAACTTCGCCTGGCAACGTAACATCAATTGTTTCTTTATCAAGAGCTGCTTTGAGAGCCAGTTGATCCATTTCTTCCTTTTTGGCAAGGATAGCTTCTGATATTTTTTCCCTCAAAGCGTTTACAGACTTGCCAAACTCCGGCCTTTCCGTTGGAGCCAATGTTCCGATTTGTTTGAGCAGAAAAGATATCTCCCCTTTTTTCCCAAGATACTTAACCCGGACAGAGTCAAGTTTCTCGCTCGTTGACACTTTGCGTATTTCCTCAAGAATACGCGATTCAATTTCAGCCAAATCATACTTCATTTTAAAGGGCGCAGACTTCTAATAATTAAGTCATGCGCTTTTCCTCCCTTCGTATGTCTTATTGTGGGTTTGCATGATAAACCAAATCAAATAAAAATGCTTCCGCCCTTTCGGACGAAAGCACTGGCCTCCGCGGTACCACCAAGTTTGGCCTCTTTCTTGGCCCACTTTCATTCTTTGTAACGTAAAGATACGCCAGGCCTACTGTTAGTTCAACCCGGTGACTCCGGAGCGAATTCGATCAGTGGTTTTGCAGGGAAGTTCTCAGCTAAAGTTTCCCCTCTCTGTCCAAATTACTGATCCACGTTCTCCTTCATTGCCGTACAATATTAGGCCCATAACTTGATTACCGGACCTCAGGTTCTCGCGTTGTTGTATCGATGTCCGAATAATAACGGTAAAGCAGGTAAGCCGTTATCGATCCGGTCATCTCAAAGATTGACCAAAACACATCTTTGATATCCGTGGTCAACCCCCCGCTTTCCCTCACTCTTTCGCTTATTATACCATGAGTGCACTGGACCTCAAATATCGCCTGCCATTATTCTTTGTCTTACAGTTTCATAGAGCAATGCACTGCATGCCATTGCCACATTTAGAGATTCAGCCGCTCCTGGCATTGGAATTGTAATACAAGTTCCAGGTAGTTCAAGAACATCCGGG
>CAZXLH010000001.1:81272-146626 GCA_964641455.1 uncultured Eubacteriales bacterium | reverse complement strand
CTCTGTAGACGAGCCAGTCAGCGGCACTAAGGCCTGAAAATCACCTGGACCGGCTTCACAGGTGAGCCAGTTACCTGCCAAATACCCCGCAAACCTGCCAGAGTGGCTCCGTAGACGAGCCAGTCAGCGGCACTAAGGCCTGAAAATCACCTGGACCGGCTCTGCAGGCGAGCCAGTCAACAGCCAAGAAGTGCTCAAACCCGCCGAAGTGGCTCTGTAGGCGAGCCAGTCAGCAGCCTAGAAACGCTCAAACCCGTCAGAGTGGCTTCACAGGCGAGCCAGTCAACAGCCAAGAAGTGCTCAAACCCGTCAAAGTGGCTTCACAGACGAGCCAGTCAACAGCCAAGAAGTGCTCAAACCCGTCAGAGTGGCTCCACAGACGAGCCAGTCAACAGCCAAGAAACACTCAAACCTGTCAGAGTGGCTTCACAGGCGAGCCAGTTAGCGGCACTAAGGCCCAACAATCACCTGGACCGGCTCCACAGGCGAGCCAGTCCACCCATCTGGAATCCTGGAAAGCATCCAACTCCTACTCTAACCTAATCACCTTCATCGCACACCCGGCTCTTTCGCCTTTAACCTTTATAGCAATCCTTGTGCCTTGCTTGGCCTTCAACACCCAGTTCACCTTGATAACCCTGGTGGCCCCGCCTGAAGATCGTGCCGACCATAAAGAAAAAGCTGATGTGGAACCGGATCTGCCATCCAAATGGCCGATTTCCTTTTCAACTTTTCCGATTGCTTCAATGCCTTGATTGCCCTCATCACTCTCATCCTGCACTCTACAAGAAACAGCATCTGTTGCATTGGTACAATACTCGGCAGGTAATTCCGCTCCAACTGCTCCATCTGCTCCAACTGCTCCATCTGCCTCTTCACCTGAAACATTCCCTGCAATCCTGGCAGTTTCCCCGGCTAAGATCTCCTCATCAGCGATGTCTGCCTCAACCTGCGCCGCTGGCTCAATATCGTCACCACACTGCGCCGTCATCTCAATATCGTCACCACACTGCGCCGTCATCTCAATATCGTCACCACACTGCGCCGCTGGCTCAACATCGTCACCACACTGCGCCGCTGGCTCAACATCCCCGCCACACTGCCCAGCATCAATACCATAACCACATTGAATGGCCGATTCCGTATCTTTGCCACACTCGTCCGCCGGATCAATATCCCCACAACACTTCGCTGCTGACCCAATTCCGCTACCGCACTGGGCCGGTTTGCCTAAAACCTCTTCGCTTCCGGACTCAGGCACAGGCTTCCAAATATCCTCTGCCGCCCAATGCAATTCTGCAGTAAGAGGCTTTACTTTCTTAAGTTGCCTGGCCCTGTGGCTCCCGTAAGCCGGCAGAAAACCGACGTTTTTGACCAAAGCGCTCACTTCGTAGACTCCATCTGCCATAGGCCTATACCTAACACCGCTAATATCAAGCCTGGGAAGAGTAGCGGCTGCCCGTACAATAAACATCGTGTTCTTGTGGCATTCAGTCTCAAGGAACATTGGAGGAGCATTCACCACAACATATTTAGAATACCATCCACCTATCTCAACTTCGCCAAGTTGCGGGTGATCAAACGGCCTCCAGTTCTCAAAGCCCTTACCGCCCAGTTCTTGATCATTCCATGCAAGCATCTTTAGATAATCTTCCTCTTGTTCCTTTGGCGACTTTTTCTTGCGCGGAAACTGATGTATGCCGGCACGTTGCGCCAAATTCCAGGTTTCAACGGTATAGGCCAAAATACCGCGATGATCAAACAGCCAGTCATCAAAAGCACCCTTGCTGAAATCATCTCCGCCACCATAAAATTCTTCATAACACGGAACACATGGATATCCCGTCTCCTCAGCACCCATCTCGCCAATAGCTATCATAGCCTGAATGTCTTGGCGAGGGCTCTTGGTATGAGCATGGGCCCCGGGAACCCGCAAGATAACTCCGCCTGTAGTATGATATGTAAGCGCAAGCGAGATGTTGGGATGCTTTACAATAAACTCTGCGACAGCCCTGGTCTCTGGTTCTGACAACGGAAACTCGCCTGCGCCTGATTGGTGCACCTCAGGAACCCATCCAAAGGGAAAATTGCGGTTAAAATCAATGCCCCATTTCGGAGGTGCGATCCTTATTCCGCCCCCTCTGTGTTTCCGCAAAAACCCTTCAGTGTAAACACGGTAAAACGTACCTTCATCTTCATCCGGTGCCCGCCTCACCATTGCCCGGGGATCTTTGGGGGATACCTTCCACTCGCCTGTATCGTCTTTTACCCTCATCATCAAAATGTACCCGTCTCCATCTACATCAGCCGGATAGAGCCCTTCCTGCTCGTCAGGATTTGGAAACGGATACGGCCTTGGAGCAGACCTAAGCGTCTCAGGCGTAGTAAGATACACTTCAGCGCCATCAGGCGATACTCTGGGAATAAAATACAGGGTGCTCCTCTTAAGCAGTTTTGTTAGGCGATCTTGTTTGCCGTAATTATCGAGAATATACTTTATAGCGTATAAGTTTATCATCGAACCTGTTACTTCACCGGCATGAAAGTTCCCATCTATATAAATCGCAGGTTTTTCGTGTGGCTCGCCGGCACTCTTATCTGATAAGGCCATAACCCAAATATCCCGACCCTCACCGCTCTTACCTGCTGAACCCAACTCTGCCAAATCGGGATACTTTTCTGCCATTGCCCTTAAAAATGCTTCCATCTCAGCGAAACAAAAATAATGGTCGAATTTCATCGGCGTAAGTTCCATAATTCTCCCCCTAGCATTATTCAAGTAGTCATTCCGGTTCAAGACGCCGTGGTAGTTTGCTGCGTTCAAAGTTCCTCTGATGACATATTTAGTGACTCTAAATTATATTCGACCTTTCAAGTAGGATACCTGCCTGAAACACTGAGTCGATCATACCGGTTCACTCAAAGCGTCTCACAAGGCTTGCAACCTAACATAGCAACCAACGCCAACTGCATAATGACATTTAGGAACATGTGTTCCTTAACCGGTGAAAACCCAATTTTTTGGCCTAAGTCTTAGCCTAAGTTTCAACCGAAACCAGTTTGTGGCTTAACTGCACTAACATTTCCCAAAGTTTTTCCCGGCCCGGTGATCTAGGAAGTACACCAAGATCTTGCCTGGCCGCCTCAAGAAGAATACCTGCCGTATCGGCGGCTCTTTTTATGTGGCCACCTGATACAAGTTTTCTCCGCAGTTCCGGAACCTTCTTGGAAGGCACTGCCTTTGCAGACAAGCAGCGAATGATATCGTGTCTAATCTCTGCCTCCATTGCATATATAAGGGGAAGCGTAAGAGTGCCACGCCTTAAGTCACTGAACACAGGCTTGCCTAAAATTTCCTGTTCCGAAACAAGATCCAAAACATCATCTACAATTTGAAACGCTGTTCCAACCCTGATTCCAAAGCGCCATAAATTCTCTTGCACATTATAAGGCGCCCTGGCTGCCATAGCTCCGGCTTTACATGCAGCAGCCATCAGAACTGCAGTCTTCCTGCCAACTTGGTAGAAGTAATCAGACATGTCGACAAAGGGATCGTAGAATCTGCTATCCTGAGCCACTTCTCCTCTGCACATAAGTTCAACAGCATTGTTTAAAGTGTCTGCAATACCTAAATGAGCATAATTGAGAACAGTTTTATTGGCTCTGGCAAATAAGTAGTTACCGGTAAGTATTGCTGAATGAATGCCCCAAACAGAATGAATCACCGGCAAACCCCGTCTTTGTGATGAGCCGTCGATTATATCATCATGAACCAAGGAAGCCATGTGGACCATCTCAAAAGCAGCAGCTACATCTGTAATAACCTCAACCGTGCTTTGTGTAGGTTCAGGCTGCCTGTCATATGATACGCCGAAGCCCGAACCGGATCTTAGGTTTTGTGATGTTAAGGCTTGTATCGATACATTGTGGGCACTTGGTTCTAAACCTTCAGGCAAACTTTCGGCATCTTCAGGCAAAGGTAAGCATGTATAAGCGCTTGAAATGACCATCTTCGGCCTTATGAATTTGCCCTGAACCGAAAGAAGCTGAGTCAAAATAGGTTCCAAAGGGCCTGAATCAATCAAAATCTCATTTAGTTTGTCTCGAACCCGGGCTTCCAAGTAAGCCCATGGCTCCCCACTGTCATCTCTCGTTTCATCATGGGCCAACCTGGATACATTGGCCAACCCAGAGCCATCAATCAACCCAGGGGCATCACCCAACTCAGATACATCAGCCAACCCAGTGGCATCACCCAACTCAGATACATCAGCCAACCCAGAACCATCAGCCGGTTCAATGGTTTTTAGCTCAGATGCATTTTGTCTGCTTAGTCCATAGGAGGCTGTGTGATCGGCCACTTCGTCAATAGCCAGAGCATCTGAAAACTCTTGAGTGGCCATTTTCGTTCGCTTACCACCAATTAAATTACTCGATCTAAGAGGCTCCCATATGTGCCTGTCAATCTTTTCTATCCACTTATCCAAAAAAGCCGCCTCACTTTTCGTAGTTATTGCCTCAATTAGTGTTTCTTGTAAGATTACACAGTATGCCAAAAATCACTCTCTGAAGATCAGTCAGTCTGAAGTTCTTAGTCTGAAGACGTTAGTATAGAACAAGGCATCGTCGTTCCCGCCGCCCATCCGGCAATCGCTCTATGTCTAAAACTTCTTTATTTGCTTGGACACTTGAAATACCAAACAGGCACATTTGCTGCACATTTGCAAATTTTGGAGTGCCGGATTGGATTTTGAAGCAAGGGTTTACCAGCTGCAATAAATCCAAAAACCATGAAACCATAATCAAGTTCAAAACCCTGCGATTTTTCTGATTAACCTGCATAACATACGCAATACTTCAGTACTTGCACCCAGGCACCCGGTGAGCTGCTTTGCCGCATTGGAAAGCCCACAGGCTTCAACTTTTGGGTCGGAAAGATACATTGCAAGAAGCCCCTTTATTACAGCCTCATGAAACCGGGGATCAGGAAGGCTACGCGCTTTCTCAAAAGACAGATTTATGAACCTGCTCAAACCTTTTACAGCTTGCTGAGTTGAGCCATAGCAGCTAATAAAATTGAGATCTCCGAACTTCTTGTCTTCTTCCTGATCGATAAGGTAATCCAAAAGAATGTGAAGTGCACAAATAGATGGAAAATACGCTGATCCAATAGTTAAGTAGCAAGTTCCTGGATTAGCCCGCGGCTTGATACTTACATTGGTACTTACACAAGGATCCTGGCTTTTTTGAGAACCCTGACCCTTTATGCAATCAATTTGTATGGCTGTGGTGCCTGACTTATCTAACGACGAATATGCAATAAGGCTGAAAATCCCGAGAGTCGAACCGGCAGCAGCCCCGAATTCCCACCATTTGAGCCGGCTTACCTCGCTCACAAAATCATCTGTAAGATGCTCAAAAAGATGCTCAACATGCTCAAATTTGGGCCTAGGCACTGTAAACTCAGACAACATGTTCTTACCGGAGATAGCCTCATCGGGTTTTGCGCCGGCTGAATATAAGCCAAACCACTCTTCCATCCACAGTCGGCGAACCTCGGGTGGAAGGTGCTTTATAGACTGAAGTTCAGAATACATTTGAGCAAATAGCAAGACAATTGGCTTTACATGGCTATAACCGGGAACAGAGCCAAGCGCATTTCTGGACGTACTTACCAGCTCATCTAAATATCCGCCGTCGTTCCCAATTGGGTACAAATTGTAATAATCACAGGTGGGGCGTAAAGGATCCACAGCGCATAACATAGCTTCATGAAGCCGCATTAAACACGAAAACATATTATTTGATGCAACCGGCTCGATATCTTTACAAGGCGTCGTTCCCCGACGTACTCCGCCTTGCTTCTGTGCCTTCAGCGCAACCCGATCACATAAATTATCCAAATAGTCACTTATAGTCTGTATGGCCACAATTGCCTGAACCAACTCGGCCGTGGAAGCCCGGTTTATCAAGGCAAATACAGCCCCGCCCATGCAATGAAAACCCTTGTCGCGAATACTCGAAACAGCTTGCCTGCTTAATTCAGAATTTGGAATGTGCTGTGCCTTTTGTTTCCAGAACGCAAGTTCACGCTTTACAAGAGGAAAACATTTAGCAACCAGGCCAAAATATACCTGCCACGGGGAAGCAACTGATGCATTTTGACGTACAGATTCACATTGAAAAAGCTTGCCTTCGTCGTATTTCACGGGTTCAATTCCTATTCAAGATCACACCTGTCTTTCTTGAAGCGTTCGAGAAACTTTCGAATCAGTTTCCAGGGATTTTTCTTTTGATTAGCTGCATCTTCACTTTGGCCATAAGAAGCATCGCCCCAATCACCCAGGTTACCGTCACGTCCATACAATGCCTTGCCTACAGCATCCAGTTGGGCTTCAGTAGCATGCTGCCAATCGTAGTAACTTATTCCTTCAAGATTATTAGCCTTGGCCAGCTTTGAAAAACGAATTATCTCACCGGGAGTAACTTCCCCATAACTTTGCCCGACAGGAGCAATGGGCAGTTTGAATTTTTCAAGCCCTCTTAAACACATGGCAAACACTTCATCCAAAGAAAGATTCATTAAACCCCAATAGACTTGCGGAAGGCAAACAGAGCAAAAAGATGAAAATTCTCGATAGGGAAAAGTATCGTGATATTGTGGAAGGGCAAACGTAGTGTACCCCAATGGCACCTGATTCCCTATAACACGAGTCGCTTCGATTCCCAGCTCCAAAGCTTTATTCCTTCCCTCGCGCCCTTCATATTCATGTTCCGCATCTATTACAAGCCAATCTGCCCCTGCATTGACCGCTTTCAGCATAGCTTTGCCTTCTCCGGCAATGTTATTGCCATAGCTGTACCCCCACGCGCCAATGATAAGCCCTGCATCACGCGCAGGTTGGATAATCTGCTTAAACTGGTCGAGAAACAGCCCCGAAGTTCCCCCGTCCCAAGCCTTAACCAGCAAACCTGAAAGCCCCATATTGACTGCCCGGCGAATTATGTGATCAGGAGGGCCTGCCTGAGTTAGTATCCATATCCAAATATGCTTTCCTTCCCACGGATTCGGGTTCATTAAATTTCCTCCTCAGCGGGCTTCATAATCGAAACCGCAAAATATATACAAGTGCCTTTTCACTCCAATAAATACAACATGTTACGGTTGTACAACCGTAAGTTGATTGATCTGACTAATGCTTACTCTCACAATTTATGCCAGAAACGCCGGTTATGTTAACTTATCCAAACGCAGCCGCCGCAAATACCTATTGTATAGACAACATGAACTGCATAAATATACATAGGTGCCGGTTTTATACATTAATGAATAAAAAAGAAGGGAAATCAGATGCCTAAGTCGAAACGGGAAACGTGAGCAAATTACAGTAAGTTAACTTACTACACGTCATGTACAGCCATGGTTGGTACAAATACAAATGCTATGCACTTGCAATCAATCTTGGAAACAAAACACAGAATGTACTATCACTTGGGCCTACTGCAAGCGCCAGGTTATCCATGACACCGGCAAAACAAACCATGGTGAAGCGGCGACCGGTTCAAACAATACATACAAGGAGGCAACCAAATGACTGCTTCAAGAGAGGCAATCTATAATCTGATGCTGGAGCTTGTAGCCATTCCTAGCGTATCGCCAAGCCCCAGTGAGACTGAACTGGCCGAACTTATTTACAACAAGCTTGCCAAGATTCCGTACTTCAAGAAGTTTAGCGACAATCTTACGTTCCTACCGATTCCAGATGACCCTTATGGCCGCAAAGGAGTATTTGCCATTGTAAAGGCCCAGCCTGAAACTAAACGTACAATCATACTCACAGGCCATCTCGACGTGGTCGATACAAGTGAAGCAGGCGCGTTGGCCGATGTTGCATTTCATCCTGAAGAATACACCAAAAGGCTGGCTGAGCTCCGGCTTCCGGAAGAAGCAAGAGAAGATCTTGAGTCAGGCAAGTATATCTTTGGCAGGGGCGTAATGGATATGAAAAGCGGGATTGCCATCCAAATGGCATTGCTGGCCCAATATTCCCACAATCCAAAAGATTTGCCTGTAAACATTGCGTTCCTTGTTGTAGGCGACGAAGAAAACAATTCCGCAGGTATGCGAGCGGCAATCACTTATTTGGCAGGCTTGCAAGACAAAGGGTACGACTTTATCGCTTGTGTCAGCAGCGAGGGCGTTATTCCAAAATACCCTGGCGACACTAACCGGTATATAGACATTGGAACAATCGGTAAAATCATGCCCATGTTCTACTGTGTCGGACGTGAATCTCATGTAGGCCAATACTATGCAGGGTTAAATGCTAACCTGCTGGCTTCTGCCGTCAGCCTGGAGCTTGAAGCTAACCCTAGATGGGCTGAAACGTGGAGAAGCGAAGTATACCCGCCGCCTGCATCGCTCAAATTGAAAGACCTGCGCGATCTTTATTCTGTAACGTTGCCTGCCAGAACCGCAATTTATTTTAATCATCTCACGGTTACAAGCACTCCTGACCAAATACTCGAGCAGATGAAATCAATCGCCGGGAAAGCGTTCAAGAATGCCATTAAGCATATGAAACACAGCGCTGATACATTTTCTGAAAAAGCCAACACCCCTGTACCGATTCCTTGGGAACCAAAGATTATGACCGTCCAGGAACTGCTGGTTGAAGTTGCAGACAACTTTAACGGTGACCTAAATCAACATATTGAAAATTACATCAAAAACTTGCCGGACGGCATTGATGAGAGGGAGCAATCACTGCTTGCGATCGGAGAACTGTTGAGGTTTTACCCTGATAAAAGCCCTATGATAATTGTAGGATTCCTGCCGCCCTACTATCCCCACAGAACCAACAAGCGGGAATCTCCAAGAGAAAAAGGCCTGCTTGAAATCGTCAACCAAATTATTGGCCAGGCTAAAAGCGAGTTTGATGAAACCCTGGTTGTTTCCGAGCATTTTGCATCAATCAGCGACCTTAGTTATGTAGGATTCCAAGGCAAACGGGAAGAATTGGTGCCTCTTGCCCATAATACTCCCGGATGGGGCCTTATCTACGACATTGACTTAGATAACCTTCTCAAACTTGATATCCCGGTAGTAAACCTTGGCCCGTCAGGCAAGGATGCCCACAAGTTCATGGAGAGGTTAGATTTGGACTACTCGCTGGAAATTGTACCCAAACTCCTAAAGTCACTTGTAGAGAAACTGGCTCAATTAGAGTAAGTTGCCGGCATGAGGGCCTGCAAGAAATTAATGGCCAAGTGCCTTTGCACAAGGTTTTAGCCTGTAAGAGTTTCTTGGAAACTTTGCCGGGTTGCATTAGCCTGCAGCCCGGCTTACCTTTCAAGTGGAATTTTCTCAAACACAGCGGTTAATTGCTCTTGCCTTACAGACAAAGGCTCGGTGACACGGGTAAGCGCAAGTTCAACGTATTTTTGATTTATGTCATACCCGGCAAAATTACGGCCCAGGTGGCGAGCAACTTTGAGAGTTTGCCCTGATCCGCAGAAAGGATCGAGCACAAGATCGCCTGGATAAGAATACAGTTGAATCAGCCTATGAGGTATTTCCTCAGGGAAAGGGCATGGATGTTCTAAATGGCCGGGCGGAACCGGTGCAATATGCCAAACCGTATTGGCTATTTCATTGGTAAAAAGTTTCTGGGTGTTGACCTTGGCGCCCTCCTTTTGCTCAGTATCTTTCTTGTTGTAAATAATGGGGCCCGGTTTTCTGAATACAAGTATATATTCAGTCATTATGTTAGGATAAAAATATCCAGGATACGGATATTGGACAAACACTCCGGCCCGCTTCACCCCTCCTGTAACCTTGTGCCAAATAATGTCTTGATGAAACTCCCAGCGCAACCCGTTAGCCTTAGGTGCCTCTTGGCCGTTTGAGCCATGAATGTTGAACCGGCCGGTAAGGAACGAGACTACATCAAACGGAACCGGATAGTGCTTGCGTTCTAACAGCACAGTACCTATAACAATCGTCATAAACCCGCCTGGTTTAGTCACACGCATTATCTCATCTGAAATGTTCTTAAGCCATAAAAGGTAGTCCTCATATCCCTTGTACCCAATCGAGTATTTGCGTGTCCTGTAATTCTGATTAGGTTCTGCAACATGACGATCATAGTCAATAGCATTCCAATAAGGAGGTGACGTAACCGTTAAAGCAACTGCATCATCAGGAAGTTCATCCATATGCTCACACGATTTACAGAAGACTTTGTTGATGTACCCATTTGATGCAATCAACACTTCCACCTCCGGTTATATATCAATATTTCTATGACTTTTTGAGTTTATCTTGCTTAACTTTCGATTGTGCGGACAAATGGATCTAAAATGCATCTTGCACCTTTAGATACATCTTGCCATCAAATCATTCTATATACACTTGCAGTGTGTTTTCTAGATTGCTAACCGGCTATCCTTTTCTTCTGCCGGATTAATTACAGTTTGCCGCTATTTTCCGTTACATGAAGGATAAACCGAAACCAATCCAGTAATAGTCTACTTAAGGATATCTGATAAGCGCCTTTGGTCAAACCAAATTCTCCTGCAAAACAGTATTACGGTAAGGAGGCAATATCATGAAGCATAGCGTTTATTTTGACGGCAACGTTCAAAGCCTTTCGCTGGAAACCAAAGAGGGCCCGGCTACAATCGGAGTAATGAAACCTGGCAAATATACATTCTCTACATCTTCTCAAGAACACATGAAAGTAATTGAAGGCACCCTCAAAGCAAAGTTGCCCGGAGAAACCGGTTTTAAGCCTTACGCTAAGGGCCAGGCTTTTATAGTGGCGCCAAAAACATCTTTTGATGTTGAAGCCGTAGGCGATGTGGCTTACATATGCTTTTATAAGTAAACATGCCCAAAGGGCAATATCAAACGCTTTCTTAGATGCATAAATATGCCCTGAAAAAAACAGGCCCGATGTGTGGGTTTGAGTGGACATTGATTCAACAAGTTAGTATCCGGCTTGGTTAATTGTAAACTAACAAGTTGGATACTAACTGGGTTTTCCCGAAATTGAAACCAGGACAGTTCCTAATACAGATATGCCAAGTAGAATAAATATCAGAATCCAAGACCAGTTTTTGAGCAATGTCTTAAATCTTACCCCGAATTGCGGCTTCTCGGTGAACTCCGACCATAACCTGCGAAACTCGTGCCATAACCAAGCCAGGCGGGAACGAAATACAAACACGAGAGCTACAAAAACAAGGCGAATTCCAACACAAAACACTTCCGACAGAGGAGATTCCGCCAGTTGGTGAAATTCCGCAAAAAACCTAACAAAAAGGTTTGAAGCGGCGTGCATAAGAACGGCCGGGATAACTGACTGATAATGTATCAATGAAATAGCGGCCAACACCGCCATTACAAAAGCGCCGGCTATTTTGACAGGATGATGTGATAAAGCAAAAATAATGCTTGGAAACATCACTGCCCATCCGAAGCCCCACTGCGAAAATGCCGTCACACAAAACCCTCTAAACAGTAATTCTTCAGCTATCGGCACCAAGACAGCTATAAGCAGTATACTTCCAACAAGAGAATCCGGCATATCGTGAGAAGGAAGCAGGCCTAACCACTCTGTAAGCCTACCCCCCAAAAGCCAGTTAATTCCTTGCATTAGCAAAAGTTCAAATGATACAAGCCCTACTCCAAGAATTGCAAAATACCCATAGTCAGGGTTCCGTACACGGTTTACATGAAACACCGTCTTTAGAGACAACCCTTTACTCCAGGCCAAACATATAGCCACCGCCGGAAAGCCTGAAACAGTCACAATTCTTGCATACCCTTCAGGTACTCCAAAAAGCCGGATGGCTAAAGGCGGTAAAAACGTACCCCAAAAAAGCGCTTTGCCTGCATCCATTGGCCCCAGTGTGGAAATTTCAGCCGAAACTTCGGTAGGCTCAACTGTTGAGCCATTGGTTTGCCTTGCCTGTACCTCCTCTTTGGGTTTTTCCGAATTTCGCTCAATCTCCTCTTGGCAGCCCTTCCGGAAAATATCCCCATTGCTTAAACCCCGGTTACCCATACATTTCACTCCTAACCATATTGCTAACGCTAACAGACAGGCCTTTTTTCCATGCAATGGCCTAGGTATCATTAGGGTTTGATTGCTTTGTTAGGCCCCGTTAAATAGTTTTCCTGTTAATACGTATTCTTCCTTTCCAGGAATCTTCCTCTATCTAGGGTATTGTTTCTGAAATACCTGTTTTCAGTACCGCCAATTAGAGGCATTTACTTGGCACATTGAAACCCCTATACTTACATTGGAAGAAAAGTAACGAGGAGCAAAACTAAGACTAATGGATATAGCAAAACATAGCAATTCTAAGAGTAATAACCGGAGTAACAGGAAGATACGCCTGGTTACGGCCCTATCAGCATTCTTGGTTGCAGTAATTGCATGTGGCTTTATTTACTCATCAGGCCTTTTCCGAAAAGGCACGGTAATGCTTGTAATATCAGCAAAAGGCAAAGATTTGCTGTCAAAGCCGTTTGAAGACATACCTGACGGCACCATCCCTGTAGAAGGAGTCTTAGGGACCACCACTGTAGAGATAAAACAGGGAAGGGTTCATGTGTTGGACTCCCCGTGCGGCAATCATATATGTATGCACACCGGTTGGATATCCAGCCCAGGCCAAATTATTGTGTGCCTCCCAAATCAGGTGATTGTACGCCTGGTGAAACAGTAAAAAAGGAGCCGGGGCCTCCCGGCTCCTTTTGGTATTTCATTGTCGGTTTCTAAGTTTAGCCCTGGTCAAGCATATAGAAAGCATTTTTTACTCTGAAAAAGCAGCTGCCTCTTTACCTGCTATACGGCCAAATACAATGATGTCGCTAAGTGCGTTACCGCCCAGCCTATTGGCACCATGTACTCCGCCTGTAACCTCACCTGCTGCATAAAGCCCAGAAATAGCATTGCCGTCAGTATCTAATACCTGAGCCTTTGTGTTAATTGCAATGCCGGCCATGGTGTGGTGAATTGCAGGAGTAACCTTGACTGCCCAGAATGGCCCTACTTCAATTTTGGCTGCCATCTTAGTGCGGCCAAAATCAGGATCCTCGCCTGCTTCTACATAACTGTTGTACTTAGTTACGGTTTCTACCAATGCATCAGCAGGAACGCCAATTTCTTCAGCAAGCTCCTCTAAGGTTTCGCCTGAAACCAATGAACTCTGCTGTTCCGGTGCCTCAACTAACTGGGCCTCATCACGAATTGCCTGATCAAACAGAACAAATGCATACTTGCCTTCCTGTTCAAGGGTTGCCTCTGATACCAGGTCTCTGGTCTTAAGTTCCTGCACAAACCGTTTGCCTTCGGCGTTTACCAAAATAGCACCTTGCCCACGCATACCTTCAGCAATCAGGATTCCCTTGCCCGGAACTACTGTGGGATGAATCTGGATGTGCTCCATATCCTTTAGTGCGGCACCGATAGCTTCTGCCATTACAATTCCGTCTCCGGTGGCACCCTGGTGGTTTGTGGTGTCAAATCCCTCTAGGCTGGGGTTATACTTAGCAACCATCTCATTGTTAGCCCCAAACCCGCCACTTGCTATAACAACTGCTTTAGCTGCAAACTCAAGTTCTTCTCCGTCTTTGTCTGTTGCTTTTACGCCTGTTACATTTCCGTCTTCATCAACAATAATCTCAGTAGCCTTGGTTTCGAGTAGAATCTCCACTCCCTTATCCTTGGCTGCTTCTTCCATGACCTTGATCATAACCGGGCCTGCGTAACCGCCCTCAGTGGGAGCGTGAGTTCTGGCGTTTGTGGCTCCACCCAAAAGTTTCATTTTAGTCAGGCTTGCACCCAAACTGTTAAGCCATTCCAGAGACTCATTCGCATTTTCGGTAAGAGTCTTTACCAGTTCAGGATCGTTCTTTTCTTTTCCGCCTTTCATTGTATCCTGGAAGTGAATATCAGGTGTATCAGTAATCCCTTCGGCTTCCTGATACTGAGTTCCGGCTGCGTTGAAACCGGTCTGTGCTCTTAAAGTATTTCCGCCCAGCATCGGCATCTTCTCGAGCAGGGTAACTTTAGCACCATTTTCAGCCGCGGTAACTGCAGCTGCCAATCCTGCTCCACCGCCTCCTATTACAACGACGTCCGATACGTCCGCCTGTTCGCCTTGCGGCTCACACCCAACCAAAACGGTTCCAGTGACAAACAGTGCTAGAGCAATAACAATTGCTGTAACCTTGTTGCGAAAATTCATTTGGTTTCTTTCCTCCTAGATCATCTGAGTTTGTTAAAATTGTGTGTTTAGTGCTAATGCAACGCGGCCAATCGAAAGTGATACTGATAATCCTACAATTGGCGCCAAGGAAACCTTTCCGGAGCCTCTGAGTACCAATCCTCCCCTCAGGGAACTTACACCTTCACCAGAAAGAAAGTGTATAAAAAGCAGTGGGTCGACGCCAAAAAGGAAAAAGTTATGTTTATCCTATGATAGTGTATACAAGTACACACTTCAAGATCTAAAATTTGAATGTAACTTGCTTAATTGTAATGAAAACTGTTTAATTCAACACAGAAGCCGTAAAAAGTTGAAGTTAGTGTGGTTTGCGCTTAACCTGCTATCCAAACAACAAGATAGCAAATCGCCGGGGTAATAAATATCGCAGGAAGAAGATTGGCAACTCGAATCTTCTTTATTTCCAAGAGGCCCAGCCCTATCGCAAACAAAAGAAGGCCACCTGCGGCAGTCATTTCCGATATCATCTCTGCACTGAGAATCCGGCTAAAGAATCCTGCTCCCAGGGTAATGGCTCCCTGGTAGGCAAATACCGGTATGGCTGAGAAGCCGACACCGATACCCAAAGACGAAGCAAATGCTATTGAGGTAAACCCGTCAATGGCCGCCTTGGCGGCAAGGGTACTGAAATCCCCTGTAAGGCCATCTTGTATACCACCAATAATAGCCATGGGCCCAATGCAAAACAGCAAGGTCGCTGTCACAAAGCCCCTGGCAAACAGGCCCTGGGTTTGAGTACTGTCGGCACCTACCGGCCCGCACAAAACCTCAGTCTCAGCTTGATTATTACTAAACTTTCTCTCAAGAAAATTGCCCAGCCTGTTAATCCACCGATCAATATCGAGCAATTCACCTGTAATTGCACCCAAAGCAATTCCAGCCAAGGGATATAAAATATTCCGGGTTTCAAGCGCCATGCTTATTCCAATAACGCTGGTTACAAGCCCAAGCCCGCTCATTACAGTCTGTTTCATCTTCTCCGGATACCTGGTGCCTACAAGTAGCCCTAAAAGCGTTCCTAGAACGATTGCTGCTGTATTTATCAAGGTGCCCTTCAAGGTGATTCGCCCTTTCTTAAAGCCACGCTGCATTAGTACATTCTACATCGAAACCAAAAATCCCTTATCGTAAATCAACAAACTAGTTTGCTGAACTTGTGCTCTTAGACTTCTTGGATAAAAAGATCTGCAAGAGGCCAACACACCAACACATAACTGCGAAAACACCAAAGGACAGCTCGTACCCTACCCTTTCTACCATCGTTCCTGCAGCCAAAGAACCTATAACCGGCCCCAATCCGTAAAAAACCGAGCCAAAAACAGTCTGGCCTACCCCGGACAATTCCTCTGGGAACAACCGGTTGGTTTTTTCAACTGCAACCATGTAAAAAAGCATAAAATTAGTGCCCTGAATCAACTGCAGAATCAAAAACAAAGGATAATTGTTTATACTAATTGTCAAAAACCACCTGACTCCTGAAAGAATTATTGATGCGAAAAGCAAATAATCGCCTGAAACCCGGTCCAAAAATGTTTTCTTGCTAAGTAAAACAATAACCTCGCTTATCCCGCCGATAATCATGACATGGCCGATTTGACTGGTACTAAAACCTCTGTGATCCAGATAGACAGTAAAAAGGCTCAAAGGCCCGGTGAAAGCGATTCTAAAAAGAAAGGCAATTATTAAGAGCTGTACGAATCCTCTGCTGGTTACAACGGTCTTAATATCTTTGATTGTGATCGGCTGGGACAAAGTACCGGAGTTTTTATCATACGGGAGATAACCGGTTTTGTTAAACACAAGTACCAACACAGAAATAATCAAGAGTACGATTACCGGCAAATAGTAGGCCCAGGCAAGGTCCATACGCTCAAGCGTCATTCCTCCCAGCACTGAAGAAAAAAGATACCCAAAGGTCCCCCATAACCTTAGGGACTGAAAGGATACCTGGTTCTTGCTGCACCATATCAACGTTCCTGCATCCATAAGAGGCATTAGTGTTGAGGCAAACAGAGAAAACAAAGCATATACTACAGCACGTCCTAAAGCAGAATTCTGAGAAGGCACAAGAAAACCTGACAAAGCAGCAAGTATTGCAATCGTTCCTACGGTCAAGTATTTTCGCGACGACCTGTCATATATGTACCCGAAAAGTGGATGGCCAAAAATTGCAACACCAAAATAGAGAGCGTTTAGTATTCCAATCTCTGCTACCGGAACACCGATTTCTCGGAAATACACATTGCCATACGTCCAGTAGATACCAAGCCCCAGATATGTCAAAAAGTACAAGGAAGATAAACCCGTCCTAACCTTCCAGGCTGCAGATGATTTGCTTTCACCAAGTCTCAATTTTCGATCCCTCATTATCGTAATATGGTATGTGCTTCTGTCAAAGCCAAATACTGCTCTAAGCCCTAACAAGCCAAAACTTTCAGTCTTTTTCTTCGGCAAGACTACAAGGCCCATTCTGTGATTATATCTAAAAAGGCTCCAAATTTGGAACCTCCCCATAGAGCCATTTGAACCCAAAAGTACGTGTGCACCAATTTTCAGCCAGGCAAAGCTGCTTGAACCCTCTCCCATTAAGTGACACACTATGAAAGTAAGCGGCAACAGCCGAAACAGTTAACAACGTCCGACGTTTTACAATTTTCCGGCTCCTGTATTTTAAGCAAGACAAATTCGTGCAAAGAACAAGCGGTTTGCAAGGATATTGGACGGCTTCGAAACAATCGCCTAAACGTTAAACAATCATCAAGGGTACCTTAAACAACTACAAAAGGAGGATGTGCTTAAATATGACTAATAACATTGAGACAAACATTTCTATCTCCTTAGGTAAACTCACAGAAGGAAAACTTGTTGACCGCCCTAACAGATTTTTGGCATTGGTAGATTTGGCCGGGCAAACTGTCCGCGCCCACGTTCCGGATCCCGGTCGGCTCGAAGAATTGCTGTTCCCTGGAAACCGGGTAATGGTCCGAAACATTAACGCTCAACATCATTTGAGTGATGCACATAAGCAGAATGAACCTCAGCAATCAAATCGTAAGACCCAATACGACCTTGTGCTTGCAGCGTTTGACGGTATTTGGGTATGCATTGATACAAGATACCCAAACAAGCTTTTTGAGCAAGGTGCAAATAGGCGGCTCCTCCCTGAATTCAAACAATACACTGCGGCCCACAGGGAAGTTGCTCTGGACCAGGTAGCCAACCGCCTTACCGCCACCGGTTCAAAAATCCCATTTCAAATGCTGAACCAAAATACCGAAATCCTGCCTTCGACTGAGAAACTTTCAGCCAGGAATGTATCCGGAGCCCCAAACGCAAGCAAGGATAAAAAGAACAAAACAGCCGGCAAAAAAACAAAAACCCCAAAAAGCAGGTTTGATTTTCTCCTCGAAGCGCCTGGAAAGCGTCCCCTTCTGGTAGAAGTCAAATCAGTAAGCTTGTGCGTAGACGGCCTGGGGCTGTTCCCTGATGCGCCTACAGTTCGGGGCACACGCCACCTTGTTGAACTCACAAACGTATCATCCCTGGGATTAGACGCATGTGTGGTTTTCATTGCTCAAAGACAAGATGTCATAAAAGTATCGGCACACAAACAAATGGATCCTGAGTTTGCCAAAGCCCTTGACGAAGCAGGTAAAGCCGGCGTAAAAATCTTGGCATACCGGTGTTATGTATCACCTGAGCGTATCCGGTTGGATCCGCAAGCCATACCCTATCAATAGTTCAGCCGGTTGACTTATTTTGATGAATATCGTATCATTCGTTCAACGCGAATTTCTATTTAGCACGTTCGCCTCATCCTGGGAAGGGTGAGGTAGAGGCGCGGAAAGTGGTGGTACTCCGGGGAGGCCGGAAGCCTGTGAACCGGACGAAGGACACATATCCGCCGAAACTTCGGGTGTCCAAAGCCTGAAGTTGGGATGGCATCACAATAGATGTCGTACTGTCACCTGAAATGGGCCCCCATCATTCTGGTGAAGCGCTATCTCACGCGGGGGGAAGGAGTGGAGCTGGATCGCCTGCACTAACCATGCATTTGGCCGAGTACTGCCGGCCGCCTCTGTTAGCAAGACAAAATGCCATTTGCCAATTGCAACCGGGCAATGATTATTCAAACATACCGGTATTTCTAAGACGTGCAGTTGGCATTTACGGGCATCAAGACCGTTTCCAATAGCGAACACAGAATATCCGGGTTAGGCCATTGCACTTTTTTGGCATGTGCGTAGCATTGACACATGTATGCCTGTAAGTGTTTGCCTAGTAATCCATATTACGGATCCCAAAACCAGGAGGTAACAGTAAATTGAGTAAACTATATTCAAGCACAAGAAATACCGGTACGCTTTTGATATTGGCTTTGCTTCTGATTTCCATGACAGTTTTGAGCCTGTCAGCATGTCAACCAAGTTCTCAAGACAACAGCCTTACTGAAGTTAAAGCCAACGGCAAACTCGTGATTGCCACTGATGATACCTATCCTCCCCTGGAATGGAACCAGGATGGAACCATCATAGGGTTTGACATAGATGTAATGACTGAAATCTGCGAGAGAATCGGAGTAGAAGCTCACTTTGAGTCCAGCAAATGGGACGGGCTTTTGACTGGGTTAGCAGGCAAACAGTATGATGCTGTAATTTCAACCATGAACATCACTCCCGAACGTCAAAAACAAGCAGACTTTGTAGAATACGCACGTTGGGCTCAAGTAATTGTCACGGCGCCTTCGAACACAGCGATTTCCGGGCTGGACGATCTAAAAGGAAAACACATAGCGGTACAAGTAGCTACAACCAGCGAGAACATAGCCAGGGACATTGAAGATTCTACGGTTTCATGTTTCGAAAGCTTTGATACTACTTTTATGGAGTTAGTCAACGAAAGGGTTGACGCAATCATTGTCGATGAACCGGTTGCCATGTACTACCAGGCAAAAGATCCTGATGCTTTCGCCATAGTGGGAATAGCCCAGGAAAAGGAGCCTGTGGGAATTGCACTGAGAAAACAGTCAGATTCTTTGAAAGATGCAATTTCAGAAGCACTCCAAGACATGGAATCTGATGGTACTTACGACGAGATTTATCAAGAGTGGTTTGGCATCAAAAACCAATAGGTTCTGTAATGGCCTGAAACCTGCCCGAGCCGGTTAATTACCCGGCTCGGGCCTACCGGAGGCAGACTCACAGAACTCTTAGGAAAACCAAGCTGATCATGTAAACATTTCAGGAGTTGATCTAAGTGAGCGAATCAGTTGTTCCAACCACATCATTCATAGCGGAAATTCTACCGGTGCTGCTTAGAGCCGCAGGCGTTACGATCAAATTGACAGCACTTTCAATAAGCCTTGGAATAGCCATTGGAACAGCGGTTGCACTTATGAAGATATCCAGGAGCAAACCTTTGTCGCTTGTGTCAACGCTTTACGTAACTATTCTCAGAGGAACGCCCCTAATGATTCAGATTCTTATTGTTTATTTCGCGCTGCCACAGCTAGGCCTTAGGCTGGATAAATTCGTTTCAGCAGTAATAGCTCTGGGCATTAACGCAAGTGCATATATCGCAGAAATCATAAGAGCCGCCATCGAATCAATTGAGCCTGGCCAAATGGAAGCAGCACGTTCCTTGGGCATGAGTTACGGGCTTGCAATGCGAAGGATAATAATTCCCCAAACTTACAAAAGGTTGCTGCCTCCTCTCGGGAATGAATTCATAGCCATGCTTAAAGATACATCCCTAATTGCCTTTATTGGCGGTGAAGAACTCACAAGGGCCGGGCAGCATATAATCAGCGACAGTTTCCGGCCCTGGCCTGTCTATTTAACAGTGGCTGCAATCTACCTTTGCATGACCGCTTTGTTTTCACTCCTTGTGCAATTAGGAGAAAGGAAGTTGCTACAATGAAAACACACACTACGCAATCAAACCGTGAAATAGAAAATGGGGGGGGCCCTGCAGGCGATACCCCAATGGTTGAAATTTCAGGAGTGTGGAAACGTTTTGGCAAGTTAGAGGTGCTCAAGAACATCAACCTTAAAGTGTCAAAAGGTGAAGTGGTCAGCATCATAGGCCCCAGCGGATCCGGTAAGAGCACTTTGCTCCGCTGTATAAATTACCTTGAAACACCGGATTTGGGCACTGTAAGCCTTGGTGGGAACCCGCCTCCGGCTGACGAGGTGTCTCTCAACCAAGCTCGTTCCAGAGTGGGCATGGTGTTTCAACACTTTAACCTGTTTCCACACATGACTGCCATTGAAAACATCATTGAAGGGCCGGTTTACGTCAAAAAGATTCCCAGGGCAGATGCGCTGTCACTGGGGTACTCACTGCTGTCCAAAGTAGGGCTATCTGACAAAGCCAACGTTTATCCCAGCAAACTTTCAGGAGGGCAGAAACAACGTGTGGCAATAGCAAGAGCCCTGGCAATGCAACCAGACGTAATGTTGTTTGATGAAGCGACTTCAGCCCTGGACCCGGGGCTTGTAGGCGAAGTTCTGGAAGTTATGCGCAGCCTTGCATCTGAGGGGATGACTATGCTTGTAGTGACACACGAGCTGTCGTTTGCACGTGATGTATCAGACAGGATTGTCTTGCTTGTAGATGGGCAAATCACTGACGAGGGTCGGCCTGAAGAAATATTGTGTGCCTTTCGCAGCAACGAAGCCGGCAACTTTTCGGAAGGAGTTTTCAGCCCGTGGGATAAGTACTTCCCTATTCCGGTTCCCGGAGGCGGCAACTAAGCCGTTCGCAGCCAACCTATTTTGCCGTCGCGAAGTAATGTTGCCTGAAGCAAGAAACTTCCGGTAACATAATGTCAGATATATCTCAATACATCTCAATAAGAGGTAAGGTTGATGCATAGAAAACCGGGCCTAATACTATTAGCCCTTTCCATAAGCGTTATACTCGCTTGTTGGATAACCGGCAAATGCGGTATGGATGTAGGGCAACTGATTAGCATGCTAATTAGGCCTCCCATGGAAATAGAAGTTATTCCGATTGGCCACGATCAAAACGGAAATGGCAAAGATGACGCCGTCGACCTGGTTGAAGGTGCCAGGGCCCAGGTCGACGCGAAACCAATTTATAAGAGTGCATATTATGCAGGAGGTTACCCTCCGGATGATGAAGGGGTGTGTACGGATCTGGTTTGGCGGGCTTTTGAGTACGCCGGTTTCGACCTTAAGTCTATGATAGATAAGGACATTGCTTCCCGGGCCCAAGAATACCCCAGAGTCAACAACACTCCCGATCCAAACATTGATTTTCGCCGCGTTCCCAACCTTTACGTATTTTTTGAGCGTCACGCAAGGGTTTTAACAAACGAAGTAAAACCCTGGGACCCTGAAAACCTCAAACAATGGCAACCCGGCGACATTGTGATATTGGGCCGTGGCTATGACCATATCGGCATTGTATCTGACAAAAGGTTTCGCAACGGAGTTCCTAAAATACTGCATCACGGCTCTAAATACCCTGGCGAAAACAATGCCCTGGGTTACTGGCCCGGAGGCGTTAAAGCACACTTTCGAATACAACCTGAAAACTTCAAGAAACTGCTTGATAAGTAGCTTATTCAAAACTCAAAACCGCTGCAAAGCCATTAATCAGGCAAAAGTATGACTCCAATCATCCCTGGGCCACCGTGGAGAGCCAAAGAAACTCCCACTTCTTCTATGATGAGTTGTTTGATATTAATGCGCTCCTTTAATTGCTCAGCAAATTTCACTGCTTCGTCATAACTATTGGCGTGCATTACTGCAACTCGGGTGGGAATATTGGCTACTGCGTTTGCAGCCAATTCAACTACTCTTTCCAGCGCTCTTGGATAACTCCGGGCCCTATCCACTACCTGAAGTATGCCATCTTTGACTTCAATCACAGGTTTTATAGACAAAATAGAACCGAATATTGCCTGCCCGTGGCTGAGCCTCCCGCTCTTTTGAAGGTACTTCAGTGTTGGTATGGCCACAAAAGCTTTAATCTTGGATTTGAGAGCATCGAGCCGTTCTCTAATCTGGCTAAGGCTTAGGCCTTCAAAAGCAGCCTTAGCGGCTTCTATAGACAAAAAACCGGCTCCCATGGAAACAGTATTAGAATCGTATATGCATATACGCATTTTATCAGCTATTGAATCTGCAGCAACTTTGGCCGACTGGCATGTTCCGCTTCCCTTTGCAGTGACGTGAATCGAAATAACTTCATCTGATATCTTAGCCAACCGCCTGTACACTTCGATAAAATCCCCAGGCGACGGGCTGGAAGTTTTGGGCATGATGTTACCGTCTAACCGCTCGTAAAATTCCTCTGCAGATAGATCAACACCTTCTTTAAAAGATTGCTCCCCTACTTGAATGGGGATAGGGACCACAGATATTTCATATTGTTTCTCGACATCCTTGGGAAGGCCTGAAGAACTATCTGTTACCACTTTCACTTTTCTCATCCACCATCCCCCTCAAACCATGACATTTGTGAAACACGATGACTACGCAATGTTAGTCGTTGCTACACATCGCTTCTGCTATTCATCTCGCGACCTCAAAATAGTTCTGGACCCATACCGTAGAGCCCATACATCTCCATAAGAATCGAACAAGAACCTGATGTGGTTTTCAATCCCTCTTATCGTAACAACTGCCATATCACAACCGGTAGTATGTACCGGATAGGCCTTGGAATCAATCTCGGCTTCAAGCTGATTACCTGATAGCATAATCTTAATATTGGCACCTTCTCCTGAACTGTAAGTGCCCACAAATTTGAGGAGCCTGGAAACAGGTTGCGGGCAAATCTCCTTTTCTGTAATAGGATGTTCAATGGGCAGGCCCAACAGCAAGTTAACGGCACCCAGCCACACCCGGCCGGCAGGGAACCCTGTTAGGTTTGACAGCACTACCACTCCAATTGATTTTTCCGGAATATACCCGATGTTAGATGCAACCCCTCTGAGCGAACCGCTGTGTTGAATCAATGTAACCCCGGCATAACCAGGCCTTATGTTAAAGCCATAACCATACCATCTGTCCAAAATATAGGGGTAATAGGGGGTAACCATCCTGGAGATACTCTCACGTGATGCAATTCGGTTGCCTCCTATGGTTCCACTCTTTAAATATAAATCAACATAAGACAACAAGTCCCGTACATTGGATTTAAGGAAGCCACAAGCAGTAAATGACGGGGCCTCCTGCCAATGTTGAGACATACATAATTTGTCGTCCTTGTCTTTATAGTAAAGGCGCGTCACTTCAGCAAACCGTTTTAATTTGTCAACTCTGGTTGTAGTATGGCTCATTCCCAAAGGCTTAAGAATGTTATCTTGAAGGTATTCTTCGTACTTTCTGCCTGAAACCAATTCAATGATGGTACCAAGGAGGCCGTAAGCATCGTTTGAATAACTGACATACTCACCAGGCACCCCTAGGAGATCGTAATCATGGCTTGAAATGAACTTCAGCAAGCCTTTGGAATTCTTGACACTGGGCTGCTCACCGCCGACATCAAATTGAGAAACAGCATGTTTGTCTGCGTTGTCCGGTTCAGTGCTCTCTATAATGGCATAAGTCAAAGAAGGAAGCGGCGGAATCCCCGCTGTATGAGTAAGCAAGTTATGAATCGTCACTTTAGGCGCACTTTCACTGTACGGGCCGGGAAGATCAAAATCCTGAAGATACTTCTTCACAGAATGCTCTACTGAAAGCATCCCCCGCTCTGCAAGTTGCATTATGGCCAACGCGGTAAAAGATTTTGACACTGAAGCAATTCCGAATACTGTATCCGGTGTTACAGGGAGTTTACGCTCAAGATCTCTCATTCCAAATCCTTTGGAATAGATCACATTCCCATCATGAATTATGCCCACACACACGCCAGGGGCTTCATACTCTTTCATTAGTTTCTCAGTAAATGCCTCGAACCTGGAACGGTCGAAACAAAAATCGTAACCATCTGCCACCAATGGAACCCCTCCCGGTTATTTCTAAGGCCATACCCATAACTGTTGCGGACACGTAAGGTTTCGCCGTAGTAATCATATTTTCCTCCAACAAATTCATACTTTTGCCACCAAACCCATGGGCACCCAAACCATCAACATCAGGGGGCTGAAACCTCGGGAAACGCCAAGAATGTTATTACCTTAGCAACAGTGCCGGTTGCTTCATATTATGTTTGGAAGTGTGTCTGGAAAAATTCAATTTTTTCGATTGGAGGGAAACCAACTTGAGATATAACTGGGAGGAAAAACTTGAAGCGGCAAGAAAAGATGAACTTGAGGCCGCAGGGTTTTACAATGAATTGGCCAGCGTTGCCCCAAACGCTGTGATTGCGCAGATTCTTTCCAGCATGGCAGCTGACGAATATGGGCATGCACGCACATTGACAGCCATGATGACAACCAAAATGACTATATCTTTTCCTGCAGTAGACCCTTCGTGGGTATTACCGAACAGAAATGACTTCAGGCACAATTTGGAACGGGCGCTTCAGGGAGAACTTGAAGCCATTGCTGAATATGCTGAATTCGCACAGATGGCAACTACCTTGGAGCAAAAAACCCTGTTTTTATCCATAGCCGGCGATGAGTACGGACATGCAAGAACGTTCATAGCATTATTGGCAGGAGGGCTTGGATAATAAGCATGTTCAGGTGTTGAAACGGCGTGCAAAAATATTGAACTTAGAGATAATTGCAAGCATATAGTCCAAGCATTTGGTCATATTCTCAAAATGGGCAGACCCGCAGCCGACGGTACGTTCGATTACAGGTAGGGGGACTTCTTGGGTCTGCCCTGTACTTTTCCGCCTACTCCCAAACCTGAGAGACATGCACTACCCAATATCCTTTTTCCACAAGCCTGTTTACCAGAGGCTTGGCATTGCCTGACTTTACCCTCACAATCACGTTACCCCTCTTTTTTTCCGAAGGAACAAAGGTGGAAAGACTCGCTATAGACATTCCCACCTCTTTTACAATCCGAGTGATGTCTGCAAGAACCCCGGGCCTATCGGCAACATCAAGAGTAATTCTCGTACCCTTGGTCTTGAGCCCCATGAAAGTGACAAACGCACGAAAAAGATCTGACTGGGTTACAATGCCCACCAGGTTATCCTCTTTATCTACAACCGGTAACGCATCAAGATCATGAAAATACATATGGTAAGCAGCCATTTCAATTATTTCATCAGGATTTACGGAAACAACATCTGTAGTCATGATCTGTCTCACTTGAGTGGAATCAACATGACGGCCAAAACCGCTTCTGCCTGAATTGATCAAGATATCCCAATCTGTGAGTATTCCGGTTATCCTGTCATTTTCTTTTATAGGAATTGCCTCAAAAGAGTTTTCAATCATAATGTTAAGAGCTTCTTGGATTAGTGCGTCAGGGCGAATGCTCACAGGATTAGGGGTCATTATGTCTCTGACAAACATACGGGAACCTCCCCTCCTAATTGATAATCTCTACTTCGCCCAAATCCTAACATTTTCCTGCCTAAATATTGCAGGCTTTCCATATATTGTTACATGATTTCGGCGCTGATTTCAACTAAGGAAGGCCGGTGCTACCATGTTCTCTTTACAATAGTTCCCCCACCGTACACAAATTCACCCTTATAAAGTACAAGTGCCTGTCCAGGCGTCACTGCAAACTGTGGTTGGTCAAACTTAACCAACGCAACATCTGCATGTCTGCCTGCGCCAGAGCCTTGGTCAGGCCTATCCTCCAATAAGCCAATGTTGTTTCCCGGATTTGGAATGAGAGTTGCAGGAACTTCTCTGCCTCGATAACGAACCATACATGTACCCCTTACCGAAGCATCCGGGCGGCTAACCATGACAAAGTTCAAATCCTCAACATAACAACCATCTGCGTAGGCTTCTTCCCGTTTGCCCACTATTATTTGATTCTCATCTAAATCAATATCAACTACATACAGCGGCTGAGAGCCGGAAATGCCAAGCCCTTTTCTTTGGCCAATAGTGTAAAACGCTATGCCCTTATGACGGCCCAGTACTTTCCCACAAGTATCGACAATATTCCCAGGCCTGGCCTTAACACTTCGCCTATTGAGAAATTCTCTGTAGTTCCCTTGAGTCACGAAACATATCTCCTGGCTATCCGGTTTTTCGGCCACTTCCAATCCTTTTTGCTTTGCTATTTCCCGCACCCGGCGTTTTGTTAGATCTCCTAACGGGAACATTGCATGCTGTAGCACATCCTGGCTAAGCCCGTAGAGAGCATAACTTTGATCTTTTTTGAGATCCTTTCCCTTGGCAAGAAGGTACCTGTCCGAACCTGTTATCCCGTTTTGTGGCCATTGTACGATACAACAGTTGTCCTGGTTTACATTACCTGCTGCCAGAACATGATTCTCAATGAATCTTCTTGAGTCCCCGTAAATTTTTCCGGACCGTACATAATGCCCGGTTGCCAAATACTCAGCGCCTAACTCCCGTGCCCTATGTAACAGATGGCCAAATTTGAACCTGACGTTGCATACAAGACATGGATTAGGGGTTCGGCCGCGGCCGTAGCTTTCAACAAAAGGAGTTATTACTTCTTCTTCAAATTGATCTACCAGATTTACTGTGTAATGAGGAATCCCAAGTTCCGAGCACATATTCATTGCATCCTCAATCATTTCAAAACTGCAGCAAGGATTATCAGCAGGGCCATCTACAAGACAGGAATTATCCAAGGCCTCCATAGTAAGCCCAATTACCTCGAAACCCTGTTCGGCCAAGAGCAAACAGGCAAGAGAACTGTCCACTCCCCCCGACATGGCCACACCAACTACGGGCTTTGGCAACACCAACGCCACCTTTCGCAGTAACACCTAAGAGTTTTCAAGACTATTATACAATTCAGTTTAACGCTCTATAAAAGAGCCGGCTTGCCCCTACTTGGTTCAAGTATATTGATCGTAGCTAGGCTTTGCTCAAGATGTCAAGAAAATACCGTTATGCTTAGCAAAGCACCGGCATAAGATTTCGTCACGTGAAAGCAAATCAAAAGTATGGTTTTTGAAGGGATTGCTGATTTATGAGAGAAATGAATTACCAGCAGAGGAGGTTATCTTGTGTCAAAAGGATTTCGCGTATCTGTATTAGGAGGCGGAAGCGCTTATACACCCGGGCTTGTTCAAGGTTTTATCAGGCAGTCCAAACAAGTTCCCCTAAGTCAATTGGTACTTATGGATATTGACGAAGCAAAACTCAATATCGTAGGTGCAGTGGTCAAAAGCATGCTCAAGAATGAGTTGCCTCAATGCAAACTGGTTCTAACAACCAACAGAGAACAAGCCATCAAGCATATGGACTTCATAATATGCCAAATCAGGGCCGGAGGGCTTGAAGCCAGGCACATAGACGAAAGCATTCCTGTGAAATACGGGGTAATAGGGCAGGAAACTACCGGGCCGGGCGGTTTTTGCATGGCTCTTAGGACAATTCCGGTTATGATGGAAATAGCCGCTGAAATCGAACAGAAAAACCCTAGGGCATGGTTGATTAACTACACCAACCCTACAGGTTTGGTCGCCGAAGCCATAAGCAAAACATCAAGCATAAAACACATCTCAATTTGCGATGAACCTATGGTAGTGCAAGAATCCCTTGCGGCTTTCCTTAAGGTGCCCCCGGAACAGCTTTTCTTTGATTACTTCGGGCTTAACCACCTGGCATGGGCAAGGCAGGTTTTTCTAAAAGGCGTAGACATACTGCCACAGCTCAGAGAAACATTGCAGGATATACCCTTACAGAAACTTGAACCTTTGTTTGGCGATGAAATCCTGAGGGACCCTAAGGTAAGAACCGAACTTAGAAACACCCTTCGAATCTTCAAGCAAACCGGCATGATGCCTTCCCCGTATCTGCAGTACTACTGGTTCACTGATGAAATTTGCAAACATCAGTCTGAATCAGAACTTACAAGGGCTGAGCAAGTAATCAACATGGAAGAAGATATTCTTGATGATTATATCAAAGCAGCCCGCGGCCAAAAGCATTTTGAGGTGCTACGAGGCGGGAAATGGCATGCAGACATGATGGTTGGGATGTTTGGGGCAATAGCAAATGACACACGACAGGTGTTTATTGCCAACGTTCCTAACCACGGAGCACTTCCTGAACTTCCCTACGAAAAGATAGTTGAAGTACCGGCTTTGGTTGATGCGCGAGGAGCTCATCCACTGGCCATGGGTAAAATGCCCACTCAGGTGCGCGGGTTAATACAAGCTGTTTCGGCATACGAAGAATTGACAGTCAGCGCCGTCATAAAAGAGTGTTACGATACTGCATTGGCAGCACTTGCTTGTCATCCCCTTGTACCTTCCAGAGACATTGCAAAGAGTATCTTTGAAGATTACTTAAAAGCCCATAAAGAAAGCCTGGCCTATTTGTCAAAGCCGTGAAAAGCAAAATGCCATAATCAAAGATGCACTCCAGGCCTCTGAGGTTAACAACGCCTTAAGATAGGGCAAGTTCCGAGTAAGCAGGTTGCCAAATAACCCAGGCCCCTAGTTGAGGCAAGTTCTCAAATAGCCAGGCTCTTAAGCAAGGTAGGTTCCCGCAGACTGCTTCGTGAATCCAAGAAGAAGCTAGTCCCCTGCCTGCTTCTTTCTTTTCTGCACAATTTCAGCCTTAACTTGTGCCAATCTCTCCCCTTCCAGCGGATAGTGCCTGAAGATCAAAAGAGCTGCAATCATAGCCAAAATAGGCGCTACAGTCATCAAAAGTTTCATTCCCGTAAGAGCGCCGGCCGGCTGCACTTCCAGGTTAGGATTATACCCAAAGGCATCGAGAACTTTGCCCATGATAATTGCATTCATTGAAATTCCAAGCCTTATCATGAATCCGTTTACGCCAAAATACATCCCCTCACGCCTTAGCCCGGTTCTTACCTCATCCTCGTCTACTATGTCAGCAATGAAAATATCCAGAAGCACTAAAAGCCCTGCCAGGCCAAAAGCCAGAAAAACAGCTGTAATTACTGCATGAACGTAGTTAGTAACTGCCAAAAACGGCAAAAGGCACACAGCGTACCACGCTCCTGCATATAACATAGACTTTTTGGCTCCGAACCTGGATATGAGTTTTGCCCATATAGGGGCAAACGGAATCGCCATCACGAATAAGGCTCCCAAGAAAAGGGTTTTCTGAAATTCAGTGGCGTTGAGTACGTACTTTGTATAAAAGGGAATAACCGCCTGAAGCGCCACGAAAGTATATTGAATCAGCATCGCTGCAACAACATAAGTGATAAATGACTTGTTCATGTAAGTTTGTTTCAGCGCTTCTGTAAAGGATAAACTCTTTTCCTCAGCGAACTCGGGCCGTTCTTCTGCCCCGTACAAAGAAGCATACATTGTTACCAAACCCATAGCTCCAAAGGCAATCCCATAGCCTTCCAACCAAATCTTTCGGCCACAATAAGGGGCAGCGCGACACCAAAAATCAACCCTACAATACCGAGCACCTGCCTGAGAGCAGATACCCTTGCCCGTTCCTCAAGTTCAGGATACATCTCAGGAAAAAGCGCAGTCCAATTCAGCACTACGACAGTAAAGAAACCATCAAAAAGAAACATCATGATGAAATACCACACAAACAGCGATTTCTCGGCTCCTGCCGGGTAAGGAGGCATCCATAAGAGAGCAAAAGACACACAAAGCGGCAGCGTGAATACGGCAATGTACGGTACGCGCCTTCCCCATTTAGTCCTGGTTGTGTCTGAAAGTTGGCCGAACAAAGGATCGTTTATTGCGTTCCAGATTCCGTAGCAAAACATTACCAAGCTTATCATTTTGGTGGGAACTCTCAACACATCAACGTAATAATAGATGGCGAACGTGGTGACTGTCTGGCCCAAAATAGCCGAAGAGAAACTCCCCAAACTATACATGAAATCCTTACGCTTCTTCACAAAAAACTCCTCTTTTCCTCGTATTAGTGCTCTAAGCCTTCATATCAAGCAAAACTTATGTTGGCAGCACGGAAAATGGGGTTTGCCCATATTTGCAAAATCATTAGCCCAATTCTCCATTTTTATGGAAAATCCTTCTTAAAACCTGACAACCCATCAATAACCCGTAAAGCCAAAACTCTTTAGATCATACAAAATAAAGGAAACTTGCCACACTTACCCGAATAGTCTCATAACACAGACGAAAGGCAGGAATGGCACATGACAGGTACGGCTAACCGGCCCTCGGTTGAACCATCTTCTAACAAAACCTTTGAACCCGGTGCCGATAGAACCGGAACACCTGAGCAAAAGATAAACCACAAAGCCGAACAAACCGGCGAGGCGGACGCGATCAAGAATAGCCACAAGGGCAAAACGTGGCGCTTGCTGAAAAAAACTCTTGTGTTGACGGGTAACATTAACCGGTATCTGTTTTTGGCGGTCATGGCTGCAGTCATAATGTCTGTCATCACTGTTGCTCAGTCTGACCTCTTTGCCCGGCTAATGGACTCAATGCTTACAGCAGATATACAAAAACTCAAATGGGCCGCCATTGCAACCGTAGTTTTGGAAACAGCAGCCGTGCTTCTCATCACCATACAGAAGGTATCAATAGGGCGCTTTGGGCACTCTTCTTTGGCGAAAATCAATTCCCGGGCCGCACACAAAATCAGCCGTGCACAGGCATCTTACATGTCACAGGAACATTCAGGGCAAATTCTTTCACGGCTCACAAGCGATCTGGGATTGGTTCAAACCCTGCTTCAAGATAACCTGCTAAAACTCATATCAGGAAGCCTCACTGCAATACTGGCTGTGTGCTATATGTTCTACAGAAACTGGCTCCTGGCAATCGTAGCTGTATTCGGTACGCCCCTTATATTCATGGCGGTTGGGAAACTCAACCAACCTATGGCAGCCCTTTCCAAAGAGGCGCAAGAAGCGTTGGGGGAGATTAACATAGTCATGGAAGAAAGCATAGCCGGCGCCTCGATTGCAAGGGTATTCGGATTGGGAAAAAGCCTGTCTGAAAGATTCTGCGCATATAACAGGCTATGGCTCGAAAAAAACACGCGCAGGAATACTTTTTCGGCTCTTCTCGCCTCAGTGGGCTTCGTTGTATCTTTCACGCCATTTCTCCTGGTATTCGGCATAGGAGGTATTTTGATGCTCAAAGGCCGGGTAAGTTTCGGTGTGTTGTTTGCTTTCATCAATCTTCTCAATTTCGTTTCTTTCCCCATGCAACAACTGCCCGGGACCCTTGGGGAGATTGCATCCAATTCCGCTGCTTTAGAGCGGGTTCTTGATGTGCTCGAAATACCTCCCGAACGCGATGACGGGGAATCTCTTGAGTTTATTGAACACGCCCCGGTTGTGGAGTTTCGAGATGTGACGTTTTCGTACCCGGGGAGTAAGACTCCTGCCCTAAAAGACGTGAACTTCACAGTGAAGCAAGGGGAGAAAATAGCGTTTGCAGGCTCAAGCGGTTCAGGCAAATCAACCATTTTGAGGCTGCTTCTCGGCGAATACGAGCCTGAGCAGGGCTCAATTCTCATAGGCGGCCATAATATCAGAAAATGGTCTCTGGAAAGCCTGCGTTTCCACTTTGCGAAGGTAAGCCAGGATACGTACCTATTCCCTTTTTCAGTTAAAGACAACCTTACGATAGGAATGGCTGATACTCTTATTGAAGAAGTTATGCGCGCCGCAGAAATTTCCCGTGCTGATGGTTTCGTCAGCGAGCTGCCTAACGGTTACGAGACTCCGGTAGGCGAAATGGCAGGAAGGCTTTCCGGAGGAGAACGCCAGCGCCTATCGTTGGCACGTGCGGTTTTGCGTAAACCTAAAGTGCTCCTCCTTGATGAAGCAACGTCCGCCATGGACTACGATATAGAACATCAGGTGTTGGGAGGCCTCCTGGAATCTCTCGAAGACGTTACAATGATAGCCATCGCCCACAGGCTTTCGGCCATTGTGAACTCAGGACGCATCTATGTTCTTGAAAACGGCGGCATCGTCGAATGGGGAACCCATGCTTCTCTTATGGAAGCAAGAGGCCGCTACGCCGATCTTTATACCAAACAAGCGGGCATACAGGCCGCAAACTCAAGTTCATACCAGGCTGAGGAGGTAGAACATCCATGAAACCGGCAGTCAAAAACCTTGGCCACAACGGCGAAAACAATGCTTCCATAAGCGAGTCTAAATTTGGGCCTTTGCGACGCCTGTTTCCGTTCCTAAAACCGTATACTGCCGGTTATTTGATTGGTATCACAGGTATAGCCCTTGCAAATTTAGGCTTAAACATCTTATTTGCTCGAATGCTCATGGAGTTTACCCGTGGTGCCATGGCAGTAAGTTCACATGCCATTCTGGTTTCAGTAGGAACAATGGCCATAACGGTGCTTGCTGCAGGAATGCTTGTGTTTTTCGCAGGCAGAAAACTTATAAATGCTACAACCCTGGTTTTGTGTGATCTAAGAGATGCTTTCTTCCATCATGTTCTGGGCATGCCTATAGCAGAAATAGAAAGGCGGCACTCAGGAGATATGCTCTCAAGAGCAGCCAACGACACCAGGCTGGCAGGCATGGTTTTCGCCCAATCGTTTCAGACTCTGGCGAACACAGTCCTGTCAGGGGCCGGGTCTGCTGTATATATGTTAGTGCTTCACCCAGAACTTGGTTCTTTGGCGATTGCAACATGTGCCCTGCCGCTTATTGCTAACTGGCCATTCGTTTCCCCGCTCCGCAAAGCCGGGACAATACTTCAGGAAAACAAAGCCAAACTAACGTCAGGGTTTTCCGACCTTATCCAAGGAACTGAGGTCATCAGAACGTTTAACCTTTCAAACACCATGTACCGGCGCGTAAACGATACAGCTACGGAGGTGCAAAAAGCCGGCTTATCCCAATCCTATCTGGAAGCAGGCCGTTCGGCTGCCGATGGCATTGCAGGGCTGGGAAACCTTGTCTTCATAGTATATGCTACGTACCAAGCCATCCTTAACCCGGTTCTTGTCCCGGTTCTTGTTGCCCTGGTACAGCTTATGAATCCGGTTAAAAACCTGTTTTCCGGAGTCGGCACCACAATAGCGGGTATCCAAGCCAATCTTGCAGCCGGCGATAGGGTACTTGAAATACTGGACACCCCCGCCGAGCCGGTTATTTACACAGCGCCGGCCTCCTCTCCGGATACCGAAACCGCAGGATTTTCTGCGCCCTTACCCGGAGCAGAAATAGGCGAACCTGCCATAGTGGTTGAAGGCTTAACATTTAGATACCCTAACAGCCATGAAAATGCGTTAGAGAATATCTCATTTACCGTACCCAAAGGGAAAACCGTGGCTATTGTGGGCCCATCGGGCAGCGGGAAGACAACCCTGTTCAAACTATTGCTTGGCCTGTACCCTCCCGGTTCAGGAAACATCCTGGTGGAAGGCCAAAGCATTTTTGAAACCGGCCTGGAATCCTGGCGCAAGAAATTTTCATACGTTCCACAAGATGCGTTTCTTTTCTCCGGTTCTATTCTGGATAACGTAAGAAGCGCATCACAGGCTCCGGATCAAAAAAGCATACGTCAAGTTTTGCACCTGGCCCACGCTGATGGGTTTATACGTGAGCTTCCGGACGGAATACATTCGCCTGTTGGAGAAAGAGGTTCAAAACTTTCAGGAGGCCAGCGGCAGCGAATCGCCATTGCCAGAGCCCTTTTGAAAGACGCACCTGTGCTGCTGCTTGATGAGGCAACCTCATCCCTTGACACTGAATCAGAAGGCATGGTTCAAGAAGCGCTACAGATACTAATGGAAGTTCGCACATGCATTGTGATTGCACACAGGCTGGCTACCATTCAAAACGCCTATAATATTCTCTACCTTGAAAATGGCACCATAGCAGAGCAAGGTAGCCACGATGAGTTAATGGCACGCCCGGGTTCAAAATACAGAAACCTGGCAGGTCAGGATATGGCGCGAAACTAAAACGAGGGTGCAAATTTGCACCCAATATACTCAGCGTGTATCTTTAATGCTCATGGCCAAATAAGAGAACTGGTACACCTAATCAGTCAATACTTTAATCATACGAAAGGAGGAAAAGTCATGATTCCAATCCCTGAACTCAATAAGGCTCGAAACCTGCTGGTGGTTTCGCCTCACCCTGATGATGCCGAACTGACTGTCGGAGGAACAGTAGCCCTTTTGACAGAGCAAGGCGCCAAAATTACTTATGCGCTGGTAACAGACGGTTCAAAAGGTGGGCTGGAGCCTAATATTTCAGAAGAAGATCTCGCCGCTACAAGAAGAAAAGAGCAAATTGAAGCAGCAAGGCTCCTGGGTGTCCAACACGTAGAATGGTTAGGCTTTCAAGATACCAAAGTTCCTGCACCTGAAATCCTGCGAAAACCATTGATATCGCTTATTAGGAAGATACAACCTGATTTTATTGTTGGCCTGGACCCATGGCTGCCATACGAAGCACATCCGGATCACCGCCGTACGTCAATGGCTGTAGTAGAAGCATGCCTGTTTGCAGGGCTGCCTATGATTCAACCTGAAGATATGGCACATGGCTTTCAGCCATGGCAAGTACCGGGAGTAGCCCTGGCACTGTCAGTAAGGCCGAATACCCTTATAAATATTGACAGTACGTGGGAAAAGAAGATACAAGCAATAAAATGCCATAAGTCCCAATTCCCCGACCAATTGTGGAATGTTTTTTACCCGCTTATTTTGGCAAAGTCTCAGGAATACGGGCGCCAAATCAATGCAAAAACAGCAGAAGCTTTTAAAGTGCTTACCACAACCCACCTACACATTATGGTGGATGCCTGGAAAGCCTGATAGAGCCTTAAGGCAATAATTGACGAATACTGTTGATTTTGAAAGGAGAGATAATGCCGTTTGTTTCCCGATGGGTAACAGATTTAGGAACTGTTTAGCAAACATGCCATTGGGCAAAACAGCGGTTCCCCAAAACCGGAGAAACCTGACGGCACACGTGTCATGGAGCAAATTAAACTTGCAGTCATAGGCGGTGGTTCCTCATATACCCCCGAACTTGTCGACGGGCTTATCAAGCGCTGGCAAAACCAGGAGTTTTTCGTAAAAGAACTTGCACTGATAGATATTCCACAAGGCCAAGAGCGCATGGAAACTGTCGCGCGCTTTGCAAAGAGAATGCTGAAGCGAAGCGGCATGCCCTGCAACGTAAGCACTTGGACAGACATTGGTGCAGGGCTGAAGGATATAGATTTCGTAATAAACCAGATCCGCGTCGGTGGAATGAAAGCCCGGCGGACAGACGAACATATCCCTGTTAGGTACCGCATTGCCGGACAAGAAACTACAGGCCCGGGGGGATTTGCATGTGCCCTGAGAACCATTCCCGCGGCGCTTGACATAGCCCATCAGATACAGGATATTTGCCCAAATGCGTGGCTTCTTAACTTCACCAACCCGTCCGGCATTGTAACCGAAGCGCTTATCAGGCACACAAAGGCAAAAACCTTTGGGTTGTGCAACGTGCCCATTGGCATCAAGATGGGTATTGCCAGGGCTCTGAATATTGAGCCCCATCGGCTTAGCATGGACGTATCAGGCCTCAACCACCTGTCGTTTGTCACAGGATTATACTTGGATGGCAAAGACATTATGGATCAGGTCATGAGTTCACCCTTACTTGAAATGTACCTTGATGAAATCAAAATCGGCAAGAAAATGGCGCCCTTTGTGCAAAATTTAAATGTAATTCCCGGTAGTTACCTGTACTATTATTGGGCTCGAAACAAATCGATCAACGATCAAATGAAAGATATTCAATCAGGCAAGGGCACCCGGGCAGAACAAGTAATGAAGATTGAAAACAGCCTGTTCAAAGTGTATAGCGACCAAACCGTGGAGAACCTACCTTCTGAGCTTAAAAAACGTGGCGGCGCTTACTATTCTGACGTAGCTCTGAGTTGCATATCCGGCATAGCCAGAAACCATCCACAGACAGAGGTGCTAAACGTAGAAAATAAGGGAGCAATCCCCGGGCTGGCTTCTGACGTGGTGGTAGAAGTAATCTCAGCAATAGACGGAGCCGGCCCAAAGCCTATAGCGCAGCCGGAACTCCCTGTAGAAATTTTGGGCTTAGTGCAAAAAGTGAAAGCATATGAAGAACTTACCGTTGAAGCAGCAATAGAAGGTGATGTCAACAAAGCTTTCTTCGCGCTTATAAATCATCCGTTGGTTCAAGATGGTAACACTGCGGCGAGGTTGCTAAAAGATATACTTGCCCAAAATTCCGAGTTCTTGCCCCAGTTCGCGGATAAAACCATACCGGGTTTTTAGTTATGAGAGCAATTTGATGGAAGGAGATGACAATAATGCCATTTATCCTAGGCGTTGACGGCGGTGCCACCAAAACCATGGCAGTAGTGGGAGACCATACAGGCCAAATATTAGGAGGAGGGCTGGCAGGCCCTACCAATTATCAGCTTATAGGGCTTGAAGCAGCCATGAATAACCTCAATAACGCTGTAAGCATGGCCATGTCTCAAGCAGATATCAATATAAGCCAAGTAGATTTTGCCGTTTTTGGTTTGGCCGGAGCTGACTTTCCTGTAGATTTTGAAAACCTTACAAAAGGAATTCGAGAGATATATCCCGGACTAAAATTCGAAATCGTAAACGATACATGGGTTGGGTTCAGATCAGGAACTGATCAAGATTACGGTGGTGTGGTAATCGCAGGTACCGGAGCCAATTTCGCCGCAATCGCACCTAATGGCGTAAGAATCACAGGCAGAGGCATGGGCTATGAATGGGGCGGCAGAGGCGGCGCAGGAAGCCTTATTCAAAGTGCAATTCATTACGCGTTTAGATCCCATGACGGCACCGGGCCTAAAACAGGGTTAGAGCAAGCCGTTGTTTCAATTCTGGGTTTTCAATCCTATGACGAGCTCTCTTATTACATGTATCAGATCCAAGGCCAATTTGCCCGGATCTACATGAAGGCAGCAGCCATAGTACCTGCCATTTTCAAATTAGCCACCGAAGGAGACGAAGTGTGCGCCGACATACTTATAGAATCAGGTAAATCAAAGGGCGAAATCGTAGGAAGAATGATTAAATCCCTTGGTTCGTGGCAAATGCCTCAGGACATAGTGATGGTAGGAAGCATCTTCACTAAAGGGGCAAACCCACTCTTGATAGATTCGTTTACAATGTCCTGTCACAAATTCGTACCTTTTGCCAGGTTCAAGAAACCCAAAATGGAACCTGCCGGAGGGGCATACATAATAGGGCTGGAGAAAACAGGTGTAGCAACCAAAGGAGAAGTACGCACAAAGGCCATTGCAACTTTCCCTGAGATAAAGGTGCCTGATCTATAAAAATATATCCGGCCTGCTCACTCTGCACAGGCAAAGGTAGGCAGGCCGGGCTGAATTACCTTATTACTTTGACTCTGCTAGGCCTAAGCACATGTTCTCCATACGTGTATCCCTTTTGGATTTCTTCCACTATGGTGCCATGCTCTCCGCCGCCATCTTGTGCAAACACTGCCTCATGAAAATTAGGATCAAAGGCCTTGCCAACCGGATTATCGATAGGCTCTACACCTTCTTTGGCCAGAAGGCCCAGGATTTGGCGCTGTATTAGTAGAACGCCCTTGAAAAAAGATGCAAACTCAGAGTCCTCATTTTCTCTTGAACTCTTGTCCTGGCCCGCTGCCAAAAACCTGTCGAAATTATCCATTACATCCAACAGTGATAGTATAAGATCAGACTTGCCTCGTTTTACCCTTTCGTGAATATCGCGTTGGGTCCGCTTTCGAAAGTTTTCCATTTCGGATTTAGCCCTAAGAAACCGATCCCAATTTTCTTCAGACTTAGTTTTCCATTCGTCTCTTTCCCGGGTAAGGCGCTCAAGTTCTTCTTCCAGAGCTTTGAGCTTATCATCAGTAAGTTTATCTGCACACGCTTCATGCTTAGAGGCTCCACCAACATGCGCTTCAGGGGCCTTGGTTTGGCCACAACCGGCATATGGTGAACGATCACGAAGCCCAGGTTCTTTGGGACATCCGCGATCGTTTTCGCCCACAGGCCCAACGTCATGGAACTGATTTGACTCAGGCATATTTACATCCTTGTTCCTTTTATCCATGTGCTTCAACTCTCGCCTTCCTTGTCCTTCTTTTCCCTGAACTCAGCATCATATACATCCTTTTTGTCTTGAGTGCCTGTATCTGGGCCGCCATCGCCCTCTGAGCCTGCGGCCTGGCCTTCTTGAGCCGCTTGCTTATACAACTCTTCGGCTAACTTGGAAGCAGCATCCTGCAAATCCTCAGATGCCTTCTTCATAGCATCCATGTCATCGGCTTTCAGAGCTTCTTTGGCCGACGACAACGCACTTTCTACTTTGCTCTTATCATCAGCCGAAATCTTGTCTCCTACGTCTTTTAGGCTTTTCTCTACAGTGTAAACCAGTTGATCAAGCTGATTTCTTGCTTCAACCTGTTCTTTTTTCTCTTTGTCTTCTTCTGCGTGCTTCTCAGCTTCTTCTACCAGCCTGTCAACTTCCTCTCTCGGAAGCTGGGTAGACGCCTTTATCGTAATGTTCTGCTCTTTCCCTGTACCCTTGTCTTTTGCAGACACATTCAAGATTCCATTGGCGTCAATGTCAAAAGAAACTTCAATTTGTGGCACCCCTCTTGGCGCAGGCGGAATCCCTGTGAGCGTAAACCTGCCAAGGGTCCGGTTATCCCGTGCCATTTGGCGTTCGCCTTGAAGTACGTGGATCTCAACCTGTGGTTGCATATCTGCTGCAGTTGTAAAAATCTGGCTTTTCCTTACAGGTATGGTTGTGTTTCTTTCAATGATAGGTGTCATGACCTCGCCCAAGGTCTCAATACCAAGGGTAAGGGGAGTAACATCAAGCAAGACAATGTCTTTGACATCTCCGGCAAGCACTCCCGCCTGAATGGCAGCTCCCATGGCAACGACTTCATCTGGGTTAACGCCCCTGTTAGGCTCTTTACCTGTAATGCTTTTAACCATTTCTTGAATCTTGGGCATTCTTGTAGAACCGCCAACCAGGATTACTTCATCCAGGTCTTCAGCTTTTAGTTTTGCATCTTCCAGCACCCGCCTCACAGGCCCGGTGCAGCGCCTGGTCAAATCTTCCGTAAGCTCTTCAAATTTGGCTCTGGTTAATCTTTCTTCCAGGTGAAGTGGCTGCCCGTCTCTGTCAGCGCTTATAAACGGCAAACTAACGGTAGTTTCAAGAACCTGTGAAAGTTCTACCTTAGCTTTTTCTGAAGCCTCTATGAGCCGCTGCAATGCCTGCCTGTCTTTTCGCAGGTCAACCCCGGTCCCTTTTTTGAATTCTTCAGCTACATAATCTACGATTCTTTGATCGTAATCGTCACCGCCAAGGTGAGTATCGCCGGCAGTTGCCAGCACTTCCACCACACCGTCGCCCACTTCCAAAAGTGATACGTCAAAAGTGCCGCCACCCAGGTCAAATACCAGGATTTTTTCATTGGCTTTTTTGTCTACTCCATAAGCCAAAGAAGCGGCTGTGGGCTCATTGATTATCCTAAGTACCTCAAGCCCGGCTATGCGTCCTGCATCTTTTGTGGCCTGCCGCTGGGCATCGTTAAAATAAGCAGGAACCGTGATGACTGCCTTGGTAATGGGTTCACCCAGATACTTCTCAGCATCTTCTTTCATTTTTCTGAGCACATGGGCTGAGAGTTCTTCCGGGGTTAGTTCCTTATCAACAGAAGGTACATACACTCTCACTTCATCATGCTTACCGCGCCTAATCTGATAAGGAATACGCTCACGTTCAACCTCCACTTCGTCATAACGCCGGCCCATAAAGCGCTTAATTGATGATATCGTATTCTCAGGATTTAAGACTCCCTGGCGTCTGGCAAGTTGCCCCACAAGTTTTTCCTGTTTCTTACTGAAAGCCACTACAGAAGGGGTAGTTCTCGAGCCTTCAGCATTAATGACTACAGTAGGTTCAGAACCTTCCATTATGGAAATAACCGAATTTGTAGTACCAAGGTCAATGCCTACAATTTTGGACATAAACGCACCTCCACAATCAATTACAATTCATTGCAAAAATTCATATTGCACACCATATTTTTATCGAGTCTCTTTCACCAGGTCATCTTGATTCTCACAACTTCCAGAGGTTTTTGCACCATGCCGGTTTGACTCTCTTACAGAACGTGTGGAATTGCGAATCTGGTGATTCCTTTTTTTGGTCGTACCTTCAGAATCCTCCTCCTCCATCGCTATGATCACTCGAATTCCCTGCGGATTGATTCCGCAATTCCGCCACAAATCAATAATGCGGGCAAGCAATTTTAGATCGTTGTCAGAATACAGGCGGATATTGGAATCTGTTCGAGCCGGTGATATTAACCCTTCGTTTTCAATCTGCCGAAGGAACTGCGGAGTTTCCCCGAGAAGACGCGCAGCAACGCCTATAGTGTAAACCGGGTCATCGGGCCCGTGAAAATAAGCCACGCAATCATCTCCTTGATTAAGAAACCTATAAAATCCAAACAACTTTCCTATTCAAGATCAATAACAATTATACTCCAAACAGTCAAGTAACTTCACATATGATAGTGATCAGGCTAAGACACACCTTCTAAATTCAAAAGCCGGGAAAAGTAGGTTTACAAACTCTTCCCGGCTTCACTTATCTGTATATCACATAATGTATTACATAGTTTGCTATCTGTTTTGATTGTTTTTTTCGCTGCACAAATACAGATCAATAAGCTGCCTGGCTATAGCAGCTGGGTGTGTCTTGCCTTCCAGCAGTTGATTCACGGCCGTATCAAGGGTTCCATCAGAATGGGACATTGCAAAAATACGGTCAACTGTCTCACGCTTGATATTTTGCTCAATCGAAGCAACATAACTCCTGAAGACCCTTTCTTCAAGCAAGCCGTTGTCCTCGAGAAACTTGAGGTGGTTGTTAATCTCCCCGAAGACTTCGTCTATACCCTGGCCGCGCGATGCAATGGCCTTAACCACAGGCGGCCTCCATTGCCAGTCCCGGTTAAGTTCAAGCATGGCCTCTAGCACAGAAACGGCCCGGTCAGCATCTGGGCGATCAGCCTTATTTACACAAAATACATCGCCAATCTCTAAAATTCCGGCTTTAATGGCCTGAATATCATCACCTAATCCAGGCGCCATGACTACCAAAACAGAATGAGCATATTTCATAATGTCTACTTCAGACTGGCCTGTGCCCACTGTTTCAACTACTATGTAATCAAAGCCAAACGCATCAAAAAGGGTTATGATATCGCCTGTATGCCTTGAAACTCCCCCTAAGTGGCCTCTGGACGCCAAACTGCGAAAAAACACATTATCATCTGTGGTACGCGATCGCACCCTAACCCTGTCTCCGAGTATGGCACCGCCTGTAAACGGAGACGATGGATCTACTGCAATCACTCCTACAGAGTGCCCCTGGTTTCGTATGGTTGTAATCAAACCATCAACCAGAGTCGATTTGCCAACCCCAGGCGATCCTGTTATACCCAACACTTTGCTATGCCCTCTGCACTTAAAAGCTTCTTTAAGTATATATTGAGCATATACAGAATCATCCTCAACCAGAGTAACTGCCCTTGCTAAGGCAGATCTCTTCTTTTTGCCAAAACCCTGGATAATTTTTTCTGCAACTTCACTTCCTTCGTGCAAATGCAACACCGTCCTGCCTGGGTTCTGAATAAACGCCCTTAAGCTATAGCCGAATTAACATCAATCAACATTAACAAGCTATCTCTTAAGATTTGCCCTGGTATATTCAACAATGTCCTGGGTGTTTGTTCCCGGGCCGAATACTTCATCTATTCCGCTTTTCTTGAGCAATTCAGCATCTTCCTTAGGAATAATACCGCCTGCAAGCACAAGCACGTCCAGTTCGCCGGTGCCCTTTTCTTTTTTCAAACATTCGACCACTTTGGGAAGCAGTGTCCCATGTGCCCCTGAGAGAATGGAACAGGCCACTACATCAACGTCTTCTTCTACCGCCATTCTGGCCAGTTCCTCAGGAGAACGATGCAAACCGCTATATATAACTTCCATACCTGCATCTCTGTAAGCCCTGGCTATAACCTTGGCTCCACGATCGTGGCCATCAAGCCCTGGCTTTCCTACAAGAATTCTAATCTTCCTGTCCATCCTGCTAACCTCCTCTAATCAAACTTGTAATTGGCACAACCGGGCTCTTTTCAAACAGTTCACTTTTTAACACGGTTTTCTACGCAAGTTTAAGTAAGAAGTGACAGCATTACGCCTGCAGCAACTGCCGTTCCTATAACCCCTGCAACATTAGGCCCCATTGCGTGCATAAGCAAGAAGTTTTGAGGGTTTTCCTCCTGCCCTACAACCTGGCTGACTCTGGCGGCCATTGGTACTGCAGAAACGCCTGCAGAACCAATAAGCGGGTTCACTTTGCCACCTGTCACACGATACATAATCTTAGCGAGCAATAACCCGCCTGCAGTGCCTCCTGCAAACGCAAATACTCCAAGCCCTATAATCTTAATAGTATCAACAGTTAAAAATGTATCGGCGCTCATGGTTGCTCCAACAGAAGTAGCCAAGAAAATTACCACAATATTATTAAGCTCGTTTTGAGCGGCCTTGGATAACCTGTCAGTTACTCCGCATTCTCTAAAAAGATTGCCTAACATAAGCATTCCTATTAAAGGCGCTATTGAGGGAAGAAGTAAACTGACCAATATCGTAACCACAATTGGGAACACTATCTTTTCTGTCTTGGAAACCTCCCTAAGCTGGCTCATAACTGTGCTGCGCTCTTCTTTCGTAGTCATAGCCCTCATTATGGGAGGCTGGATAAATGGGACAAGTGACATGTAAGTATATGCAGCAACAGCAATCGGCCCAACAAGGTGAGGCGCCAACTTCATAGCCGTATAAATGGCAGTAGGCCCGTCAGCTCCTCCGATAATACCGATAGCGGCAGCCTCTTTAAGGCTAAACCCTACGCCTTTGGCAAGAAGCATTGCAAGAAATACTCCAACTTGAGATGCTGCTCCCAAAAGCAAAGTTGAAGGGTTAGCAAGAAGCGGCCCGAAATCGGTCATGGCCCCAACTCCCAGAAAAATGAGTGGCGGGAATATTTCCTTTTCCACTCCTAAATTCAGGTAATACAACAATCCGCCTGGCATATCGCCTTCAGGAGGGTTCATAATCGGAGCGTTGGGCAAATTTGCCAAAATGGCACCAAAAGCAATCGGTACCAAAAGAAGAGGTTCAAATTTCTTATATATGGCCAGGTATAACAGCAGAATCCCAACAAGCAACATCACAATGTTGCCCCATGAAAGTTCTGCAAAACCTGTTGTTAGCCATAACCTTTCAACCAGTGTGCCTAGGTTCATTCTTTAAGTACACCTTCCTCCGGTTTAAGGTTCCTATTTGTCCAGGTTAACAAGCACATCTCCGGTCTGGACCGATTCTCCCTGGCTTACACAAACTTCAACTACTGTAGCATCGTATGGCGCAAGGATTTCATTCTGCATTTTCATGGCTTCAAGAATTAACAATACTTCACCTGTTTTGACACTGTTTCCTGCAGCAGTCTTGACCTCGGTAATAACTCCGGGAATAGGCGCCGTAACCGAACCGGCACCGGGCTTAGTTGAAGGCTTAGCTACAGGCGCAGCAGCCGGTTTGGCGGCAGGAGCAGGAGCCACTTTCGGAGAAGGAGCACTTGACCTGGCAACGGGAGCCACCGGTTCCCCGCCTGCTTTATGCCCTATCTCTTCCACTTCGACTTCAAATATTTCATCGTCGATTTTTATTCTAAATCGTCGCACGTCTTATCCTCCTTTACTCAAACAAGTTCTACTTATCGTTGTTCGTCAGGCAGAACTAGCCTAATCACTGGCATGCCATTTTCAATTATTTGACTGCAAAAGCCCTTGAAGATTTCCCCCAAGCACCGGCATCAGGTATTCTTCTTACAAACACAGGGACTTCATCAGGGCCCAAATAAGCATATAAAGCTGCGGTTATAACCGCCTTGTGACGAGAATCCAACGAATCGAAAGCCACCTTCTCTCCGGCAACCTCGGTTTTAGCCATAGTAGGTGATTTAACAGATGCCTCAACTTCTTCTCTGGGAAGTTCGGTGCCTTCAGGCTTTGAAACAGATTTGTGAATAAGATTGATCACAATACCTATTACCATCAACACCAGGAAAACACTAACAATGTTAATTAGGCTCAAAGTTAAGCCGCCTGTGAAGGTATCAGCTATCATCAGTATCCCTCCACTTCACACGTCGTAGAAACGACATTGAACAAGCCACGGATTTACAAAGGCATGTTTCCATGCTTCTTAGGAGCACTTTCAATCATTTTCGTCGATGTTAGTTCAAGAGCGCCTATGACCCTTGGGCGCAATTCTTGAGGATCTATCACGTCGTCTATGTAACCTCTGCTTGCTGCCACATACGGATTAGCAAACAGGTCTCTAAACTCCTGTATCTTCTCCTTGCGTTTTGCAGCAGGATCTTCAGCTCCGCGAATTTCTTTTCTAAAAACCACGTTCGCAGCGCCCTCGGGGCCCATAACAGCAATCTCAGCATGTGGGAACGCAAAAACCATATCTGCGCCGAGGTGTCTGGAACACATAGCGATGTAAGCACCGCCATAAGCTTTTCTGGTTATTACGGTTATCTTTGGAACAGAAGCTTCAGAATAGGCATACAGAAGTTTTGCACCATGCCTTATGATCCCGCCGTACTCTTGATCTACTCCAGGCAAATACCCTGGTACGTCTACAAGGGTTACAAGGGGAACGTTAAAAGCATCGCAAAACCTTACAAACCTGGAAGCTTTGTCAGAAGCATCAATATCAAGGCACCCGGCCTTAGATGATGGCTGAGACGCAATTATGCCTACTGCCCTGCCGTCCATCCTGGCAAACCCGGTAATTATGTTCGTGGCAAAATGCCTGGAAACCTCGAAGAACACACCGTTGTCTACCATAGGATATATTACTTCGTACATGTCATAAGCCTTGTTTGGATCAACAGGCACAACTTGGCGTAAGCCAGGATCACATCTTCCTGGAGCGTCGCCTGATTCTACGTAGGGTGGATCTTCCTGATTGTTTGCAGGAAGATAAGACAATAGCGTCCTTACCATATCAAAACAAGTTTCCTCATCAGGAGCCATAAACTGGGCTACACCGCTAACCTGGTTATGGACAAGCGCGCCTCCCAGCTGCTCCACTGACACTTCTTCGCCTGTAACTGCCTTGATAACTTGAGGGCCGGTAATAAACATATTGGATATTCCCTCAACCATGAAGACAAAGTCAGTAAGCGCAGGCGAGTATACTGCACCTCCTGCACAGGGGCCAAGAATCACTGATATCTGCGGAATTACGCCTGAGTACTTAACGTTCCGATAGAAAATGTTGCCATAACCCTTGAGAGCATCTACTCCCTCCTGGATTCTGGCGCCACCTGAGTCATTTAATGATACAAATGGAATTCCGGCTTTGGCTGCAAGATCCATGCACTTGCAAATTTTTTCTGCGTGCATTTCACCTAGCGATCCTCCGATTACAGTAAAGTCCTGGGCGGATATGCACACAGCCCTTCCATCAACCAGCCCATACCCTGTAACCACTCCTTCGCCAGGTGCTTCTACATCAGCCATTCCAAACGCTGTTGCCCTATGAGTAACAAAAGCATCAATCTCTACAAATGTGCCAGGATCAAAAAAAGCAGCTACACGTTCTCGGGCAGTCATCTTGCCACGTTGGTGCTGCCTCTCAATTCTGGCGCTGCCGCCACCTTGCTCAATTTTGTTCCGGCGATTTCTTAGTTCCTTGAGTTTCTCTTCTAATTGCAACAAGGAATCTGACAACCGGTTTCACCTCCAAAAGGAATACAAAAGGTTACCAATTTGGATCAGCCAATACTTAGCCCTAAGCTTACATGAAACCACGGATAGCATAACATAAAGAGCGGAAAGGTGGAAGGGCTTACTGCTAACACTTGATACATTCCAAAGCGTTGCCAATTACCTTCTGTTTGGCTTGCTTTGGATCTAGTGAAGGATCCAATTTATCTAACATAAGACAGCCCGGACCCTGCAATCGTGCCAGCCGAAAAAGCAGTTTATAGGTAAAATCCCAACTCCTGAAGATCAGAAGTAACATCGCTGTTTTGAATCCTTACATCAGGGAGAGTTTTGATCCTTACAGGAGCAAAATTCAGAAACCCCTTTATTCCATGTGATATAGCTTGGCTTACTACATCCTGAGCGGCATGTGCAGGAACTGCTATTACTCCAATCTTTATCTCCTCAATCTCCATAACCTTGCCCAGATCATCTAAGTGCCGAACCGGAATGCCCTCTACTTCGGTGCCCACTTTGCCTTCGTCAACATCAAAAAGCCCCTTAACTACGAATCTATAGTTAGGGGAGATTTCCCTCCTCGACGTCAAATACCGGACAAGTGCCGTTCCCAGTTCACCAACGCCGAAAACAGCAATTGACATTTCCCTGTCTGCTCCGAGAATCTTGATAATTTCCTCCCTTAGCCCAAAAATGGGATAACCCACTCCTTGCTTGCCAAATTCCCCGAACAGTGCCAAATCTTTTCGTACCTGTGCGCTGTTCACCGCAGCCAGGTCTCCGATTTCGGCTGAAGAAATATAGTCTTCAGGGCCTGCATCCCGCTCCATCAAAATTCTCAAATATGTTACAAGGCGTCGAATGACAACATCCGGAATCTTGTTGCGAATCACGGTTACACCTCCCTAAGCGTCCTGGCCTCATTACCGCATCTAAACCACTTTCCCAACTCCTAAACTCCTATGTGTTATGCACAAACCCTTTTGCCACCTTCATAACGCTACTACCTGACGCTACTACGGCGGCCTTACTTAGAAACCTTTTCTGTATGCGAAACAATTCTTCCTGCTACTATTCCGACAAAAATACCTGTAGGCAGTGCAAAAAAAAGCAGGTAAGGCAAATAAAACATGATACCAATCTGCCTAAGAATCAAACTTGCCACCAATAGTTGAGCTACGTTGTGGGTAATGGAGCCGGCAACGCTTATTCCTACAATTGAAAACTTGCCTTGTGATACCTTCCTTAGCCCATACATTACCAACGTAGACAAAAGAGCCCCGGAAGTGCTTAAGTAATACCCTACGTTCAAAAACGTGCCTGAAAGCAAACTTCCAAGCAAAGTCCTAAGGAAACTTATTGCCATAGACTGGCCCAAACCCATTGTCATTACGGCATATAGCGCAACAATGTTTGCCAGCCCCAGTTTTGCCCCCGGAACAATATATGGGACAGGTATAAGCGCCTCTACTACATGCAATGCTGTGGCCAAAGCGACCATTATTGCAACGCGGGTAAGTGTTTGTACTCCGTTTGGTTTCAAGTTTGTTTGTCCCACCATTTCAGCAAAATTTCTGATAATGCTTTTTTCTGATTTAGTTCAGGATACCGCAATACCATTTCTTCCAGATACTCTAAAGCATCTCCCACAATATGGCCCTCTTCTATGTTGAGAAGCTGCATAACATCAGTTCCATTAACAGCAACGACGCCAATCTCCTGAATGTTTGATTCTTGTATTGCCCACAGCCCTGCAACCAAATGCAAATACGCTTTGGGAAACCCGCCATTCCCAAATCCCAGCCAAATTGCATGTTTTACATCAATTAGCCGCTCAAATTGCCTGATACCCCAATGATGAACTATCAGCCTGGCTACATATACCGGATCGCTTTTGTAACCATCCCATTGTTTCCACAGCCTTCTATGGGCTTTTGGCAAACTTTGCTCATTCAAAATTATATCCGGGCCACAATTATACACAAGCCATTGTACATCCTGAACCAAGCTAACAGGCAAGTTAAACCTGTGTTTGAGCCTGTTTACCTGTTTAGAAACTTCCGATACAGGCAATCCCGGCCCTCCAACCAAAACTGCCAACCTGGCTGCAAGATCAGATCGGCAAGCAGACACAGCCCTGGCTATTGCATCAGGTGCTCTGTTTATTTCAGGCAAAATCACAGTGCTAATATCATAATCATACATATCCATAATGCCCTGGTAAACAGAAGGCGACAGCAAAATGCGTTTTATCTCGGTAAACAGCCGTTCCCCGGGTATCTTTGATAAAAGATTGTGTGCATCCCGAATCGCCTGCGTTACATCAGGATCAAAATTGAACCCCAGGCTGTTTCTCAACCGTACTGCCCTTAGAATTCTCAGAGGATCTTCCTCAAATCGAACAAGAGGCTCTCCAACACTAGCAATTGTTTTATTCTCCAGATCGATAAGCCCGCCAAAAGGGTCAAAAATCTCACCGGTAAAAGGATCCCAGGCCATAGCGTTTATTGTAAAATCGCGCCGTTCAAGATCTTTTCCAAGAGTAACGCCAAAAAATACTTGGCCAGGGTGCCGCCTGTCTGCATAGTCTTTTTCCGCCCGTAATGAAACCACATCAACATCGCCTACTGAAACGCGCCCGAATTCAATGCCTACGGTACAAGCTCCCGGAAACACACCTAGTATTTGCTCAGGTTCCATGTTTACTGCAATATCCCAGTCTGACGGGGCTCTTCCCAGCAAAACATCCCTTACGGAACCTCCGACAATAAAAGGACGGCCACCGTGTTCTCTTAATGCAACAGCCATGGCCTGTACTTTAAATGGTATTTTCCCAGGATCAACGTAGCCTTGCATGAGTTCTGGATTTCGCCGCCAAGAGCCTGTTATCAGCTTGAGCCATTAGGATACGCGTTTCGGCCCCGTCAATTGGAAAACACGATATGCCGAAAGATGCGCTGGGAATCGGAATATCCTTTCCTGAAGAATCCTTGAGCCTTGCCTCGCACCAATTCGATATTACCGCTTCCACCCGGCCGGTGGCCAATTCGCGGGAAACTCCCGGCAGCAAAACTATAAACTCGTCACCTCCAAACCTGCCCACCACATCATCAGGCCTAAACCCTTGTGAAAGATGATTTGCAATATGCACTAATACCTTATCACCGGCTAAATGCCCGTAATTGTCGTTTACCTGTTTTAATCCGTCAACATCCAACAAAGCAATAGCTATCCGGCCACGCACTTTTTCAGACTTGGAATCTGCAATCATTTTGTCTAACGCAGATACAGTGCTTCGTCTATTATATAACCCGGTAAGGCTGTCAGTCTCAGCGGCTTTTTTGACTTGTTCGTGCAGTTGAGCTACTTCCAATGCAGATGCAATGTGGCCTGCGACAGCCATAAGCAACCTGACGTCGGTAGGTGTGAAACCATATTTCTCAGCTCTTTGTACCAGCAAAACCCCTAAACGCTTTCCGCGTACCTCTAAAGGAACATAAACTTCCGAAGCTACGCCAGGGGTTCCTTCATAATACCTTTCATCGATACCTACGTCAGGCACATTCTGTGGCCGGCCATATTTCATAACCCACCATGAAACACCGGTACCTTTAGGGATCTTAAAGCCAAGAACGTTTTTCGACATTCCGATTCCGGCAGAAAGCACAAGGTTCTCACCTGCTTGATCGACAAGCAGGATAGCGCAATCTGAATAATGCATTTCTGTAGAAATAATGTAAAGAATATGGTCCAGCAAATCATTCAAATCCAAGAGTTTTCTCATCTCCTGGGTAATACGGAACATGACACTTAGTTCTTTGGAAGTAATAGCTTCCTGGCTGATTTCACGTTGTTCGGCAAGTGTACGAGGGCCGCTTGCGGCTATGCCTTGGCCCGGGTTAAGCCCTCTTGCTTGCAGTATATTAAGAAGCCAACCACCCTGTCCGTCAAGATCGCTAAGAGCCTTTTCAATCGCGTCATCAAGCGCTTTTACCACATCAGGATCGAACTGGCCGCCTGCACATCTTCGAATCTCATCACGTGCGCTTTCCAGCGACATAGCGTCCTTGTAGACCCTATCTGATATCATTGTATCGAATGCATCTGCAACAGACAGAATAGCCGCTCCAATTGGAATCTGGCCCCCTCTTAGTTTCGCCGGATAGCCGGAACCGTTATGCCACTCATGATGGTGAAGAACCATAGGAGCCAGGTCAGCAAGCATTCCAGCCCTTTCCAATATGTTGGCCCCCAAAATCGAATGATTAATCATTATGGCCATTTCTGATGGGGTTAAAGAGCCTGGCTTGTTGAGAATTGTGTCCGGAATTCCCACTTTGCCAATGTCATGTACAAGCCCTGCAAGTTCTATTATTTCAATTTCTTCTTTTGAGAGGCCCATTTCCAAAGCAATTACCTTTGAAATTCGGGCAACGTTTTCTGAATGGTTCATTGTATAAGTATCTCTAATGTCTACAGTCGCGGCCAAAGCACGTACGGCGGCTGAATACATGGACCTGGTTCGATGCAGCAAAACAGCGTTATTGACAGCCACTGCCAGATGCTCTGAAACAGGCTGCAAAAAAGTGACATCTGAATGATCGTAACTCTTTGGTTGCTTGCCGGCGATCACCCAAATCCCCAACATACCCCCAAACAACCTTAGAGGCAATGCTATAAATGACTGCATTCCGGCGTTATGCAGTTTTTCAAGAAACGCCGTAGTAAACACTGAGTCTATTTGCTCTTCATATGCTCTGGCTTTTTCAAGGCTTTTTTCTACATCGGTTACAATATCGAACAGAAACTCTTCTCCAATCGGTTTGTTATCCACTAATAACCCCCTGGCCCCTTCCCCGCCTAAAAACATTTCGGGAATAGCCCCAAAAATAATGCCTCCGTTGTCATCATGGCTCGAAGTCCACAGGATAGCCATTCCGTCTACACACATTCTTTGGCCGGCTATCTTGGACAATCTTCCAAGCATCCGATCTACCCTGAGATCCACGTTCATTTCCCGAACTGCATCAGATACCAATTTAAGCACCTGTTCTGTTCGGCGCAGATCAGATACATCATAAATGATAACAATATTAGCCGGTTCGTTCCGGGATATATGTCTAACCGGAATAGCCAGCAAGTTTAAAAAACGTGTTTGCCTGGGTGCATCAGTGTATTCAAGTTCACAATCCAAACGTAAATCTTCCACAGGAACATTGCTAACAACATCTACAATTTCCAACCATTGATAGAGTTCTTGAGGGTTACTTACACCAGGCGCAAAAATCTCCTCCATGAAAGATCTGAAATTGCTGCCCAGTATTACATCATTACCGGTATTAAGAAGAGACACAGCCCTTGTATTTGCAAAAGTTACCAAATTCAAGGCGTCCGTGATCACAATTCCTGAGTCAATTGAATTGAGTATAGTCTTAAATGTCTCCTTGGAGACATAGGGCCCATCCAGCCAATTCACGCTACCACCCCTTGCTCACCTGTTCCCACAACCGCTTATAAAGTATTTCGGCTTTAACGGGAAACGATTAACAAGAGAACACCAACGCAAAATCCGGGCTCCCGCTCAACTACAAAGAATAACGGCTTTCTGTACGGGTTTGGCTTCTTTTCCAGGCATAAACGGTTAAGCAAATTACCATTACTACAGCTGACAGCCACTGAGCATAACTTAAACCCAAGATAAATGTATCATTAGCTCTGAAGAACTCAAGAAAGAACCGTATTATGGAATACCCGGACAGGTAGGTTAAGAACAAATCACCGTCGGCAGAAGTTTTTGAAGACATTTTCATAAGCAATGCAAACAGCAAGAAATTTGCTACGCTTTCATAAATTTGATAAGGATGCCGTAATCCCGGTGCGTATCTTGTGAGTACACCCCACCGGCCATTGGTTGGAATCCCATAGCAACACCCGCTCAAAAGGCACCCTATTCTACCAATCGATTGGCCCAAAGCCACCGAAGGAACCAATACATCAAACAGTTTCAGGGCGTTTGTCTTTTGAGAACGGCAATACGCGGCAACAGTAATCATACCCGCAAGCAAAACACCATGAATTGAGAAGCCACCGTCTCGTAAATCAAGGACTGACTTCCAGTCTCTGTAATTCCAGGTATTTAAGAAAATGTGAAGCAGCCGCCCGCCTGCAGCCCCGACAACAAGAAGGAGGATAAACAACCCAGACAAAGAATCAGGATCTATTCCTTTTCGTTTGGCCGTTTTCGACGCTACGAACACACCGAGCAAATACCCAATGCCCACCATCAGGCCGTATGAGTAAAACTCAACCCCGCCTAAGGTAAACAAAATCGGATGCATACGATTCACCTCTGTTAATCATACCACTTTGGAATAATATCATACCAGTAAATACATGCTATCAACATGAATCAGAAATATTAGGAGGCCAAGCAGGGTGTCAAAAGGGCAACGAATAAGATATGTTTTTCTCGGCGTTATCATAGGTATATTTATATCTGCTGGAATCTTGTTGAGTTTGTTAAGTTTTGCTCCAGAGTATCTGGTTGATTGGTCCGGAATTCTGGCCCGGTTTACTGCAAAAAAACCTATGGCGGGGCAGCAAGATTTGCTCTTGGACCAAACAATGCTCAAAGGTATTATTCAAGATATCCTAACGTCTGAGCAGGGGAAAGCCTTGGTCAATGATCTCATACGAAGTCAAACACCTGAAACCCTGCAGGGACTCCTCAAAGAAATAATGGATTCTCCTGAGTTCAAAATTGCACTGGGAGAAGCGTTAGAATTATTTCTCAACAGCCCGGAAGGAAACCTGTTAATAAGACGAATAGCGCAAAAAGCCATAACCCAGTAAGAAGGGGTGTGCCTGATTAAGCCAGGCACACCCTCTCTTAATCAGTTACGCCGATGCATCGGGTTGTGGCATATCTGCTAAGATTTGCTCTGCATTTAATGGGCAATCAACTATTTCGTCATATATGATTTTGCCATCCTTTAGCGAAATTATCCTTTCCGAATGTCTGGCGATATCTAAATCATGGGTTACCAGTACAATTGTAATGCCTCTTGCATGGAGTTTCTGAAAAATTACCATGATCTCTTCACCTGAGCGGGAATCTAAGTTGCCTGTAGGCTCATCGGCCAGAATTATTTTGGGTTCGCCTACAATTGCCCTGGCTACAGCGACCCTCTGCTGCTCTCCGCCGGATAACTCGTTCGGCTTATGTTGAGCTCTTTTGGAAAGGCCCACAGACTCTAAAGCCGTGGCAGCGTTTGACCGTCTTTCTTGTAGCGGCATACCCCTGTATATTAAAGGTAATTCCACATTAGATATGGCATCGATTCGAGACAAAAGGTTATACGACTGAAAAATAAACCCAATAGACTTATTCCGTATATCGGCTAATTGGTTATCGGTTTTTTGACTAACGTCATCTCCATCAAGCAAGTATTCACCTGAAGTAGGACGGTCAAGGCATCCAAGGATGTTCATCAAGGTTGATTTTCCCGACCCGGACGGCCCCATAATTGCAACAAATTGCCCCTTTGGAATTTCAATATCGATCTCTCGCAAGGCAGGAACTTTGACTTTACCCATATGATAATCCTTGGTTAAGCCAGAAATCTTTATCACTAACCGCCACCTCCGACCTGAACTTGTTCTCATAGTCCATATACACTGACGCAAGAAGTTCCATCAAGTTCCATTTGCTGATGCCTAATTATTATTTAAAATCTGCCTACTGTGTAATTCCGGACGTAAATACATTGACAGGCTTTGATGTAACATACGTATTCTTTACGTTAAGTGTTTTGCCGTCTAATTCATAACTAATGGTCAAGGTAACCGCCCAAAATACTGTAAATTCTCCGGACCTCTCCCATAATACCTGAAATTTCTCACCGGGATCACAGTCTACATCTATTACCTGTGCCCCTTCAGGAAGCGCCCATGCCACCTTGCCTCCAAAAAGTGCATGTTTTCCTGTAACCCATTTCTGAGGGCCTGCCAGTTCTAATTCCACTTCAGGAGGAATTACGCTCCTGCATTTGAATTCACGCACAACTTGCTCCGGGCCAGGTGTTACTACATTCCAGGTTTTTTCAATCAACACGTTGTCATTGTTATCATACGAGGTTAGACGCACCTGGTATGGCCCATAAGGGTCAAAAGTATGGGAAATTACCAAGTCCGGCTGCCCTTGAACAACTGCAGTATCACCGTCGCCAAAATCTGCTTCCCAATACGAATGATATACCTGGCTGGGCTTCCTAAGGGTGGTGTGCTTAGATCTATACACTACCCTGACTGTTGGAATATCCTCATTGCCTGCGCCGGGGTGCTCCGGCAAACCCTCTTCCGGTTGATATGTACCCCCTGAATTCGGTAGCCCTGATGTTGGATCTAAGAGGCTGCTTACTGTTCCTTCTTCAAGCGGCCGGCCATCAGGGCATTTTAAGCCTTCATCACTGTCAATGCCGGAAGAGCTCGCTGCTGCCGCCAAAACCTTGCTTTTAACTTCCTTTTCAAAAACCGACTCGACTTTTCCTCCCGGGGTATACGGGTTTAAAGCCCCCTGTCTAACCAAGCGTACCCCTATCCTGTAAGATGGGTTTTTCAGCATCGCTTCTACAACGGTCGCTCCGGCCAAAAGCCGGTTCCACCCTGGCACAGGCAACCAGTGGCTTCCGTCGTGCCCTTCTATCCATATCAGGTACCCCCATCCTTCAGGCGCTGAGGGAACATCGATTGAAACATTGAATACCTGGCTTTGCGACTCTTCCCATAAAACCGATACGTAGGAAGGATGCCAACTTGACACCTCTATCGGCTTACGCTCATTGTGTTTGACTGTGGATTCAAACATCGGGCCCGGTTCTGACAGCAACGAAATAATGCTTTGCTGAACCCTCTTATCTTTAAGAAGGTCGAGGTAAGAAGGAGATAAGAATCCTGAAAATACCCGAACTATATCCCGGGGCCCCTGCGGAGAAACAGCGCAATCAACTTCACAGAAAAGGTTGTTTGGGCCGAGCTGAGGCCAGGCAATGCTCAGCAAATTTGTAACTCTTCCTGTTAGGCTTGCAAAACGGGTCTTTCGAACCAAGAATTCAGAAGCGGATTTTTGATTGATTGATTTTAGGTAATTATTGGCACGCACCCTGTAGAACCTTTGGCCGGCAGAGGTGCCCATATTGACCAGTATGTCTTCTTTTACAAGAGTTCTCAACAACCGGCTGTCCGGGCCGTCCAGGTACCCTACTGAGCCGGCTATGGCATCAGTGACAAGTTTCTGCACCTCTGCCTTGACTGTTATCAAAGCCTTTTTTGCATAATGCACAAGCGCTTTGAGGCCATAATGAAGGGCAGCATCTTTTGGGCTTGTAGGTACATACTGCTCTGTAAACAGGCTCTTTACCAAACTTCCCCTTGACGCCATTCTCACTACGTACTGGTTTCTGCCAACAGCCATGGCAACAAGTTCATAATATGCAATAGAAAAATCTTGTCCTTTCCGAGGCTGGCTTTTCAGCTCTGTATCTGAAATAGGGCCAAAAGGCGAATCATGTCCCTGGGCAATGCAATTCTCCCAAATCAGAGGGCGGTTGTCTTTTATCCACCCTGCAAAAGTCTGCTTAGGCGAATCTATGGGAACATAGGGTATTGACAGAAACCTTTCTTGCACATACTTGCTGTAAAGCGGCTCGTAGATTTCCAAGGCCCTCTTTGCCACCCACCAGGCCTCGCTTTCCCACGAAAAACTGCTTGTACCGATAGAAGCCGGCAAATCTCCTTTGCTCTTAGCTAAAATCGCATTAGGATCCAACGGGCCACCCACTTCACCAAACGGGGAAAACCTTGCTTTTCTCGTTTCTTGTTCAAAAACAGACTCATGTTCTACCACCTTACATATTTGCAGCAAAAAATCTGCCAAGAACGAACCTCTTTGGGGTGCATTAAGCATAATGGCATTGTTTATGAGCCCATCACGAATAATACCTATTTCCAAACCAAATCTCAGCACCAGGCCAGATACACCGTAAGCAGCCACATCAAGGTTTTCACATCCGGTGCCGGCCACAATCCGGCTGAGTACTTCCCGTACTGCCTGCGCACCTGACATAAGATCACTGTATGGCTTGCCGGGAATGTGCACGAACAAATTTTGCCCTAATTTGTACCCTGAAGATTCAAGCCCTTTAATCAGCCCGGACTTAGCCCATAAACTACGTTCAATACTGCCTTTTGCATCTTTCACAGGCTCTGATATAAGCACTAAAGGGCAAAGAGGCAGGTTAGCCTTACCGGCGGCTTCTGCGCCCAATGGAGCGGCTAAATTGGACAGAATGCATATGCAAACTATTACACATATAATTCTAACCCGGGACAGATAGCGGCAAAAAATGGGCGAAGCGGTTCTAGTCATGAGCAAAACCCACCTTAACCCTTGACTTTGGCCATAAACCACGGTTGGCAATAGCTAACCTGGTTGCAGGGTATCCGTTTTCAAAACACCGCTGTAGTTCTTCTTTCCAGTTATTACTGGAAACTGCCTTTGGCCCGTCAGGATCCAACACCAAAAGTTCAGCCCAAACTTCACCGGGCTTAAGTGTAAGTTGTTTTCCTCCGTACTCCAGGTAAACAGTGCCGTCTTTTACAGTCTTCTTAACCTTGAGTTTCCCGGAAATAACCCTTGCTTGATTATTAACCAGTTCAACTAATTCGCCGTGAACATTAGGAGCAGTCAACGTAGCCGGGGCGGGAAGGTCCAAAACTGCCTTGCCGGTTCGTGAAAAGACAAGTTGTTCGTTAAATTCTATACCCTGTGATGAGGCACTGTAATAAAGCCCTAAACATACTCCTAACAGATTCTTGTTTTCCGATAACACTAACGTTGATTGATTTGCGTCAATGAAAACCTCAGACAGTTCAGACAAACCCAGGGGCCAACCGGCCAGGGCATTGATAGACGACTCTTCAACTGTCACGAATACATATTGGTCCCGAAACCAATAACATTTTACGACAAACACTGCTGCCAGCAAGCATACAACCAATATAGACAGCATAAACGCAAAGGGCCTCAGGTTCCTCACTCAAACTCCCTCCATATGGTTTAGTTCATAAAGAGGGCCGGTCTATATGGCTCACACATACGCAAAACACAAACCAAGGTGTATCTGAGCCAAAAACATAAAGACCCGGCCTTAAGAAACACCTACATAAGTGTTTCTCTTGGTCACCGGGCCCTTCGCAAATACAGTATATCACATTGGTGATATTTTATGGTATCAAATCTGCAAATACACCTAGTGATCGATTGATGATGCCATAAAGATTTGGATAGGTCCTAATGCTATCAAGATCATTTTGATCAACCCATAACACTCCGGCTACTTCGCTCAATTGAGGTTTAATAATGCCTGCTGTCTGCTTCATAACGTAGTACACCACAGTTTTTTCTTTTGGAACGCAGCCGTTGTCAAAAAATTGGTAAGTATGTGAACCTGCCCTGGCAATTATTTCGCACTCAAGCCCTGTTTCTTCCCTAACTTCTCTAAGTGCAGCCTGTTCATAAGGCTCTTTGGGGACAACATGGCCTTTAGGCAACGCCAAAAAACCAAACCTGTCTCTTATCATGAGAACTTGAGTCTTGCCATGATGGTTACGAATAACCACCCCGCCTGCCGAAACCTCATGGCCTGCAGGATATTTCAAAGCTACAGCCCGTAATAACCTGGCAATTTGCTCTGACATAAAAGGTAGCGTAGATTTGGTGTTTTCTATGGCTGATTCAATTGAACACGGGCTGACTGTACTATCAAAAACACAGCCAAACTCCTCTGGGTATCCATGAAGAACGCTATCGTCAATACTGCCGCCTAATACTGCAACAGTAGCTCCGTATTCAAACCCTGCTTTGGCAACTGCATAGGGCACCTTGCCTTGCTCGGTCTGTGAATCAACCCTGCCTTCGCCTGTAATAATGAAATCAGCCATACGGATTTGATCTAAGCATCCTGTTTGCTCTAATATGAAATTTGCCCCTTCAACAAGCCTGGCCCCCAAAAAAGCCCACAGCGCCGCTGCTAACCCTCCACCTGCTCCGGCCATAGCTACATGCCTGGGATCGCGGCCAAGATCACGGCCTATGATCGCACCGTAGCTATTCATATAACTGTCAACCATAGAAAGTTGATGAGCGTTTATTCCTTTTTGAGGCCCATATACATAGGTAGCTCCTTGAGGCCCTGTCAATTGATTTGCCACATCACAAATTGCCAATATCTCAATATCCCGAAAATCTGAAAGGATATTCCCGAGTTCTACCCTAAAAACCTGTTTCAAGCCATAAACGCCTTGATCAACTTGGCAACCTGATTCGTCAAGCACCTTTCCGCCCGCTGCCTGTACCATTCCTATACCACCATCGTTCATAGCGGTACCGCCAACCCCAACCAATATTCGCTTAACACCGCGTTTGGCTGCCCAAACCATTAGTTCGCCCACTCCCTGGCTTGTGGCAGCACATACATTGGGTTTTTCGCCTTGAGCCAAAGCAAGCCCGGAGCAAGCCGCACTTTCGATAACCGCCGTATCGTCAGAAAGCAATCCAACCCGGGCATTTACGGGTTGTTTGTAAGGGCCTGTGACTTCCACGGTTTCCACGTATCCACCCAGGGCAGCTACCAATACATCGATAGTGCCGTCACCGCCATCTGCCAGGGGTATTTGGCCTACCTGAGCTTCAGGAAAGCCCCGGCGAAAACCCTCAGTAACCAAATCACAAGCTTCATGGCTGGATAAGCTGCCTTTGAAAGCATTCATAGCAATTAGCACTTTCACTGGTATAAATGGACTCCTCTCAATCAAGATCCATATTGTTTACAAAAAACTTTGCTTCAATTATCCAATTACCGCCCTCATAATCCTCAACCAGTTTCCGCCCAGGATACCTTCTATCACTTTGCCTGACAAACCTCGCTTAAGAAGTTCATAAGTGAGAAGAGGAAGTTTTCCAATATGAGACACGGGCTCAGGGCCTTTTTCTCCAAAGCTGTCAAAATCAGTGCCCAAGCCGACACTTTCCTCCCCTGCTACCTCAACAGCATGCATAATGTGGTCTGCTACCAGGGAGATATCAGCAACCTCATCAGAACCTGTCAGATACTCATGGTTGAAGGAAATTCCCACAAGCCCTCCCAATTCACCTATTGCCCTTAACTGTCCGTCTGTCAAGTTCCGGGGATGGGCAAGCAATGTGTGACAATTTGAGTGGCTGGCAACAAAGGGGCTTTCAGCCATATCCACAACGTCCCAGAACCCGGCTTCAGACAGGTGTGATACGTCTACAATTATTCCTAACCTGGCAGCTTCAGCGATCACTTCAAACCCGAAAGGTGTGAGCCCTCCACGAGAAGCAGAAAAGCCGGCACCGTCTCCAATGAGGTTTCTGTCGTTCCAAGTTAAAGTAAGCATTCTAAGGCCAAGCTTATGGTACATTCTAAGGCACTCAATGCTTCCCTCAAGAACCTCGCCGCCGCCAAAACTGAGCATTATGCCGACCTCTCCGGCGCTGTTGGCTTGTTCAATGTCCGATACATTCAAAACATGCCTTACCCCCGGAAGAACCTGGGCCAGTGCATCAAAAGCGTCTATGTACTCAAGAGCCTGCCTCACTCCATGTATCGGTTGCAGCCGATCATATGGAAATGCGCTCAAAACAACACAATCTACTCCGGCCTGTTGCAGCCTTGGCAAATCTGAGTGTCCCATTGGAGATTCCTCTCCGAAATCCCGAGCTCCTTTAATAACATCCAAAAGGGTTCCCTGATGTCCGTCAACAACCAGCGACTCAGCATGCAATTCCTCTGCCCGTTCCATACGTATTTCTTCGTCAGCAGGATCATCTTTGGCGTCTTTCTTAAGAACAGAAGCTATATCCATAACCTTACTGCCCTCCTCTGTGCAGCAATTTTAATTGACGTAGTGTTTTCTAATGTTCTCCCTTTGTTTATAGTTTACCTTTTTTAGCCGGCCTAACGGGAGCATTACTCATAAACAGCCTGAAACATACGCTTTGGCGCCATTTCAATGGGCATCTGCCGGTACTTCACAACATATCGTACTACACTTCATTGATTTAGTGCCGGCAAATGTAAACATAACACTACCGCCAATCATATTATGTGATGATGAAATCTGACTTTTGAAAAGGAGGGCTTTCGGTGTCTGATCAGCTTACCAAAGAAACTTTGGATCTTATCTCTGCGCTGAGGCCATTTACCGGCCGGAAAGGCCGTAGTGTCATAGATACGTTAATCAGCCTTGCCGATACTCAAGTTTCGACTATTGAAGGGCTTGAAATGGCCGCTCTGGCAGAACAAGCCAGGGATCTGCTGGCAAACCGAATGGATTCAGCATTATCATTATTCATTATTCTGATAGTAGTGTGGCTGGTGCAAGTATTTGGAGCCTCACAGACTCCAGATGGTGAGATACTCGAGATCTAAGGGGGAACTGTTATGGAGATTTTTGGAGTTGAAGTTAATCCATATGAGTTGTTTTTAATATTGATCTTACTTTTGGGAGCCACAGGTTCTTTTGACGAAAAAAACGCCTGCAAAAGCGGCATAAAAGATCATTTACCAAAGCAAACATCAGGATCGCCTGTCAGAATTCTGGATGCATCACATAAGCCTCTTACCATAAACCCCTTTGGTTCTATGAGGCTACCGGCAAGGCCCAGATTATATAACCCAAGATCTTTTTCGCCAAACGCCTAAAAATGGAATACCATCTTTGGCGAAATTTGCATAAGATGCTGAAGTAAGAGTAACTGGAGGGAGCACATGTGCACAATTTGGCAAGTTTGCTAATGCAGATGGAGCAAATTGAATCTGAGGTAAACTCAAGACTATCACGCCTGCAGGATCGAATAGTACAAGGAGAATCAGGAGACGGGCTGGTTAGAGTATCGGCCGACATTTGGTTTAACATAAAAGACATTACCATTGACAGGAAAAAACTGGCCGCTAAAACATTTGATCTGGAAACCTTGGAAGCCTTAATAGCCGAGGCTGTAAATGACGCCATAAGAACATCACGACAACTGCTAAGCACAGAAATCGGGGGAGTTTTCGGTGGACAGATACCTCCGGAGTTTGCTAATTTCTTTGGCCGGGGCGGAACCAACAGTGAATAGCAGCCTTTCCGAACTCGCCCGCAGCTGCCTCGCAGATGAAAACCTTCAAAACCCCGAGCTTATGCGGGAAAAAGCCGGGCTACTGGCCCTATTAAACCTTATGGGTATCTTAGAAGTTTTCTACGCCGACGAAGGGTTAATGGATTCTCCTGTCTTTGAACCTCAGGATAGTTCTGAAAAGGCCCTGGAATCAAAAACTGAGGCTGAATTAAACTTGCCAGGCCAGAGTTTCTCTCAATCTGAGCTTCTTACATCGCTTCTCACCGGGGCTTCCGATTCAAAAGGCAGCCAAGAAGCTACTGCCTCTTTGAGCAAAGCGCTAAACCTTGAAGACAACGCAATCAAAGAAAACACATTGGCTTCAATACTGTCAACTATCCCAAAACTCTTAGGCCAAAAAGAAGGAGGAGGGATTGACCCGGCGCTGCTTACAGCATTAATCACAGCAATTTCCTCAATGTCTAAGGGTAAGCCTGTGCCTGCATCGAAGCAAGATTCAGCATTGGTTTCAGAAGGCGAGGCAGCAAACCATACTGATGAGCCTTCTCAAATGGAAAGCCCGGTTCAACCAGTTAGCCAAGGATTGGACCCTCAGCTCATAACTTCACTTTTCAACTTCGTAGCAGGACTTGATTTATCAAAATCAAAAAGCGCTAACCGCCAGGAAAGGCCTGCAGTTTCGAAAACTGCGGTTGAAGAAGGCCAAGAGGACAGAGCCCAAATTACACTGGCCCACGATCATAAATCTATTGTTACGAGCAAAGCACCCCGAACCTCGTCACAGCCTCCGTCACTGTCTGAATTTCTGAGGCAACCGTCACAATCAACCAGAAAACCGGCTTCCAGGCCGTTTGACAGCCACAAACCAGGTGTTGGAATACGCAGAGGATGGATAAAACAATCCCGTTTGACTGACAAATAACCAGAAGCGGGGCAAACGCCTATGAGCAAAAAGCATAGAGATTGCTCAACGTAAGGTAATATATTTCCTCCCGGGAAACTATCTTTTTATTAGATAGAAAGCCTGGGCCCAAACCGGCCCTGCTTTGACTTTCCGGGAGGAATCTATATGCTTCGAAGGAAACAGGTTGTTTTTATTACTATGGCCGTTCTCCTATGTGCCGGCGGTATATTGTATGGCATGCGTACTCCCCCGGTAAAACCTGTGTTTGAAATGTATGATCCACAGTTTGCAGCAGGAACTGAAATGCCTGTATTTTACGTTAAAACAGACAAAAAGGCGTTAGCGCTTACCTTTGATATTTCATGGGGAGATAAAACCCCTGCAAAAGTGCTTGACGTCTTATCTCAGCACAATCAAAAAGCCACGTTCTTTCTATCCGGGCCCTGGTCCAATCATTACAAAGACACTGTAAAACTGATTGCTCAGGACGGACATGAGATTGCCAGCCACGGACAGGAGCACATTAATCTCAGCCAAGAAAACAAAGAATCAATCAAGAACAATATCCAAGCAGCTCATGACATACTTCTAAACCTTACAACTACAACACCTAAGTATTTTAGGCCCCCAAACGGCGACTACGATGACCTTGTAGTTCTTACGGCAAGAGAACTTGGTTACGAAACAGTGATTTGGGCAGTTGATAGCCTGGACTGGAAGAATCCAGGCGCTACGTACATTGTAGAAAGAGTGTCAAAGTTGAGTTTTCCCGGTGCCATCCTGCTGTTTCACGCCTCTGATTCAGCAAAACAAACCCATGAAGCCTTGCCAATGGTCTTAGAAAACCTCAAATCTGCAGGTTATGAACTTATGACTTTGGGAGACTTAATGTCGTTAGGCACACCGGCCAGAGATGATCCAAGAGGCAGGCCACGTTCTGAGTTACCTGGAAACTAAGGGGTTAAGGCTAAGGATTAGATGAAAAAACTGTAGTTTTTGCGGCATTTCGCTTAAACTACAGTTTTTGCTGCATTGAGACTGCCGGCGTTTTCCAAGCAAAAAACCTGCTACCTGCTATTCAAAACAACCACCGCAAAACCTTCAGCCAGGGAAATACCGGCTTGCCTATCCAACATTTCATTGGATACACCCAGGGTACTGCCTCTGTAAAGAGTCGCATCTTGAAGATGAAATTTCAAATTAAAGGTAGTAACTTTGCTTAGTTTATGGGTAACCGGAAAAACAGTAACCCAATCAGAAGGTTTTCCGCTAAACACCCGCTTTTGCTCAAAATACCTGGAGTTCTCAAAGCACCTGGGGTTTGCCGCTTTTGGGCCATGAGTTTCAAGTGCCGGCTCTGAACCTAGTATTCCAAATATTACAGTATCTTGAGAATAAAGTATGAGATCCAAACCTTGCCTGGCATAGTGTTCTATAAGAAACACATTAGCCAACTCATGATCAAGCCGCTTTCCCCTCATAGCCCCTATAACAATCGCTGTGTCAAACCCCTTATCAAGGACTATATCTAATGCCACTTCAGTGTCAGTCTTGTCCTTTTCCCGGTCAAGCGGAATTATGGCACTCCCAACATCCTTGAAGTAAGCAATTGTTTCCTGCCTCGACGAGTCAAAATCTCCTACTATTATGCGGGGAACCAAATTGTGTTTCCTCAAAAACTCAGCGCCGGAATCAGCTGCAATCACCAATGAAGCAGATTCGGCCAGAACCTTATCTGCATCTTCAACCGCCCCGCCTGCAACAACCAGGGCATACCGTGGATTATGGTCTACCCTAACCACACCACCTGAAACCGGCCTGCCTTGAGTGCATCCTGCCTTACTTAAAGGCTTAGGCTCACTATGATACCCACACCCGGTCGAACCGGTAATTTGAGTCAATGAATACCCACCTTTTGCTTGATGGCCTTTTGGAGTACATACTTTACTATGATTGCCGAGATTATTAACTCAGGGACAAGGTATCCGCCATTGTAAACCAGAGAGTACACAAACGCGTTCATGCCTTCCGGAGCGCATATTCCCCACCATATTACCCCCGCAATGTAGTGGCTCACAAACCTTCCTCCTATTCCGGTTGCTACACCTAAAAGAGGCCTGTCTTGAAACATACCTGCAAGCCCTAAAAGCCCAAAAGCGAGAGGGTAGTCCAAAATCAGCTGGACAGGATGAACCACAGAAGGCTCAATAATAAGCTGGGTAATGCCATATACAGTGCCTATCAAGAGCCCGGGGCCGGTGCCGTATCGCAAGGCAAACACCAAAATCGGAATCATGCTTCCTAAGGTGACTGAACCTCCGTATGGGGCTTTATAAATCTTGGCGAAGCTAAGGACAAAAGCCAAAGCCACCATTAAAGCTCCTTCAACAAACATAGCAAGTTTCTTGTTACGCATAACAAACCCTCCATTTACTGGGGGGGCATTAAAAAACCGCACTTAAGTGCGGGCTGTCTGACTCGGATTTCCCTACGCAGGTATTACCCTAACAGGTTCCATGGGTCAGGCGCTATCAGCCCTTTCTCAGCCGTTCCTAACAGCTCCCCGTTTAGATTAATTATATACTTTTTCACAGGCAAAGGGCCCGCTGTATCCCAGGCCCTTTGCCCTACTCTGGCTGCGGTAATACTTATCATCTGTAACTCGTTTCAAATTCGCTGGTACGTGTAGCCTTCGAATATTGCCTCAATCACTGCTTGATTGTGTACTGTGAACTCTTAACCAAACCCGAACGTATACACTATATTTACGCTGCAAACCTCTGTACTGAAACGCTGCATATCGTGGTTTATTACTTAGTCTGTTTCCTGGTTTGTTTCTTAGTTTGTTTGCTCGTCTGTCTATTAGTTTGTTTCCTGGCTTGTGCCTTGGCCTGTTTATTAGTCTCTGTATTGTCTTATTTCTTGGTTCATCTAAAAGAATGTTCTCTGGTGCTTGTCTGATACGATCGCTTCAACATTGTCCGGCATAATTGCCGGTGCATTTCGTACTGCAATTCCTGCTGCATCT
>CAZXLH010000001.1:75071-81172 GCA_964641455.1 uncultured Eubacteriales bacterium | reverse complement strand
TGCTGCATCTTTTGGTTCATCTCGTGCTTACATCTCAAGTACAGTTATTGCTCATCTCTCAGGCATGTGATAACTAAGATCATTGCTGCATCCTATGCTACATTTATACTGTCTGTTTTGCTGCGGCCTTTACTTGAAATCATCTGATTCATAGCTGCGATTTTGATTCATATAATGGTTATTTGTGATTATGACTCGTTCTACAGACCATCCGCAACCTATCCTGTTGAATTCTTAGAAACCGAAGTTTTGCAGAACTCAACAGAAACTTATAGAAAAATCCCTCTGATCTTCTGAGCAGCAATCAAACGGTTAAGCGCAACAATGTATGCTGCCATTCTCATTGGGATCTCCTTTTCATCTGCAATTGCATATACTTCATTAAATGCCTTGACCATAATCCTCTCAAGGGTAGAGTTTACAGTTTCCAAATCCCATGCCAGGTACTGTAAATTCTGAACCCACTCAAAATAGGAACAAGTAACTCCACCTGCATTCGTTAGGATATCAGGGCAAGCTATAAGACCTCTTTCTTGAAGTACTTTGTCTCCTCCAAAGGTAGTAGGCCCGTTAGCACCTTCGATAATAATCTTTGCCTGGACTTCCTTTGCCACTTCTTCGGTAATTTGGTTCTCCAAAGCAGCCAACACCAGGAAGTCTGCCTTACAAGTAAGGATGCCATGGTTATCTGTAACCTTGATTCCATCTTGCTTGTATCCTTCTATAACGCGACGCGGATTCTCTTCTACATAATCCAAAAGTGCCGGGATATCAATCCCGTCTTCACAATAAAGCCCGCCTGATACGTCACTCACTGCTATAATCTTAGCGCCTGCCTCATGCAAGTGCTTAGCAGCATTACTGCCGACATTGCCAAATCCTTGAACTGCTACAGTCGACTTGGCAAGGTCCACACCAAGTTTCTTGGCAAGTTCCCTGGTAATAATAAATACTCCCCGTCCGGTAGCTTCATTACGTCCAATAGATCCACCGGCTTCAACCGGTTTGCTGGTTACTACTCCCGGCGAATATACACCTTTCAAAGTGCTGTATGTATCCATAATCCAACCCATCATTTGCTGAGTTGTATTTACGTCAGTTGCCGGTATGTCTTGGTAAGGCCCAATAAAATCTGCAATCTTCGCTGTATAACCTCTGGTGATTCTCTCAATCTCGCCTTGGGACAACCCTGTAGGATCAACCGTTACCCCGCCTTTTGCACCACCGTATGGAATATCCACTACGGCGCACTTAAAGGTCATCCAAGCTGCCAAGGCTCGAACTTCATCCATATCTACATCCGGATGGAAGCGGATTCCGCCTTTGGCAGGCCCTCTAACAGTATTGTGCTGAACCCGATAACCGGTAAATACGCGGGTACTCCCATCATCCATTTTTACGGGAAAATTAACCGTCAATTCCCGTTCCGGATAACGGAGTGTGATATAATCGTTCTTATCTAGCCCTCCGATCTGGGCAGCCGCGTCTAGCTGTTCGAGCATGGTCTGGAATGGATTAGTCTTTTGAGCCATGTAATCACCCTTCTCACTAAAATCCAAAATATCCTGTGACATGACTGGAAACCCGGCTGGCCAGGGCACACTATTAATGTGTCACTAACAGCCTACCAAATTACACTATACATTTTGAACGTCTATTAGGCAACCCTATTTCCGCCTAACTTCTATGGCAATTCTCGAAATTTTATCAATATTTCCGCGGTGGAAAGGCTCAGCCAATATGGCTCAACCTTTTGGCAATTGGATCCGTAAAATAATTTTCTTAGAAAACAGAGGCCAAGAGGCTATTTTCAGGCTAAATCATGGTAGATACATAAAAGTAAGTGTGATTCTTCCCACTAATTCAAATTATTATTTTATCACAGTATTAGAAATATGTCTTCAGGCCTTTCGAAAATTTTCCTCGTTTTAAACCAGGCAGATCAAATCTGATTTGCTCTTTAAACTCACCGCCATCAGAAGTTGCCAATCAAAGAGAAATCTCAGTACTCAATGCCTTGATGAAGTACCCATGGAGTAATCTGCTATTCAAAGCTTTTACTCACATTCCAAGGAATATGTCTTTCGGTTTTTCGGCATCCTTAATGAGAGGTGATATTATTATGACGCATCAGTTAACACAAAAAGAAAGAACATTGCTGCAAGACCAAATGGCTCATGAAGAAATCTGCATCAGGAAGTATACAGGGTATGCTAACCTTACCAAATCCCAAGAGTTACGCAATCTCTTCTATGAACTCGCCCAGGAAGAGCAGAATCACTATGACACCCTAAACAGATATCTTGGATCTCAAGGGAAACAGCAAATGGGAACCCAAAGGCAGGATTCAAGAATGCAAGACACGCATTTTGAAACCGGCAGCCTCGATGACCAAACCCATCAGTGGAGCGCCTACGGCCGGCAGCCCCAACAAGCACAACAAGGGCAAACAGGCTCCACTGATGATGCAGCTATCTGTCAAGATATGCTGATGACCGAAAAATATATATCCGGCACGTACGACACAACCGTATTTGAATCTGTCAATTCCCAACTAAGGAATGATCTTCAGAAAATCCAGGATGACGAGCAGAAACACGGCGAGAAGATCTTCAACTACATGCAAAAACATGGGTACTATAGTCCACAGTAAAAACAATACGTGTCTGCCAACCTTTGTGGACAGAAATACTTGAGCCGGCCTTAACAGAGGCAAAACACAGGCCTCAAAAGGCTGTAAGTATCAAGGGGGAGAACTTGAATTCTCCCCCTGCATAAACTTTAGGCGTCTGTTTGGTTACAATCCTAGAAGTTGATCAATCTTGTTCTTATCAAAACCTACGACAACATTCCCGTCTATTGTCAAAACCGGAACACCCATTTGGCCCGAAACCTTTACCATTTCACGGGCAGCCTGAATATCAACAGAAACGTCCTTTTCTTCAAAATCAACTCCGGCCTGCCTTAGGTAATCCATGGCTCTTGTGCACCAAGGGCACGTAGGAGTCGAATACACTACTACTTCACGTTCTGCCATTGTTTAGCACCTCCGCATTATTGATGGCACTTTCTGAAACTGGTTATATGTTCTCTAACATCTTAGAGAATTTCAATATAGACCAAACATTTTACACTTCTGAACATTTTCGATTGAGCCCTGCCAAGGATATCTTCTCCCGATTTTTCGGACATAATAAGAAAACGAAATGATTCAAGCGCACAGACTATATTATTTGCAACAACGTGGCCGAGATGGCCAGGAGATTTTCGATACAGCGGATGCGGCTAAACTGGAAAAAACGCTAAAACCGGCGAGAGTAAGCGTCACTTTTTGCGAGGTGAATGTAAATGCACAAGACATCGCTTTCCACCAGGGGCCAGGTAGTTATCCCAGTGCAAATCAGAAACAAGCTTGATTTGAAACCCGGTACCAAATTTGCTGTCTACGATCATGAAGGAAAATTAATTTTAGTGCCCGAGTTCGAGAACCCGGTAAGACATGGGCTGGGGTTCTTTAACAGGCAAGAAACCAATGAGGAAGATATGCAATGAAACTATTTTCTAATTCAAATACAGAAGATAAGCCTATACTTTGCGACGACTCACCTTGTATCCTTGATGCTTCAGCACTGATCGCATATCTTGAAGGAAAGCCAAAAGGCGCTGTAATCCAAAGGATTTTGGAGCAATGCCACAGTTGTGGTTCTAAAATAACAGTTTCGGCATTGGATATGCTGATGATTTACCTTAAGGGAATAACTGATTATCCTGACGCGTTTGTTGAACTTGTGGCTTTGCTCGACCAACTTCCTATTCAAGTTGAAGCTGTTACAAAACAATGTGCATTAGAAACAGCCAAGGCTATGTTAGACCATCAAGGCATTCAGCTCAATACCGGAATTTCTTTGTACTTTGCCCAAAGCATGGACGGCACTCTTGTAACCGCAGATCCGGTAGTTCATAATCAAGAAATTCTGCCCGCAAGCAAGATTGTTTATGTAGGCGATGATTTACCTGTTGAATAGCCAAGCACGCTACGAAATCAAAGTATCTCCTCAAAAGCAGGGAAATTGTGAGCTTGTGGTAGAATGACTAACACATGGTTTAACGTTAAAGTTCACCATCAAGCCGGAAATAAACATTCTCATAAGGCAGTAAAGGGACAATTACGTTTGGAGGAGATGCCATGTCTCTTGAATTTGAACTTGTAAGCATTGATAAACCCGAAAACCTCAATATGATCCTTGGACAGTCACATTTCATTAAGTCAGTGGAAGACCTGTATGAAGCCATGGCAAATGCCGGCGGCGGAATCAAGTTCGGAATCGCATTTCTGGAGGCAAGCGGCCCGTGCCTCGTACGAACAGCCGGAAACGATGAGGCTTTAATTGAACTTGCCGAGAAAAACGCTGTAAACCTGGGAACCGGCCACGCTTTTATTATCTTTATGGAAAACGGATTCCCCGTAAATGTTTTGAACAACATCAAAATGGTTCCTGAAGTGGTTAACATATTCTGCGCTACTGCAAACGAGGTTCAAGTAGTTGTGGCCAAAACAGAGCAAAGCCGCGGAATAATGGGTGTCATAGACGGCAACTCTCCAAAGGGCGTTGAAGGCCCCGACGACATTGAAGCACGCCATTCATTCCTGAGAAAAATAGGTTATAAACTTTGACTCTGGCTTGAACCGGTTTTGTGTGAAGCGCCATGCCCGGCGCCCCTTGGTGAGCCGCCGCAGATTACCGCTACCTACAGCGCAAGAACAATGAAAAGGGGGCCCATGCCCCCTTTCGTACATCCTTTGACACTTGCTTATGCGTATTGCACTGCCAGCCGCTTTTTTTGATTCCCTCGGCGACATATTCTCAGCATGTACGAGTAGATGTACAGTTTGAATACATTATTGCAACAAATAAACCCTGGGTGAGTTGATTGACTTAATACTTAAAGAATCCACGTCCTGTTTTCCGGCCAAGATGCCCTTTATCTATCATTTGCTTAAGCAGTGGGCATGGCTTGTATTTTTCGTCTTTGAAATCCTTATGCAAAGTATCCATAATTGCATAGAGCACATCTATGCCGATTAAATCTGCAAGAGACAAGGGCCCCAAAGGATGATTGGCTCCAAGTTTCATGGCCGTATCAATATCTTCAGCCGATGCCACATTCTCCATCAAAAGGTAAGCTGCTTCATTGAGCATAGGGCATAAAAGGCGATTGACCACAAACCCCGGTGATTCTTTAACAATTACCGGAGTTTTCCCTAAGTGTTTGCACAGTTGTTTGGCTCTCTCCACAGTCTCAGGAGATGTATCATCACCCTTGATTACTTCTACAAGTTTCATAACAGGCACAGGGTTGAAGAAGTGTATTCCCAGGAATCTGCCAGGATTGCTGACTGCTTCTGACATCTTGGTAATGCTCAAAGAAGAAGTATTTGAACCTATGAGCACGTCTTTACCGACCACCTGAGAGACTTTCGGCAAAACCTCTTTCTTGACTCCCAAATCTTCAAATACTGCTTCCAAAATAACTTCAGCATTTTCGAGTTCATCGTAATTATCAGAATATGTAAGCCTTGCAAGCATCTCATCTTTGGCTTCAGCGGTTATCCTCTCTCTCTTGACACCTCTATCAAAACTCCTGTCTATACCTTCATACCCCTTGCGAGCCAATTCAATGGTTGAATCAATCAGAACAACCTCGTAACCTGCCACAAGACATGATTCGGCAATTCCCCTGCCCATAGTGCCTGCCCCAATGACGCCAATCTTTTTCGTCATATAAAAACCTCCTCCCTACGAAAGGCATCTTCTACAAGTAACCAACGTGTTCCTTCTTAGCATTGCTCCAAGGGAAATACTGAAAACGAGGGTTGTTGGTACACATGGTGAGCCACTCGATGGGTTCTTTCATCGAAAACAGGCGTCATTGGTACACCTGGTGTACCATTCGAGCAGCAATCACACGAAAATCGCGATAATTGGTACATCTCATGTACCACTCGATGGGTTCTTTTATCAGAAACGAGCCTTGTTGGTACACGTGGTGAGCCACTCGATGGGTTCTTTCATCGAAAACAGGCGTCATTGGTACACCTG
>CAZXLH010000001.1:0-74971 GCA_964641455.1 uncultured Eubacteriales bacterium | reverse complement strand
CCACTCGATGGGTTCTTTTATCAGAAACGAGCCTTGTTGGTACACGTGGTGAGCCGCCCGGGGAGTCCTTCGCTAAGATCTCTGTCTTCCGGGACTGGACTACAAACCGGAACACAATTATTGGTTAAAGCGTGCTTCTAGGCTATAGGTTCGCAGTAAGGATTCAAGTACCTTTAGGTGCCGGGGCTAGTGCCCAGAGTTAGTGCCGAGATCAGTGGTGCCAGGGTTAATACCGGGGTCAGTGCCAAGGTTGGTACTCGGGTCAGTGCCCGGAGTTAGTGCCGGGATTAGCCTCGCCGAATAAAATGACTTTGCCGAACTCAAATATTACGCGGAATATTCCTGCCAGAGGCACAGCAAGGAAGATCCCCCAAAAGCCGAAAATCTCTCCGCCGGCAAAAATAGCGAATATTACCCATAGCGGATGAAGCCCTACCCTTTCACCTGTCACCCTTGGGACTACAATACTTGAATCAAACCACTGTATGAACCCAACAAGAACCAGAGCCCAAAGCCCGGTAACAGGCGATTTCAAGAATGCTACAACAAGAAGAGGAAGGTTGCCGATTAAAGGCCCAAAATACGGAATGAACTCTCCAAGCCCACTTAGAACTCCTAAAACAGCTCCATATTTTAGGCCTAGAAAAATTGAAACAGTCCAAACCATTACCATCACAAAAAGTGCAACCAAAGACTGGCCGCGAATAAATCCGGAAAATACTCCATCTATGCTTCTTACAAGATCAATATAAGGAAGCGGGTACCCGGCCATGCTGATTACGGCTTTGTGCCTCCATTTGTTAATGTCCCTAAGTATGTAATACGCAATTACCGGTGCAAGCAACAGATATGACGCTAAGGCAGCCGAGGAAAAAACAACGTCAACCGTTTTCTCGCCTGCAGTTACCAACTGTGTTTCAAGCCCTGCAAGAGCATTTGTAACCCCCTGTACGAAGCTTTCAGGGATATTGTACTCTGTGCTTAATTGCTGGGTTTTGGCTGAAAATTGCCGTATGCTCTCTATGTAACCCGGTATAGCCAAAGACAGTTCCCTTAAGTCGCTGAAAAAACGTGGCACAAAGTAAAGCCCAAGCAAAGTGAGCGTGGTAAAAATAATTAAATAGACAAATAATATCGCTCCAGACCTGGACATACCACGCCGCTGAAATAGGGCAACAGGAGGCTCTAATACATAACTTAAGAAAGCAGCCAGGATGAATGGCGCAAGGATACCGCGAACCAGAACAAGAAGCAGAACTATAAGCGAAGCAAGAAGTGCAAACGAAAGCGTCTTCTTACGCTTGGATTTTTCAGTCAGAGAACCTTCCTACCATACGTCCGACACTGCCTTGGGCTCTTCTCCATGCCCGCCTTGCAGTGCGCTCCATTTTCATTCTGGATTGCTCCATTGGAGTCATTCTCTCTCTTGAAAACATAACCAGGCTGAGAACGATTCCTGCAATGGCTCCCATTGCCAGCCCATCCCAAAACGTACGGTTTTTCATACGAAGATACAACTCCTTTTTTCCGATTAGTGCTCCCAAAGCATATCCACATTTCACGGCCTTAAAACATAGGCTCTTTAACATCACCGGTTCAATCCTCGGGTAAAGTATCTGTCTGTTCCTCATCAGACGGCTCAGAAATCTGTGTAGCAAAAGTCTGTGCCACACTCTCAAAAGACTCAGGCATAGCAGTTCCGTTAGGCTCCAGCCTATACATTCTGACACCGTTTTCCGTAGGCACAAACTCGATATTGCAATCCCAGCAATAGTACTGATTGTACCCAATCTTCCCTATGGCTCTGCTCTTGCACTTTGGGCAAATCATCTCCAACGCCTCCATTGTTCTGGTTAACTCCTCAAGCAAGAATCAGCCTCAATCTCATTACAAAGATTTTTCCCATACATAGTTGCGATTATCCAAAACGAATACATGAAAACAGTGCTTGTACTCTATAAAAGCGGTGCTTATACCAAACCGGCATCTTGTACCCAAGTACTATGAGGTGCTCAATCTTCGGTAGTTTGACCTGGTTAACTTGCCGAGAATTGGTTTGTCAGCAGGAGGTATTCCAGATAAGAAAACTCTCATACGCCAGAAGAAGACTGTTGTAGGTTGTCAGCCCTCTTCGATACTCGCTTGCCATTAACGGGTATCGCCAGAAGAAGACTGTCGTAGGTTGTCAGCCCCCAATAGAAAGCCCGGTTTAACTCCGGTAAACTCATGCAGGTTGCAAAGTTACCGATCTTCATTAGAAGCAGGCCCCTTGGCCTTAGGCTGTCGTATCCCGCTAACCTTAATACAATCGTTCTCACCTGGCTCAAAATATTTTCTGTCTTGAAGTGGCTTAGGAAGATACTGTTGCTCAACATGATGCCCGGGGTAATTATGAGGATAAAGATACCCATCGCCATGGCCAAGTTTCTGTGCCCCTGAGTAACCTGTTCCCCTTAAATGCAAAGGCACACGATAAGCCGGTTCAGCCTTGACATCTTCAATCGCTCTGTCTATTGCCAGGTAAGCAGAATTAGACTTAGGAGCAAGAGCTACGTACACTGTAGCCTGGGCCAGAGGTATTCTGGCCTCAGGCATTCCAAGGTGTTCCGCTGCCCTGAAAGCAGACTCTGCCAATACGAGAGCCATAGGATCAGCCAATCCTACATCTTCTGATGCGCATATAACAAGGCGCCTGGCTATGTACCTGGGATCTTCCCCGGAATGAAGTATTCGGGCAAGCCAATAAAGAGCAGCGTCAGGATCGCTCCCCCTCATGCTCTTGATATAGGCTGAAATGATGTCATAGTGCCAGTCACCTGTCTTATCGTACAAGACAATCGGGCTCTGCGTTACTTCCAAGGCTTTTTCAAGGGTCAAAACTTTCTTGCCATCAATAATGTCACTTGCATTATAGATAGCTTCAAGCACATTCAAAGCAGTACGCCCATCCCCCTTTGAATATGCAACTATATGATCAAGCACCTTATCTTCAATTTCCAGACCGGATTGTTCACTACAAGGATGTTCATTACCAGGTTGTTCACTCCCGTATGCTTCCGACAGCTTCGTTTTTTCTCTGGTTTTCGTCTTCGTTTGCGACGCCGGTAACCCTCTATCAGGGTCGTTTATGGCCCTTTCTAACATCACTCGTATATGTGATGGCGAAAGATGCTCAAACTTAAATATTCTCACTCTTGAAAGAAGCGCAGAATTGACGGAAAAATACGGGTTTTCCGTCGTGGCGCCAATAAGTACAATAGTGCCATCTTCTACATGTGGCAAAAGTGCGTCTTGCTGAGATTTGGTAAACCGGTGAATTTCATCTAAAAACAGGATAGTGTTGCGTCCGGCTTTCCTGGCTGTACGGGCAAAATCCACTGCCTTGCGAACATCCTGCACCCCGGAAGTAACTGCCGACAATTGCTTGAAATACGAATTGGTCTTAGATGATATCAGCCGTGCAAGCGCAGTCTTGCCGGTACCCGGCGGCCCCCAGAAAATCATCGACACGATCCTGTCGCTTTCGATTAACCGCCTAAGAGCCTTCCCTGGGCCCATCAAATCCTCTTGCCCCAAAAATTCGTCTAAATTCAAAGGCGTCATCCTAAGCGCCAACGGAGCCCTGAGGCTAGGCCTGGTTTCGCCGGAAACATGTTTGGGTTTTAAGACGGTAATTTCCTCAGGCTGATTATCCCATAATCCTTTTTGGTTCATACCTTGAGTGCTTCCTTTATGCGCCTAATTGCTTCTTCGATATCTTCAGAAGATACGTCATGGTGTGTAACCATTCTTACTTTGTATGGCAAAGACGGGTTAAACAGCAATCGGTGTTGCTTCATAAGATTTGCAAAATCAAATTCGTCCATTGCTAGGCCTTTGGTTCCAACGACCACCATGTTACTCTGAACAGTGCTCATGTCAATATCAAGCCCTGGGATGCCCGAAAACCCCTTGGCAAGTTTGCGTGCGTTAACATGATCTTCAGAAAGACGGGATACCATTTTCTCAAGGGCAACTATACCGGCAGCAGCTAAGATACCGGCCTGACGCATGCCTCCTCCAAGAAGTTTTCGGCATTTACGAGCCCGGTTTACAAACGATTTGGGCCCGGCGACCAAAGAACCTACAGGGGCGCATAAACCTTTAGACAGGCAAAATTGAACTGAGTCTGCGTACTTTGTAATTTCCTTAACATCAACTCCTAAGGAAACAGCAGCATTAAAAACCCTCGCCCCGTCAAGATGGACCGATATTCCTTCTTGTTTTGCCAGGTTATATATAGCCTCCATGTAATCCAGAGGCAGCACACACCCGCCTGACCTATTGTGCGTATTTTCAAGGCAGATCAACGATGTCCTTGGAAAATGTATATTAGGGTTTCTGATAGCCACTTTTAGATCTGCCGGATCCATGACACCATGATAGCCGGGAATAGGCCTTGCCTGAACCTGAGAAAGCACTGCAGGGCCACCTACTTCATACATATAGATGTGGGCACTCGATTCCAGGATAATCTCATCCCCCCGGTTAGTCCATGCCATTATTGATACCTGGTTACCCATAGTTCCGGTAGGGACAAATACCGCTGCTTCCTTGCCAACCATTTCTGCCCCAAGGGCCTCAAGACGGTTGATTGTTGGATCTTCGCCATAAACATCATCGCCGACTTCGGCATTGGCCATAACCTGGCGCATCTCCAAGGTTGGTTTGGTTACCGTATCTGAACGCAGGTCTATTATTTTATTTCGCAATTCAAGCCCTCCATCCACACTGTGTAAAATTTTGCTGAAACCACTGATACATTGCAGGCTCAAACCGGCATGCCCGGTAAGTGGTATTGCCAGGCAACAAGCAAGCAAATACGGTCAACAAAAGTTTAGGAACACCTACTTATTCTTCTACAAGCCCAGCCCTGAGAGCCAATCTGGAAACCCATTTCACAAATTCATCTTTAGTTCGCCCTGTAAATCTTTCAACAGGGTTGGTTCCTGAAAACCCGATTACGGTTGGCAAAGCCATAACCCCGAACTTCTGAGCCAGAGCACTTTGTTCGTCTACGTTCACTTTAAAGAAGTTGATTTGGCCCCGGTACGCATCTTCAATATCAGGCAAAGCCCGGTCAATAATCTCTGAAAGCCTCTTGCACGGCATACACCATGGCGCCCAAAAATCAACTACAGAAGCTCTGGCAGATGATATTTCCCGGTCAAATGTTTTTGCCGTTACATCCTTTATCTTAATATGCTTGTCTTCTACATTCATACAGCCTTCCCCCTGGTTATAAATGGAACATATTAAAACCAAAATTCAAGTAGTGCCTCAGACTTCTCAGGTTCGAGATGGCTGCTTCAATTTCCTGTCGAGATCTTGCCAAAGTTCTCTGACTCTTTGCTTGGTAGATTCAACACTGCCGCTGTTATCTATTACCGCTTGGGCAAGTTTCATCTTGGTTTCAAGAGTCATTTGAGCCTCAATCCTGCTAATAGCTTCCTTCCTGCAATAACCGTCCCGTTCCATAAGCCTCTTGACCTGAAGTTCAAAGTTCACTGCTACAACCCATACTTCGTCACAAATTTTGTCCATACCGGTCTCATATAGCAATGGTACATCTAATACCACATATAAGTTCTCGTCTCGATAACCTGAATTTCGCGCCAAAATTTCAAGCACAAAATTAATTCGCCTTATTACCAGCGGATGGATAATTGAATTGAGAACCCTAAGCGCTGCCTTATCGTTGAAAACAACTTGCCCCAGTTTCCTGCGGTCAAGGGAGCCTTCAGGAGTTACCACACGGGTGCCGAACTCCTCGACTACCTTTGAGAAACCTACAGACCCGGGCAAAGTAACCTGGTGCGCCACCTCATCTGCGTCAATAACATAGGCGCCAAGTTCACTTAAATATGCGGAAACGGTACTCTTTCCGGCTGCTATCCCGCCTGTAAGCCCTATCACATATAACGGAGGCCATATTCTATCAGACATCGGACCAGCTTGCTCCTACGTCAATATCGACTTTCAAAGGCACTTTAAGTTCCATAGCCTTTTCCATCTCTTCTCTTACAAGTTTTATCATATGGACTTTCTCTTCAGGGTCTATTTCAAATATAAGTTCGTCATGAACCTGAAGAATCATTCTGGAGTTCAGCCCTTCTTTTATAATCCGCCTGTAAATTCGAACCATGGCAAGTTTGATTAAATCCGCTGCGCTTCCCTGTATGGGAGTGTTAATTGCACTTCTTTCCGCAAACCCACGCCGTGCCCTGACTCTGGAGTGAATATCAGGTATAGGCCTCCTCCTGCCAAGAATCGTGGTTACATAACCTGTACGCCTGGCCTGCCTTACCATGTTGTCCATATAATCTTTGACCAGAGGGTACCTACGGAAATACGTGTCAATAAACTTCCTGGCTTCGCTCCTTGAAACACCTGTATTGCGAGCCAATCCGAACTCAGAAATACCATAAATAACCCCGAAATTCACTGCCTTGGCCTTATCCCTTAGCTCAGGCGTAACCTCGTCCAGGGAAACATCAAATATCTCTGCAGCAGTTCTCTTATGAATATCCTGGTTGTGCCTAAACGCTTCGATCATGGAAGGATCGCCTGATACATGGGCCATAACCCTGAGTTCTATCTGAGAGTAATCTGATGCCAGAAACAAGCGGCCGGGCTCAGGTACAAATATACCCCTAATGGCTTTTCCAACATCGCTTCGTACAGGTATGTTCTGCAAGTTAGGCTCAGCGCTTGAAAGCCGGCCTGTTGCTGTAACCGTCTGATGAAATGTTGTATGAATCCTGCCGGTAACAGGGTTAATTACATCTTCCAGCACGTCAAGGTAAGTAGACTTAAGTTTGGAATAATGGCGGTACTCAAGAATCTTCTCAGGAAGTGGGTGGGCCGAGCTTAAAGTTTCCAGCACCCCAGCATCAGTAGAATAGCCGGTCTTAGTTTTTTTCACCGGTGTAAGGCCTAATTTCTCAAAAAGTATGCGGCTAAGTTGCTTTGGAGAACTAAGATTAAACTCTTCTCCGGCGATTTCATATGCTATTTGCTCGATTTCTTCTAATCTTTGAGCAAATTCTTCTCTAATCGCTTTTCCTTTTTCCAAATCCGCCCTAACGCCCATAGCTTCCATGGAAGCAAGCACTTCGATCATAGGAAACTCTACTTCTTTGGCAAGCTTCCATAGGCCATGTTTCTCCAGATCCGATTTCATACTGTCAAATAAATCGAATGTAAAATAAGAACCCTGGGCCAAATGAGCCAAATGTGCTTTCTTGGCTTCTTGTTTGTTTCTTTGAGCCTTAGGCAAACTCTCAATACCATGGGGCATGTCCTCACCTAAGTAACTACTAACCAAATCACTCAGCCTGTATGTGGTTCTGGTAGGATCCAGCAAATAGGCTGCCACCATGGCGTCAAACTCAAATCCGGGCAACGGCATATCTTTATGAAAACACATCGTATAAAGCCACTTCTGATCAAAACCTAATTTCTTAACCTCAGGATTCTGCAAAACAGGGCCAAAGTGCTTCCATATAATATCCTGGTAAACATTGAAATCAAGCGACATCTGCCCAAAATCAATCAAATAGGGGATATCTCCCTCTGAAACCCCTAAAGCGCCAGGCCACATAAAATCTTTGGTGACCTGGGTGTCGATATCGGATATACCTGCATATATCGACATCTTTCCGGAATCGGTTATCTTGGCCGCAAGCTGTTTCAATTTTTCCTCTGAATCGACGATTTTGTACTCATCTACGCCACTTCGGACAATTGCAAGCCGTGGCTGGGAACCTGCTGCGCCTGGAGTTGTTTGATACTTTCTAAGCCTCTTGATTAAACTGTGAAACTCCATAGTCTTAAAATAATCCATGGCCTTACCCACATCAGGCCCGTCCCATTTTGCCTCACCTACATCAACATGGCACGGAACATCGCATGCAATAACTGCGAGACGCTTGGAAAGCAAGGCCAATTCCTTTTGCTCCCTTAAGAGCCTCTGTGTCCTTTTCGGAGAAACTTGATCAATATTTGCATAAATCTGCTCAATATCTCTATATTGACTCAATAACTTCTCTGCCGTCTTTACTCCAACGCCTTTCACACCTGGAATATTGTCTGACGGATCACCTGCAAGCCCCTTGAAATCCGGAATTTGCCCGGGCCAAATTCCCATATCTTGCTTTACAGCCTCTTTATCATACTGTCTAGTCTGGGTAATCCCTCTGATAAACAAGATAACTTCACGCCTGTCGCCGACTAATTGCAGACAATCGCGATCTCCTGAAAGAATGCTAACCGAAAAACCTTCCTCGCTATACTTACAGGCCAAGGTACCTATTATGTCATCAGCCTCAAACCCGGGCAGTTCCACAAAAGCCATGTCAAGCGCAGAAAGAGCTTCTTTCAGCATTGGCATTTGCACCTTGAACTCATCAGGGCTGGGTTTTCGTGTAGCTTTATAATCCTCAAATTCGCGATGCCTAAACGTTGGCGAAGGATGATCAAAAGCACAGATAATATATTCAGGTTCTCTTTCTTCGATTAGTCGAAATAACATCGTAAGAAATCCATAAACAGCACCGGTAGGAACACCATCGCTCGTAGAAAGCGGGGGAAGTGCGTAAAACGCGCGGTTGGCCAGAGAATTGCCATCTACCAGCAGAAGTCGTTTGCCAGCCATATCACTGTCACCCCTTCATAGTATTTACACCAGTATATTGCTCTAAGAGAAGCTTGGCAATTTGACGCAGCCACTACAGTGCACATTTACCCTCAAGTACATTTTCCATAGTTTGCCGCTGTTTTGCGCCTTTCCTGAACTTTACAGCCGTTTTTTGGCCCAGTGCACTAAGGATGAAAACACAATCAAGAAATTGGAACGTACACAGAAATAGCACCAAAACGGCACAGAAACGGCCCACAACGCGGCTCCTTATCCTCCAACAAGTTTGACATTTCTAATACAAAAGGCGGCAGTATTTTGCCGCCATCTTCCTTTTGGTTGCGCCTATCAAAACTTAACCTGCTTAGACCGTATTACGGCTTCTTGCCAAGACTTCTTCTTACAATAAAATATGCTGCTGCAACAACGATAATTGCCGGGGCTACCTTAGCCAAGAACACGAGTAAGTTGTGCCAGGCATCAAGAAACGCCTTCCATACCTCTCTCCAAGGCGATGGCTCACGCTTCCTGGCTCCTTCTTCAACTACCGATACAGATAAAAACGACAGTGAAGAAGACTTCTCAAGCACATTCTGACGCCCCTTAAGAGTTTCGATATCTGACCTTACCCTGGAAAGTTCACCTTCAACCTGAAGCAGTTCGCCCACAGTATTTGCATTTCCAAGAATCGTTAAGAGCCTTTGTTCCTCTAACTCTTTGCTCCGGATTCTCGCATCAAGATCTACATATTGATCGGTGACATCCTGAACCGAAGTGTCTGACTGAGTAACTTCACCAAGGGACGATATCTCTTGGATTGATTGATCTAAACGTTCAGAAGGCACTCTGGCTGTCATGTAAAAAACAGTAAACCGGTTTTTGCCTTGAGCAACGGACATAGATGACGATTCTACATAACCTTGACTGTTTTTGACAACATGGATGATTTCCTGAGATGTATGATCAACGCTGCCTTTTGAGACCTCCAATGTTAGGCTTGCACGTCTTATCAATTTATGTTGAATTTCAAGGCTCTGCGCCGTACTTCTTATATCTGCACTCTTGTCAGGTGAATACTCAGGTTCAACATCAGCTGACGGTGCCTCACTTGACTCAAATTTAAATATTGACGGGCCACCGCTGGAATCAAAACTTGGATCGCCATCCTCAGGAGATGACGGTAAGTCAACTTTTTCAACCATACCCGGCTCAGCGGCAGATTCAAAATCCCGTCCTATGGCTTTGGAACCACTGCCCAAGATACCATACTGTCTCATAACAAATACCGTTCCGGCTGAAGAAACCAGCATAAGAACAAGGCATGCAGCCAAAACAAGCCCTATTTTTTTGAACCGTCCATTTCTCGCACTGGTTTTTTTAAGCTGCTGCCACGTTTGATTAAGTGAAAACCGCGGCTTGCGCTTTGATTCTTCGCTTATAGCATTCATAATTCTTAAATGAAGTTCAGCAGGCGGGTCAACTTCAGGGAGGGACTGAAGAGCATGTTTAACCTGCCGAAGTTCCTCAAGCCGGACCTGGCAACGGGTACACGATCGTACATGCTCTTTCACACGGCCGTAAAGTTCATGTTCAAGTTCATTATCCAAATATGAAGACAAAAGTTCTGAAATCTCACGGCAAGTCACTCGTCATCCCTCCTTTCGTCTTGTTTGACGTAAGAGGGAAGAATTTGTTCCTCATCGATAAGTTTTCTCAAAGCATTTCTGGCTCTATGAATTCTGGACTTGACAGTACCCAACGACACATCCAAAATCTCAGATATTTCCTTGTATGAATAGCCTTGAATATCACATAAAACGATAACCGCACGGTAATGTGGTTCCAAACCGTCGAGAATGTCAAGCACGCTTTCTCCGAGAAACTTGGTTTCAACTATGTCTTCAGTACTATCGCCTGTATCTTCTACCTGCCTTTGAACTTGCGAGTCTGAAAACATTACAGGTTTATCTAAAGAATACACTTTAGCTTTTTTACGTTTTCGCAAATAGTCCAAAGAAGCATTAACACAGACCCTGTAAACCCAGGTAGAAAACTTGCTGTCTCCTCGAAAGTTCGGCAGAGCCTGATACGTTTTGAGAAAAACTTCTTGTACTATATCCATAGCTTCTTCGCTGTCAGATACCATGCGAAAAGCAGTATTGTACAGCCGTTTCTCATAAGCCCTTACAAGCGCTTCAAAAGCTGCCAAATCACCTTTTGACGCCTTCTCAACAATAATTTCTTCATCTGTCAAAGGCACCGGTTTCCCCTCCGGAATCAAATCTTACAGTGCAATGATCTCTTGTTACCGTTTTTATTGCCCTTTCCTATTGTTACCCGTTTTTTTGTTTGTCAAGGATAATCCCAGGTCTCGAAGCTGCTCTGCATTAACCTCTGATGGCGCTCCGGTCAGCAGGCATGTTCCTTTAGTAGTCTTTGGAAACGCAATAACATCTCTTATAGTATCGGCCCCTGCCATTAGCATTAGGAGCCTATCCAACCCAAATGCTATACCACCGTGTGGCGGCGCTCCGTACTCAAACGCTTCCAGCAAAAACCCAAATTTCTCCTGTGCTTCATCACCGGAAATATTTAAAAGCCTGAAAACTTTTTCTTGAAGTTCCCTATTGTGTATACGAATAGAACCTGAAGCAAGTTCCACTCCGTTCAAAACCAGATCATAAGCTCTTGCCCGAATTTGAGATTTGATCTCATCGCCGTCAGATTCCAACATATGGATATGCCTGGCAACAGGGCTGGTAAACGGATGGTGGGCGGCTTGCCACTCGGCTGTGTCACCGTGTTTCTCTAAAAGAGGAAACTCTGTAATCCACAAAAAATCAGTCTCATCTTCCGGAACAAGGCCTAACCCTTCTCCGAAATCTAACCTAAGCCTACCCAATACTGAAACGGCGATCTCAAATGTATCAGCTACAACTAATACCAAATCCCCTGCTTCGGCTCCTGTAGTTCTTGCGATACCCAAAATCTCATCTTCTGACAGATGTCTCTTAACAGGAGATCGTATTTCACCGTCCGGTAGATATGCCAAATACAAAAGCCCTTTGGCGCCAAGTTCTTTAGCCCGCTCTATAAGCGAGTCAAGTTCTTGTCTCGACAAGTTTGCACAACCTGGCACGCAAATTGCCCTTATGGTTCCGTTTGCCTTGATTGTATTCGTAAACACCATAAATTTAGAATCTTGCACTATATCTGTAATGTCATGTATTTCTATTCCGAACCTTGTATCAGGCTTATCCGTTCCGTATCGTTCCATAGATTCATTCCAGGCCATCCTGGGGAACGGTACATCGATCTCGCAGTCCAGGACCTGTTTCCACAAGTACTTGATCATTCCCTCTACCACGGCGAATATTTGCTCCTCGTCTGTAAAAGACAGTTCAATATCAATCTGGGTAAATTCAGGCTGCCTATCTGCCCTTAGATCCTCGTCTCTGTAGCAACGCGCCAGTTGAAAGTATTTATCTACGCCGGAAGCCATCAGCAATTGCTTAAACAGTTGAGGCGATTGCGCCAACGCATAGAAACTGCCTGTCTCCGTCCTTGAAGGAACAAGATAATCCCTGGCACCTTCAGGAGTGCTCTTGGTCATTGAAGGAGTCTCCACTTCCCAGAATCCATTGTCAGAAAGATAATTTCTTATTGCCAGCGTAGCCCTATGCCTAAGTTCAAGATTACTTAGCATTGGCAACCTACGCAGATCCAAATAGCGGTATCTCATTCGCAAACTCTCATCAGGTTCAGGTTCATCACGAATCACGAAAGGAGGTGTCTTGGCCTTGTTTATGACCTTGATTTCATCAGCCATGACTTCTATCATGCCTGTGGCAAAGTTAGGGTTTTCTTTGCCTGATGCCCGCTTTTCGACAATACCTGAGACGCATACCACGTATTCAGAACGAAGTTTCTTGGCTATATCGAAACTCTTAGGTGACCTGGTATGATCTGTAACTACTTGCACCATGCCTGTCCTGTCTCTCAAATCGACAAATATAAGTTCACCCAGATCTCTTTGGCGGTTTACCCAACCCATAAGAACCACCTTAGAACCTATGTGTTTTTCGCTAAGTTCACCGCAATAACATGTGCGCTCGAGTTCTTCGCAATCTGACAGTGCATCAGGCGATGTTTCGTTCATCTGCCGTTTTTCATCAGTTAATGACACCTAAGACTTCCTCCTTCATAAAATCTAAGATCTTATTTAGGGAGACCTGTTTCTGCCACCCATGTTCCATAGATCTAAAGGAAACTGAAGTTTGCTTGAATTCTTCTTCACCAAGTATTGCCACATACCTTGCATTTAGCCTGTTTGCATGCCTCATTTGTGCCCTTACGCTTCGCCTTAATGGATCAAAATCGCAAGTCAGGCCTAAGCCACGAACATCACGAAGCATCTGAAACCCTCTTTTGGCGATTTCCTGAGAAAGGCCCCTGTTTTCACTTTCCGGCATCACCACAAAACAATCAAGGCTAACACTGGGCTCTATCGGTTTTTCACCTTTCTCTGAAGCCAAAAGCAGCCTTTCAAGGCCTACAGCAAACCCAACACCGGGAATAGGCTTTCCGCCAAGTTCTTCAACAAGGCCATCATAGCGTCCACCGCCGATAATTGTATCCTGAGCACCCAAGGGAGGCCACTTAAGTTCAAATACTGTTTTTGTGTAGTAATCGAGCCCTCTGACCAAGGTAGGATCAACAGTGTACTCAAGGCCTACAGATGTCAAAACCTCCTGAAGAAGAATCCAATGTTCTCTGCAATCATCGCAAAGGTATTCATTCATTGGAGGAATATCTCCGGTAATTTCATGGCAAGATGGATTCTTGCAATCCAAGATTCTTAACGGGTTCTTTTCCAGCCGCATCTTGCAATCAAAACATAGTTCACCGGCTTTACTTGAAAGATGCCTAATAAGATCCTGTTTGTACTTTTTTCGGCATATAGGGCAACCGATAGTGTTAATGAAAAGGGTAGTTCCCAAAAGCCCTAATTCCTCTGCTATCCTGACGCCTAACAGAATTACTTCTACGTCTGAATAAGCAGATCCGGAACCGAGTACTTCTACACCGTACTGCATAAACTCTCTGTATCGTCCTGCCTGAGGCTTTTCATAGCGAAACATTGGGCCCAAATAAAATAATTTACTTGGCAAAGCCCCGCCATCCAGCCCCCGTTCCAAAAAAGCCCGTACAACAGGCGCTGTGCCTTCAGGCCTTAAGGTTAGATCTCTTCCACCTTTATCCTGAAACGTATACATTTCTTTCTGAACAATATCAGTAGTCTCTCCCACAGTCCTGGAAAACAGTTCTGTGTGCTCGAACATGGGAGTCCTTACTTCTTCAAAGTTATACACGGCGGAAAGTTTTCTAAGAAGCGCTTCAAGATAGATCCACCGGTGCGATTCAGGAGGCAAAATATCATTAGTGCCTCGAGGCGCTCTTATCATAGTGCACCCTCCTACAAATTTACAGAATTCAGTTCGTTTATCTAAGATACCACAATTCAGAGCAAAAAGGGATTTTCTGTGCGTTCTTTTTCTACTGTGGTAGGTACATCGTGGCCTGGATATATGATAGTGTCACCGGGCAAACTCAACACCTTGCCCCGAATACTTGCCAAAAGTTTTTCTGCATCACCGCCTGGAAAATCAGTCCGCCCTATGCTTCGGTGGAAGATTAGGTCCCCGGAGAAAAGAATTCCCGGTTTACCTTTTGGGCCCTGTAAGTTATGAACACCGGGACAATACAAAGATATACTTCCGGCACTATGGCCCGGTGTTTCAATTACGTGGAGTTGAGAATCTCCAAAACTTATGACATCCCCTTCTTTGACAATCACACGTTCTTTTACCGGCACCATATCCTTAACGTTGATGAAAGCATTCATCCAACCGGGATCTTCCAAAAAGGCGCTGTCGGCCTGTGAAATCAAAACGGGTACGGAAGTTTTGGCCTGAATTAACCCGGCATCAAAAACATGGTCAAGGTGTCCATGGGTAAGTACCACACATTGGAGTTCAAGTTCTAATGTTTGGATAAACTCAAGAATTCCATGGCCATCTCCGCCTGGATCTATGACTACTGCTTTCCCGGTGTTTTTATCTTCTAAGATATAACAGTTTGTACTCAGCAAACCTACAACACGCCTATGTACTTTCAACGGCCAACCGCCTTTCTATGTTGAGTTTAAACCTGCCTATAAGCCCAAAACCCAGGTTAAATCTAATTCAAAACTCTTTGCAACTGGAAATTAAAACGGTTACAGGCCCGTCATTAACCAGTTCTACCTGCATATCCGCACCAAAAATCCCGGTCTTGACAGGTAATTTCATTTGCCGCAACATTTCAACCACCTGAGTGTACAGCCTCTCACCTTTGTCAGGAGGCGCCGCCCGATCAAACCCTGGCCGCCTACCCTTCCTAACATCACCATATAACGTAAACTGGGATACTACCAAGGCTTCACCGGATACATCAATAAGCGATAAATTCATTTTCCCTGTATCATCAGAAAACACTCTCAGCCCTGCAATTTTCCCAGCCATATATGATACGTCTTTTTCAGCGTCATCTTTTCCTACGCCTAAAAACACAAGAGCGCCCGGACCGATAGATGAAATTTCTTCTCCGTTTACAAGCACCCTTGCACTTTTCACCCTTTGGAATACAGCCCGCACAAGTTTACCTCCTCCTGCCGGAAACACGATTCGCTGTTACAATCCCCGGTATATGTTCAATTTCAGAAACTACTTCTCTAAGCTCATCAAGATCATGAATCTCAAACTGGATAGTTATCTTGGCAGTGCCATCAGATTGGCCTCTGGCTGTAGCGTTAATAATATTTGAGCCCAAGTTTGCTATCACAGACGTAACTTCAGCAAATAACCCCGGCCTGTCTTCGCCTTCAACCAGTATCTCAACAGGGTAAGATGCTGTCACTTCAAGTTCCCACGAAGCTTCAATAAATCGTTCAGTATCAGTCAAGGAATTCAGAGTAGGGCAATCCAACCGGTGAATGGTAACCCCCCGCCCCCTTGTAACATACCCGATAATAGGATCGCCGGGTACCGGTGCACAGCACTGAGCCAAGCGCACTAAAATTCCGGCCATTCCCTTTACGATTACTGCTTCCTCAGGCCCTCGGGCTTTTCTGGGGGCAATTTTCGGCGCTTCCTCTTTTTGAGGCAAAAGTTCCGGCGCCACTTTGGATGTCTCATCCCTTAACCTGGTGGCTACATGAATTGGGCTAATTCCACCGTATGAGATGGCCGCATACAAACTTTTCATATCAGGGTAGTTAAGCTTGCTTAACACATTGTCAATTATCCCTGCGTCACTTAGATCTGACAGCTTAACCCCCAGTTTTTGCACTTCAGCTTCAAGATTGGCCTTACCTCGGGCAACATCCTCTTCCCTTAGCTGTTTTCTGAAAAACGACCTAATCTTTGAGCGTGCCTGAGGCGTCTTGACAATATCAAGCCAGTCACGGCTTGGGCCCGTAGATTGCCGGGAAGTCAAAATCTCGACTATATCGCCTGTATTGAGTTTGTACGACAGCTGAACCAATTTCCCGTTTACCCTGGCCCCGGTACAACGATGGCCAACATCTGTATGAATCCGGTATGCGAAATCAATAGGGGTAGACCCAATAGGTAAATCAATCACATCGCCCCTTGGAGTAAACACAAAAACCTCATCGTTGAAGACGTCAATTTTAAGGGCTTCCATAAACTCGCTGGCATCAGTCATTTCCCTTTGCCAATCGAGCAGTTGCCGCAACCAGGCCATCTTTTGATCAAACGTCTTGTCTGACTTTCCTTCTTTGTATTTCCAATGGGCGGCACTGCCATACTCAGCAGTGCGATCCATCTCTCTGGTCCTGATTTGTATTTCAAAAGGCTCTCCCAAAGGCCCAACAACAGTCGTATGAAGAGACTGGTACCCGTTGGGCTTGGGCATGGCAATATAGTCCTTAAACCTTCCTGGCATTGGCTTCCATAACATATGAACAAGCCCAAGAGCTTCGTAGCAATCGGTGACGCTTTCGACAATAACTCTAACTGCCAGCAAATCATAGATTTGAGTTAGATCCTTGCCCTGGCGCTTCATTTTTTGATATATGCTGTAAAGGTTTTTGGCCCTTCCCTGGACATCTGCTTGTATGCCGGACTCGCCCAGAAGAGTTTCCAAACGAGAAATTACCATTGCGGCTTCTGCCTCACGCTCACTGCGCGTTGCGGCAAGCCGCTTTGAAAGTGACCGGTATTCGTCTGGGTACAAATGACGGAAACTTAGATCTTCAAGTTCCCATTTAAACCGCCATATTCCCAGGCGATGGGCAAGAGGAGCATATATCTCCAAAGTCTCTTCAGACGTCTTCTTTTGTTTGTCAACAGAAAGAGCGTCAAGCGTCCTGAGGTTATGCAAACGATCGGCAAGCCGGATAACTACAACCCGCCAGTCGTCTGCCATAGCCAAAAACATTTTTCGCAAATTTGACACTTGCTCTTCCATGCGTGAGTGAAACTGGATTCTGCTTAACTTGGTCACACCATCTACCAACCTGGCAATCTCAACACCAAACAGGCCTCTTATCTCTTCAATCGTAACTGGAGTATCCTCCACTACATCATGCAGCAAAGCAGCGGCAAGGGTCTGAGCATCACCTTCAAGTTCAGACAATATCAACGCCACTTCAACCGGATGCTCAACAAACTCCTCACCGGATAACCTGAATTGCCCGGCATGAGCTGTAGCAGCAAAAGAATAAGCCCTTTGAACCAGTTCCCTTTCCTGGCCAGAAAGATAAGCCCCTATATCTTCTCTAAGTTTGGTAACTGCCATAGCTGCAATTATCTGCTCCCAAAATTGTTTGTAAAAAGCGACATCTTCGGATTGAATCCCACAAAAAACCCGAATGTCGCCTTTCTTGCAGTAATACGCCTACATTCGAATACTGCATAACAACAGTATTAAAAACCACTTAATTATCTTCTAACTATCAAGTTTCACCACAGATATAACTTCATGCCCCATTTTAGATAGATTAGCCCTACCCGGGATGTAAGTCAACTCAATCAGAAACACTAAGGCTGCTATTTCGCCTCCCAGTTTCTCGACCATATCCACAGTAGCCGCAATAGTGCCTCCTGTAGCCAGCAAATCATCTACGATTAGGACTTTTTGCCCTGGTTTTACAGCATCTTGATGAATCTCAAGAATATCTGTTCCGTACTCAAGTTCATACTCCCCTTCAAGGGTTTTCCAGGGCAATTTACCTTTCTTTCTAACAGGAGCAAAACCTTTGCCCATTGCATAGGCAAGAGCGCTTCCGACTAAAAAGCCCCTGGCTTCAGGTGCTACAATAATATCAAATTCCAGGCCTTTACATGCATTCTTAAGAGCATTGATACACTTCTGAAGCATATCATGATTCCCCAGAAGCGGAGTTATGTCTTTAAAGCTAACCCCTTTTTGAGGAAAATCAGGGATCACCCGAATATGCGATGCAATATCTCTTTCAATGCTTTCCCCCATAAATTACTCCTCCCTTATATCTTTTCATTGTGCGCCTGGCACTTTTCAGAGCCTGGCGCCCCTGTAAGTATATTTCTGATCCTGAGAGGCTTACTTGTCCTTGGGGCCTGTGCAATACTAACCGGGGAATTCTGTCAATGACATCATACGATATCATGCCCAGTTCCATCATAATGGAAATGCAGGACACTAAAAGAACCAGTTTTTGCCGGTATGTACCGGTGTTAAGCCCTGGAACGTTCCCCAGGTAAAAGGGGCCTGCCTCCCATATAGGTATCATACTGCCTGGCCTCTCAGCCAAAGACTTCCACACTTTCTCCATGTTTTCCTTCGAAGGAAAACGAACTGCAAGCCAGATATTAGAATCTTCTACATAATTGTCCAAGAAAATACATTCCACACCCGGTGCCCTGGCAAGCGCCAGGAGTTTTTCCCAAGGCCGCCCGGAAATAGGAGGGTGCACTACCAGCAAAGAGGTATGTGGTTTAAAACCGTCATTAGTAAGTTCCCATGGACAAGTTGATACTACAACCCCCTGTTGCTGCTTGAGGATAAGCCTGGTGTTATGGGCAAGAGCATTGCCCTGCCCCTTGAAATGTAAGCCGGTTCGAATGCCTTGGGACATAAGAGCAACATATATGCTCGTTGCAGCATCCTTACTCCAAGTGTAAATAATTGCCGGCCCTTTGTCAGGAACATGTCGGCTAAGATTGAAATAGCCCTCCCCCAAAAGGTTCCAAGAAGGCCTCAAGTCTTCCACAAACAGAGAAATTTGCTCCCTGCCCATGTATACATTCCTGTTAGGGGTAAATACCATGTCACACACACCGGGCAAACATATTTCCGCAGCCCTGTCACCTGCCCCAAACCAAATTAATCTTAGGGGGTTTGCTCCCTCAATTGTAAGTTCAAGATGCTTTTGTGCTTTACCCAACAGCCTTGCTCGTGCAATCTTACAATCGAAAATTGCCAGATGAGGCCTGGGGTTGTTTTTTCCAAACGGCTCTAATGACAAATAAGACCTTAGCAATCCCTCATGGCAATCTTCCACACTCAATAGATCGTCTAATTGAATGACCGGTTCAATAAACCGCTGTTTAAGAAGTTCCCGAGTTACATCTTCGAATTTGCAGGCAAATGCTGATACGCTGCCCTGGTGAATGGAAAATCCTCCGGCACCCTCATGGCCGCCAAAAGTGAGAAGCAGATCCTTGCATTGGGTAAGGGCCTCAAAAACGTTAAATCCGGGAATTCCTCTTACCGATCCCTTTAATACCGGGCCGTCACCTGCAATCATCGCACACGGGCGTTGGTATCTGTCCCTTACTCTTGAGGCTGCAATACCAATAATCCCTTCGTGCCAGGAAGCCCCATAAGCACAAACGGAATACATCGGATACTCAGGCGAGCCTTTCTCTTCCTTTGGAATTTGCAGACGTTTCTCTATCTGTTCAAAGCATTCGTCAAGCATTCCTCGCTCAATTTGGCGCCGCTCCAGATTAAGCTTGTCCAGGCGCTCAGCTAATTCATAAGCCCGATAGATGCTGCTTTCACAAAGCAAATCGAAAGCGTGACGTGCATGGCTGAGCCTGCCTGCGGCATTAATTCTGGGAACCAACCCAAACATAATGTCTCTTTCAAAATCAATATCATGTACTTCAATCGAATCACGCAATTGTTCCATATCTTGAAACATACGATTTCCTTGCTGGTGCTTACGAGCCAAAATATCAACCGGCCTTGAACTTGCGCTGGCATATTGCCTACTGCCGGCTGCAAAATTGAAAATGCCCGAAACACACAAAAGCGCCAAGATACCGGGGCGATGAGTGTGTCTTATGAGTTTTAGGCCTTCTTTAACCCAAACACGGTTAAGGCCGGTTACCGGTTGGCTGTCTCCGGCTATTGACAATACGAGCATGTCGCAAGCCCAGTTATAAGGTATTTCGCCTAGAAGCCCTTGTTGTTCGAAAAGCCCCCTGGCAAGCAAATAGGCTACGCCTGCGCCGCTAAGATCTTGCAGCCTGAAACGCTGCCACGAAGGCAATTGTGGATTTATGATGGCAAGGGCATTTGGTAAATGGGAACCGATTTTGTGATGATCAGTGATTATTACGTCTATCCCTAATTCCCTGGCCTTAGCGCATGCATCTTGCCCGGTGATTCCACAATCAGCGGTAATTACCAAACCGGCCCCTTGTTTGCTGTATCTCTCAATGACTTCAGAATGGAACCCATACCCTTCTTGAAACCTGGATGGAAAGAAAACCGTAATGTTACGTATTCCAACATACTCTAAAGCTTCGTTAAGGATCACTGCAGAAGTAATTCCGTCAGCATCAAAATCCGAATAAATTAGCACGTGTTCCCGGGAATCCACTGCTTGGCTAATCCTGGATACAGCTTGCTCAATTCCAGGAAGCGCCATCACGTCCGGGAAAGGGTGTTGCCCGGCCCACATGTTCTTGGCATCTGCAATTTGCCCACCGGTACGCCTTAGCAGCAAAGAAGAAGTTTTCTTCGGTATTGAAAGAATCTCTGACAGTTTGCCGGCTTGTTTATCATCTATTTGAACAGGTTGTTCCCATCGAACATAGTCTCCTGTGATATTCTCCAGCCCGTTGAATAATTCATGTTTCATGTTACCTGATTGTCCCGCTCCACTTCGTTGTCACTTTGCATCAGCAAAGTTTCAGTTTTCTCAGTTTGTTCTTGCAAAGCGCTTTCAAGTTCCTTAATTTTCTTTGTAGATGCCTCAAGGGCTTTTGAAAGTTCCCTCACCTTGCCCCTTACCTTTCCACCCTTTAACCACGACCACACTGCTCCGATTATCAGGCCCACAGACAAAGACCCTAATACAACAAGAGCCATGTTAATCGATAAACTCCAACCAAGAAAACTTATCGACACCAATTGTGCATTCTGTACAGCAAAAATTACTACCGGGATAAGCAGTATTATTATCAAGATAAGCATGGGCTCCACCTCCAAACCTGTTTTACATAAATGCAATCTAGCGTAAAAATTACTTACGTCTACGACGCACACAAACGTTTAGCCTCTTTTTGGTCATTCTTTTTCAGGCATTTTGCTCCAATCATACTCCTCTAAGAGTTTTTCAAAATCTTCAGCCTCGGGCCCAAAGTAATCATCCATACTTTCATTTGTACCTGAGTAGGCCCTATTATTGACCATGCGTTGATTGGCGATTGCTCGCTTACGCCTTTGGTTTGAACGTCCCATTCTGCGAGCCTGCTCCCTTAGCTCAGTACGTGCCTCTTGAACTTGACTCTTAAAATGCAAATTCCGGAACCCCGCTTGTGACGGCTCCGGAGGGCCCTGCCCGGTTATCTTCTTGATCTTATTTATCCACTGCTTAAGCCCCCCATGGTGTGAAATATCCATTGCCGGAATACGCACCACGGAAAAGCCCAGGCTTTCTAATATCTTCTGTCGCTTACGATCTCTTTCCTGGCTGGAAGATGTAAGATGGCTCCATCCGTCTACTTCGACTACAAGCCACTCATCTATCAAAAAATCAACAGTGAACTGTTTAATAGGAGCTTCCCTTTCAAACCTAATCCCGGCTTTCTTCAATGCCTTTGCAAGTTTAAGTTCACTGGGGGTATCCTGGTGATACCCCCAAATCTCACTGGGTGAATATTTTCTCCTGGAATGATTGTTCAAAAATCTTCTCTTCCTTCTTCAGGGTTTAAGTCATCATCAGGAAGGTTCAATCTCACCTGTGCAGGCTTTGCCGGTGGCGTTGAATAATCACCATCTTGGGGCCCCATATATTTGTCAAACCATGCTACCAGGTATTCCAACCTCATAACTCTGTGTTTTGGCTTGCCCGACCTTGAAAGCTCATGGTTCTCTCCGGGAAACCTAACCAAGACTGCTGTTTTCTTCAGTTTCTTAAGAGCTACAAAAAACTCGTCAGCCTGGCTTATAGGGCACCTGAGATCCTCTTCGCTATGAATTAGCAAAAGAGGCGTTTCAACATTTGAAACATACATAATTGGAGACCTGTCCAGGTAAGCCATAGGGTTATCCCAAGGGTTCCCATCAAATTCAAAGTCTCCGTTCATATAGGCAACATCGCTTGCACCGAATTGGCTGAAACGGTTACAAGTACTCCGCTGGGTAACTGCAGCCTTGAACCTGCTTGTATGGCCGATTATCCAGTTGGTCATGTAGCCGCCGTAACTGCCTCCTGTAACCCCCATCCGTTCTTTGTCTACCCATGGAAGTTTTACTGCATAATCTGCAATAGCCATTACATCATTGTAATCTTTTCCACCCCAATCATGGCGCGTGGCTGCCATGAACTCCTGCCCGTACCCTGTACTCCCTCTTGGGTTGCCGAAAACCACGCCGTACCCTCGTGAAGCCAGAAGCTGAAATTCATGAAAGAACCCAAACCCGTAAGACGTATGAGGCCCTCCGTGAATTTCGAGAATAAGCGGGTACTTCTTTCCTTCTTGCATCCCTAAAGGTTTCATAACCCATGCCTGAAGTTTCTGCCCATCGTACCCCGCGGCCTCTGCCTCTTCAGGACGGCTCAAATACACAGACTCAAGCAGATCATTGTTTAAATGAGTAAGCCTGTGGAGCTTACCTTGTCCATCAGAAACTTCCAAAATAGTGCTGTCATGGTTGGCTCCCTTCGAAGTCAAGTCAAGAGACCATATGTCACAAATAAGTTCAGGCGATGTAACAGCAAGAGCAAACTTGTCGGATCCAACCGCTTTGCTCCATCCGTAAACCGCACTGTTTCCCCAAGTGATTTGCGTGATTTCTGTAGTTTCGGTATTAACGCTGTATAGATCCGTCCTTCCTTCGTTCAAAGCTGTAAAGAAAATCCGTTTCCCATCTACAGACCACGCCGGTTTGGAAACAGTTGAAGAAACAACATCGCTTGAAACTGACTGGGCTACCCCTAATTGCCCTGACTTGGTAAGGAAGTTAACCGGGCCCCCATCTACGGCGATTAAACATATGCCGGGAACAGTGGCGCCCTTGTATTCGTTGTCATGCCCGTAACACGCAATGTACTTACCGTCCGGAGACCAAGAAGGCGAATACAATACGGCATCACTTGAAGTAAGTTTCTTCATCCCGCCGCCGGCTGCAGGAATTAACCAAAGGTCCCTTACCAATGAAACATCGCTGTCTTCAAACCTGGCAGATACGAACACAATATTCTCACCATCAGGAGACCATTCAGGCTCACGGCAGTCATAACCGCCGGTTGTGAGTTGAGTCACTTTTCCTGAATCTACGTCAAGCACAAAAATCTGATAATTGCTCTTAGGGAGAAATCCTTTGCCGTTAAGCATATATCGTATTCTGCTAATAACCTTTACCTTGAGTTCTTCATCATCACGGCTATCATCCTGGCCGTCTTGCTCAAGCGCAGAAAACGCAATCTTCTTGCCGTCAGGAGACCAAACCGGTTCTCCTACCCCGCCTTTAAATGATGTAACTTTAACAGCTTCTCCGCCTTTAAGAGACAGTATATATATCTGATTGTTATCCTGGCCCCGGTCCGATAAAAAAGCTACCTTAGTTCCACAAGGCGACCACCTGGGACAGGTATCATTGTTTTGCCCTAAAGTAAACCGGCGTATTTCGTCTCGCTGGGCGATCTTAATTTGGGTTTTGTATCCTTTTAATTTGCCGTCCGGCACTATAGACTTTACAGCAAACAAAACTTTTTCACCGTCCGGAGATATCTGAGGGTCTTGTGCCCATTTCATAAAATACAAATCTTCTGAGTTAATAGGCCTCATAATGAGTTGCTCCTTTCCTAACTAAGCCCGAATAAGCCACATTCTATAGCCTCTAAGTTTTGATAATTCATCTATTGGGATCTAAATACCTTTTTCTGAACGGCCTAATTTATGTTTAACGAGATTCGTAACAAGGACGATTTCTTCACATTTGAGAATCAAAGCACCTCCCAAATACAAAAGCGCAGAACTGCCTATTACAATGATTGCCATTATCAAATCCTTCTTGAAACTTCCTGTGCCATTTAAGAACCCTGTATATTTTGCAAGCCCAAAGGCCCATACGCCCATTACTGACGCTGAAACAATAATTTTCAAACCGGCTTGCACCAATTCCTTGTAATTAATCTCTGAAATATAGGCAGTGTACAATTTCAGGCCCACTATTGCTCCTATCCATGAAGCCAATACGTTTGCCAGAGCCAACCCTATGTGGCCCAATGGGCCGACCAAAACAAGGTCAAACACAATATTTAAGCATGAAGTCCCCAGCGCCAATAAGACGGGATACCAAGTGTTCTGGCTTGAGTAAAACCCAACGCTTACAAGCCGTGAAATGGCTAACGCCATAATGCCGGATGAATACACAGACAGTGCCTTTGCGGTTAGCACAGTCGCTGCTCCCGTAAATGCACCTCTTTCAAATACAATCCTAATAATTGGGGTTGCGAGCACTGCAAGGCCTATAGCCGAAGGAACACAAACAAACAATGCATAACGGGTTCCCGTTATGAGAGTATCGCCCATTCCTTTTTTGTCTTTTCGCGCCCACATTTCTGACAAAGAGGGGTAAATTACCGTTATAACAGCCGCAACAAAAAGATCTGTAGGAAGTGACCTCACTCTGTCGGCCCAATTAAGAGCTGCTATTGATCCTGACGGAAGCCTTGACGCCAGGTTCTTGTCAATAAGTATATATAATTGCCTTGCCAGCCCTCCTGCCATAAGAGGAAGCGCAAGGTTCATCACTTGATTGGTTCCTTGATTAACCTCAAATGAAAACCCATAGTCAAGTTCAAGCCTTCGTATTGATGGCCACTGCACACAAACATGAGCCAGATACCCTACTATCGTGGCCATGGCCAGCCCGCGGATTCCAAAGGCAGGCACAAGCAAAGCCACGAGCACGACTATAAAAAGATTCTGAACAAAAGGGGCAACCCCCGGAATTGAAAATTGCTTGTACGTATTGAGCATACCCTTGAACAAAGCAGCTAGCAGGGGTAGTGCAAACCCAGGAAAAAAGAGCCTGGTCAGAGCAACTGCGCTGTCAAAAACCGGGCCCGAAAACCCAGGTGCATAGAGCCTGACCAAAGCAGGCGCAAACGGTATAGCAGCAATGCCTACCAGTAAGAATGTGCCCACTGAAAGAGTGGTTACCGATGAAGCGACCTTTGCCGCGCCTTTGTTATCATTTTTGGCCACATATGAGGCAAATACCGGCAAAAACGCAGTGCAAACCGGATTTGATATCAACCCTGTAAGTACAGTGGGTATTGCAAGGGCCACTACGTAAGCGTCAGTGAATCCGGTAGCGCCAAAAAACCAGGCTATAAGCTGCTCTCGCATAAAACCCATTATCTTCGAAAGTACTCCCAAGACTGCCACAATCACAGTTGCCCGGGCCATGCTTCTCTTCGACACAATTCCATCCCTTTCACCCAAAGTGCTTAGCCTTACAAACTTGAATCTATGATACCGTATCTTGCATCGGGCTGCGACTGTATAAACGGTGTAAAACCTTAAGTGCCAAAAATGTGGCAACTCCGGGCGCAACCATTTACTGCTTTGGCACATGTGTAAGAAAAACGCCTATAGGAAGCCTTAGGCAATAAGAAAAAGAGGATTCCTCCGCTTGCTGTAGAATTAACTTCCGATGGGGTGCTCAGTACGCTATACACCAAAGCCTATAACCCAAACGCAGATTAATACACAGCACCGCTGTACTAATTGCGACCCCCCCCAAAATTTCAAGGAGGTTACGGGTTATGCAATATAAAGGTCTAACGTTTGGCGTTCCCAAAGAGATTATGCAGGGAGAAAGGCGCGTAGCCGCAATTCCGGAAACAGTCAAGAAACTGGTCGCAGGAGGGGCCGAAGTATTAGTTGAAAAAGCGGCAGGTGCGGGAGCATATTTTGCAGATGGGCAATATGTGGAGGCCGGTGCCACTATTGCTGATGATGTTGAAGAACTCTTTGAAAAGTCAGATGTTATTTTAAAGGTAAAGGAACCTCTCTTTAACACTGATAAGAACAAACACGAAACTGACATGATGCATGAAGGCCAGATGCTGATTACGTTCTTGCATCCGGCTGCCCCGGCTAACCACGAAATGATCAAGAAACTCACAGCGCAAGGAGTAACGGCAATTACCCACGACGGTATTCCCAGAATCTCCAGAGCTCAAGCTATGGATGCCCTAACTTCTATGAGCACAGTCGCAGGATATAAGGCCGTACTGATGGCAGCAAACCGTTTGCCCAAATTCGTGCCTATGATAGGCTCAGCAGTGGGCATGATACCTCCGGCAAACGTTACAGTGTTAGGTACAGGTGTCGCAGGCCTCCAGGCTGTTGCTACCGCAAGAAGGCTGGGTGCCGTAGTACACGCAGTCGATATCAGGCCTGATGCGGCAGAACATGCGAAAAGCCTTGGGTCCAAAGTAGTCGATACAGGAGTTCCCGCTGAAATAGCCATAGGCAAAGGCGGATATGCCAAACACTTGCCTAAAGAATGGCTTGTTAAAGAACGGGAAAACATCAAGGAAACTGTCATAAACTCAGACATCGTTATAGCCACCGCTTTAGTCCCCGGAAGACTGGCCCCGGTACTGGTAACCGAAGAAATGGTCAAAGCCATGAAGCCTGGTTCAGCTATTGTCGACGTTGCGGTAGACCAGGGCGGAAACTGCGAACTTACTGAAGCCGGAAAAGTAATTGAAAGGTACGGTGTCACTATAGACGGAACTGCAAACATACCTGGAAAAGTTCCATCAAGTTCAACCATGATGTTTGCCAGAAACGTTTTGAACCTCATTTCCCACTTTGTCAAGGACGGAAAAATTGTGATCGACCTTAATGATGAGATAACTGCCTCTTCACTGGTATGCAAGGACGGAGAACTGGTTCACGCCGGAGCCAAGGAGGCAATGGGGCTTAACTAATAACGCAAGGAGTGGCGCATCTATGAACGCGCTTTTTCTGATTGTGGTTTTTTTGGTCGCAGCCTGGCTTGGATACAGGGTTATAAGTGAAGTTCCCTCATTGCTTCACACCCCTCTTATGTCAGGAACGAATGCTATTTCAGGAGTAACAATCCTCGGTTCCCTTGTTTCTACGGCACTGGCTGTAAACCTGGGAAGTAAGTTATGTGGTTTTATCGCCATTGTGCTTGCCTGCATAAACCTTGTAGGCGGCTTCGTGGTCACAGATCGCATGTTGAGGATGTTTAAGAATTAATCAAACGGGGTGTCGAGATGGATCAAATATATGTTGTAATTTCGATAATTCTTGCAGGGTTGGTCCTCCTTGGCATTAAATGGATGAGCTCTCCCCGGACCGCTGTGCGTGGCAACAGGCTAAGTGCCCTCAGCATGTTAGTTGCTATTTTGCTGGTACTATGGAAACACCATATTTTAAGCGTCCCCTTGCTGTGGATAGCCATGGCAATAGGTGGCGCCCTGGGTTACTTTATGGCCGTAAAGGCAACCATGATACAAATGCCACAAATGGTTGCTCTGCTTAACGGCTTAGGTGGAGGAGCTTCTGCCCTTGTAGCTATTGCAGAAATCATGGATAAATACGGTGAAATGGCTACATTTAACAAACTTACAAGCCAACTGGCCCTCATTGTAGGCGGGCTAACCCTAAGTGGCAGTTTGATAGCCGCTGCCAAACTCGACAGGCGCATGACACAAAGGCCTGTCCATCTTACCGGGCATAGCCTGTTATCAAATGGCAGCATTGTGGCAATGGCGGTTTTGAGCATTGCTACGCTGTTCGTAGAAACGGCAGTAATTCCGTTTTCACTGCTGGTTGTGGCGCTATCCCTTGCATATGGCGTGCTTTTTGCCATTCGGGTTGGCGGTGCCGATATGCCAATCACAATTTCCCTGCTCAACTCATTTTCAGGGCTTGCAGGGGCTATCGTAGGCTTTACGATCTCCGAACCTCTGCTTGTAGCAATAGGAGCAATTGTAGGAGCATCGGGCCTCATACTAACCCAAATAATGTGCAAGGCTATGAACCGCTCACTCATGAATGTATTAGGCGGAGCCATTGATAAGCCGAAACCATCTAAGGCATTAAAACCTGAAGACGAAACATTGCCTAAGGTTTTGCCTAAAGTTGAAGGTGTGCTTGAACGTGAAAAACCAGACGGCAAAATTGACGATGAAGACACGCCCGGGCATGTTCTTAAAGATGCCAGGAAAGTGATTGTAGTACCGGGCTATGGCATGGCAATTGCTCAGGCACAATCGCATGTTAAGAAACTCATGGATATACTCGAAGGCAAAGGCGCCGAAGTCAAATTCGCCATCCACCCGGTGGCCGGAAGGATGCCGGGCCACATGAACGTACTTTTGGCAGAAGCTGAAGTGCCTTACGATAAACTTTGCGAAATGGACGATATTAATCCTGAGTTTCCGGAAACAGACGTGGCAATAATCGTAGGAGCCTGTGACGTGGTCAACCCGGCGGCCAATACCGCTGAAGGCACTCCCATTTACGGTATGCCTATTTTAGACGTTGAAAAGGCCAAGCACGTAATCGTGTGTAACCTGGACACAAAACCAGGCTACTCAGGGGTAGACAACCCTCTTTACGAAATGCCACATGTTGAACTTCTCCTGGGTGATGCCAAAGGCTCGCTTGAAAAACTCACAAAAGCAGTTGAAGGCAAGGCTGTTCAAAAAGAGGCTGCTGCAACCAAAATAACAGATACCGCCGAAGCAGAAAGCCTTAAACAACCGGCCAAGAAACCGGCAGGGGAAATGTTGGCAGAGGCTAGCAAGGTCATAATTGTACCGGGCTATGGCATGGCAATTGCTCAGGCACAATCGCATGTTAAGAAACTCATGGATATACTCGAAGGCAAAGGCGCCGAAGTCAAATTCGCCATCCACCCGGTGGCCGGAAGGATGCCGGGCCACATGAACGTACTTTTGGCAGAAGCTGAAGTGCCTTACGATAAACTTTGCGAAATGGACGATATTAATCCTGAGTTTCCGGAAACAGACGTGGCAATAATCGTAGGAGCCTGTGACGTGGTCAACCCGGCGGCCAATACCGCTGAAGGCACTCCCATTTACGGTATGCCTATTTTAGACGTTGAAAAGGCCAAGCACGTAATCGTGTGTAACCTGGACACAAAACCAGGCTACTCAGGGGTAGACAACCCTCTTTACGAAATGCCACATGTTGAACTTCTCCTGGGTGATGCCAAAGGCTCGCTTGAAAAACTTATTCGGAAAGCTGAGGCGTAAGATATAAAGAGTACATTGAGAACCTCCGGATAGCAGGAAACTGCCCGTCCAAATTGCAGGTAACTGCGCCGGAGGTTTATTCTTTTGCCTTTCTTCTTCAATCCTCACCTTCGATCAGGCCATATTACAATTAAGCTTTGGCCTTACGGTATTGCACTCGTTACCCATTTGTGGTATTTATGTTCAAGGGTTAAAACAAACGTTAGAGATCATAAAGAGATCAATAGATTAGAAACAAAACGAAAGTAGTTCGAAATTAAGACGAAACTTCTTTTTGAGGGGTTGAAATTTTGTGCTCATCTCCTAGAACCTCCAGCCCGCTTCGGGAGGATCAAGTTTTATTGATCAAATAGCCCATTCTTTGCTTGGTTTTGAGCGAACCCTGGCAAAACTTTGACCAATCGAAATTCTTAGCAATGGTTATTTATTGGATTACCGGTAACCAAATAATCAAAGTTTAACAACCTGCAAAGTATTCTTACGTAGTGAAGTAATGTTACGTAATATAAACGTGGGCCGTTAAAAGCAGTAAGCACCAGACGCCAAATAACCGATAGCTAAACAAATATCAAGAATGCAGCCTTAATCGCCACACAAACTCAACCACTTACTCTTAGCAGCAAACATCCCAATGAAAGGCGCAATCAAACTTCTAGTAAAGGGAGTTTTGTATATGTCTGACTTGACAAGACTTCTTGGGTACCTCAGGGAGCACTGGATACAGGTGGCAATTGTCGTTATGGCAATGATAGCTTCCACCATGCTGGAAATGTCGCCGGCTGTGCTTCTTAGAAACATAGTGGACATAGCTTTGCCTGATCAAAACCTGGCTCTTTTAGCGAAACTATCGTTGAGTTTTATAGGCGTGGCTGTACTCAAAGGGGTAGTACTATATGTTCAATGGTGTACATCAGAATTAATAGGCCAGAAAGTGATATATCAAATGAGGCAGGATATCCACGACCACCTTCAGGGCCTGGCTCCTTCATACTTTTCGACTATGGGCACAGGCCAAATAATGGCAAGGCTAACAAGTGATATCGATTCAGTTCAGAACTTTATAGGGTGGGGGGCCCTGTTCCTTATCAATATGGTTCTCATGATAGTAGGAATGAGTTCATACCTTGCTTACTTAAACTGGCGCCTAATGCTGGCTACCGTTGTAACCTTTCCCTTCTTGTTCCGTACAGTGTTCTGGTTCGACAAAGCCATACGGCCGGCATGGAAGAACGTTAGGGAACAAATGGGCAAGTTGACAGAGTCCCTTCAAGAAAACATTACCGGAGTCAGGGTAGTGAAAGCTTTTGCCAGAGAACCGGAAGAAGTCAAGAAGTTTGCCGAGAAGAACCTGGGCCATTACAACGCCAACATGGAACGGGCAGAAGTAGAAGCAAAGGCCCAACCCTTCCTTGAGTTACTTACGGGTATATCGGCCGTTACCATGATAGGTTACGGTGGATACCTGGTGCTTTCCAATCAAATGACAGTCGGAACCTTGTTTGCCTTTTACTCACTTCTGTGGAGCCTTATTTGGCCTGTAAGAATGCTAGGGTGGCTGGTTAACATGGCAGAGCAAGCGCTTGCCGCTGCCCCTCGCCTCTTTGAACTTCTTGATATCCAACCGGAAATCCGGGATTGTGCTTCGCCTGTCTACCTTAACGAAGCTGATGGCCATATTGTGTTTGAAAACGTGAGTTTTCGCTTCCCAGATGATAATCACACTACTTTGACCGGCATAAACCTTGAAATCCTTCCAGGAGAAAAAGTGGCTATTGTAGGCGGCACCGGTTCCGGAAAATCAACCTTGATTAACCTAATACCCAGATTCATTGATCCGGCCGCGGGCCGCATTACCTTAGACGGCCATGACTTGAAACAAATATCATTGAAATCCTTACGCAAGAACATCGGACTGGTCTTGCAAGAAAACTTCCTGTTTTCTGCTACAGTAAGGGAAAACATTTCACTGGGAAAACCTGACGCCGGCCTTGACGAAATCATTCAAGCCGCCCGGCTTGCTCAGGCTCACGGGTTCATTTCCGAATTCCCTAAAGGCTACGATACGCCCCTGGGTGAAAGAGGCATCGGCCTTTCAGGCGGGCAGAAACAAAGAGTTGCCCTGGCCCGGGCTCTCTTGACCAACCCTAAGATCCTGATACTGGACGAGGCAACATCAAGCGTAGATACACAAACAGAATACCTCATACAGGAAGGGCTAAACCAGGTAATGGAAGGCCGGACTGCAATAATCATAGCCAAAAGGCTCTCAACGATAAGAGGTGCAGATAAAATTGTAATTCTAAAGGACGGAAAAGTTTCACAGGTTGGAACCCACCTTGAACTTCTATCTCAGCCTGGGTTCTACAAAAGGCTTTTTGAAAGCCAATTTGCAGAAGAAGATGTTGAACTGGCGCTAAACCTTGAACTGGGAAATGCTTCAGGTGAAAACACTCAAAATTGGGCAATGAATCCCGCTGTGAGCGATAAGCGAACCGGTGGATGTCAATCGGCCCACGCTTCGTTGACCCAAAACATAGAAACAAGTGAAGGGAGGTAAAAGGCGGCTTATGGAAAGCGTAATTTGCACAAATCTTAAACGCCATCACCTTTTGTGCACACGCCGCCTGCATTATGTCAGAATACGACCTTGACCTTGCTGAAGATGTAGAAGAACGTCCATTTAACATGGAGTATTTCAAGAGGATACTTGGGTATGCCGGGCCATATAGAAAAACTGCTGTTGCGGCCTCCTTTCTGACCCTGGTTGGCATAGTAATCGGGCTTGTGGAACCACTGTTATTTAAGAAAGCCATTGACGACGGCATTACGAGCAAAGACATTAGAACCCTTATTTGGGTATTGGCCACACTTATGATATTACGCATTATCCAGTGGATCTCGTCACAGGCCCAAATCAAGACAATCAATTTCCTGGGCCAGCAAGTGCTGTATGATCTAAGACAGGGTTTGTTTGAACATATTGAGACCCTTCCATTCTCTTTTTTCGATCACCGGCCTGTAGGAAAAATCGTCTCGAGAATTACCAACGATGTTAGTCATATAGGCAACCTGGCAGCATCAGGAATGGTCAACCTGATAAGCCAGTTTTTGTCGCTTATCGGGATTGTAGGAATAATGGTGTATCTTGACTGGAAGATGGCCCTGTTGTCATTTATCACAGTGCCTCTTCTGGGGTTTGTGCTAACCAAGGTACGATGGGCACTGCAAGATGCATGGGGAGATACCCGAAAAGCCGTTGCAAACATCAACGCACATCTAAACGAGACAATACAGGGCTTGTCGGTAATTCAAGCCTATGGATACGAAGAAAACAACAGCGCCAAATTCCAGGAATTCAACAAGAAGTACTTTGACGCATACATGCGTGCCATTCGCCTAGACCAGGCTTTCTGGCCCCTTACCGATATAGTAGGCGCCATGGGAACCTCTATTGTGATATGGTACGGTGCCGGATCAGTGCTTCGCGGAACTATGACCATAGGCCTGGTCTGGGCATTTGTAAACTACCTTGGCAAGTTTTGGGCGCCCATAAGCACGTTTTCAAGATTCTGGAGCCAAATCCTTTCTGCAATGGCTTCTGCAGAAAGAGTTTTCACCATACTTGATCTTGAGCCTGAAGCCGGTTCTGTAATGCCTGGCCGTATGGTAACGTCAGGCTCGCTGCAGGAAGATTTCGAAGGAGGCAGTTTTCAAGAAACCAAGTGTACAGAAACCTCTGAAACAGGCCTGGCTACAAACAAATTCGTTGTGCTTCCAAGGCTAAAAGGGCAAGTTAAGTTTGACAACGTATCGTTTGGCTACAAGGCAGATGAACCTGTGCTTACCAACATAAGCTTTGAAATAAGCCCTGGAGAAACCATTGCATTGGTAGGGCCCACAGGCGCAGGCAAGACAACTATTATCAACCTGCTGGCAAGATTCTACGAACCTTCATCAGGCAAAATCACCGTTGACGGTTACAACCTTGCTCAGGTAAGCCTTCCGTCTTACAGGAGCCAGCTGGGCATTGTGCTTCAAGATACCCTTATCTTTTCAGGCACTATAAAAGATAACCTGCTATTTGGCAAACCCGATGCAACAATGGAAGAAATAATTCGAGCCGCAGAAGCCGCATGTATTCGGAATTTTGTTGAGAGCATGCCTAAGGGATATGATTCAGAAGTTACAGAACGAGGAACCAACCTCTCTGCAGGCCAGCGGCAACTCCTGGCATTTGCCAGGGCAATTCTGGCCGACCCGAGGCTTCTGATTCTTGACGAGGCTACTTCCAGCGTAGATCCTGAGACAGAACAGCTTATACAACAAGCCCTGAAAACACTCCTGGAAGGCCGGACGTCTTTCATAATTGCCCACAGGCTCTCAACTGTACGAGCAGCCGATCGGATTATGGTAATCGAAAACGGACAGATTACAGAGTCAGGCACTCACGAAGAATTAGTAGCGCTCGGCGGACGATACGCAAACTTGTACCAGGCACAATTCCGCCAATCCTGAACTGACAGTCCGCGTGAAACGTTGGCTGAAAAATGAAACTTTGGGGACGGTCTTAAATATTTCACTTGGGGAGAAACGTTGGGTGAAACATTGGGGACGATCTTAAATATTTCATTTTCTTGAAATATTCAGTAGAATATTATGGGATTTTAGGGAAAATCCTGAACCCTGGGTTACAAAATCTGGTATACTAGACAGGGGCTACCTATCATCTTAACAACTTGGAGCACTTTAGGTAATTCTATCGTCTCAACCGGCTTGAACAATCCGCTAGCCAAATATCATGGGGCATGTTTGCATGACTCTATAGGTTATTCGGGAGGAGTAATAAATGCCAAGAACCGCTCGGATACAAAGCAAGAGCGGAATCTATCATATCATGGTAAGAGGGGTCAACAAACAAAACATCTTCTTGACCGAGCAAGATCGTATGCATTATTTGCAAATCCTAGGCAGCCTGAAGCAAAGGATTGATTTTGATATTCTAGGCTATTGCCTTATGAACAACCATGTACATCTGTTACTCAGGGAAAGGAAAGCGAGTACCGGAGGTTCCATTAGCCAGGTAATGCACCGTATAGGTACATCCTATGTCCGTTGGTTCAATTCCAAACATGAAAGGGTTGGCCATCTTTTTCAGGGAAGATTCCTCAGCGTGCCGGTTGAACTTGAACCTCAGGTGTTATATGTCTTACGCTACATCCACCAAAATCCGGTCGAAGCAAAAATTGTCTCCACCTGTATTGAATACCCTTGGAGCAGTCACCGCGCCTATGAGCAGGGAATTGATCATTTTCCCGGCCTGACTGATACATCACTAGCCATCGAAATTGCCGGCAAGTTGCCTCAACTGGTGGAATTTTTGAATAGTAGAAGTGACAATACCAAAAACATACCCAGCACTATATTTCTAAAGCCCCACAAAATCTCAGACGAAGATCTTTGCGCCTTGCTACGCTCTCTATTACACAATCGATCTACCGATCAACCTGCCAATCAGCCTGCCGTCACATTGAAACAAATGCCCAAACAGCAAAGAGATGAAATTCTTTGCAGGTTGAAATCTGTACCGGGAGTAACCCTTGAGCAAATAGCACGAGTGACAGGGGTTTCACCTTCAACCGTTTCCCGTGCCCGTCACCGATAAGTGAACTTGACACTTAACGCAATTACAAAACGAACCACTCATTTGCAATATATATAGAACTGAAGCATCGGAAGTAACGCGAGATTTGGCCAACACCCGTATCAAGTTTGGACAACTCTCAGAACGGAGCAGTGCGGCCTCGGTCGGTGCGTTTACGGTTATTGAGACCCTGAATTCGATTGTCAAACCGGAAAGTCCATCGACATTTCTAGTGATACTTCTAATCCTGCATAATCATAATTACTTTCCAACATCCATTAATTACGACCTGAATGAAAAACATCAAATGGCAAGAGGTGTACATTTTCGCACTCAGGCCATTCATCTTGGCCAAATAATTGAAAATACAGTTCCTCGAAATTACAAAACCAAGCCCCAACAAGACACTCGTGGCATAAAGAATCCTGGGATTGTTTGAAACATTGGGGCAGGTGAATGTTTGTGAAATATTTAAAACCGTCCCCAATGTTTCAATGTTTCATGGGTACCTGAAATACCTATTATTTCTCGGCGTCAACAATAACCGAAAACGGGATCTTTTGCTCGCCTAATTCGGCAACACCATGAAAACAGTACTTTAGGTCATAAAACTCGTTGCGGGCAAAATTGGGGTCCCGGGGCATATAGATTAGTTTTACTTCTGTTATAAGCGATGCATCCACCAGAAAACGTTCAGCAAATATCGCATTGCCCCAATCCTGCAAGTACACGACGCCTTCGTTTTTCAGTAATTTCCCCCATGCTTCTTCAGGTGTGATTAGCAAGCACTCTTCATCACGGAAACTCATTGGCAGTGCACAATGGACCGTGGTTACATCACCGGTTTGCTTATCTATTTGAACCCCCAGGCAAGAACGAGGTGACGCTGACGTTTCACAATCTTCAACCGGCAAGCCATCGTACAGGAAAGGTGCAATCAGCGAGTAAAAGCCTTCGCCTGATCTGCTCATGTCCTGTAGCCTGAATTCACCTAGTTCCCCAGGCAAGACAGGCAGCTTTTCTGCCAGGTCTTGGGCAATAATATAAGCTTGCTCCTTACTGATAGGCCCACCGGTTACCTGATCCGATTGCCATTTACCACGCCATAACCAGCCTTTGTTCCAAGAGGTAGCTGACAATCTACTGCCTTTCCCGTCTTCCAGAACACCGTATTCATCCCTTTGAGCATCAGCCATTCCAAAGAACGCGGCCAAGGCCGGTATCTCGCTCTCACTGACGGCCAAAGGCCTTTCTTGCAGTGTTGCTACCTGTTCCCGGGCCTGGGGCAGTTCCGTCTGAAGTGTGAAATTACCTGCGTTATCACGGCTTTCATATTTTACCAGCGGGACATAGGCCGTGAAGGAACCGGATTCCCCCTTTTCCCCTTGATACTCTCCTGTAAACACAAGAACAGGCACATAATAAGGCGTGTAATCCAGGGCGAAAGCTAATTGGTAACCGGTTCTGGCACCGCTAACCAAGGCTGTTCCACTGTCATAAGGAGTGAAACCGGCACAAATGAACTCACCCTCACCATTTTTCAAAGCGTCAACTGCTGCATCCCAATCCAGTACCGGCAATGAAAAAGTCTCTTCGGCCTGGTACCATTTACCACTGGCATACGTTACTTTGCCATCAGCCGTAACATAGAGCCTATACCCCGGTTGTGAACCAAACACCGGCTGCTCATCAAGCCCCACCGGGCGCACATCTATCCAGTAGTTAGCGTTGTCTGCCTGGCTCTCAACAACATACGGATCATCCGGCAAAAGGCCTGCCTCATCTAACCACTTAAGTGCTGCCTGACGAGCGGTTTCCCGGCCTAACTCAAGTTTTCCCGTATACAAATCTGTATCTTCCTTTTCAGTATCAGGGCGCTTCTCATACCACCAGGACCCAAACCGTAAATCATACCAAAGGGTACTTTGCCCTTCGATAAGAATCCAACGTGGTTCAGCATCGTCTGCTCCCATAACCAAAGCGTCATCTTCCATACCCAGCCGCCGCGCTAATTCCAAAGCATCATCAACGCTTAGCCTCTGTTTCTGAAGCCTTTGCGCCGGCAACTCTCGCGGCAACGCCTTCATTTCTGCAGACTCTTTGACTATAAACTCTATATTCTGCAGAGAGTTCTGGGTCCCCAACCTAAACGACAATTCGCCGGGATAAGCTGTTTGCGCATACGCTGTTGGTATGAACAACGGCCCTAACCCCGCTGCCTGATCCTTTTGCCGAAAAAATCCGCCCAACCAACTACCTGCTAAAACAACCAGCAATACCGCAGCTACCAATCCTATCTGCGATGCCCGCGATATCCGTGATGATTTCCAAAAACCTTGAGCCTTTCCGCTCTCGCCGCTGCGCACTCTGTGCGCCGTCGCTTTCTGCTTCTGCATAGCCGTTATGTCATTCCAAAGTCTCTGCTCAAATTCTTCACTCGGATATACCTGTGGTAAGCAGCGCAGCTCAGCTCCAATATCCTTTTCTAACACGGCGAGATCTTTATCCATGTTTGACTGCATAACCGCTCATCCTCTCTCGCAAATTGTTAAGGCCCCGCCACGCCAATTGCTTAATCGCACCCTCTGACTTATCCATGATGAAAGCCGTTTGGCGAACGCTCAAATCTTGCACATAACGCAACATAAGTACCTGCTGTTGAGCATCTGGCAAAGTGCGTAACCATCTCAGTAGGTCCAGCCGCAAATCTGTTCTCTGTGCAGCCGAAATAGGTGTTCGTGCATCTGGTTCCCAAGTCAGGCTTGCCGCCGGTATCTCACTCGCTATTTGGCTTCGAATAATGTTGGCGGCAATACGATAAAGCCAGCTGCCGAAAGCAACTCCGCGTTGCTCGTAGCGAGGCAAATATTCCCAAGCCTGCAAAAAGGTCTGGGATACAACATCTTCTGCCTGCTCCCGCGTCCCGGTACGGTAAAATGCATATCGATAAATCTGAGGCAAATAGTGTTGGTATAGTTTGCGAAATGCCTCTGGGTCTGATTTTGCCTGTTCAACCACTTGAGCTTCATCATTCAGCGAATGCGTGCCCATAATAGCGCTTCCTCCTCTCGCCCCCCCCGTTAGATGCTCTCATTGGATTGCTTTTTGTCACTCCTCATCAATATATAACTGATGAACCAAATGTTTGGTTACGGTGAACTAAAGAGAAAATCATGAAAACGGCATAAAACATTGAAACTTCGACACCTTATAGGAAAGCCAAACAGTTTACATGAATCAAGAAAATCTTGGACATAAACAACACCGAACCACCGGCTTGCTTTGCAGCCTATACACAGAATAGGCAGAAGTGCCTAAGGGGTTTTTCTGCCTATCGCCTTACGGGTACCTATAAGGTGCCCAAATTTCGGCAGGTAGTACAGGCAGTTTTATATGTTACAGTTTGAATAACGGTTTCATAAAATGTATATCGATATATTGCTATGCCAAATGTTTTAGGCTGGTAATATTACATAGCTGTTTGACAGCCGGTATTTGAGACGAAACGTTTAGAATATCCCCGGTTTTTACAACCTGCTATTTTACAGCTGAATGATGAAATATTTAGGACCGTCCCCGATTTTTCAGGGCTTTGTGGTATACCTGTACGGTTTTATGGGCCATGATTTTGGCGTCAAACAGTGTTTCCATTCGTTTCCGGCTTGCTCGTCCCATCTGAGCTGCAAGTTGAGGATCCACTGCCAATCTTACTATTGATTGAGCAAGCAAACGGCTGTTTCTTCGCTCAACCAGAAAACCATTTTCACCGTCAACCACCGCTTCGGGCACACCGCCGACAGCAGTTGACGCTATGGGAAGCCCTTGGGCCATGGCTTCGAGAACGGCAAGGGGCAACCCTTCATAGTCAGATGATAAAGCATAGATATCCAGTTTCGATAAGAAGCCTGGAACATCTTCCACAAAGCCTACCATCTTAACAAAAGGTTCCAATTTAAGTTTGCGAATCTTAGCTTTCAGAAATTCTTCCAATGGCCCGATTCCACCTATAATGAACTTTGCCTTGGGTAACGAAGCCAGCACAATTTTGGCTGCTTCCAACATGACCTCCAGTGCCTTTTGAGGATGGAGACGTGCAACAGTCCCAATCAAGATCTGTTCGCTTTCCTGTCGCTTCTTGAACAAATCCAGAGGCTTATAAGGCGAAAGGTCAATGCCGTTTGGGATGCAGGTGACAAGTGACGAGTCAATTCCTGACTCTATTAGTTCATCGTACACCCCTTGAGAAACAGCAATTACACCATCAGACAGCGCTCTTGCCGTAATTGCATTTACCTGTCGTTTTATCGGGCCTGCAGCCGGAGGCACCTCGCCTGAAGCAGATGGAATTCTCACCAGGTTATGTTTGGTATAAACAACCGGAATCCCAAGAGTTTTTGCAGCTATTCTTCCAGAAAGGCTGGAATGAGTATGTACAATATCAGGCGCAAACTCTCTCATTGGCTTCATAAGTTCAAATGTAAGAGGGGCCGAAAATGATACGTCCTTCCCAGATATGTCCACTCTTTCTAATCCTGCGTTATCAATCCTTGTTCCTAGTTGGCCGTCTGGACACGCAACAATGATATCTATATTGTCAAAAGCAGGTTGAACCAGTAAGTTCAATAAATAGCGCCCTGCCCCACCTATGTTGGTATCGGTTATTACGTGTAAGACTCTCATGTAAAAGAACCACCATTCCTTGCTTTTGTTGGTTAGTGCCAATAACTCACTTTGCCTAATTTGCCTCCTCTGGCCGGCTGGGCCTTGGCCTAAGAGATATGCCCATGGCTATCCCAACCCACGCCCAAAACACCGCGGTTACCTGAGGATTATACCAGGTATGTTCAATAAGTGCCTGAATCATGTGTCCTGCAACAGCTGCAACCACCCCTGACAAAGTGCCTATGCACACCCATTTTTTGACCCCGTGGCCTTTTTCCGTAAATATGGCCGACAAAGAATACCATGCACACACAAACAGCAACCACATCAGAACCACGAATCCACATAACCCTAATTCGATTAACATTTGCAAATAAGTGCTATGAGCGTGAGGTGCCGGAGTCTGTATGATCATATATTCAGGATACATCTGGGCAAAACTCTCTGCCCCCAGCCCAATCCCTCTGAAAAGATTATCTCTGAGCAGAGCAAGTGAACCTCTCCATATAAACACCCTATAACTGTTAGAACTGTCCTCAAGGCTAAATGAAGAAAGGAACCTATCTAAGAACACCGGCGGAGCAAGAGTAACGCCTATCAAAGCCACTGCCAAACCTACAAGCAAAAGCCTCTTGTCGAATAAAACTGCCATAATCGCAAAAGAAGCAATAAACCCCAACCAAGCTCCCCGTGACCAGGTAAGTACTAGGGCTACACCTTGTATCAGTGCGTAAATCAGCAGTAAAGTTTTGTCTCTCAGGCTCCTGTTCTTAATAAGAAGTGCCAGTATCAGTGGAAGTACCAAACCGATCATTTCAGCAAAAAAAGTAGGGTTCGTAAACGTGCCCACAACTCGCGCAATTTCATCCTCGAACTTAGCATCAAGCCATGCCTTTCTTGATTGCCAACCGGTTAAATGCTGATAAATACCCACCATGCCGGAAAAGGTAACCCCGGTTAAAAGAGGCCATATAACCTTGTCTTCTTCACCTCTAAAAGCAACATCAAAACCTATGGCGAAAATCAATGCGTAAAAGCACCATAGAACGAAGCTCATAATGCTCCGTCTGGGTACCACAGAAGAAATAGTAGCCCCAGCTGCGAACACAAGCAAAATCAAACATGGGAAAAGCAACTGATAAGGAAGAAGAACCCAGGTACCGGCGTTGTTAGCATTGTCAATCCCAGATTTCACGGTACTTCCCCTTAAAGCAACCCGGCCGGAATTCAAACTTGACGCAATAGACCGCCGCCACAAAAGCAAAAATAAAAATATGGCAAAACAAATCAGTTGGATTCCTGTGGGGGCGATTACACCTAATGCAAGAACCATTCCCAAAAAAGTACCTTCTGTTATAGGTTGGCCACCGGGCACCATAACCAAATTGAAAAACCCAATAAACCAATAGGCAAAGAAACTTCCGTTTATCCAATGTGATAGGTTTTGGTTTATGCTGAAAACTATCCGGCCCGATACACTGTTCCTAAACGCACAATCGAACCCGACAAAAAAGTTGCCCATTTTACCGGAAAACCGGCCAAGAGCGGAATCAACATACCGGCAAGTACGGCTACCCTGGCAATAACAGGCCAACCCGCTTTGCTGCTGCATATTGCTTAGAACAGGCGTACCGTTCACTAAGGAGTGCCTCCTAAATTAAGATCCATGAGCATAACGTGTCCCTGAAATACAACAAACTTGGTTTTTAGGCCAAGGCTTCCGCCCACCCTTATTTCCACTCCGTTCATAGTAATCACGTTCTCGCCAATCCTGGCAGTACCTCGTATGGTTACAAAAGCATCTACCCTATCTTCAGACTCAACCTGTACCCACTTACCATCACCTTGCACTAACCATACACGCGCAGGTTCAGTCTTGACGTCAATTACCTCACCAATTTGAGCTCCTGTTTTGAACTCAAAGATCTTGCCGCCTTTAGCAATAGCTTCGGCTGTAGTAGCACGTATACCTGAAGTCACAACAGTAATCTCTGTCTCTTCTTGTCTCTCGGCTACATCCTGCTCCAGATTCTTACCAAACATTGAATAACCAAACCAAACAGCCGCTGCAACCAAGACTATTATGACAACCAAATCAATAATATTGATTTTCCCAAAGATTCGGCCCTTTTCATCCAGAATGCGCAAATGTACCACCCCTCTCCGGCCAACAGGCACAATCCACCTCAACAAAAGTTACATGAAACTCACCGGGACGCAATATCTAGAACAAGAATATACCACAACAATCTAAGGTGCAATAAGTCTTATACTGCCATTACCTCTGGAAATTTGCATTGGAAGCGTTTAACCGGAGAAGTACTACAAGAGCCTTATGCCGTTTATGTCAAGTTCAAACGTAGCCCCTAAGAATTCTGCGGCTCTCTTACATGCAATCATTCTGGTTAAGAATATTTCGAAATACTCCATGACAGGGGCAATTTGGGTATCGATAGTAAGCTGCAAGGAAATCACTTTGTCATCATTTTTTACTTCAAGAAATGAACGTGACGCTGCATAGTTTACTCTATCGTGCACATCAAAATTGTGGATATCAGGATTCCTGACCCGGGAACGGTGAACATCTGATTTATCGGCCAAGATTACTGCAGCTGACACTGTCGATACTGCCTGGCATGTATCCTCAGGATCATGGCTGCCTATAGCTCCCATAATGACTGCAATCTCAGATGAATCCATTCCCATACCTGTAAGAATCCGTTCAGACAAGGCAGCTCCTACTTGAGCATGGTAGTGCCTTGAAACCACATTGCCTATGTCGTGAAGATAGCCGGCTATAGCCGCCAATTCTTGCTCTCTTTCAGAAAACTCAATCTTCCATAGGAGATTCTTGGCAATAGATGATACAAGCCCTGCATGCCTCAAACCATGGTCTGTATACCCTAACGCACCAAGATGATCATTACCCGCTAATATATATGAGTTAACCGTAGGGTTGCTTTTGACGTCTTCAAGCGTCAGTTTTTTCGTTTGATCCAATAATTTATCATCTCCAAGGAATTATTATATTCCTGGTAATTACAATATAGGATGAATTAAAACCAGGCTTTATTCTTTTATAACATAATATGCTAATACGAAGATTGATAAACGGATTTAATAATCTTCAGTTGAGCCGTCATGTTTGCGTAAACGATATCTTTGTTGCCTGTCCAAAACTTGCTTCCTTATACGTATAGACTTAGGAGTTACTTCTACAAGTTCATCTTGATCGATCCATACCAGCGCTTCTTCCAAACTCATTTTCCTTGGAGGGCTAAGCCTGACTAATTCTTCAGCGGCAACTGCCCTTACGTTTGAAAGGTGCCGTTTTTTACAGACATTGATATCGAGATCCAATGGCCTGGAATTCTCGCCTACAACCTGGCCCGCATATACCTGCTCCCCAGGGCCCACAAACAGTTCACCCCGCTGTTCCGCATTCCTAAGCGCGTAGGCTGTAACTATCCCTGTCTCCCAGGAAATCATGGCGCCTGAACTCCTTGTAACAATGTCTCCCGCATAGTCTTTATAACCGTCAAACACATGATGCATTATGCCCGTTCCCTTGGTAATACCAAGAAGTGCAGGCCTTAGGCCAAACATTCCCCGCGTAGGAATCAGGAAATTCAATCTGACTCTTTGATCTCCTTCATTGTGTACATTAACAAGTTCGGCCTTTCTGGGACCCAATTCTTCCATTACACTGCCCATGTATTGCTCTGGAATATTCACAGTCAAATACTCAAACGGCTCCTTGGTTTTTTTCTTTTCATCAGTCTTGAAAATCACCTCAGGCTTGGAGACCGCCATCTCGTAACCTTCACGCCTCATTGTTTCAATCAAGATCGAAAGATGCAGTTCGCCTCTGCCGGAAACTCTAAAACTGTCAGGCTCGGAAGTGTCCTGAACTTTGAGACTCACATCTTTCCTCGACTCGCGCAGAAGCCTTTCACGCAAGTGCCTGGAAGTAATGTACTTACCTTCTTCACCTGCAAACGGGCTATCGTTAACTTTGAAAGTAACCATGACAGTAGGTTCTTCTACATGTATTGGCGGAAGAGCCACAGGCCTTTCGGCATCTGCCACCGTTTCTCCAATGTCAATATCTTCAATGCCGGTAATCGCCCCAATATCTCCTGCCTCAACCTTGGACACTTCTAAACGTTTGAGCCCTTGGAAAATCCATAGGGTTGAAATTTCACCGGATTCACAGGTTCCATCCAGCTTGCAAATCGAAACCGGGGCCCCTTTCTCCAAAACCCCTGCGGTAACCCTTCCTATGGCTATTCTCCCTACATAATCGTCATGGGACAAAGCACTTACCATCATCTGGAGAGGCATATCCACCCTGGCATAAGGAGCCGGGACCCTTTCGAGTATTGCATCCAAAACCGGAGAAACATCAGGTGACAATTGGGATTTGCTCTGCATACCCGAATATTTCTTTGCTGCCTCTGCATCAATTGTAGCGAATCCATGCCTTGCCTCTGTGTAAATAACAGGGAAATCCACATCGTCATCATCTGCCCCAAGGTTTACCAAAAGATCAAATACTTCATTGTAAACCTCGTCAATGCGAGCATCGGTCCTGTCTATTTTGTTGATTACAAGAATCAGTTTGAGGCCATGCTCCAAAGCCTTCTGAACCACAAACCTTGTCTGGGGCATAGGCCCTTCACATGCATCTACCAACAGCAAAGCACCATCAACCATACTGAGGGTCCTTTCAACTTCTCCGCCAAAATCTGCATGGCCAGGGGTATCTACAATATTGATTTTTACACCCCGGTAGCTTATCGATGTATTCTTAGCCAGAATAGTTATTCCTCGTTCCTTCTCCAAATCGCTGGAGTCAAGCACTCTGTCTGCTACCACTTGATTGGAACGAAATATCCCTGTTTGCCTTAGCATGGCATCTATAAGCGTAGTTTTTCCATGATCTACGTGGGCAATAACTGCCACATTGCGTATATTCGTGTTGCGTTCGCCGTTATTGCCGTTAAATTTCTCGGGCATATTGTGTTCACCACCAATCGTTTATTATAGCACTTTCCAGTGAGTTCAATAAGTATTGATCCGTGTGAACCATCTCAGCCCAAGCCTTTTGCAAATTTGCAGTTAGGAGCCTTCTACCACTAAATCGATACGATCGGCGCTTGGCCCTGAAATCTTGACCTTGTCACCTTCCTGAAGTGCCCGGTATCCCGCAATCACTCCGTCTTTGTATACAGTTGCATTGCGGTCAATAGACGCTCTCAAAGTGCCATAATCGCCCAATATGGTTATAACCCTACCTGAGACTCTTGTTATTGTACCTTCAACCATAAACCTAGGTGAGTAGGTGCGCTCAAAAAAAAGGGCTTCGCGTTGATAACTTATGCCTATCCTCACTTCGTCACCGCAATCAAGTTCATTGGCGCTTCCATCTGCTTTGGCATCCCAATCTACAAACCAGGTATCGCCGGGAAGATCATATTCCGTAATATAAAAGCGGTTTTGCAGGATCTTAATTGAATTTCGCTCTATAGAAATAACTGTGCCGGTAACCCAACGCCTGGGTTCGCAAAGCGCCTGCACCTCTATATAGTTTACCGTTTGATCGTACCCACCCACATAAACCTGAGAACCTTTTTCCAGTTCATCAGAACCAAAAAGCCCAACAACAGTCATGGTATTGGACGGTGTAAACCCTTGAAACCCTGAAAAATACATGAGCCCGTCGGATTCACCCAAATAATGGCCTTTGAGATTTATATGGTTTTCCTGAACCACTTCAGCCCAAACAGGTTTTCCACCGGCGCCAAGCCAGAACTTGACTCTGTCGCCCCAGTTAATTTCCTTAGAAGACAGGCTCTTACGCTGGAATGGATATGCAAAGGCTACATCAGTATCGACAATCCAGGGAGTAGTTTTCCCTGAACGCTCAAGCTGATAAAAAACTCTGCCCTGCCTGCCGCCGGCTGCACCCATAAACCCTTCAACAACAGTATCAAAATCAAGCCTGTCTCGAATCCAAATAAAGCGTGCATCTTCAGCAGAAGGCCCTGCTACCAGCACTGTGTCTCCAAGTTTGACATCATAAAACGGCCGCCTGTTTCTGTTTAAGAACACTATGGTATTTTGCGAAATAGCCACATCTTCCCACGACGGCATTATAGACATTGCAGGCCCGGTCAAGACTGCAATCTCGCCTTCGAGCGACAAATTGGCCTTCCATACGTATTCAGCCCAAACTATGTTCCCTTTAGGGTCTACATACAATCTCAATCTCGAGCCTGAAGCAACTTTTGCAAGCTTATCTTTCTGTTTTCTGTAACTGTCCACTACATCAAGGTTATCCGGAACCTCTAGCCATAATTGTGCATTGTCACCAAAAACCCTGAGGCCGTCTTTGGTTCTAACAAGGTGGCCTTCAAAATAGGATTTCTCTCCCAAAGTATCTTCAATGCAAACGTACCTGATATCGTCAGCCGACGTTCCGTAAACTGTGACCGTATCCCCTATTTCTAAGGTGCCGGAAAATGTATTTTCCCCTTTGTGCCTGATAAGGGCGTCTGAATTCAACGTACACCTTGTCCAGTCGTCGCCTACAGTAATGTGTCTTCCGTCTTTCCTAAACACTCTCCCGCTTGCTGAAAAATCGTGGGAATATACTTTTACGGCTGTCTCTAAATCGCCTGAAGAGCCTACATTCATAATTATTTGCTCGCCTGGAAGCAGCCTGTCCCATGTGGTGCGCCCATATGGCAAGGTTTCCAGCGGAACATCCTGAGGGACTGAAATACTTATTACATTCTGCCCTGAATCCACAGCTTTAAGATGGCGGGTATCAGGCTCATAACCCAAAATTGTTACCTTTGTGCCTGATTTGCCCTCAGAATCTTCATGGCCCCCGGGCACAGGTAGTTTGGGAGTCAGCCCGCCTATAGGCGAAAACCCTGAAGTTTCTTCAACCAGATCAAAGTGAAGGGGTATTTGCGCACCTTTTTGCAATCTAAACCTGCTTTTCTTGGAATAGTACCCAGGCATGTTAATCAAAACATCGTACTCTCCAGGCGGAAGTTCAAGTTTCAAAGGAGTTTTGCCTCTTGACTCTTGATTAATGTAGGCTTCAGCACCCGAGGGGGTTGAAGTAATTGCTACAGTGCCCACAATAAGCGGTAGTTCAACACTCACCTGTGAATCTTTCTGTGATTCAATTAAAACCTTAGTTTTGGTTGTCTCGTAACCTTCAGACTTTACCATTACTTCTCTTAATCCAGGAACGGCTTTGAAACTCACAGGCGCCTTGCCTTTATACACTCCGTCAAGAAATACCCTTGCGCCTTCAACGTTAGCCGTAACCTCAACAAGGCCGGCCCTTTCCAAAACTTCAGCAAATATAATTGAATCATCAAACCCGTAAACTTTTACTAAATCGCCTTCTTCCCCATCAAAGGCCGCTTCTTCTGCTACAACATATTGATTATTTGAAACGGCCACAACATCGTCTTGCTTCCTTTCGATTTCGCCCTCAACCGAAAACACACCAGGCACCTTGGAGATTTTGCTGATTTTCCCATCAGGGCCAACAGTTATCTCAACTATTGATTTTTCAAAAGATTCGCCATAGATCTCATCAAGCGTATCTACTTTGCCTGAATCACCTAGCAAACGCACTTTTTCGCCAAATTCTATGTAGGCCCAATCTGTATCACAATCTGGTTTTTCTAAAGGTTGGCCACCGCTGTCACCGGTATCATTGTCGGAAACAGGTTGCTCAATAGGCCCCTGATACTTGTAAACCAATAACCCTTCTTCTGACGGTACAGTCAAACATACCATGGTTTGACTGTTTCTCATAGCAAACAGGGCTGACCCAAGGTAAAAAGCACCTGCTGCCAGGAGAATCAGAAGAAGGGCCTTCACAACACCTTCTAACACTTTGTTACTTTGCTGTTTCAAAGCCTTTGCCACGCAAAACGCCCCGTTAGTTTATATCGAATCAACCTCAAAATTAAGTTAAACACCTGGAAGCAACTTGTGGCAAAATGGCCATAGGCCTCAATCAAATACTAATTAACTAAGGCTCTTAAACTCAGGACGACGCTTTTCCAGAAAAGCCGTCATCCCCTCTTTTTGATCGGGATGGGAAAAACACCTACCAAACAAATCTGCCTCCAAAGCCATACCGTTTTGTTTGTCAAGCAGCTCAGATTTAGCAATGGCTTGCTTAACCTGGCTCAAAGCAAATGACGAGTTCTTAAGCAATACCCTGGCATATGACAATGATTCCTCCAAGGCTTTGCCTTGATCAACTACCTTGTTTACAAGCCCAATCCTAAGGGCCTCGCCGGCATTTATGACCCGCCCCGAAGCAATAAGATCCACCGCATGTGACATACCTACAATACGAGGCAACCTCTGAGTGCCACCAAACCCTGGTATTATGCCCAGGCCAACTTCAGGCTGGCCAAACTTGGCATTTTTGGAGGCAATACGGATATCACAAGCCATGGCAAGTTCATTGCCTCCGCCTAAAGCGTAACCGTTTACTGCTGCTATTGTGATTGCCGGAAACGTCTCAATCTTGGAAAAAATATGCTGGCCAAGCCCGGAAAACTCCATGGCTTCTTTAGGTGTCATCTCTGCCATCTCGCCTATGTCGGCGCCTGCAACAAAAGCCCTGGAACCTTCTCCGGTAATAATCAATGGTTTATCAGAAAAGTCTCTCAAAAGTTTTTCCAGCACTGTGTTGAGCTCATTTAAAACCGTCTTGTTGAGAGCATTGAGAAATTTCTGCCGTGCAACTGTAATTATTGTAGCTGCTTCTTCCAGTTGCACAGTCACAGCCTGTAGATCGCCAAACCTCTCCATATTGCTTCTCCTCCTCCAAATCTCACATATAACCGGGGCAATGGATGAAAACGGTGACTTGCTAATTGTTCTCTGTCTTTCCAATAGCGTCTCCCAGTTGGAAATACTGCCCGTTAAAATAAACTACAGGATCCATCTTGGAAGGATCTATTTTACCGTCAACTAAGATGTCTGAATCAACATGTACGGATACAACTTCTCCCAGAAACAAATCGTGGCTTCCCACAGAGATTCTGTTTTTGACCTTGCATTCAATATTTACCGGAAACTCGGCTATAATAGGTGCCCTAACATTGTCAGCCCGTGCCGGGGTAATCCCTGCTTCTTTGAACTTATCAGTGGTTCTGCCTGATATAGTTCCGCAATAGTTCAATATATCCACCTGATTTGCCCTTGGAAGATTCACAACAAAATCCCCATACCTTTGCAGTAATCCAAACGAATATCTGGTAGGTCTCACGCCAATAGCGATCATAGGCGGTTCTGAAGCTACAGTGCCAACCCACGCCACAGTTATTGCATTGTTCTCTCCCATGTAGTCGCCACACGTAACCAGCACTACAGGCAAAGGATACAATGCAGTAAATGCAGGAAAAAGCCGTTTTTCAAGTTGCCTTGCCAAAGTGGCCTACTCTCCCTTCGTGTATTATCTGCCATTCATTGTGATTACTATTCTCCTGAGAAAGGAATATTAATCAGGTTAAGGTTCAAAAGTTAATCATTGTATGCACACCAACCATATGTACCCGCTTCTTTAATTTTCTCGACCGCTGCACCAAAAACTGCTTCAGCCGCGGCAATGTAAATATCAGAACCGCACGCAGATTTTTTGCCTTGTTCAATAAATTGCTTGTTTGCCATGAAATGCCCGAGTAAATTCTGTGCCATAGTGATGAGAAAATGGGTATTTATATTGTTCTTGGCTACAAGCCCCTTAGCCAGGTTTTTTGCACCTGTTCCGCCATGCTGGGCAAACGGTGCATAATAGCCTGCCTGGTTGACTATTTCCCGTTGAACTGTCTCCAAGCGCTTAGTATCGGGTTCATGCCTAACATCAAGAGGTGCAGCATGCTCCATGCCAATAGGATACGAAATTCCCCTTGCACCTGTATACTTCACAAACCCTGCAACTTGCCTGGCAAACTTATCAAGTTCATCTCCGTGTAGGCTCACATAGCCGCCATTGCTTCCGGCCTGGCCTGTTGAACCATACTCAGCCTCAAGAATGGCATCAAACCTGCGGCTTTTGGCAAGATCACATACATGCCGGGTAACAGCGTAGTTCAGAACCGGTGGCATCTCTTCCGTATCGATCATAGCCCAGGCAGGATTGATTTCCTCTAAACACACCATGAAACCTGCCACTGCGTGAGCATAAGAAAAAGAACCTAGGTACTCTACCCAGGTTTCAAACTCATCTTTTCCCGGAGCCTGAATTCCATAACCTGAAGCGAATTCCAGTGCCTCGTTCAACATAGAAATCGATGATTTTCTTGGGATTATATAGGTTTCTACCTCTTTACAGCACCGGTTTGGTACCTGTGATATTTGGGCCGAAGCATTTGCAAAGCCGGCTTTCGTAACATCAGGCAATGCAAAATGGTCCAACCCAAGAGCCACAAACGGCGGATTATATGCATCGATATATACCTGAGAAACCAAAGCAGCCATTTGGGCGCCGTAACGTAGCGCTTCAAGGTACGGCACCTCATCATTCCTGGCTATGCCCCGCCCTGCCCGAGCCAGGGCATTGCCGCTAAATTGAATGATAATGGGAGATCCGCCATCAAGAGCTGCTGCCCTGGCAAATGCCATGATCTCAAGCCCTAATGGAAAGTTGGCATTGGCTGCCAGTATAGTTCTTCTTCGTTCTCGTGGTTTTAGGCCCAAATCAGATTCAAAAGGGCTAAATTGCTGAAACAGACTGTATAGTTCTTTTCCTCTGGCCAATGCTCTTTTCATAATTGGTTGCACCTCCCTTTCCGGCAATATCCAATAATCGCTGCAAGTACTATCTTTCCAAAATGCCATAACTGTTACTCAACAGCACTCTTGCCTACCAGGAAAGGTATTGCTGCCGGCACTAATTCGACACTTATCGGATATGTGACATCCATCAAATCGCCGTCCATATGGCAAGGGAAATCTTCCGGAGTATCAATCAAACCCTTAGCCCCCTTTGTTATATATACCCCAGGCTTGTCCACATGTTGGCCTTTTACTGCACTGAAAAGAAGGCTAATCAACCGTAACCTGGGCGTATCAAAAAGATATCCTATATGCAAATAACCATCGTCGGAGACTGCGCCAGGAGTAACTGCAATACCTCCGCCAAGATTCTCGGAATTCATAGCAGCGCAAAGCCATACTTTTTCTACATTCCGGTAAGTTCCGTCGATTGCTACCCTCATATCTTCAGGGTGAAACCTAAATAATCCCCGTATCACTTCAAAAGCGTAGCTAATACTGCCAAACCTCTTGGACTTCCTCTCAGCCACACGTTTTACAACATACGCATCAAAGCCGACACCCAATGAGTTTATTGCATAACGTGTGATATCTCCCGAATCTTTGACCAGCATTACGTCCATCTGCCTGATTTCAGGGCAAACAAGTGCTTGTACAGCCTGAGACCAGTGTGAAAACAGGCAGTTGCCACTGATAAAATCGTTTCCTGTTCCAGCCGGTATTGCAGCCAAAGGCATTGATGGTTGCCCTGCTGTCATAACTCCGTTGACCACTTCTCCTAAAGTGCCATCTCCCCCCATGGCAACTATTGCTCTGTAGCCACTGTTTGCAAATTCCATTGCCAGGGCTTCTGCATGCCTGGGCCCGGTTGTAACCGCTAAGTCGAACTGAACACCGTAATCAGTGAGTAACGCCGTTACTTTAGGCAAAATAGCCTGAGCCTTGCCGTGGCCTGCCACTGGGTTAGCAATAATGCAAAACTTTTGCGAAGGATCCACCAACATTCCCTACCTTCCGTGTTTCATGCAGTTTCGAAATCGTGCTTATCCCGCAACAACCTCACGGGGTCTTGGACTGTCTTTTAATAATTGTATCAGCCTTTGCTGCCATAACATTGGTTGGAATGTGCTTCCGGATTGCTATTTGAGAAACTTGCCTGCCCAGCCAATACCAAGCCTTGCAAGGCATTCCCTTGTAGGAATTCCTTGATCAGTCCATCCTGCAAGCCTGTATGCTGACAGTTTAGCTTGCTGCCACTCATCAGAATCCGGAGCCTTGGCTGCAAGCGGCCCATCAGAAAACGGCTCGAAAAACCGCCTTGGAAGTTTTTCGGTTGAGACATCTAACCCTTCCCTTATGTTGAAAATTCGAGCCAGGGTATTAGCTCTCTCTGCCGCTGTCAAAATCTCGGCTGTTGTTGTATTCCAGCCGGTCACCCCACGCACCAAGTCCTCAAGTTGGATAGGCGACCACGGAACAAAACTGCATATAACAGCAATGTTAGCAAAAACCCTCAGATTGGTAACGGTCCAATACATATGCATTTTTTCAGGAGAAAGGTCATCAAAAGGCAAAGGATTAAGGATTCCCAATGATCTCAGTTCTTGCATGGAACGGGAATTAGCGTCCTGAAAACCTGTATCATGCATGTTATGACAATGATCTGCGCCTGTAGGCGAAAGCGCATAGCCAACTCCCAGGGCATATTTCAACCTGGGCTCGTGCATGGGAATCTCCTGGCCCCTTACGTGCATAGCTATTTGCTCTGCCTCAGGCCCGAGCTTTTGCGCCATCTCCTTGACACCTAACGCAAGAAAATCACCAATGCCTTCTCTTGTATTGATAAGTTCAATTACTGTAAGCATTGCATCGGCATTGCCGAACCGCATTTCGATTCCGTCTGTGTCTTCAAGGGTAAGCAGCCCCTTTTCAAAGCACTCCATGGCAAAAGCTATGCTTACCCCGGTTGATATGGTATCCAGGCCATAGGCGTTGCACAGTTCATTACCTTTAGACACTGCAACAAGGTTGTCAATCCCCAGGCTGGACCCAAGCGAGCCAATAGTCTCATACTCTGGGCCACCGAACTTGGGATCCACTTTATGAGGCTTCTGAGCTGCCACAACCCGCTTGCACCTGATAGGACATGCAAAACATGTGTCTCTGCCGGCAAGAATTGTATCGCGCATAGTTTGCCCGGAAATTGCTTCGGCACCTTCAAAACTTCCCTCCTGGAAGTTTCTTGTAGGTAACCCTCCTGCCACACTGAGGCCAACGGTTCCACCGGCAGTGCCTGTATCAGTCAGCCCTGCTGCAAGCGTAGGCGCGTGTTTGGCCATCCATCTGGCTAACTCACGTACCTTGTCAGGATCAGCCAAAGGCACTTGTCCCGTGCCTCTTACGGCCACTGCCCTTAAATTCTTAGAACCCATCACTGCGCCGATCCCGCTCCGCCCTGCAAAGTGAGTGAGATCATTGACAACACAAGCATATCTGACCATTTTTTCTCCGGCAGGGCCACATTGTGAAATTCTTACCAGTTTATCGCCGAGTTCATCCCTGATAATCTCTTCAACCTCAGCAGTGGTTTTCCCAGAAAGGTGAGAAGCATCTCTTAATTCAGCTTTGCCGTCACGGATAAATAGGTAAACAGGACAATCGGACCGGCCGGTAAAAACTACAGCATCAAGCCCTGCACGTTTTAGTTCAGCACCAAAATAACCTCCGGCTTCAGCGTCACCGTATCCCCCTGTCAGCGGAGATTTTGCTCCAACAGAATTGCGCCCTGCCCCTGCCAAAGGCGCTCCTGTCAAAGGCCCTGCAGCAAAAACAAGGACGTTTTCAGGCCCAAGCGGATCGATTCCCTGGGGTACCTCGTTAAGAAGACAGTACGATACTATACCTCTTCCACCCCAGTATGTGCGGTAAAACATATCATCTTTCTCTTCTAGTTGAATGCTTTTGTCATAAAGATTCACTCTCATTATTCTTCCGTGGTATCCAGCCATTATAGCCCCCTCCATCCTGGATTTTTCCCCGTGATTTTCATGTTTCAAACTCAGTTACCCACCCAGCACAGGCTCAAATATCATAATCTCATCGTTACCCTTGACTACCTGCCCGGGTTTTACATGGACACCATTTACGGTAATCATCCACACTTCATGCTCAGGAACCTTGAGCATTTTCAGAAGTTCCTTGATTGTAATTGGTTCTTGGATTTCAAGTTCAAAATGATCTTTGCCAGAAGGGCTGTACCTAACCAAACTACCGAAAAGCCGGATCTTGAGGCTCAAAATAGCACCCTCCGATCATATTCTAACTTGAAACACAGCAATCCTTCTGTATTCGAAGCAGTGCCCGAAACTCATCTTTCAGGCCAAGCCTCTTTATCAAACACGTTACGCGCATAATTAAATAAGTATTGCTGTGCATATCCTGCAAACGGCCCGAAGCGCCGGCGCCCCTCTTCTCTTGCGCTTTTTGGGGTTACGTTGTTTCCGCCCATGTAAAAATGAGACATAGATCTGGCGATCCACACATCAACAGGAAACACGTCTAAGCGATGATATCCAAAAAGTAAGACGCAATCGGCAACTTTAGGCCCAACTCCCTTGATTGTTTGAAGCTGCTGCCTGGCCTCTTTCGTAGGCATATTGCTTAGTTCATCCAGGTTTACCTCATTATTTAAGACTTTGGCAGCAGCATCAAGAATGTATGGAGCCCGATATCCACATTTAGACCGGCGTATGCCATCAAAGCCTGCCGCCAAAAACCTCTCAGGGGACGGAAAGGTGTACTCTCCAAGCCCTGCAGGGGAACCCATGGCCGAGCAAAAATGTTGGATTATCTTGCTAATGGCAGGTATGTTTTTGTTGGTGGACACAATATATGAAACAAGGCATTCCCACGGGCCTTGGCGCAAAATTCTAAGGCCGCAGGCATGCCTGATTGCTTCTTGCATAACTGCACCGGCCCTGGCATGCACAGCATCCGCCTTGGCCAAAAATTGATATATAGTCTTCAAATCATCATCAAGGGAGAAATAATTAAATACTTCCCACGCCAACGCATGGTGGGTTTCAGCAATCTTATCATCGTACAGAACCAAAAGCTTTGATGAAGAAGTATCGAATCTCACCATTACTCCTGTTGAACCAAGAACGCCTTTGTACCATATGCAAGCATCAGGCCCACAAACTTTACGCCATCTAAAAGCCTGGCCACATTCTAAAGTAGATTTAAGATCAAGAAACCCTGGAACCTTAATTTTCAATCCTGCAAAGGTTTCCGGTACATCGCAAATCTCTGAATACTCCACATCAAGTTTCAGCCTTTCTGATTCCAATGCAATATAGGCCAACCTGTCAATATAACCTGCTTCCAGTCTCATAAATTTTCCGGGTAAACTCAGGCACATCCTTTAATCTTCCCCTCATATCAGGTTTGAGAATGTTCGAGTCTTTCCCTTGCCCTCCGTCCTCTCTATCTATGCAAAAATCCTCAATAAAGATTGTTTTTATGCCAAGTTTGCCGGCTACCATGTCTTCTTGCATATCATTCCCGATCATTACACAATTGCTTGGAACAAGCCCAAGCCGATCTATAATTTCCTGATAATACTCAATATGCGGTTTGCAAAAATGCATATCATCTATGGTGGTAATAAACTCCCATGGAAAATCTTCTATCCCACACCACTTCATTCTCTCTCTGATTGCAACCTCAGGAAAAACAGGGTTGGTGGCAACAACAATCTCCCACCCCTGGCTGACACATGCTTCAACTATACTCCTGGCCACCTTTGATTCAGGTACCAGGGTTTGCAGCTTCGGAAACTCTTCATTGTAAAAACGCTCAAATACAGGCCAAACTCTTTTCCATGAATACCCTGCCCTACGCTGAAATGAAATCCCAAATGCGTCTATGTTGAGCAATTGAGGGTCACGATTGTTAATCATGTCAAATGTTGACTTAAACAATACTTCTTTGAATGCGGCCGGCTCAATTATGTGTTTGAAATAAGGAGCAACAGCTTCAGGATAGTCGACAGCAAAAAAATCCGGGCCTACAGGAAGTAAAGTTCCATCCAGATCAAACAAGAGAGTGCCCGGATAATTGCTTACTTTCTTCAATAACTTCACCTCAAACTCTTAATTCAAGCAAACCACTGCTTAAAGTAATCCAAAAACAACCTGCAACCGGAAAATCAAATAACCAAATAAAACGCGCCAAAATATTGCCTTGTACCTGCAAACCGGCTGCAACCGGAAACCATGTTTGGACAAGGGGAACTTGTGCCACATTAATCATAGCAACTCGCATGGAAAACCTACAACAATCAAGGGCTAATTCCCCATTTCATCAGATAGTTCCTGCAAAATGCAACCGGTTAGATGTATAATTAAATTTAGTTTGATTATCAAACTAAATCCTAAGTGTAGGTGAGATCCTGTGCCAATAGAAGCCATAAGTGCCGTACTACCTGTATTCCTCATAGCATTTATCGGGTACTTTGTAGGAAGCAGAATCCCCCTGGACGTATCAACCCTTTCCAGAGTGTGCCTGTATATACTAACGCCGGCCTTAACCTTTAACTCCTTGGCCAATTCGGCCGTTGATTTGCAGGCTGTTTGGCGGCTTGGGTTGGCGGCTTTAATAGGCCCGGTGCTGCTTGCACCATTGTTTTCATGGCTATACAGCCGCCTGGGTTGGGAGAAAGATCTTTCACGTTCTATGCTTCTTCCCAGTATATTCTCAAACACCGGCAACTATGGCCTACCTATTTGCCTTTTTGCTTTTGGCCAAACCGGCATGGACCTTGCTGTAGTATACATGGTCATGCAAAGTTTCCTCATAGCAACATTGGGTGTGTTCATAGCTGCCTCCAGCAACATGCAACCCAAGCAGGCACTTAGCAGAGTTGTACGCATGCCTACCCTCTATGGAGCCGTGTTAGGAATGCTTGTCAAACTGTTCAATCTGAAAGTGCCTCAGGTGCTGGCAAGGCCTATTGAACTTCTGTCTCAAGCTGCAATCTCGGTTTTCTTGCTTGTATTAGGGCTTCAGCTTGTAAACAGCAATCCAACACATAAGTGGCAGGTCCCTGGGATTGCTACATTTACCCGGCTAATATTGGCGCCAATCATCATTGCTTGCCTCGGAAAATTACTGGGGTTAGAAGGTTTGCCTTGGAAAATCCTTGTGCTCCAGGCTGCAATGCCGCCACCTGTAAATGCCACAATTCTGGCTCAGGAATTCAACGCTAACCCGGATTTGGTTTCACAAACTACTTTGGTGGGGACGTTATGTAGCCTGGTTACCTTATCAGGTTGGATCATTATTCTAAACCGGTTCTGATTCACATAAGTCTTGGGTGTATCGCCTGTTTTGGAGGTAAACTCAAGTATCTTAAATTGGCAGGCAACGAACGCAGCAATAGAGCAAATTGAGATCTTGCCTATAAATGTGTAAATATAAACGTAAAGTATTAGTCTCCGGAAGTACAAGAACAGGAGGGGAACTTATGAATCAACAAGAACAAATTATGTCACACCTTAGATCATGCCAGGATGAAATGGTCGAACTGCTAAGAACGTTTACCAACACCGATTCTCCCAGCACCGACAAGCCTTACATTGACAAGTTTGCCAATATGGTATCCCGGGAATGGAAAGCCCTTGGAGCAAATGTCACAATACTGCCTCAAGAAAAGTACGGAAACCACGTAAGAGCTGAGTGGGGTTCAGGAGACGAAACCATCCTAATCCTTTGTCACATGGACACTGTATGGGATGCAGGCGAAACAAAGAAAAGGCCTTTCAGGATTGACGACGGAAAAGCATACGGCCCAGGCGCCTACGATATGAAATCCGGGATAGTTCAGGCTATTTTCGCAGTAAAAACTCTCATCAAAATGGGCCTTACTCCTAATAAAAAAATTGTGGTGCTACATAATTCTGACGAGGAAATTGGATCTCTGTCGTCAAGGCCCATCATTGAGGAGGAAGCAAAAAAGGCTTCCGCAGTGTTGGTGCTTGAACCACCGGTTAGAGGTGGGGCTCTTAAAACATGGAGGAAAGGTGTAGGCGGCTTTACAGTAAGAATTAAAGGGAAAGCCTCTCATTCAGGTTCCGATTACGAAAGAGGCGTATCAGCCATAACAGAAGCTGCACATCAAATATTGCATTTACATAGCTTGACCGACTTAGAAGAAGGTACAACTGTAAATGTAGGCGTAATCAAAGCAGGTTCTCGGCCCAACGTAATCGCCGAACAAGCAATTCTGGAGGTTGACCTCAGAGTAGAAACCATGGAGGCAGCCAAGAATACACTTTCGAAAATTCAAAACCTCAAGCCTGTTGACCCAAGAGTAGAATTATCAGTCGAAGGCACGTTAAACAGGCCACCTATGGAAAGAAACGAAAAGAACCTTGGCCTTTTCAAATTGGCGCAAGCAATTGGCAACGAAATGGGAATTAAGATTGAAGAATCAGGTACAGGCGGAGCAAGTGACGGAAACTTTACTTCTGCGCTTGGCATTCCCACTCTTGACGGCCTCGGTGCTGTAGGCGATGGTGGCCACGCTGTTACTGAATATGTATTAGTATCCAGCCTCCCTGAAAGAGCAGCATTGCTTACAGGTTTGCTGTTGAAGGTCTGATAAATAAGCAGCCCCGGAGCCAACATCTTGCTCCGGGGCATATTTTAGGCTCTTGAAAGAGAAATCATACACCGCATGCCCATAAATGCAGTTATGTAATCGTCAGCCGTAAATGACACTGTTCTTGGTTCTTCTAACCTGGTATACGGCATACGGGCTGCTGCCTCAGCTAATCCTGAATCTTTGAATTCAATCTTAAAGGTCACAGGCGATTCCAGAAGCCATGGCTTACCCGGGTTATTAAGCGCTTGTTTGGCAGATTCAATCAGAAGCTGCTTTACTTTTGCAGGAGGCAGGCATTTAGCCGCATAACGGCCTACAGCTTGTTTTACAACAGCAGTATGTACATGCGGCAGAAGAGACTTAGCTTCTTCTGCTACTACATTGTCTCCTGACACAAGCACAACAGGTACACCGTAGTATCCGGCAATACCTGCATTGATTCCGGTCTCGCCCAAAAGAATATCGTTAACCCACACGTTAGCTACAGAACCGCCTGACATAGTGTGGCTCAAGACACCCGGAGTCCCCATTCGCGAATGGTAACCTACAAACATAGCTTTGTCGAAATCGCTGCTTATTCCCTGCATCATGGCCAGGGGCTTAGGTGAACCTGTAAGCAAAGTTGCAGCAGGATGCAGTTTTTCAATAAGAATATTTCTCATTGAGCCATGAGAATCATTCACCAGGATTTCATCTGCGCCTGCTTCTACCGCTCCTTGGACTACTGCATTGACTTCCTCTGTCATAAGTTCCCGTGCCCTGTCATAATCTTTTCCTGCAGACGAAGCCTGATCTGCACTGGACACTACGCCTGATATACCTTCGATATCGCAAGATATGAAAACTTTCAATACAAGACCCCCTCGTATGCTTCAAGCCGGTATCGTAACTCTTGGCAACCGGCTTAAAGAATATGTGCCATTAGTATTCGTGTTCCATACCTTGTTTCTCCTCTATTACCTCAGGTTCAACATGTACAACTATGTCTCCTGGAATCGTGGCCCTTAAGGCATTCTCTATTTCCGTTGCAATATCATGAGATTTGATAAGAGACAAGTCCCTGTCTACAAGTATGTGCAAAGAAACAGATTTCCTGCCGCCATAATCATGAATCATTACATTGTGATAACCCTTTACCTCAGAGCAGTTTCCAACAACATCTTCTATTTGATCTTCAAGTTGTTTAGGCGCTCGTTCTCCTATCAAACTTGAAGCAGAAGAAACGGCCAATTCAATGCCCGTGTAGATAATAAGCGCTGAAACAGCCAAGCCCAAAACAGCATCAACCCAATGATAACCGTACATGGATGCTACGATCGCAATTGCTACCAATACAGAGGCAATAGCATCAGTACGATGGTGCCATGCATCTCCGATAAGCGCCTGGGCATTAGCCATTTTGCCTAAATGAAGGGCAAACCTTGTCATCCACTCTTTTGCCAAAGCACCAACAACCATTACAACCGCTACCACAAGACTCCCTTTGACCGGAACTCCGGCCATCAGCCTGGAGTAAGAGGACTTACCAAATTCCACTCCTACATAAGTAAGCAGCCCGGCAATTACGAGCGTGCTAAGGAACTCAACCCTTCCGTGCCCAAAAGGATGCTTTTCATCAGCAGGCATTTGTGCAATTTTAAACCCCAACATTACTACAATTGAGGTGAGCACATCTGAGGCTGTGTGCACAGCGTCAGCCAAAAGTGAAATACTGTTCATAGCCAGGCCAAGAATTACCTTTAATACAGCCAGAACCAGGTTGCCGGCTATACTGACACCGGCTTCCAAAAAAGCATATTGGCTGCGCAATTTAGGATCTGACACCGGCGACCAGGGATCATCTTGATCTGTAAACCGCTCAACAAGATACGCAGTAAATGACCACGAGCTGCGATTTTTCTGTTTTGAATTCTGTGTTGAATCTGTTGCTTTTACCACGCAAATATCCCCCAGCAATTCGAACTATTTAGTAGTTCATATTAGAAACACTACACTATTATATCATCTCTTGCCTAAGCAACAACTCTTGTGGCAAGCAACTATTGAGCCCTTAGCAACTTGCCGGGCTCCTAAAACCAATATAAGATCATCTCAGGTTGTTCTTGATATTTCCCGATTGTTTTTGGACATATTTTGCTGATATTCTGGTGATCTCTATGGAAGCTTATGAAAGGCGAAACAATATAGTGCAAATACTTTCTGTCTCTTCCAAACCTGTCACAGGCGCCTCACTGGCCTCGCAGTTAGGAGTGACCAGGCAGGTGATAGTTCAAGATGTGGCATTGCTTAGGGCAAGCGGCGAAGCCATACTGGCCACGCCACGCGGCTATACTTTGTGGTCTGAACCAAAACGAACCGGAGTAACCAAACTGATTGCTGTAAAACATGATTTTGCTCAAACCCGCAAAGAATTGCTAACCATGGTCAGTGTAGGTGTTGAAGTTATTGATGTTATAGTTGAACATCCGGTGTACGGGCAACTTACAGGCCAGCTTTCTATTTCCACGCCAGAGGACGTGGAAAGATTCATGGCAACCATGGAAACAACACAAGCAGGGCTTTTATCTTCGCTTACAGACGGTATCCACCTTCATACCGTTAAAGCATCAAACCGGTGCCAATTAGACAACCTGGAAAACATTTTGCAGCAAAAAGGTTTTCTTCTCACAGATTGACGGTAGATTAAGAGATAATGTGCTCCTGCCGGCTTCCGCTTTCCATTGCAATATATGAAACCAGATTCGATTCTCGCTTATTGCCAGCTATTTACTAGTGAAACTTACAGCCAGCGATGCTACAATCCCTGAAGTACAAAACAGTGCCGAATCCCACCAAAAATTGGCGGGTACGGAGGAACCATTACTGGGTGAATCCGCGTAGCGTAAGCAAGCGGTAGGGCTAGACCCTTTCACCGAACCCACAAGCTAACTCCGGAGGCCTTGAGAGGGGACGTTGATATGAAAAACAAAGCAGTATGCACAGCGCTGGCATTGGTTACCATAATCAGCACCTTGGCAGTGGCCGGCCCTGGTATAGCACTTGCATACAGCCCATGGGCCTCAAGTTATACTCATCAGGAAATGATGCTTTTGGCAAGGCTCATTTACGCAGAAGCGGCCGGAGAACCGTATATAGGTAAAGTAGCGGTTGGCGCTGTGGTCTTAAACCGGGTAAGAAGCAGCATTTTCCCTAATACCATTGAAGAAGTGATATACGAACCATGGCAGTTTTCATGCGTAGGCAACTGGATGTTTAATTCCTATCCTAACAGCGAATCAATTCAAGCAGCCAAAGATGCTCTTTCAGGATGGGATCCTACAGGAGGAGCGCTGTATTACTTTAACTATCACACTGTGTATAACTCCTGGCTATGGTCAAAACCATCTATGGGCGCAATCGGCAATCACTGGTTCACGTACTAATCCATTAAGCCCGGACACGGCCAAATATTGCACAACCATATAAAAGTATAACTTATGGGCACCGGCACACAGTTACTTTTGACCGGTGCCTTTCTTATTTCTCAACATGCCTTCGTTTACACCTGACAAGACACCTGATATACTGTATTTTAGCAAATACCTGAAATTGCTCTTACAGAACAAAGCAAAACACAGGAGGTAAAAGAAGTGCAAGGTCTTGACGTAAGGAATATGACTGTCGGTGCCTTACTTTTGGCTCTTTCCTTGATAATTCCCATGGCTTTCGGAGGAGTTTTGGGGGTGGTCATTGGGCCTTTTTCAGCCACTCTGGCTTCACACGTACCTCTCATGATTTCAATGTTTTATGGCCCGTTTGTATCAGGTGTTGTCGCTTTGGGCTCGGCAATAGGTTTCTTTTTGAAACTTGGGCCGGTAATCGGTTCAAGAGCAGCCATGCACATACCTGTAGGAATAATAGGAGCTTTGCTTTTGAGAAAGAAGAGGCCTTATCCCCTGGTGCTTGGTATAACAGGGTTAGTTCACGCTGCCCTCGAGGGCCTCATTGTGCAACCATTTCTCACTTTTGGAAGTTCAAGGTTGCTTTACGGTAAATCCGAACCATGGGCGCTTTTTGGCCTTGTCGCAGGAGGAACATTAGTGCACCATGCCATTGATTCGGTAATAGCTGTTTTTTCCTGGCAAATCATAAAGTTGTTTCAAAGAAGGGCAAATACACAGGGGCTGCAGTTTACAGGCAACGATCAATAGAATTGCTGAGCCCGGGCGAATTTTCAAACACACACGAATCACATATCCCTCAAACAGAAAAGGCCAGAATGAAATGCTTTTCTGGCCGATCCGTAAAACTACCCTTCTTATATCGAAGCCACGTTTCTAAGTATCTGCTGTCTTGTTCTCTTTGGCTCTTTCTTTATACTCACTTGACCTATTATCTGTACAATAGAAACCCGGCCCTTTAAATATAATTCCAACATTCCGGCTTATCAATTTCTTTACGGGCCCTTTACATTTAGGGCAGGTCGTAAGAGGGGCGTCTGACATTTTCTGCATCTTTTCGAACCTACCACAGTTTTCACACTTATATTCATAGATAGGCACCCTTCACAACCTCCTTCTAAGCAAGCCTATATTACTACATATAGTTAATTGAATCACTTATGTCAAGATACCCGGCTCCGATACAAGGTAACATATTATTTTACCACAACATATTCAAAACAGTAATAAACAATTGGCCACTGCCTTATGAAAACAAAGGGCTCAGGAAGTTAGCCTGAGCCCTGTTAGAGTCGAATTTCCTCTTCCGCTTATTAGTTAGGAGCCGTCTCCATCATTGGTTCCCGATGATGTTGACGCTACCTGGTCAAGCGCCCATATGCCTTGATTGTCCTTGTATACCATAGTCCCAAACCGCGAACGTTTGGAATATGTGGTATGCAAAAGCCTGTGGGATTTCTCACTCAACGGCTCGCCAAGGAACGTATCATATAGTTCCTTGACTGCCGGATTCTCATGGGATTTGCGCAAAGGCATGTCACGGTCTGCCTGGTAAGTGGCAGCTATCCGCTTTTCTCTAATCTCTGTATCGGTAGGAATAGGCTGGCCGCCTCCACCTATGCATCCGCCGGGGCAGGTCATAATCTCGATGAAGTGATAGTCAGCTTCCCCTGATTTTACCCTATCCAAAACTGCCCTTGCATTTGCCAACCCATGCGCCACAACCACATTCAAAACAGTGCCATTAAGATCCACTGAAGCTTCTTTAACACCATCAAGCCCCCGGACCATTTCAAAATCTACTTTAGGCAAAGTCTTGGCTGTGTAGATCTCGTAAGCCGTCCTAAGTGCAGCTTCCATTACTCCGCCTGTTGCTCCAAATATCACTGCAGCGCCTGTGGAAATTCCTAAAGGAGCATCGTATTCTGATTCGGGAAGGTTTGCAAAATCAACACCCGCTTGCTTAAACATCCTCGCAAGTTCTCTTACGGTAAGCACATAGTCAACATCCTGATAACCTGACGCAGTCATCTCCGGCCTCTGGCACTCAAACTTCTTTGCGGTACAAGGCATGATTGAAACCACTACCATGTCGGCAGGATCTATGCCTATCTTTTCCGCATAGTAAGTCTTAGCCACAGCGCCGAACATCTGCTGGGGCGACTTGCACGAAGATACATTCTCTGCCATGTCAGGATAGAACTCTTCCATGAACTTAATCCATCCTGGGCTACATGAAGTTATAAGCGGAAGCGCCCCTCCGTTTGCCAACCTGTCCAGAAGTTCGGAACCTTCTTCCATAATTGTCAGGTCAGCGGCAAAATCGGTATCAAATACCTTGTCAAACCCTAACTGCCTCAAAGCGCTTACCATCTTGCCTGTGCTTATGCTGCCCTGGGGAATGCCGAACGGTTCGCCAATGGCAACCCTTGTAGCAGGCGCAGTCTGAACCACCACGAACTTATCAGGATCAGACAGAGCATCCCACACGTCTTCGGTATAGTCCCTTTCATAAAGGGCTCCGACAGGACATACTAAGGTGCACTGGCCACACTGAACACAAGCGGTTGCATCCATGTTTTCGCCCCAGGCCGGCCCAATGTACGTGTCGAAACCTCTTCCAAAGGGCCCGATCGCATTTACAGACTGTATCTTCTCACAAACGGCCACACATCGCCTGCAAAGTATGCATTTGTTGGGATCACGTATTATGGCCGGTGTAGACATATCTACCGGTTCTTCATCCTCATGCCTCTGGAATCGGACACGCCTAATCCCGAGACGCTCTGCTACCTTCTGAAGCTCACAGTTTAAGTTACGAGGGCATGTAAGGCATTCGTACGGATGATCCGATAAAATCATTTCAACGGTAAGTTTGCGTGAAGCCCGCACTGCAGGTGTGTTAGTATGTACCACCATACCGGGCGATACAGGTGTCACACAAGCAGCCTGCAGCGTCTTGGCGCCTTCTACCTCGACCACGCAAACTCTGCAACTTCCCACAACGTTAATGTCTTTTAAGTAACATAACGAGGGAATGTCTATTCCGATTGACTCTGCTGCTTCTATAATCGAAGTTCCCTGTTCAACAGTTACTTGTTTTCCATCTATGGTTAAAGTCACTAATGCCATTTGTGTCCCCCCTTTACTCTTTGACGTCACACCTAAGGCATCGCTGAGCTTCTCGCTGAGCCTCACGGGCATCATAACCTAACTCGACTTCGGCAAAAGAATTAACCCGATCCTGGCACGGCAAACATCTTGCCTCAACCCTTGGCATTTTCTCTTCAATTACCGGAGCAGTGAGCCTTCTTGCATGCTTGGACTTGGGTACGATATTTTTGCTTCCTCCAAGATACTCATTAATGGCAGCAGCAGCTTTCTTTCCGGCTCCAATAGCTTCTACCACTGTTGCCGGGCCGCTTACACAGTCACCGCCGGCAAAAACGCCTGGTACATCTGTAGCCATTGTCCTGGAATCAACTGCAAAAGTGCCGCCACGAATGATTTCAAGCCCGTTACCGGAAAATACTTCTGATTCAGGAGACTGCCCAATAGCAGGAATGAATACGTCACATTCCAAGTCAAATTCACTGCCGTCTACAGGGTAAGTTCTACGACGGCCTGACGAGTCAAACTCTCCGGCAGTCATCTTAATACATCTGATTTTCTCGACTTTGCCATTTCCCAAAATCTCCATTGGGTTAACCATGGGTTGAAGCACAATGCCCTCTTCCACGGCTGCTTCAATTTCTTCTTTTTCAGCAGGCATATCTTCCTGGCGCCGCCTGTAGACAACTGTTACCTTTTCTGCGCCTAATCTTCTTGCAGAACGGGCTGCGTCCATGGCCACGTTGCCGCCGCCGACCACTACTACTTTCTTGTCCTTAAGATCTGCCTTGTTTCCAAGATTAAGATCTCGCAAGAAAACCACACCTGGCATTACACCCGAAAGATCTTCACCTGGAATACCCATTGTTCTGTCTTGATGAGCCCCAATGGCTACGAAAGCAGCATCATAATCGTTTCTGATAGTCTCCCAGTCAATATCAGTTCCTACCTTGACTCCTGTTCGAATACTTACACCAAGGCTCTTTATGAGCTCAATGTCCTCGTTCAAAGCATCTTTAGGCAGCCTGTATTGGGGGATACCTACTGCAAGCATTCCTCCTGCCACAGGAAGCGCTTCAAATACTGTAACCAAATGCCCCTGTAACGCGAGATAGTGAGCTGCTGTGAGCCCGGCAGGGCCCGCTCCTACAATAGCTACTTTCTTGCCTGTAGGTGCTTTGGCGTCAGGCCGCGGCCTTGAGCCACGTAAGCTCACGGCATAATCTGAAGCAAAGCGCTTAAGTTCTCTTATGGCAACAGGCTCATCAAGTTGAGCCCTTCGGCATCTTGATTCGCACGGATGGTTACAGACTCTGCCGCATACTACCGGAAACGGGTTCTCCCTCAAAATCTCCTCATAAGCCTCGTCAAAACGGCCTTGCCTTATAAGATCTACATAGATAGGCACATCAACGTCAGCCGGGCATGTGTTTTGGCACGGAGCTTCAAACAAGGCAGCGCAAACTGAAGCAGGGCACTCCTTGTCCTTAATGTGAGCTTCATATTCATCCCTAAAGTACTTAATCGTAGAAAGTACAGGGTTCGGAGCACTTTGCCCCAGGCCGCACAAAGCGCTTTCCTTGATTGAATTGCCCAATTCCTGTAAGGTTTCGATGTCTCCTTCTTGGCCCTCTCCACGGCTAATCCGCTGCAAGATTTCAAGCATTCGCTTGGTTCCTATCCTGCAAGGAGCGCACTTGCCGCAAGATTCAGACTGTACGAATTCCAAGAAGAACTTTGCCAGGTCTACCATACAAGTATCTTCGTCCATTACCACGAAACCGCCGGAACCCATTATAGTGCCTAACTTGGCCAGCGATTCATAATCAACGGGGGTATTGAGGTATTCGATAGGAATACATCCCCCTGAGGGCCCGCCGGTCTGAACTGCCTTGAACTTCTTGCCGTCTGGCAGCCCACCGCCTATGTCGAAAACAATTTCTCCGATTGTAGTCCCCATAGGCACTTCTGCAAGCCCATTGTTGTTAATGTTGCCTGCCAAAGCAAATACCTTGGTACCCTTTGATGTTTCCGTTCCAATGCCGGCTAACCATTCAGGGCCCTTTCTCAATATCACAGGAATATTGGCAAAGGTCTCTACGTTGTTAATAACAGTGGGTTTACCCCATAATCCTTCATTTGCAGGGAAAGGAGGCCGGGGCCTGGGTTCTCCTCTCTTGCCCATGATTGAATTAAGAAGAGCTGTCTCTTCGCCGCATACAAAAGCTCCGGCACCCAATCTCAGGTCCAAATCAAAATCGAAGCCGGAGTTTAAGATGTTCTTGCCAAGGAGCCCTAATTCATGAGCATCATCTATGGCTTTGTAGAGCCTTTCGACTGCAAGAGGATATTCAGCACGTACGTAAACATACCCTTGAGACGCACCAACGGCATAACCTGCTATGGCCATTCCCTCGACTAACCTGTGGGGATCGCCTTCAATTGCTGACCGGTCCATAAAAGCGCCTGGGTCTCCTTCGTCAGCGTTACATACAACGTATTTTGGGGATCCCTTGGCTTTAGCCGCAAATTGCCACTTCAAACCTGTTGGAAAACCGGCACCGCCACGGCCTCTGAGCCCGGACTTCTTCACTGTGTCAATTACTTCTTCAGGCTTCATCTGAAGTGCCTTGGCAAGGCCAAAATATCCGTCTCGTGCAATATATTCCTCTATAGACTCAGGGTTAATTATTCCACAGTCTTCAAGTACTACTCTGGTTTGCTTGCTGAAGAACGGTATGTCTTCAAAATCAACTACTGCTCTGTGTGTTTCCGGTTCCTTGTAAAGCAGCCTTTCGAGAACCCGCCCTTTGACCAAATGCTCCTCAATAAGCTCAGGAACATCTTCTTCATGGACCTGGCAGTAAAAGACTCCCTCAGGGTATACCATCATATTGGGCCCAAAACGGCAGAAACCAAAACACCCTGTCTCAATCACTTTTACTTCCTTATCCAATCCTACTCGGGCTATCTCTGATTCCAAAGCTTCTTTGAGGACAATACTGCCCGATGCATGGCACCCGGTACCGGAACATACAAGGATATGACTTCTATAAAATTCCATCAGGCCTCTCCTCTCTCCCTCAGGACTTTTCTTCTATATTCAAAATCCATTGCTCTATTGGTTTGCGGTTAATAACGTGAGACAAAACAATTTGCCTTCCCCGGGAAGGGTCAACATTTCCATAAACTACCTTCGGCCTGCCTGGAATATGAACCTCGACTATAGGTTCTTTCGAGCAAAGGCCTATGCACCCTGTTTCTGTAATGGTAACGTCAAATTTTCTTCTTTTCCTAAGTTCGTCCATCATGACAAGCATTGTTTCCCGGGCACCTGCTGCTATGCCACAGGTCCCCATACCTACAACAATCCGCGGGATTCCTGACGACGAACGGAGACGTATGTCTTGAAGCGCCTCTTCTTTAAGGCGCTCAAGATCTTCCATCGATTTCATGGACCAAACCTCCCCTGTCGGGACGATAGCCTGCCATTTCTAATCCGCCCCTAAGTTTTTCCTCTATCTCCCAAACCAAAGCCAATTGTCCTAAATCCGATTTACTGCTATCAGCCCGAATATTTTTTGTATCTAAACAAAACCTACCTTTTGGGCCCTGGTATTCGAACATAACGTCTATTTCCGGATTGCCTGCCAAGAAAGATATTATGGTCGCTGCTACATCACCCAAAGGCTGCCTATCAGGATGGCTGAACCTATATTGAACAACAACTTGAGTTCCGCCCGATTGGTTAGTTTCTATAGATACAGACCCTCCGGCCATTTTAGCTGCTTGAGCTACCAACGGTAACCCTAAGCCCACTTTTTTCTTGTTTGACGAAGTATAGAAGGGATCCAGGACACGACCCTGTTCAACAGGGTCCATACCCTTACCGTTATCTGAAACTGTTATTTCGAGCAGATCCCTCTCCAGATCTTCCAAGATAGTGGTTCTGACATTCCTGGCGCCGGCATGGGCACTGTTCTGCAAAAGATCAAGCAGGTGCAAAGATAAATCTATCATCGTACCTACCTCCCCCCAACCGAAACGAAACTTATGCCTACCCTACAACTTAAGTAATCTAACCACCTGGGTTAACCTATAACCCCGGCTACTTCAACTTCCGGCAACCTGGCCGGTTTCAGCTTCAGCCTTCTTCCTGTAAAACTCAAGAATGCCAGGTATTTTATCTTCAGTTACTCTTCCATGAGTATCCTTGTTAACAGTCATAACCGGCGCTAACCCGCAAGCGCCCAGGCACCTTACCACTTCGATGGTAAACAGGCCATCTTCTGTGGTTTCCCCGGCCTTAATTCCAAGTTCCTTTTCGAGCCTTGCAAGAACTTCAGGAGCTCCCCTTACATAACAAGCAGTACCTTGACACGAGGATATAATGTATTTTCCCCTGGGCATCTCTCTGAAAAGTGAGTAGAAGGTAATCACTCCGTAGACTTCAGAAAGAGAGACGTCTAAGGTCTCTGCAATCCTAACCTGGATATCCTTAGGTACGTACCCAAGACGCTCCTGAACATAATGAAGCACCTGCACCAGAGCTCCGCGATCGCCTTTATGCTTCCGGATAACACGATCAACATCCATATAAGCCTCGGCAAGTTCGCATTTTTGCTCTATGTTTTCGGACATTGGTTTCCCTCCCTCCGGTAATATATAAACAGCTCCAGTTAGCTTGAACTGTTCATACTCAACTAAATATCTGCCTGAGAAACCCGATTGGCGCGACTGAAAAACAGGGTAATATCATCAATCGGACTTCTCGCAAAGACTTTGATACAAAAGCCCTGTCATCTCAAAATCCCCGCGTTCCGTCCATAAAACAGTAACTCCCTCCTTTCTTGCCCTTTCACATGTTTCTTCAGGCAGCTCTCGCTGACATACCAATACACATGCCACGTCCAAGAGGCTCGCCACAGCTACAATGTTTTCGTGAGTCTGTACTGTTAGCCAAACGTAACCGGGCATGGCACAAGCCATCACGTGGGATAACACATCGCCCGAGTATCCACCTTCTATAGTTCGCAAACGCCCTTCGGTTGAAATGGCTTTCACAACCAGATCGAATTTAGAGATCAAGTCTTGTACCTGCATCGGATCGTCCTTTCTAGCCCTCTTTGCTATTTTGATCAGGCCCTCCCATGGCTGGAGGCCGCTTACCCGCTAAATCCTTAACTTCCTGAGCCAGGTATTCAAGCCGCTGCCGTAGCTTAAACGTACAATCCCACAGGGAACCCCTTCCAAGAACCACATCCTCAGCAAACGCCCTGCATGTGGGAGCCCCACACGAACCACAATCGAGCCCCGGAAGATCGCTTTCTATTTCATCCATTCTGGTGAGCTTGTTTTTTGCTTCCTGAGCGTCATCGTCAAGCCGAAAAACAGGCCTGGGAAGAAGTTCCACACTCATCCAAATTGCAGGATCGTCTTCAGATATTTCTGCAATAAGGACGTTTGACGGAGCGTCTTTGTTGGCTTGTGCCAAGTTACTGATCCTGGCCTTTGCAATGAACGGATTAGCCACTGTAAGACAACCACCGACGCACCCACCTATGCACGCTTGAGCTTCAATAAAATCAATGTCAGTTAAGATTCCTTTTTCTATCTCATCAAAAACAGACGAAACCTGCATCATGCCATCGACTGCCAGACCTTTTTCCTCCAATGCCAAAAGTTCACCGCTTGACCGCCCCCAACCGATACCAAACCCTGACGAACTGGGAAATTCGGCTTCATTTTGTACCAGGCCTATGTTCTGTTTCACCCATGAATAAGCTGCAGTCATGGAGACCACTGCATCAACCATTGACCTGCCTCGGCCTACAGGCTGCCTGGCTGCTGTAATTTTGGCAGGGCATGGGGAAATAAATATGGCTGCAGGGATTTTCTCCGGATATTCTTTCCTGGCTTTACTCTTGGCCAGCCAAGCTGCAATCTCCATAGGGGCTTCACAAGGTATGAGATGCTTGATCAAAGACGGGTAGTTTACCTGAATAAGCCTGACCACCGCCGGACACGCACTGGAAATAAGCGGCCTGGGCGTATTTCTGGCTTCAATATATTTGCGCGTAACCTGAGTTACCAAATCTGCTGCAACAGAAACGTCAAAAACCTCATCAAAACCTCCAACCAGGCATAAGGCTGCTTTGACCGCGCCGGGAGAAGCGTGAGAAAATTGGCCGTAGAAAGAAGGGGCTACCAGAGCTATTTTATGGTCAAAGTTGTCTAACACATCCCAATCATCTATAACTGCCACTTTAGCCTGGTTTGGACACCGTCTGATGCATTCACCACAATCTACACACCTATCTTCCAAGATAAATGCTTTTCCGCTTCTTACCCGTATAGCTTCGGTAAGGCAGCCCTTAATACAATTTGTACACCCTTTGCATTTGTCCGACTCAAGCCTCACAGAATGAAAATACGGTAAAGCCCTGGTTTCCTGTGGGCCCGGCAAGATTTGGCATACCACGTAAGTGCCTTTGCCCGAAACTGAAGAAATTTCCATATGATCTGACCGTGCTTTTGCATTGGGTAACCCCATACCGGCCCCATAGCCCATTTCCCTTACATGGGTAGGAGCCGTTGAGTAACCTTCCTTCATTGCCAGTTCAATATCATCAATTCCAGGGCCTGTATCCTGAACTACTATCTCTAAAGCACCGTCTTTCCAAAAAGTATGCACTGTGCCCTCAAAAGCATGAATCACAATGTTCATTGCTAACTCATACGCTGCAATCAAAGCACGTCTTGAAGCGCCAGAAGGAAAACCTATACTAAGCAGGGCACGTTTGAGCCTGGAAGTTTCTTTTCCAACCCGCCCAAACTCCCCGTGGCTAACAGAATATTGATATAAGAGCCGTTCAGGAGCGAATATGCTCATGCCCCTTGTCTCCAAACCTCCCAAGTCCATGCAATATTATGGAAGCCAAAACAGCGCCTATGACAGCGGTTAAAAGTTGGGTAATTGTCAGTGATGCATAAACAGGCGCAGGAATTTGAGTTCCTCCTGCAATTAAATATTTGATGCCAAGGGTCATTACTGTATACTTGGCTACCGCAGCCAAACCCATTCCAATGTATCTGTTATATCTGTCGAGGTAGCCGGATACCAGGGCCAATACTGCGTTTCCGGCCATTATAACCGGTACTGCCGGGGCCAATCGCATTATTCCCGTTGATAATGCTATCCAGGGGGTCAACAGCCCTACCAAAACACCGCTTACAGGGCCGATATATATGGATGCAATATACAAAATCGCATTTATGCCAGGGCCTGTAATGGGCTGACGCAGATTAAGCGCTTGGAAAGCGATAGCAAGGGCTGCAATTATTGCTGTTCTTACAATAGTTCGTAGATCTAGCCTCAATCTGATAACTCCCTCTAAACTGCGCTTAACCAATAAACCTTTCCGATATCTGTGGATCCTGCCTATTGCTGCCTGAGTTTGTTTGATTAACCTGTTTTCGCTATACCGGTTAGCAGTGAGTTCATGTTTCGTGGAAAATCATTAATAAAGCACTACACTGCTAAGAACATTCAGTACAAACTTCTCTTGCTTGTCTTTCAGTCATGTTTAACAGGGATCAGGGATCTGATATCGTTGCAATCTGTTGAGCATAAGATTGAAGTACTGCCCCAAGTTCAATATTTGCTAAATGTATAGTGCGATGTATAGTGTGATAATTGTTACTATTTGTGATAGTGCTCACTATTGTCGCTATTTTATCACAAGAAGAAGTATAGCTGCAATTACTATCCTGTGATTGGCAGTTGAAACATCAGGACAGTTTTGAAACGCACTGGGCTTGACTCTTCATTTATGTTTCAATATCTGCGAATAGCCGCGGCGCCTGTTGTGGCCGGCATTCTTTCCTTGGGAAGCACAACCACGTCTCCTCTGTTTCTAAACACCATTTCTGCTAAATCGTCCAGTAAATCATCTACCTCAGGATGCTCCAAATCTGCCTTTTCCAGCTTACCTGTAACAGAATTGACTTTTCCAGGCACTATTCTATCTGCCTCTACAAGAAGGTTCTTGATGTTATTATGAAGTGCAGCCTCTGCAATCTCAGACAGATCGTCTGAAGCCAGGCCTTTGGCCTTTGCAGCTTCATATCTGTCAACAAGTACCTTAGTCTTTTCCAGGTACAAAGGCTCTATCTTGCTCCACACTGCATCCTTCAATTGGTCAGCCGCCAGTGAATCAGGAGCAATCTCAAGCCCCTCTTTCATCAAGAACGGATTACGGCTAATTTTCTCAAACAGTGCATGATGTTCAGGCAATGCCACCAGCATTATGGGCAACCCTGTTGAACGGGAATAGTTATCAAGCACGAATCCATCTACATACCTAAAGAACTTCTTAGTATCCTTGTCAATTTCTTCTTTCCTGCCACCATGCCCATGGTACATTCCCGGCGTTGAAGGCCCTGCATAAGTACCGGGAGTTACATAACGTTCCGTGCTCTTTTCACCTAAGATCTCTTTAGCGGTCGTGGGTATCTCAGGATCAAGTTCAATCTCTTCAAACCCATACCGGTTGCCTTCATACAAAGTGAACTCATTTCTGCTTAACCCTAAGAGGTGATAACGATCTGCCGATTGAAAAACCCGTATTAATGGTTTGATGTGAAAACTGTCAGCAACAACGGCTAGTTCCTTGACAGGCCGTTGTAGCAAATAGACTATACATTTCCCCTCGGTAGAAAGCACAGCCAGTCCATCTAAAGCATGCTCCCAAAAAATCCTGTTTTCAGATATAGCGCGAAAAGGCTCCATGATAGCATCAATTTCTTTATTCGGATATTTCTGCTTTAGAGAATTGTCTATTTTCTGAACCAAGTTCTTAAATCGTATTGGATCTTGCTTATTATCAGGCCTGTGTCGATGTGTTGGTTGGTAAAGAGAAATACATGGGGGTTTTTGCATGTCGAAGATCTCATTAGGAAAATCGCTTACAATCTCGTATAACATACTGATCCCTCCAATGTTTATTAACAAATTACACCTACCATTCCGCATCTTCAGTTTATCAAAAGTTTCCCATTTTATGAAACCAATCACTGAAACATCGGGGACGGGCCCCAATATTTCACCTAAAATATTGGGTAACGATATAAGCAAATTCAGGCACTCCTGGTAACCCATTATGTTAAGCAGCATACATTGTCAATAGAATACCTAAGGCATATCTACGAGGGGGGGCCAAAAGTGAACATCGAAGAAATCCAGCTCATTCTCAAACAGGTTGGCAATTATCTCCATGGGATTGATGGCGCTGGCGGCATATCATGTCAACCCTGCCAACTACGCACCTGGAAGTTACTTAAACGTATTTGGTGTATTTTGACCAACAAGAAGTTCGGGCTCAAAGAAATTAAATGTGAGATTATGGAAATCGAAAGAAAGCTTGACCAACTTGTTTGTAACGGCAACAACAATGGTGATGGTGCTGTTGGCGGGCCTATCAGTACCGGCCCGTTTTTCGTTCGAACAGGACAGAACAATGCAATTAACGTAAAAGTCCAAAATATTGGCGATGAGCCTATCGACGTAATTGTCAGGCTCTTTGACATAGGTAAGTGTCCTCCGGTGCTTACAGACGAAGAAACTCTCACAGCTATTGGAGGCGGATGTTGCGCCCAGGATGCAGTGTTAACAGCACCGGCCGGAAATATGGAAGTAGCCGTATGCCCAAATCCGGCCAATGCAGCTATACGAGCCTTTGTAAGCCTTCACTCCGGTAACGCTCCTACTTCCGAGTTTGAGTACGTTTTCAGAGCATCAGAGATGCTTCCGGTTGCCTGCGGCTTGTGTGAAGTTTTAATTGACTAAGATGCTCGATAAGAGCAACTTGCATCGGTATTAGTGATTTTCCGAAATGTTTTAGCGGGGTACTGTCAGGTACCCCGTAAACCTTCCCTACCCCAGCATACTGGACAAATCCAAACGATATAGCCAAACCGGGCAAGTATCAGACGCCGCCTCTGCATAAAAGAGGCTGCCGGTTAAAAAAATCATATCCCAAAGGAGCTGAATCCGGTGAAATAATTCTTTTCAAAAAATACTCCCAATCAGGATTGTTTATTTTTAGACTTT